>JAFAGC010000131.1 GCA_023423065.1 Pseudomonadota bacterium
TTGCCAGATCCACACCGACAGTCGTAGCATTCATGGAGGACTCCTCTTGTTGGGGCTAGCTGATGCAACACATACAGCTTGGCACATTGATGCCGAATTGCTTCGGCAGGAGGAGTCCATCTCATCACTGGAGCGGACGCGTGAAAGATAAAGTGCCAAGCTTAAACGTCGGCGTGCGCGCCGCTCAGATCAACCGTTAGACGCGCAATGCGTAGCACTCTGGCCATCGCCGGTCTCACGTTACTCAGTTCCCCTGGCAATGCGGTGGAAGCTTGGCCAATGCGTTTTGTCTGGGAAACAGAGCAAGAACACACCGTTGTGCTCCTATACGAGAACGGTAAGGCAGCCTTCTCTTCTAAACACATTCGGCCAGACAAGTCTCAATACTATTTTGTTGCGTCTCAGGCCCGATGGACGTACTGCGATGGCTCAAAGGCCAGCGATAGACCCCAATGCATATCAGTGTACGTCGAGGGCTACAGCAGTCTGAGAGATGGCGAGTTTCGCTTTGACTACTCTTTAGAAGGTGAGACGCTCACTGAAATGGACAAGGACGGCCCCGGCATGGTTCTCAAGCGCTATTGCGACCATGGCGAGGCGGGCTGCGCGTCTAGCACCTCGTTGGAGCGGACGCGTGAACGATAAAGTGCCAAGCTCAATCGTCGGCGTGCGCGCCGCTCAGCTCAATCGTTAGTGTCACCTCGAGCTGGAAACTATCGTGATTTCCGCGAGCAGAAGCCCACGCAAATGAGGAAACCTCGGCGCGCACAATCGCCGGCCTACTGCGGCCTCGATTACGAGACGCGTCAGCGCCTGACGCCTAGCATCTGGCTGGAGCGGACACGTGAAGGATAACGTGCCAAGTTCAACCATGAAGCGCTCAGCTCCGCCGAATCGATAGGCCGCAAGGTTTTCTGCGAATGTCGAAGAGATCCACTAGCAGACGACGAAAGTTGAGCCTTTTTTCGATGCCCTACTCTGCGCTTCTTTCGCTTTTGTTAAGCGGATGCGTTACCAGCACAGTCGCTCAGCTGGCTGGTGGGCCAGGAACACCTTCGCACCAGGCAGACCACGTGGTCGCTGCCTATCAAATGCCGGACGGCAACATTGTCTTGTTTGTAAAGGGCAGGATTCATGGCGTAAAGGGAGAGTCCGATTTCTCTCTGCTACTGCCAAGAGTGGAGATTGAAAAGCTAAAGACGGAGCACGAGTCGACCAGGGGCGAAGACCGCATATTCCGGTACGCCGCAACGATTGGGCCATCTATTGCATACATGAGTGAGGGTTGGCGTCCCCTGGCGATCGCCAGAAAAGCGACTGAAGTCAATTCCCATGCAATTCTCGCTGCAAGCGAGCCAGTTCTCTATGAGCTTCCCCGAGCTCTCACAGCTGACAATGGCAATGGCCTTCGCAAGTACTGGGGGAACGTCGAACTCATATATGTCGAACCATATGCCGACAACGGGAGTTTCAGACTGGACATCGCGCCAAAGGCACAAAGGGTTAAGGGCAATGCCTCGAAGTGGATTCCCGTTGCCGTTGCCGCAGACATTGTCACGTTGCCGGCCCAAGCCATGTGGGCAGCGTTGTTTATCGGCACGATGGCCGGGGTGGCAACGGCGGAGTCTAACCACTAGGCTAGTGAGTTGCGGTCAAGTGCGGATCATGCTATTCGCTGCGAACTAATTTGAGAAAGACAGCGGGTTTGTCGCCTAACATTTCGGTGGAGCGACGCGTGAAGGACAGGGTGATATTGATCTTGGTCGCCGCGTTTCTGTTCTCCCCTTTCGCGAGCGGCGACTCGATTGCCGAACTGGCGGATGACCTCGTTCACTCCGACCTGCCCATCTTCGGACGCGGCGGCGACCATGAATGGCCCCAGCATTTCGTTTCTGACGACTCGTTTGGCTGCACGAATCGCATTGACTACGGTGATTGGCGCTTCCGGAAGAGTGGCTCCGAAGATGAAGACGACGGGCTGTGGTACCGATTCAGCAACTACGGCGCCATGCACTGCTGGGCCAACACTTTTCGCGCGTACGAGCGATCGCGGCTCGATGGCGCCGACTTCCATCCGTCATTCTTCGTGCTCCTCGGTACCACGAGCGTCAACGGAAGCGAAATCGAGCTCTGGACAGTACAGATCGGATCCCGCCCGGGGAGCGACTACCTACTACTCTCCCGCGCGCCGGCCGAGGCCTTGATCAGGAAGTTCAATGTTCTCCAGTCCGCGTGCCCGCCCGCAAACGTGAGAGATGTGGGCTCCCTCGACATCCTGCTGACTCGCTACTGCGCCATCAATTCGCGCAGCGAGCTGGTAGGTCTGGCTCGCCGCATGGCGCAACTGCCCCCGCTCGGAACTCTCACCAGGGTTCCGGACAACGAAGTCCAAGGACAGTGACTCGTAAAAGCTCGACAAACCGCCCTTGCGCTTTGTCCGGCATCGCCGGATACGGTGATCCTTGACCCGAGTCACCAAGTACAAACTCTGGTATGTCGTCGCCTTCCTCGCCCTTCTTGGCGCCGTGGGGTCTTACCTGCTTGTGGCGAGGCCAAATTTGGGCGTCGTCGTGGCCTTGTGCATCGCCCTGCTCCTTCCCGGCCGCGTCCAAGGCTTGTTGTTCCGCGACCTGTTCCGGGGCCGACGCGCCCTCGACCGCGGCGATCCAAAGTCGGCGCTCGGACATCTGAACGCATTCCTCGCGACGGTTCGAGCGCAGCCATGGCGAAGGTGGTTACTCTGGCTTTCGTGGTCTTTTTATACGCCGAACGTCGAAGCGATGACGATGAACAACATCGGAGCGGCCCGGTTCAACCTGGACGACATCGATGCTGCCGAGGCAGCATGGCGCGCCGCTCTCGAGCTGGATTCGCTGTATCCAATTCCGCACGCCAATCTTGCGCTCGTCGCGGCAACGCGAAACGATAGCTCGGAGGCAAGCCAGCATCTCGAAACAGCGCGAGAGCTCGGCTACAGCGGATCCGGTTTCGATCGCATTGCACACAGAGCTCAAAGTATTCTCGCCAACGTCGAGTCACATGGACCGGCGGTGTGACCGTTGACACATCAATGGAGCAGACGCGCGAGAGTTAAATCGTCGCCGAGTAGAACGCCCTACTTCGACTCCGCCGGCTCGAACAACTCGACCAAGTTTCCCGACGGATCCTCGATCAGGATCTGCCGCCCGCCGGGTCCAGTGAGGTAGTCGCTGCGAAAGCGCACGCCCGCCTTCCTGAGGATCTCGACATCGTGCTCGAGGATTCGCGTCCGCACGACGATGCGGTTCCACCCGCCGGGTTCCGGCCTGCGCCCATCGGGAGTCGGCTGCGAGCCGCCGCCGGGCCCCTTCGGCGGACTCAACACCATTTGCAGGTTGTCCCTTTCTAGCAATGCGAAATACGGCCCGGACTGGGCCTCGACGCGAAAGCCGAAGTGCTCGGTGTAAAACGCCACCGCCTCGTCCACGTCGTTGACGATGTAACGAACCATGAGTGAGTTGAGTTCCAACTGACGACTCCTTGTTCCAGGCAGTAGGCCGCAGCATGCGCCCTTTGGGCAAAGTTGTCCGTCGGCAGTTCGACCGCAAGGGATCGGACGATTTCCACGCAATTGGAACGGGGCGGCTCCGCGGGGATTTGCATGCCCCGTCACGGACTTCGACGATCCCAGATAACATGTGCCTTACGTTGCGAAAAGGATCGTCATGAAGCGTCGCCACGGATTCGAACTCGAGAACGGCCGAAGGGATTGGAACGTGGTGTTGCCTCGATTGGGGATGTCCGTGCTGCTGGCGATGGCAATTTGCAGTGCCGCCGCCGCGCAGAAGGCATCCGATTCGACACGCCGGGAGATCTCGCAATTTCTCGCACATCCGCTGTTCCTGGAATCCTACTCATGCTCGGAACACGCGGCGGGCGAGCTGCCCTACCTGGGCGACGATCTCGGCCAGGACTGCATGATCGAAGCCTTCGTCGAGAAGGATGGCCGCGCCTTCATGCGCGCGTACGCCACCGATGGACTAACTAACGAGGACTGGTACGGCTGGAACAAAGTCGTGCTCTCACCCTGCGACTGCACGGTGACCGCCATCAACATCAATCCGGTGACCAACATTCCGGGACAGACGGGAAAACCGCCCGCCTCGTCCATCGAGCTGCTGACGGCCGACGGAATTTCGGTGGTGCTCGCGCACATCCAGGCGTCGCTCGTGAAGAAAGGCGAGGAGATCAAGCGCGGTCAGCCGGTGGCGCACGTCGGCAACAATGGATACTCGCGTGTGCCGCACATTCACATCGGCGCCTGGCACGAGCGGGATGGACTCCAGATCCGATGGGATCAGAAGAAGATTCCTGTCCCGTGATGAAGTATTGTTCGGTCCGCTGGGGTGACCGGGCATGGGTGATTCTGAGTCGGATGTTCGGATGAGCAGCACGACGCGAGCGCACACGCGCAGCCGATTCTTCCTGTACATGGCCTTCGCGTTCCTGGCCATCGCGCTCATCGGCTTCTCGACTACCTACTTCCTGCCCCTGTCGCGCGGCGCGTTCAGCGCGCCGCCGATCATTCACGTACACGGCGTGTTGTTGTTCGGCTGGTTGCTGCTCTTCATCGCCCAATCGTCCCTGATCCACAACCGCAGCTTCGTCACCCATCGCCAGCTCGGCGTCTTTGGCGCCACGCTGTGCATCGGCATCGTGATCTCCGGCGTGCTCGTCGGGCTGCACGCCACGCGGCGCGACCTGGCCGCCGGCGGCGGCGATGACTTCGTGCTCGGCCAATTCGTCAACGTGCTGATCGAGATGCTCCTCTTCGGTGCGCTGGTCACGGCCGCGATCGTCCTGCGCCGCGACGGCGAGAGTCACAAGCGCCTGCTTCTGCTGGCCACGATTTCGGCGCTGGGGCCGGCGTGGCTGCGATTTCGCCACCTGTTGCCCGCGGTACCGTACCCATTCGTGACGTTTTCCCTGCTGGCGGACTCGCTGTTGCTGATCGCCATCGCGCGCGACCATCTCGCGATCAAGCGTGTTCATCCGGTCTACCTCTGGGCCGGTGGCGCCATGGTGGCGATTCACATCGTCGAGTTGCTGGCCTCCACCAGCGCACCCTGGGTTCGATTGTCGCGCTGGCTGCTCGGGATGCCGGCGGCGTAAGGGCGGGCGACAGCGGAACGTGCGTTGCGTTCCGGGTCGCGAACGAATGAGAATCGACGCTCGCCGCGGCTACTGAGGGAGGGTCGCCGCCCACGTCACCGATGAGGCCTACCCGATGAGCACCGTCCTGTCTTCCGACGCCGACACCAGCCCGCCATACGTCTCGCGCGAATCGCTCGTGCACCAGCTCTACGAGGCGGCCGAGCTCGAGCACAACCTGATGTGCACCTATCTATATGCGGCGTTCAGTCTCAAGAGCGGCGTCGAGGAGGGCCTCTCTCCCGCGGAGGCCGATGCGACCGCGCGCTGGCGTCGCGCGATCCTGCACGTCGCGATCGAGGAGATGGGACATCTCGCCGCGGTGTGGAACATCACGGCCGCGCTCGGTGGCAGCCCGCGCTTCGGCCGGTTCAACTTTCCGCTCGACACGGGTGGTTTGCCCGCGAGCGTGATCGTTCGACTCGAGCCGTTCAGCGAGGCGGTGCTGCAACATTTCATCTATCTCGAGCGGCCGCACGGATCCAACGAGCCCGACGGCGCGGGCTTCGTTTCCGAATTCCAGTTCAGGCGCGGCATCTCGGCGCCGCGCGTCACGCCGATGCCGATCGACTACGACACGGTCGGCGTGTTCTACGACACACTGGCCAGCAATCTGAAGGCGTTCGTCGCGCGCGTCGGCGAGAGCGATGCGTTCTGCGGAGACCGCAACCTGCAAATCTCGCGAAAGGAGATCGATTTCCAGGGTTGCGAACCGGTGATCTGCCTGAAGACCGCGCTCAAGGCGTTCGACGCCATCGTGAGCCAGGGCGAAGGCGCGGCGCACGAATGCGCGGACTGTCACTACGCGCGCTTCGTCGCCATTCGCGAAGAGCTCAAGGAACTCAAGGTGTCGAACCCGGCGTTCGAGCCGGCCCACCCGGCGGCGACGAACCCGTTGCTGCGCCGGCCCGTGCGCGCGGGTCATCGCGTGTGGATCGAGAACGAGGAAGCCGCAGCCGTCGTCGACGTCGCGAATTCGGCCTACATGCTGATGCTGCGGCTCATCGCGCACTCCTATCTTCTGCCGCGACCGCATCCTTCGAAGGCGGCCACCATCGATCTCGCACTCGGACTCATGCGCGCGATGATGCCGCTCGCGGAAGCCGCGGCGCGCCTGCCCGCGGGTCCTTCGAATCCCGGATGCAACGCGGGCATGTCGTTCACCACGCTGCGCGACTCGGCGCCGCTGCCGCCCGGCCCGAGCGCGGACCGATTCTTCATCGAGCGGCTGCGCGAGTTGTCCTCGGGCGCGGAAACACTCGTGAAGAACTCACGCACGTCCCAGGCCGCGCGGATCTTCGCAGACCTGGCCGCGCGCGCCGAGCGCAACTTTGCTCGAATCGAACGCGACGCGCCGGCCGTGCTGACCGCCGGCGGCGCCGCGCCGCAGGCCGCGCCTCCGCTGGCCGCCATCCACACTGCGCCAACCGCGGCCAGCACTGCGCCGCCCGCGTCCGGCGCCGGCGTCATCGAGCCCGGCAACGTCGCGCCCACGCCGCGCACGGTCGATGGCGTCGATTACATCGAGGGTCGCGATCTCACTCTCATCTACGAAGGCAAGAAGTGCATTCACTCGCGCTTCTGCGTGACGTGGGGACCGAAGGTGTTCATCGCGAACGTGAAGGGCCCGTGGATCAACCCCGACGCGATGTCGACCGAGGCGCTGACCGAGATCGCGCACGTCTGCGTATCGGGCGCCATCCGTTACAAGCGCAAGGACGGAAAGCCCGACGAACTACCGCCGCCGGTGAACCTGATCTCGATTCGCGAGAACGGACCCTATGCGATCCGCGCGGACATCCGGCTCGACGGCGCTCCGGCCGTCAGTCACCGCCTGACGCTGTGCCGCTGCGGCGCCTCGAAGAACAAGCCGTTCTGCGACGGCTCGCACAACGAGATCAAGTTTGCCGCGAGCGGCGAACCGGCGACCGGCAAGGCCGACATGCTGGCCGTGCGCGACGGCACGCTCGCGATCGATCCCGAGGTAGATGGTCCGCTCAAGGTCCGTGGCAACATGGAGATAATCAGCGGCACGGGCCGCGTGGTCGCGCGGCTCGAGTCGGCCAGGTTGTGCCGGTGCGGCGGCAGCAATACCAAGCCGTTCTGCGACGGCACGCACGCGAAGATCGGGTTCCGTTCGTAGATATCCCGCGCTGGCGGCGTGATTCCGCCGGCAAAAGTTAGTCTCACCCGGATGGTGGATGGCCAGTCGGCGCGCCTGCGCGCAGAATCTTCCCGTGCCGAACCTGCTCGACAACATCATGTGGAATTGCCTCGCCGGCCCGCACGCGAGGTTCGCGACGGGCGCGGGCGGCGTCAGGCGATACGCACCCGGCTTCTCCGGCATCCTCGGCTTCGAGGACCCGGGTGCGCCGGATCTCGAAACGCTCTCGAACTACTGCGAACCAGGCGAGCATTTCTACTGCGACCAGTGGACCGGCGCGGCGCCGCGCGGCTGGCAGATCGATCGGGAAGCGCTGATGCTCAAGATGATCTGGGACGCGCCCATTCCGCCCGAGGATCCCGCACTGGACGCCGTCCGATTGCGGCCGGAGCACTATCCGCTTGCCATGGCCCTGGCGCTGGAGCTCAATCCCGGCCCCTTCGGGCCGCGTACCCCGGAACTCGGCGAGTACTTCGGCTGCTTTGACGGGCCGCGGCTCGTCGCGATGGCCGGGGAACGCATGGAAGCGGGCTCGCTGCACGAACTGAGCGCCGTGTGTGTTCGCCACGATTTCCAGGGTCGGGGACTGGCGCGCGCACTGTCACTGAAGATCATCCGGCGGCAGATGCTTCGTGGCCAAACGCCATTCCTGCACGTCCTGAACACGAACACCGCCGCGCGCGCGCTCTACGAGAAGATGGGCTTCCGCAACTACCTCGAAACCGTGGTGCGCGTCGTATCGAGAACTCCATGAGCCATCCAGGTTCGAGCCGATGTTGATCATCCCGCTCGGCAAGAAGGGTTCCACCGGAATCCCGATCATCACGATCTTCATCTGCGTCGCCTGCATCCTGGTCTATCTGTTCGCCCACAACGGCAGGGACCAGCTCGCGCTCGCGTTTTATCCGAACACGCTGAACGTGCTGAAGATGTTCACGTCGGTGTTCGCGCACGCGGACCTCATGCATCTCGTGGGCAACCTGTTCTTCTTCTACAGCTTCGCGCGCACGATCGAGACGCAGATGTCGGCGGTGGGCTATCTGCTCGCGTTCGTGCTGTTCGTGTTCGTCACCAACCTGGCCTATGCCTGGTCGGCGCAGGAGCCGATTCCGACGATCGGCCTTTCGGGCGTCGTCTGGGGCTACATGGGCATCTTCCTGTTCCGATACGCGAAGGAAGATATCTCGTGTTTCGTCTGGTTCATCTGGGTGGCGCGCACGTTCCAGGTGCCGGTGCTCATCTTCATCCTGGCGTTCTTCGCGTTCGACCTGCTCGCGTACAACAGCGAACAGCGGGGGCCGGTGAACTACATCGCGCACTTCTCGGGCTTCGCCGCGGGCATCGCGTTCCGCATTTTCTTGTGGCGCGTGTTCACGACCGAGAAGCCCGAACCGAGACGCCGGCCGGCCTCCGTGCGTCGCTAGCCTGGCGCGATTGATCTGCGGCGGCGCAGCGAGCGCCTAACTTGCGGGAAGCGGCACCCGGCGCGAAGCTGCCCCTCCCTTCCTAAGAGGACTCGCCATGCGCGACATCAACTACCTGGCCGTCGTCGTGGCGGCCGCATCGTCGTTCCTGGTCGGCGGCCTGTGGTACTCGCCGAAACTCTTCGGCGGCATCTGGCAGCGCGCGACCGGCGATACGCGCCAGCCGGGCGCGGGGCATCCTGCCCGCGTTTTCGGGCTCAGCTTCCTGTTCGCGCTCGTCGCGGCGATTGCCTACGCATTGTCGATGCCCTCCGCCGATAGCGCCGCCACGGCGTTGTGCCAAGGATTGCTGGTTGGCGCGGGCTTCGTCGCGATGAGTTTCGGGATCAACTACCAGTTCGCGAATCGCAATACGACGATGTGGCTGATCGACGGTGGATATCACACCGTCCAGTTCGCGCTGTACGGACTCATCATAGGTCTCTGGCACTAACCAGCTCACGCGAAAAATGAAAACCGGGCGCGCATCGTTGCTGGCGATTGGCCTGGGTGGCGCATGTGGGCTCGCGCATGCGACGACGTTCTCCACCGCGCTCGGTGTTTCGAACCTGACGAAGGAACAGGAGCGCCGAATCGAACAGCGTGCCTGCCTCGTCCATGGCGTCGAGATGGAAGCGGCCCAGGGCTCGGGATTTCGACAGGGCAACGATTTCAAGCTGACGAGGGTCACCGCCCGCTGCAAGCCGCATCGCTACGTCGAGCGGCAGCCCGTGGCATACGAGGTGTACTGCCGGCGCGACGAAATCGACAAGTGGGACTGCAGTCACGCCGAGGAAAAACTGTTCGCGCGCATCGACGGCACGACGTTCAGCATCGGCGTGAACCACGAGGCCGTCCCGGTCGACGAGGCGTACCGCGTGTTCCGCTTCCTGGTCGCGAACGGCCAGTTGAAGAACGTCAGGCTCGACAAACCGTTCGACTATCTGGATGACCGCGAGGTCGCCTTCGACGTGTGGAAGGACGAGGGCGACCGGATCTTCGCCCACTGCGACAAGTACCTCGTGCTCACGCGTCTCGCGCCGGGTGAATACCGCCTCGAGCCCTGGGAAGCCGTGCCCTAGAACCTGACCATCACGTGCCGCACGGCCGTGTAGTCCTCGAGCGCGTACACCGAAAGATCCTTGCCGTAGCCCGAGCGCTTCATGCCGCCGTGCGGCATCTCGCTCACCAGCATGAAATGCGTGTTGATCCACGTGCAACCGTACTGCAGCCGCGCGGCGACCTTCATCGCCTTCGACACGTCCCTGGTCCACACGGAGGAAGCGAGTCCGTACTCGGAGTCGTTGGCCCACTCGATTGCCTGGTCCGCGTCCTTGAAGCGGGTGACGCTGACTACCGGACCGAAGACCTCCTTCTGCACGATCTCGTCGCTCTGCTTCGCGCCCGCGACGACGGTCGGCTCGTAGAAGAATCCGCCGCCGGCGCGCGGCTTGCCGCCGGTCGTGATCTCGATGTGCCGCTTCTCCGCCGCGCGCTGCACGAAACCGGACACGCGCGTGCGATGTCTGGCGGTGATCAAGGGGCCCATCTCGACGCCCTCTTCTTCCTGCATGCCGACCTTGATCGAGCTCGCGGCGTCGGACAGATCGGCGACGAGCCTGTCGTAGATCTTCGGGCCGGCGTAGACACGGCAGGCCGCCGTGCAATCCTGGCCCGCGTTGTAGAAACCGAAGGTGCGTACGCCGCCGACCACGGAGTCGAGATCCGCGTCGTCGAACACGATGATCGGAGCCTTGCCACCCAGCTCGAGGTGTGTGCGCTTCGTGCCGTTCGCCGCCGCCGCGAGCACTTTCTCGCCGCTTGCGATGGAGCCGGTGAGCGAGATCATCGCGACCTCGGGCTGCGCGACCAGCGGCGCCCCCACCGTATTGCCGCGGCCGAAGACGATGTTCGCGACGCCGGGCGGGAACAGCTCCGCGAGTATCGTGGCGAGCTTGAGCGCGGTGAGCGGCGTCTGCTCCGAGGGTTTCAGCACGACGGTATTGCCGGCCGCGAGCGCGGGGGCCATCTTCCACGCCGCCATCATGAGTGGATAGTTCCACGGCGCGATCGACGCGACGACACCGATGGGATCGCGGCGGATCATGCTCGTGAACCCGGGCAGGTATTCGCCCGCCACCGCGCCGTGCAACGTACGCGCGGCGCCCGCGAAAAAGCGGAACACGTCGGCGATCGCGGGAATCTCGTCGTTGAGCGCCGCGGGGTACGGCTTGCCGCAATTCCGCGATTCGAGTTTAGCGAACTCGGCGCCCTCGGCCTCGATGCGATCCGCGAGCTTGAGCAGCAGCGTCGCGCGATCTTTCGGAACGGTCGCGGCCCAGCCGGGAAACGCTTTCGCGGCGCCCTTCACGGCGGCGGAGATCTGTTCCTCCGATGCTTCGCTGACGCGCGCGATCTCCTTGCCGGTGGCCGGATCGAGCACGCCCAGATCGTCGCCCTTGCCCTTGATGAGTTTGCCGTTAACGAGAAGTTTCGTGTTCATCGCCAGGCCTCGTGAGGTAGTAAGCCAGCAGGATCGGAATCAGCGTCACGACGATCACGATGACCGCGACGACGTTCGTGACGGGCCGCTCGCGCGGCCGGAACAATTCGTTGAAGAACCAGATCGGCAGGGTGCGCTCGCTGCCCGCCGTGAAGATGGTGACGATGATCTCGTCGAACGACAACGCGAACGCGAGCATGCCGCCGGCGAGGAACGCGGTCGCGACCTGCGGCAGCAGGATGTAGCGGAAGGTCTGCGCGCCGTCGGCGCCGAGGTCCATCGACGCCTCGACCCAATTGGGCGGCAGGCGCCGCAGCCGCGCGACCACGTTGTTGTAGACGATGATCATGCAGAACGTCGCGTGGCCCGCGACGATGGTGAGGAACGAGGGATCGATCCGCCAGCTGCGCATGGCGACGAGCAGCGCCATGCCGGTGATGATGCCGGGCAACGCGATCGGCAGGACGAAGAGCAGCGTGATGGATTCCTTGGCGGGAAACCGCGCGCGCGCCATCGCGAAGGCGGCCAGCGTGCCGAGCACGAGCGCGATGAGCGTGGCGGTCGCGGCGACGCGCATCGACAGCCACAGCGCCTGCCAGATGTCGGATCGCTCGAATGCGCGCGCGAACCAGCGCAGCGTGAATCCCGGCGGCGGAAACTGGTAACTGCGATCCTCCGTCGTGAAGGCGTACAGGATGATGATCAGCACCGGGATGTGCATGAACAGCAACCCGGCGAACGCGCCGATGCGGGTCAGCCACGATGCCTTCTCCAGCCTATAGGGCATCGAATGCCCCCAGCCGCCTGGCGATGTGTAGATAGATGAAGATCAGCACGATCGGCACGACGGAGAACGCGGACGCCAGCGGCACGTTGCCCGCCGTGCCCTGCTGCGCGTAGACCATCATGCCGATGAAGTAGCCCGGCGCGCCGATCACGCTCGGAATGATGTAGTCGCCGAGCGTGAGCGAGAACGTGAATATCGAGCCGGCCGCGATGCCCGGCACCGCGAGCGGCAGGATCACGTTGCGAAACGTCTGCGCGGGCCGCGCCCCGAGATCGGCCGAGGCCTGCAGCAACGAGGTCGGCACACGTTCGAGCGCCGCGGCCATCGGCAGGATCATGAACGGCAGCCACATGTAGACGAACACGAAGAACATGCCGATGTACGAGGATGCGAGCGAGGGACCGCCGACGCCGGGTGCTTCGAGGACGGTGTCCAGCAGTCCGGAGAGACCGACCTTGTCGAAGTACCACGCGACGATGCCCTCCTTCGCGAGCAGCAACCGCCACGCGTACACCTTCACCAGGTAGCTGGTCCACATCGGCAGCATGACGCCGACGTAGAACAGCGCCTTCACCCGGCCGTGCGCGTGCCGCGCCATGTAGGTCGCGATCGGCAACGCGATCAGCGCGCAGGCGATGGTCACGCAGATCGCCATCGTCAGCGAGCGCAGCACGATGTCGACGTTCGACGGCTGCGTCACCAGCTCCTTGTATGTCTCGAGCGTCGGCTCCTCCACGATGCGCGCCGTGAAGGCGTCGAGGTGATAGAAGCTCTGCCACAGGAGCGCGAACAGCGAATACAGATAGACGGTGCCGAACCACAGCAACGGTGGAACGAGCAGCAGCGCCAGGTACCAGTAGGGATGACGGTACAGGTACGTGAGGGCGGCGCGCATGACTCACGCATCCAGCGCGACGGCCGCCGCCGGGGCCCACGATAGTTTGACGCGCGAGCCGATGGCCAGGCCGTCGAGCGCGCGCGATTCCTCTTCGGTGACCAGCGCGCCCCACACCGCGCCCGCGTCGAGCGCCACCTGCCAGCGGCTGGCGGCGCCGTGAAACTGCACCGCGACCACGGAGCCCGAGGCCGTCACCGCGTCGGCGGGCATCGCCGCGGATTCGGCGCGCAGTTCGATGCTCTCCGCGCGCACCGCGAATGGCGTCGCGCGGCCGACGAGTTTCGTCGCGAGCCCCGCATCCGCCACGTTCGCGCTGCCGACGAACCGCGCGACGAAAGCCGTCGCCGGTCGCAGGTACAACTCACGCGGCGCCGCGATCTGCTCGATGTGCCCGTGTTCGAACACCGCGACGCGGTCGGCCATCGACAGCGCCTCGCCCTGGTCGTGCGTGACGAAGACGAAGGTGATGCCGAGCTGCTTCTGCAGCGACTTCAGCTCCTCATGCATCTGCTCTCGCAGCTTGAGGTCGAGTGCGCCCAGCGGCTCGTCCAGCAAAAGCACGCGCGGCTTGTTCACGCGCGCACGCGCCAGCGCCACCCGCTGCCGCTGTCCGCCGGAGAGCTGACCGGGCTTGCGCGCGCCGTAGTCCGGCAGCTTGACCAGCGCAAGCGCATCTTCCGCCGCGCGGCTGCGCTCTTCGCGCGCCACGCCCTTGACCATCAATCCATAGGCGACATTGTCGGCGACGTTGAGATGCGGGAAGAGCGCATAGTCCTGGAACACCGTATTGACGTTGCGCCGATAGGGCGGCACGCCGACCGCGTTCTCGCCGAAAATCTCGATGCGGCCGGATGTCGGCTGCTCGAATCCCGCGATCAGCCTCAGGC
>JAFAGC010000030.1 GCA_023423065.1 Pseudomonadota bacterium
ACGCGGTCCTGCGAGGCCGTGAGCTGATCGCGGTTCTCGAGCGCCTGGTTTATGGCGTTGTAACCGATCGCGCACATGATCGCGGAGATGAAGATCGCGATCACCACTTCGATGATCGTGATGCCGCGATTCTTCGTTCCGTTACACATCAGCGATCCGCCGCTCCGGGACCGGGGCCGGGTGTGGGCGCGGTTCCCGGCTCGCCCGGCGGCGTCGCGGGAGATCCGGGCGGGTTGCCGGGTCCGCCTTGCTGCGCAGTGGGACCCGCGCCGCTCAGCGGGGCGGCGATCGGGGTACGCACACTCGAGGTCGACGAACCGATGACTCCGGAGACGGTCGTCATCCAGTTCAGCTTGTCGAGTTCGGTGCCGGCCGCCTTGCCCTCGTCGAAATCCTGGCGGGTCGTCGCGCTTCCGGTGGAGCGCGGTCGGGTGTCGTCGACCATTTCCCCGGTGGGGCGCGTACGGATGTCGATGCGATACATGCCTTTCACCGGCAGTTCGCTGACTTCTTCTTCCCACTGCCAGCGCATGCCACCCATTTCGGTGTTGCCGGTACGGCGTCCCTTGCCGGGTTTCTGCTCGCTGATGCGGATTTCGGTCAGCCGGTTGAGGGCCACCCAGTCGGCCAGCGTCTTGTCCCGCAGATAGATGACGTTGCTCGCGGAGGAAGAGATGGTTCCGAGGAGTGCGCCGACCGAGACGGCGACGATCGCGAGCGCGATCAGCACCTCGAGCAACGTGAAGCCGCGCGCGGTGCGATGGCGGAGGGGTTTCAACCTTGCGTTCATCTGCTTTTCGCCATCCGGGGTGCGGGTCGCGCGGGCTCGGTTTCGCCCGGCATGACCAGCAGGATGTTGGTCTGCTCGTCGGTGAAGATGCGGGCGCGATCCTTGCCGCCTTCGCGCTCCAGCGTCACCTCGAACGAGGACAGGTCGCCGTTGGCGAAGATCATTACCTGGGGCTTGAAGTCCTCGACGTCCTTCTTCTTCGTGTCGAGCACGATGCGGCGACCTTCGACCACCATCGCGGGACGAATGCCGCGCGGAAGATTCCGCTCCCTGAGTGCGTCGTCTTCCTCGGCCGGGCGCCATTCGTTCGCGAGGATGTCGAACACGACGAACGAGTAGCTGGTCATGTTCGCGCGGAAACCGTAGTCGCGGGTCTGGAGTTCCGCCTGTTCGCGCACGTAGTTGAGGAGGGCGTCGAGACGCTGGGCTTCCTTCTCCAGCTCGGTGTCGCGGCGATCGCCGCCAAAAACCACGACCGCACCGGCCGCGACCAGGCCGATGATGAATACGACGACGATGAGTTCGATCAGCGTGAAGCCGCGCCCGAACGCGCGTTTCGCGCGAGACATGTCGCTACTCGATATTCCAGTTGCCAATGTCAGCGGCTTCTCCTTCGCCACCTTCCTGGCCGTCGGCTCCGAGGGAGTAGAGGTCGTAGGCCTGGCCACGGGTGCCGGGGTACACGTACTGGTAAGGATTCCCCCACGGATCCTTGCTGATCCGCTTGAGGTAGCCGCCTTCCTTCCAGTTGCGAATGGCCGGATCGTTCGGTTTCTGGACGAGCGAGGTCAGACCCAGGTCGGTGCTGGGGTAGACGTAATTGTCGAGCTTGAACATCGTCAGCGCGGTTTCGATGCCCTGGATGTCGGACTTTGCTTTGGCGACCCGAGCTTCCTCGACGCGGCCAAAGACATTCGGCAGGATCAGCACCGCCAGCAAGCCGATGATCACGACGACCACCATGATCTCGATGAGCGTGAAGCCGCGGGCCAGGCGAAGAGAACGAAATTTCATGAATTCCCCGTGGGGCAAAGCGGTGGCGGATGATAGCAAATGAACGCTGAAACCCCCGCTACGGGGTCAGCCGGCGGGGTCCTCAGGTCGCTCAATTGCGACCGGGCCTACGGGCTTGCCCTGCTGCTGGTCTGCGCGGGACTCGGATTGCTCGAACTGGGCGGTGAGACCGTCCGCCAGGCCTTGAGTTTCGACCGCGCCGCCATCGGTGGCGGCGAATGGTGGCGGCTCTTGAGCGCCCATTTCGTTCACCTGGACGCGGAACATACCGCGCTCAACGTGCTCGGCGTGGTCCTGATGTGGGCCCTGTTCGCGCGCGACTTCACCCCGTTGCGCTGGCTGGCTATCTATCTGTTCGCCGCGGCCAGCGTGAGCGCCGGGCTCTGGTTCTTCAGCCCCGAGGTCGAGTGGTACGTGGGCTCATCGGGTGCGCTGCATGGGGTCATGACGGCCGGGACGCTGGTGCATCTCGTGCGCCGCGATCTCGACGGCTGGATTCTCGCGGCGTTCATCGTGGGGAAACTTTCCTACGAGCAGATTGCCGGGCAGATGCCGTTCGCGGGAGGCGCGAACACCATCGTCGATGCGCATCTTTACGGCGCGATCGGTGGACTGCTTGGCGCGCTGGTGCTCGTGTTCGTCCTGAAGCGGCGCCCGCAATCGCTATAATCCGCGCCCCATGACAAACAACCACCTTGCTTTTGTCTTCCCCGGCCAGGGATCGCAACAGGTCGGCATGCTCGCGAAACTCGCCGACGAATCGCCGGTCGTGCGCGCGACCTTCGCCGAAGCGTCCGACGTGCTCGGTTACGACCTGTGGCAACTGTGCAGCGCCGGTCCCGTCGAGGAACTGAATTCCACCGAGCGCACGCAGCCCGCGATGCTCGCCGCGGGCATCGCCACCTGGCGCCTGTGGCAGGAACGGAACGCGCCGCAACCCGGCGTCGTCACGGGACACAGTCTCGGAGAATTCACGGCGCTGGTCGCCGCCGGCGTGCTCGATTTCAAGACCTGCGTCGATCTCGTCCGCTTTCGCGGGCAGGTCATGCAGGCGGCCGTGCCCGCCGGTACGGGCGCGATGGCGGCCTTGTTAGGCCTCGAGGACGCCGACGTCGAAGCGGCCTGCCGCGAGGCGAGCGCGCAGGGCGGCGTCGTCGAAGCGGTGAACTTCAACTCTCCCGGCCAGGTGGTGATCGCGGGCGAACGTGCGGCCGTGCTGCGCGCGATCGACGCCGCCAAGGCGCGCGGCGCCAAGCGAGCGCTCGAACTACCCGTCAGCGTGCCGTCGCACAGCAGCCTCATGAAGCCGGCCGGCGAGCGTCTCGGCGGGAAGCTCGCGTCGACGACTTTCGACAAACCGTCCATCCGCTACGTGAGCGCGGTCGACGCGCAGGAGCACTCGGACCCCGACGACATTCGCGCGCTGCTCGTCCGTCAGCTCTCGAGTCCCGTGCGCTGGACTTCGACCGTCGCGGCGCTGACCGCGAGCGGCATCCGCCAGGTGGTCGAGTGTGGCCCGGGACAGGTGCTCGCCGGACTCGTCAAACGCATCGAGCGCGGACGCGATACACAGACCTTCGTGTTGGAGACGCCCGAAAACTTCGCTGCTGCCGCCACCGCGGTCGTGGCCTGAACGGAAACAGGAACGCATGCTGCAAACGAATCTTCAGAATGAAGTCGCGCTCGTCACGGGCGCCTCCCGCGGAATCGGCCAGGCGATCGCCAAGGCGCTGGCCGGCGCTGGAGCCAAGGTCATCGGCACCGCGACTTCGGAAGCCGGCGCCACTAACATCAGTTCGTGGCTTGGAAGCAACGGCCGGGGCGCGGTCCTGGACGTAGGTAGTTCCGCGTCCATCGACGCGCTGCTGGCCGATCTCGACGCGAAAGGCGAGATGCCGACGATCCTCGTCAACAACGCGGCGATCACGCGCGACATGCTGCTGCTGCGCATGAAACCCGAGGACTGGGACGCGGTGATCGCGACCAATCTGACGAGCGTCTTCCGCCTCTCGAAAGGTTGTTTGAAGCGGATGATGAAGGAGCGGCGCGGCCGGATCGTTTCGCTGACGTCCATCGTCGGTCTCACCGGCAATCCCGGACAGGCCAACTACGCGGCCGCCAAGGCCGGAATCCTCGGTTTCACGAAGTCCCTGGCGAAGGAAATCGCCTCGCGCGGCGTCACGGTGAACGCCGTCGCGCCGGGATTCATCGATACGGACATGACCCGCGCGCTCAACGAGGAGCAGCGGACGGCGCTCACCGCGCAGGTTCCGATGGCGCGCCTCGGCAGCGTGGACGACATCGCCGCGGCCGTGCTTTTCCTGTGCTCACCCGCCGCGAGTTACATCACGGGCGAAACGCTGCACGTGAACGGCGGGATGTACATGGCCTGAGAGTGCCCCGGTAAAGGTCGTATCGGCCCAGAATCGTTGGGTCTTTGCAACAGGCAAATCCTCGAAATACAAACAAAAACAAGCACTCACAATTTGACAGCATGGCAGCGGGCAAAGTGTTGCCCTAGAATACGCGCCCGCTGCGCGCTCCCTCCGGGGAGGGCCGCAGTCAAAAAACTTTCCTATTGAGGGCGAATCAGAAATGAGCACGGTGGAACAACAGGTCAAGGCGATCGTCGCCGAACAGTTGGGCGTCAAGGCTGAGCAGGTAGTGAATGACGCTTCGTTCGTCGATGACCTTGGGGCCGATTCGCTCGATACGGTCGAGTTGGTGATGGCGCTCGAGGAAGAATTCGAAATCGAAATTCCGGACGAAGATGCCGAGAAGATCACGACCGTCAGCCAGGCGATCACCTACATCTCCGATCGTCGCAAGTCCTGAGTTTCATTCCGCGGAGGCGCGCCCAGGAATGGTCCCGCGCCCCATCCCATCGCCCTCATCACTAAGAGGATAGTGTGTCCAAGCGACGCGTCGTCGTTACCGGGCTCGGTATCGTTTCGCCGGTAGGCAGCGACATTGCCACGGCATGGGCCGCGATCCTCGCGGGCAAGAGCGGCATCAAGCCGATCACACGCATCGATGCGACTCCGTTCGCGACCCGGTTCGCGGGCGAGGTCGAAGGCTTCGATGTGGCCAGCTACATCGCACCCAAGGAAGCCCGTCGCATGGATCCGTTCATGCACTACGGCATGGGCGCGGGTATCCAGGCGGTGACGGATTCCGGCCTCGACTTCTCGAAGGAGAACGGCGAGCGCTGCGGAGCCATCATGGGCTCGGGGATAGGCGGCCTCGCGGGCATCGAAGAAGAGGCGATCAACTGGGAACGGACGCACAACCCGAAGAAGACGTCGCCGTTCTACATCCCGAGCACCATCGGCAACATGGTCGCGGGCCACTTGAGCATCAGGTTCGGGTTGAGAGGTCCGAACCTGGGCGTGGTGAGCGCGTGCACGACCTCGACGCACGCAATCGGTTTCGCGATGCGCTGCATCCAGTACGGCGACGCGGACATCGTGATCGCCGGTGGTTCCGAGTGCGCGACGACGCCGACGGCGCTGGCGGGATTCAGCCAGGCGCGGGCGCTGTCCGAACGCAATGACGATCCGCAGGGCGCGAGCCGTCCGTGGGACAAGGATCGCGACGGCTTCGTCATGGGTGACGGCGGCGGCGCGATGATCCTCGAGGAGCTCGAGCACGCGAAGGCTCGCGGCGCGAAGATTTATGCCGAGATCATCGGCTTCGGCATGAGCGGCGACGCGTACCACATCACCGCGCCGCCCGAAGACGGCGCGGGCGCGCGGCTCGCGATGACGAACGCGCTGCGCGACGCGCAGCTGAATCCGACCGACATCCATTATCTCAACGCGCACGCGACTTCGACGCCGCTCGGCGACAAGGCCGAGACGATCGCGATCAAGAACGCGTTCGGCGACTATGCGTACAAGCTGCCCGTGAGTTCGACGAAGTCGATGACGGGTCACTTGCTCGGCGCCGCCGGCGTGGCGGAGGCGATCTTTTCGGTGCTCGCGATCCGCGACAACGTCGCGCCGCCGACGATCAACCTGCACACGCCGGATCCGGAATGCGACCTCGATTACGTGCCCAACACGGCGCGCCAGGTCGTGATCGACGCCGCGCTGTCGAACTCGTTCGGGTTCGGCGGCACCAACGGCTCGCTGATCTTCCGCCGTTTCAAGGGCTGATCCGGCCTGGGGGCCGCCGCCCTTGATCAAGCGCGGGCATGATCGAGCAATGGACGCGCCACACGTCGTAAAGGTCGCCGCTCGCGGCAGCGCATTGCGCGCCCTCGCGGCCGCCGACCCGGAGCGTTACCCCGTCCTGTTCGAGAGCGCCGCGGAAGGTCCGCTCGCGCGCTTCAGCATTCTCGCGGCCGCGCCGCGCGCCACGTTGTGGCGCGATTCCTCGGGCACACTGGGCGCGAGTGGTTTGACCCTCTCGCCCGGCGGGTTCCTCGACAATCTCGAACACTGGTACCGCGCCGAATCTCATCCGCTGGCCCGACCTTCGAACCTGCCGTTCGTCGGCGGCTGGGTCGTATATGCCGGATACGAACTGGCCGCGGAAATCGAGCGCAGCCTGCATCTCCCGCGCGCACGCACGCCGCTGAGCGCCTTCGCGCTGCGGGTCGCGACGCTCGCCGTGCACGACCTCGCGACCGGCGAAGTCTTCGCGGTGGCCGAGGAGGGCGCCAGCGACGCGCAGGCGCGCCTCGTGGCCGACCTCGAAGCCGCCGGCGCCCGTGC
>JAFAGC010000113.1 GCA_023423065.1 Pseudomonadota bacterium
GCCAGTATGACTACCGCGAGGCCGCGCACCGTGGCGCGAAGCTCAGAAGTTGAAGCTGACCGAGCCCATCACGGTGCGCGGCGCGCCGATCGAATAGAAGCCGACCGAGCTGCCGAGACCGGTGCCCGAGCTGATGTTGCCGAAGTACTCCTCGTCGAGCAGGTTGATCACGTTCAGCCGGACCTCGGCGGAATCGATGCCGGGGAAGTCGAACGTGTAACGCGCGTCGAGATCCACGACCGTGTAGCCGGGCGAGATCTCGGTGTTGAGATCGGTGCCGTAACGATCGCCGACATTCTTCGCCTGCAGGCCCACGCGGAAGTTCTCGGTCGCCTTGACGTCGATGCGTGCGCCGAACATCCACTTCGGCGTCTCGACCAGCGTCTTGCCCGCGGTCGGGATCGGCGTGGTCGACGTCGGGATGTCGTCGAGCAGCTCGCTGTCGTTGTAGGCCACCGACAGGCTCAGGTCCACGAGTTCGCCGAAGCGCCGGCCGAGCTGCGCGTCGAAGCCCTCGACCTTCACGTCGCCGACGTTGCGGTCGACGTTGAAGCCGAGCGCCTCGTCGAACGACGTCACGATGCGGTTCGTGTAGTCGATGCGGTACAGCGCGAGCGAGGCGATGGTGCGCGAGTTGTTCATGCGCCAGCCGACATCGTAGGCCTTCGTGGTCTCGGACTCCGGCGTCGGGTGACCGATGCTGCCGTCATCGAGGCGGATCACCGAGTACAGGTTGTCCGTGCGCGGCGCCGACAGGCCTTCGGCGTACGACGCGTAGAAGGAGTGGTTCTCCCACGGTTTGAACGTGATTCCCGCGTTCGGCAGGATGTCGTCGAACTCGACTTCATCGCTCCACGGCGGAATGAACTCAACCGGCCCCGTCATCGCGTTCGCGGCCGGCGCGAACGTCACGTTGCCGTTGTCGAGCACGGAAAGCGGCGCGCGGCTCGTGCACAACGCGCCGCCACCGGCGCCGATCGTGCCCGAGGTGCCCGAACCGCCGTTCGGCGTGTAGCAGTACTGGTTGAGCTCGCGCGTGAAGAACGGCGCGCGCACGCCGATCGCCGCGATCAGTTTGTCGTCCATGAATTCGGAGCGCCACTCGAGCGCGTACTGCTTGAGCTCCGCGACCGAGAAGCGGTCGCGGCCGCGCAGTTCGTCGCCGTCGGCGGCGAGCACCGTTCGACCGCGACGACCCGCGAACACGTCTTCGACGCCGGTGCCGTCTTCGTTGAAGTAGCCCCACTGCGCCGTCTGGCGGTGGCGCGCGCGATCCCACGAGAAGGCGAAGCGCAGGATGTTGTCCTCGTTGATGTCCCAGATCAGCGAGGTGGTCGCGCCCCAGCGTCGCGTGTTGGTGTTGTTCGGCGTGTAGAAGCGGACGGTGTCGAGGATGTCGCCGTCGCCGTTGAGATCCCAGCCGGTCAGGTTGGTGTTGCCGAGCACGCGCTTGTCGGGCGAAGTCGCCGACGGGGTCTCCGCGATCGTCGTGGAGCCGCCGCCGTTGGCGAGCGTGTATTGCCAGGACGCGTCCAGGGACAGTCGCAATGCCTCACCGAGATGCCACAGCGACTGCATGCGGAAGTTGCCCGTGTCCGACGGGTTGATGCGCACGCCGTAGAAATTGCCGCAGCTCGACGGATTCACCGGGTTGTCCGCGGCCAGCAGTCCGGGCTGGTTGCCCACGAGCTGCGCGTTGTCGTTGTCGACCGCGCCGGCGGTCGGCGCATCGCGCGTGCAGGTCGCGAGATTGTCGTAATCGCGTCCGAAGGTCTCGAAGTTCGCGATGCTGGTCGTGCGGTAGAACGCGTTGCGGTTCTCGTTCCAGTGACCCGCGAGACTCACGAAGTTGTCGTTCTCGAAGTCCTGCCGGACCATGAAGTTGAACTGCTTGCGCGTGAGCCCGCCGGGACCTTTGAACTTGTCGTAGTCCTGGTAGGAGGCGGCGACGAATGCCTTCGTGCCCCACGGACCCATTTCGCCGGTGTCGACGCGCAGGAGCCCGCGCTTGAAGTCGTTTTCGCCGTACGACATCACCGCGAGGCCGCCGAATTCCTGCGCCGGCCGGCGGGTCTTGTACGCGACGGTGCCGCCGGTGGCGGAAGCCGTCGGGCTGTCGACGTCGGTGGTCCCCAGGTTCACGTCCACGCGCTCGATGAGCTCGGGATCGAGCATCTGGTTGGGATACAGCGAGTAATTGCCGGAGTCGTTGAGCGGGATGCCGTCGAACGTCACCGAGACGCGCGAGCCGTCGAAGCCGCGGATGCGCAGGTTGCCGCCCGAAGCGCCGTAAGGATCGGTGTTCGTGAAGTTGACGCCCGGAATCTGGTTCAGGCTCTGGAACACCGTCTGGCCGGAGGCCTGGGATTCCAGGTATTCGCCGGTGAGCGTGACTCGCGATTTCGGGGCTGTCTGGTTGCCGACGAGACCGATCTCGCGCAGCCGCGTCGCGGACACCACGACTTCGGCGAGGTCGTCCTCGATCGCCTCCGTCGCGGACGATTGCGCGAGCGCGTTCTGACCGATGGCCGCGCCTAACAAGATTGCGCTTGCAATGGCCGCCTTGTGGAACCGAAGCAACGGTGCCCGGTGAGTGTTTCGCATGGAGTTCTCCGTTTTCTTGACCGACGCCATCTCTGCGGCGCTGCGGGTTTATGAGTACACGTTAATGAGATGACGTGGCGGTTACAACAGAAAACGCGACGCTTGCTGCGCTTGCGCGACAGCGGTGCGCAGCAACACGCGCACGATTCTTCGAGGTGCAAGGGAAGGGCTGATCGAATCTTGCGCAGTGCGCGCGCTTCTTCAGGCAGGAATCGTCGCGCCCGCAAGAGCTTGCGAAAAATGCTTCCTGCACAGCGGCACGTAGCGCTCGTTGCCGCCGATTTCGATCTGCGCTCCCTCGCGTTCCGCCGTGCCGTCGCTCTTGACACGGACGACCATGATGGCCTTGCGGCCGCAATGGCAGATGGTCTTGATTTCGACCAGGTTGTCAGCCCATCCGAGCAGCTGCGCGCTTCCCGGAAACAGCTCGCCGCGAAAGTCGGTGCGCAGTCCGTAACACAGCACGGGGATGTTGAGCTCGTCGACCACCGCCGCGAGTTGTTTGACCTGCTCCGGCGTCAGGAACTGCGACTCGTCGACCAGGATGCAGGCGAGCGGCGAACGCAGGTGCTCGCGCGCGATCTCGGTACGCAGGTTGAGTCCGGGGTGGAAATGCCGTGCCTCGCGATCGATGCCGATGCGCGAGTGGATGCGTCCGCCCTGCCGGTCGTCGAGTTTCGCGGTGTAGAGCAGCGTGCGCATGCCGCGCTCTTCGTAGTTGTGGCCGGCCTGCAGCAACGCGGTGGATTTGCCCGCGTTCATCGTCGAATAATAGAAGTAGAGCTTGGCCATGGCCGAAGCGCGTCAGAAGCGTGACACGATGCCGACGACGGCGCCGGCCATGCACGAGGCCAGCGTCGCGGCGTACAGAGCCCTGAAGCCCAGGCTGATCAGGTCCGGGCGCCGCTCCGGACACATCGCGCCGATGCCCGAAATCTGGATGCCGACGCTCGACAGGTTGGCGAAGCCGCACACGGCGTACAACGCGATCAGCTTGCTCGTCTCCGACAACGTGCCCGGCGGCATGTTCTGCAGGTTCACGTACGCGATGAATTCGTTGAGCACGGTCTTCACGCCGAGTAACGAGCCAACCGTCGCGGCCTCGCTCCACGGCACGCCCATGAGCCAGGCGATCGGCGAGAACAGCCAGCCCACGAAGCGTTCCATCGTGAGCGGCTCGCCGCCGATGCTGATGAAACTGATCATGCCGTTGAGCAACGCGACCAGCGCGATCGCGACGATGAGGATCGCGAGGATGTGCAGGTAGATGTTGAGTCCGTCGGAGGTGCCGCGGGTGACGGCGTCCATCGAGCTTTCGTAGACGCGCGGCGGCTTCTCCAATTCCTGCGAGCTCTCGTTGCCCTCCGGAATCATCACGTGCGCGAACAGGATGGCCGCGGGCACCGACATGATGGACTTGGTGATGAGTTGTCCGAGGACACCCTGGATCTGCTCGCCGAGCATGGCCGAGTAGATGACCATCACCGATCCGGCGATGGTCGCCATGCCCGCGGTCATGATGAGCAGCAGCTCGTAACGGGTCATGCGCGCGAGGTAAGGCCGCACCAGCAGCGGCGCCTCGATCTGTCCCATGAAGATGTTGGCCGTCGCCACCAGGCCCGCGGGTCCGCGCGTGCCCAGTGCGCGCTCGAAGATCACGGAGATGCCCCGGATGACGAGCGGCAGGATCCGCCAGTACCACAGCAGCGCCGAGAGGGCCGACATCACGATGACCAGCGGCAGGATCTGGAACGCAAAGATGGTCATGAAGCCGGGATTGCTCACGTCGAAGGGCGCGGTGCCGCCGCCGAGGAATCCGTAGACGAACGAGGTTCCCTGCACGGTGGCCGCGCCCAGCGCGCCGACGGCGCGATTCACGTACTGGAGGCCGTCGCGGATCCCGGGCGCCTTGAGCAGCAGCCCGCAGATGATGAACTGCAGCAGGATGGCGAACGCCACGAGCTTGTAGTTGATGCGCCGCCAGTTGCTGCTGAGGGGCATGGCGAGCGCGACGAACACGAGGATTCCGAACAGGGCCTGCACTACCGACATCGTCGAGACCTCTTCTTGTTTTTCCGGGCGTAGCTAGATGAGCTTGATTTCCCGCAACCGCTCCTGCAGGAAGTCGTGCGCGGTGATCGGTTCGGGAAACCGGTCGGGGTGCTGCGCGTCGATGTACTGCGGCAGCGTCTCGATCAGGAAATCGGGATTGAAATGAAGGAAGAACGGCAGCGAGTAGCGCGCGTTGGTCGCGCGTTCGCGCGGCGGATTCACGACGCGGTGCGTGGTCGAACGCAGGTGTCCGTTGGTGAGCCGTTGCAGCATGTCGCCGACGTTGCACACCAGCGAGTTCGGCGGCGGGTTGATCGACAGCCACTCGCCTTTTTTCGACAACACCTCGAGTCCCGGCTCCTCGGCGCCGAGCAGCAACGTGATGACGTTGATGTCCTCGTGCGCGCCCGCGCGCACCGACGGCGTCGGTTCCGCCGGCAAGGGCGGGTAATGAATGATGCGCAACACGCTGTTGCCGAAGTCGACCTTGTCGTCGAAGTAGTTCGATGGCAGCGCGACCGAACGCGCGATGGCCCCGAGCAGGCGCCGGCCGAGCGCGTCGAACGCGTCGTAGAGCGCGAGCGTCGTCTCGCGCATGCCGGGGATATTCTCGACCCAGATGTTCGGCGCCATCACCTGTGTGAAAGGGTGGCCCGGCGGCAAGTCGCGGCCGACGTGCCAGAACTCCTTGAGGTCGTGGTGCTTCGCGCCCTTGGCGGTCTCGATTCCGAACGGCGTGTATCCGCGCGCGCCGCCGCCGCCCGGCACCTGGTACCGGCGCTTCTCGGCCTCGGGCATCGCGAAGAATGCACGGAAGGCGTCCAGGCAGCGGTCGACGAGGCGCTTGTCGATTCCGTGGTTCCGGATGATCACGAACCCGTACTCGGCGTAGGCCGACGCGATGTCCTGTGCGAAGCGGGCGCTTTCGGTATCGCGTGCGTCCAGGGTGGGTACTGCGTCGGGCATTCGCGGCTATTGTGCCTACCCCCATTGGGATGTAGAAGTCGCCGCCATGCCGCCTCCCGCCCAGTCGCCCATTCGAATGCAGGTTTGCAACGCCCTGTTGATGGTTCGCCCCAAGGCGTTCGGCTACAACGCCGAAACGGCGCAGACGAACCGGTTCCAACATGCCACCGGGGCGGATGCGGCGGCCGACGTGGCCGCGCGCGCGCTCGCGGAGTTCGACGCGTTCGCGGCCGCGCTGGCTTCCGAGGGAATCCCGGTCTGCATCGCCGAGGATTCCGCCCAGCCGTGCAAGCCGGACGCCGTGTTTCCCAACAACTGGGTCAGCTTCCATGCCGATGGCACCGTGGTGCTGTATCCGATGCAGTGCGAAAGCCGCCGGCTCGAGCGCCGCATGGAGATCGTGGAAGCGGTGCGGCGCGAGACGGGCTACACCGTGCGCCGCGTGGTCGACCTCACGCCCCATGAAAGGGAAGGGCGCTTTCTCGAAGGCACGGGCAGCCTCGTGCTGGACCACCTGGATCGCGTCGCGTACGCGTGCCTGTCGCCGCGGACCGATGCGGGGGTCGCGGCGGAGTGGGCGCGCGAGATGGGCTACGAGCTCGAGCTGTTCAACGCCTGCGACGAAGCCGCCGTGCCCATCTACCACACCAACGTCGCGATGAGCATCGGCACGCGCGTCGCGATCGTCGCGCTCGGGAACATCGCCGCCGGCGACCGCGAGCGCGTCGCCGCGCGCCTGCGCGCCTCGGGGCGCGAGATCGTCGAGCTCGCTCCGGCCGAGCTGCACGGCTTCGCGGGCAACATGCTCGAGGTAGGGAGCTGGGACGAACATCTCGGCGACTTCCGCCTGCTGGTGATGTCGCGCACGGCGCGGCGCGCGCTCGCGCCGGAGAAGTTCGCGCGGCTCACCGCCGCGGTGGACTCGGTGCTCGTCGCTCCGATCGACGCCATCGAACACCACGGGGGCGGCAGCGTCCGTTGTATGCTCGCGGAAGTCTTCCTGCGCTGAACGTCCCCGATGGAATTCCTCGCCAAGGTCCTGGTCGCCTATCTTCTGGGCTCCGTCGTCGGCAGCCTCGTGGTCGGCAGGCTGCGGGGCGGCGTCGACATCCGCACGCAGGGCAGCGGCAATGCCGGCGGCACCAACGCGCTGCGCACGCAGGGCGCCGGTTTCGCGTTCTGGGTGTTTCTCATCGATATCGCGAAGGGCTGGATCGCGGCCGCGGTGGTCCCCGGCCTGTCGATAGGCGCGCTTGGGGACGGACTTCAAGTCCGTCCCCCTCCCGATCAGTGGCTTCCTCCCGCCTGCGCCTTCGCCGCCATCCTCGGCCACGTATTCCCCGTCTGGCACGGCTTTCGCGGCGGCAAGGGCGTCGCGACCCTGGTCGGCGCGTTCGCCGGCATCGACCTCGCCCTGCTCGTGCCGCTGTTCGCGAGCTGGCTGGGCGTGGTGACGGTCTCGGGTTTCGTGGGCCTCGCTTCCATCTGCGCCTCGATGGCCATCCCCGTCTATCTACTGATGCGCGACGGCGCGGTGCTGACGCCGACGCTCGGCTTCGGGCTGGCCTGCGCGGCGCTCGTCATCGTCACCCATCGCGGCAACGTCGCGCGCATGCGCGCCGGTACCGAGCCGCGCGCGCACAAACTCTGGCTGTTCGGTCGCGGACGTTCGTGAGCGCGGAAGCTCCACTGCCGCAGCGCGTATTCCAGCGGCTCGACGACCGGGACTTCCGCTCGGGAGAGGCGCTGGCCGCGGATCTCGCCGTGACGCGCGCCGCGGTCTGGAAGGCGGTCGAGCAATTGCGCGAGCTCGGTGTCGCGCTCGACGCCCAGCCTCACAAGGGTTATCGGCTCGCGCCCGGCGTGAGTCCGCTGTGCCCGGAGCGCATCGCAGCGGCCTTGTCCGCGTCGGTCCGCGAACGCATCGAAGCGCTGCTCGTCGAGTGGACCCTCGATTCGACCAACACGAAGCTGCTCGACTCGTTGCCACCCGGCGCGGGTATGGCCGCCATCGTACTCGCGGAGAATCAGACGGGCGGACGAGGGCGCCGCGGGCGCGGGTGGATAGCGCCGCCGGGCGGTGGCATATGCCTGTCTCTCGCGTGGCAATTCCCGGACATGCCGGCGGACCTCTCGGCCCTGAGCCTGGTCGTCGGGCTCGAGTCAGCCAACGCGCTGCGCTCGATCGGGATGGAAGACGTGCGGCTCAAGTGGCCCAACGACCTCGTCTCGGCGCAGGGCAAACTCGGCGGGATCCTGATCGAGATGCGCGCGGAAGCGGGCGGGCCGGTGCACGTCGTCATCGGCATCGGGCTCAACGTCCTGCTGGGAGAGGAGGCGCGCGCGGCCATCGCGCTCACCGGCAACGTGGCCGACGACCTGCGCACGAATCTCGCGCAGGTTCCGGACCGCAATGTCCTCGTCGCCGCGCTCATCGAGCGGCTGGTGCCCGCGCTCGCGGACTTTCCGCGCCACGGCTTCGCGCCGTATGTCGCGCGGTGGCGCGAGCGCGATGCGTTGTCCGGCCAGGAAGTGCGCGTCGACAATGCCGGAGAAGTGACGCGCGGCGTCGCGCGCGGCATCGACGCACACGGCGCGCTGCTGGTCGAGACGCACGAAGGCATCAGGCGTTTCATCTCGGGCGAAGTGAGCGTACGGATCGATACATGACCACCTTGTTAGTCGACATCGGCAACACGCGCGTGAAATGGGCGGTGGCCAGGGGTGCCCAACCGGCACGCATGGGTGCGCGCGTGCATGGCGGCGATCCCGCCGGCATGCGCGCCGTGATCGCGCGCGCTCCCGCGAACGTGGATCGCATCGTCGCGGTGAACGTGGCCGGCCCGCGCTTCGAGCGCGCGCTGGCCGCCGCCGCGCGGACCCGCTTCGGCGTGCGGCCCGAATTCGTGCGCAGCTCGCGCACGGTCCATGGCGTGCGCAATGGCTACCGCGATCCATGGCGTCTCGGCGCGGATCGATGGGTGGGGATCATCGGCGCCCGCGAGCTCGCGCGCGGCAAGGCCGTGCTCGTGGCGAACATCGGCACCGCGTTGACGCTCGATGCGGTCGACGCCAGCGGGCGTCACCTCGGTGGCGCGATCGCGCCGGGCCCTTCGTTCATGGTCGAGAGTCTTCTGAACGGTACCCACGGCATCCGGCGTCGTGCGCGGGGAGATGCGCCGAATGGCGCCGTGCTGTTCGCCGGCAATACCGCGAGCGCAATCGCCGCCGGCGCGCGTTTCGCGGCCGCCGCCCTGATCGAACGCGCGGTCGAGGAGGCCGCACGGGCGCTGGGATCGCGGCCCGTGCTGGTGCTCACGGGAGGCGGCGCGGCGGATATAGGCAAGCGCGTCCGCGCGGGCAGGCGCGTGGTCCCCGATCTCGTGCTGCGCGGTCTCGCGGTGTTCGCCCGCGGCTCCGCGAAAGGCATTTGATACACTCGCGCCTCGCGTGCGTGCCGTTCTTCTCGTCCTGTTACTCGCAAACCTCGCATATTTCGCGTGGTCGCATTGGCTCGCCCCCAAGGATCCGGCGCTGCCGGTGTCGCCCCCGGTTTCCGCGCCTCCGTTGCAGCTCGCGAACGAATCCGCGCCCATGGCTCTCGATGGCAGCTGTGTCACGGTCGGCCCGTTCGCCAACGCGGCGCTCGCCGCGCGCGCACGATCGGCACTCGCCGACTCCGGTTATCCGTCCGTGCCGCGCGAGGAAGCAGAACGCCTGCTCGACGGTTACTGGGTCTACCTGGAAGCGCCCGTCAATCCGACCGCCGAGCGCCGGCTCCTCGAGCGATTGAGCCGCGGTGGCATCGGCGATGCGCAGGTCGTGGGCGAAGCCGGCGCACGCCGCATCTCGCTCGGCATCTTCTCGGACGAGCAGCGCGCATTCGCGCAATCCGAGCGCGTCGCGCGGTTGCAGCTCCTGCCGCAGATCGAGGCGCGGGAAAAAAAGGCTACGACCATCTGGCTGGACCTCACCCTCAAGTCCGGTTCGCCACCGCTCGAAGGACAGAAGTTCCAGGCCGGGGACGCGGAGCTCGAATTCCGACCCTGTCCCGCCGAATCCGGGGCCCCGGCTGGCGAAAACGAAGACGCGGAATAGCCCGGGGCGCTCCGAGCGCCTAAAATCCTGCGCCTCCTGGCAGTCCCCGGAATGCCGGCTTAGCTCAGTTGGTAGAGCGCCAGTTTTGTAAACTGGATGTCGCGGGTTCGATCCCTGCAGCCGGCACCATCAAACTGCAATTGAATTGCGAGCGCACGGCCTTGAAGCAAAGCCCGTGGCGCGTGCCTCCTGGGCGTGACTCCGGTCCGCGTTTCATCCAAGCCTTCAAAAATTTCAGCGGTCTCATGTGACCGCAATCTCCTTTTCGCACACTTTCCACTGTTAAGGTCCTTCGCAACACATGGCGACGAGGGGCAATGCACGCATGGAGTAGTTTGTGAACACGAAAATCGCGAAACATTTCCTGCTCGCGTCCGACTTCGATCAGACGCTGAGCTTCAACGATTCGGGCTTCGAGCTGAGCGAGTTGCTCGGCGTTCGCGGCTTCGAGCACAAGGTCGCCGGCCTCGCACGCAGCCACCTGGTGCAGCAGGGCGGTGAGCTCGCCTACCTGATCCGACACGATCCCGAATACCGCGGCGTGCGCCGCGAACACCTCGCCGAAGCCGGCAAACGCGTGCGCCTCAAGCGTGGACTGCGCGCCTTCGTCGACTTCCTCGAGCGCGGCATCGATGGCGTCTCCTTTTCGTTTTACGTCGTATCCGCCGCGCCGCGCGAAGTCGTGGTCTCCGCGCTCGAGGGCATCGTGCCGCCGGAGAACATCTTCGCGACCGAGTTCGACTACGACGCGGATAGCGGCGAGGTGCGTTCCATCAACCGCGTGCGCGCGGGTTACGGCAAGGTCGCCGTGCTCGACGAGCTGGCGCAGCGCGCCGGCGTCGCGCCTGACCGCATCGTCTACATGGGCGACGGCAGCTCCGACATCCACGTGATGCTGCACGTCAACAACGGCGACGGCTTCACCATCGCCGTGTCGGAAAACCGCCAGCTAGCGCGCATCGCGCGCAGCACGGTGCTCAGCGACCACGCCTGCAGCGCGCTCGTGCCGGTGCTCGACCAGTTGTTAGGGCTGCGATCCGGCGAGATCCGCTCTTTGCTCGAATCCACGGGCCTGGTGCTAGACGGCTGGCAGCGCGACCGCACGGACCGCGTGCAGATCCGCGTGTTGCGCTAGCTCGAGCTCGCGGCCGCGGTCTGAGGGCGCGCCATGAACGAAACTCTCGGATGGGTGGCGACCGCGATCTTCGTCGGCTCGTATTTCTTCAGGAAACCCGCGCTGCTGCGCGCCGCGCAGATGGTGGGCGCGACACTGTGGATCGTATACGGCACGCTGATCGGCGCCGTGCCCGTGGTCGTCGCGAACGGCCTCGTGTTCCTCGCCGCGGCCTGGACGCTGGTGCGCACGAAGCCGGAGGACTCCGCTCGAGCCTGACGCGGCCGGCGCCTCTTGACCTCAAGTCCACTTGAGTTGGCACACTTGCGCGTGATGTAGACACGCGGGGTGAACGAGATGAGCGCCGATCAAGCTGCCACCGACCAGGCGAAATTGTGGAACGGGCCCGCCGGCCAGGCCTGGATCGAGGCGCAGGAGATGATGGACGGCATGTTCGAGCTCTTCGAGCGGATGCTCGTGGAGCCGATAGAAGCGGACTCCGGCGCGCGCGTGCTCGACATCGGTTGCGGCACCGGCAGCACGACTCTCGCCGCGGCGCGACGCGTGGGCGCGCGTGGCCGCGCCGTCGGCATCGACATATCCGAGCCCATGATCGCCTTCGCGCGTGATCGCGCATCGCGTGCCGGCTCGACGGCGACATTCGTCTGTGCCGACGCACAGACTCATTCCTTCGAACCCGCGAGCTTCGACCGCTTCATATCGCGCTTCGGGGTCATGTTCTTCGGCGATCCGGCGCGCGCGTTCGCCAATCTGCGTCGTGCGGCGACCGAAGAGGCCTGGCTCGATCTCGCCGTCTTCCGCGGCCCCGCCGAGAATTCCTTCATGACCGCGGCCGAGCGGGCCGCGGCTGCCTATCTACCCGACATCCCGCCGCGCGTGCCGGGCGCGCCGGGCCAGTTCGCCTTCGCGGACCGGCAGCGGGTGGCGCATATCCTCGAACAGGGTGGCTGGGCGCGGATCGAGATCGATCCGGTCGACGTGCCGTGCGTGTTCCCGGCGAAGGAGCTGGATCGTTACATGTCCCGGTTCGGGCCCGTGGGACTCGCGCTCCAGAAGGCCGACGAAGCCACGAAGGCAAGAGTCGTCGCCGCCGTGCGCGCGGGATTCGACCCTTTCGTGCAGGGATCCGACGTGCGATTCACCGCCGCCTGCTGGCGCGTGCGCGCGCGCGGCGCCGCGCGATCAGTGTGAGGCAATCCGCTCGAACTCGCCGAGCGGTACGAGCGGCCGATGCGGCATGCGTTCGCCGTCTATCCACGTATCGATGACGTCGAGTTTCTCGTCCGTCAGCACGAGGCTCGCGAGATAACCCGGTTCGATCCTGCCGAGCACGCGTTCGAGCTTGAGGTACGCGGCGGGTTGCGCGCTCGCCATGCGGGCCGCGCGGCGCAGGTCCACGTCGAGCATGCCGACCGCGTTGGCCACCGCGCGCGCCATCGTGAGGTTGGCGCCCGCGAGCGTGCCGTTCTCATCGACCAGCCGGTCGTCGCTCACCACGACGCGTTTGCCCGCGAGCCGGAACTCCGTGAGATCGGTGCCGATGTTCGGCATCGCATCGGTGACGAGCACGAAGCGATCGTGCGGCCGGCTGCGCAGCGCGATCTTGAGCACGACCGGGTCGACATGGACGCCGTCGACAATGATGCCGCAGAAACTCGCCACGTCGTCGAGCGCCGCGCCGACGGCGCCGGGCTCCCGCGAGCCGAGCGGCGACATCGCGTTGAAGAGGTGCGTGAATCCGCGCAGGCCCACGTCGAGCGCCGCGCGCACCTGCGCGAAGGTCGCGTTGGTGTGCCCGGCCGCGACGATCACGCCCGCCTCGGTGAGCTCGCGCACCACGGCGGGCGTGGTCAGTTCGGGAGCGAGCGTGACCATCGTACGGCCGCCGGTGGGCGTGGAAAGTAGTTTGACGGCGGCGGTGTCGAGCAGTCGCAGTTTCGCGCCGTCGTGCGTGCCCTTGCGCTCGGGACTCAGGAACGGCCCCTCGATGTGGATACCGAGCACGCCCGGCACGCCCTGCGCGATGGCCTCGGTCACCGCGGCGAGCGCGCGCTCGATGACCTCGAGATCGTCGCTGATCAGCGTGGGCAGGAACCCGGTAGTGCCGTACGACCGGTGCGCCGCGCCGATCGCGCGGATCGTTTCGACGGTCGGCGCATCGTTGAACAGCCGTCCGCCCCCGCCGTTGACCTGCGTATCGATGAATCCGGGAAGCAGCAGCTGACCGCCGAGATCGTGCTCGACCGCCTGCGAGATGCGCGGATCGTCCTCGGGAACCACGGCGGCGATGCGCGGCCCATCTACCAGCACGGCGAGACTTTCCGCGAATCCGGAATCCCGCAACACCAGTCCGTTCGTCAGTGCCTGCATCAGAATGTCTCGGTGATCTTGCGCAAGTGCGGTGGTACGTCGGGGTCGAGCCCGCGCGCGACCGCGAGCCCGGCGGCCAGATTGTAGAAACTCTGGATCATGAGCAAGGGTTCGATGACAGGGTGGTCGGTCAGCACCGGCAGCGGTATGGCGCCTTCGGCCACGCCGCCGGCGAGCATCACGCGCGCGCCGCGCGCCGCGAAATCCCGTGCGACGCTCTCGATACCCGCGCGGGTCTCGTCGGACTGCGAGAACGCGAGAATCGGAAAGCCCTCGCCGACGAGCGCCATCGGCCCATGCTGCACTTCGGCCGAACTGAAGGCCTCGGCGTGCAGCCCGCAGGTTTCCTTGAGCTTGAGCGCGGCTTCCTGCGCGATGCCGAGCCCGTATCCGCGGCCGAGCACGAACAGGTTGGTGGCGGTTCGCAGAGGTGCGAGGGCCGCGCTCCAGTCGAGCGTGTTGGCGCGCCCGAGTGCGGCAGGCGCGGCGTGCAACGCGGCGAGCAGAGTGCGGTCCTCGCACCATTCGGCAACCAGGTGCAGGAGCGCGGCCAGCGAGGCGATGAACGACTTGGTCGCGGCGACGCTGCGTTCCGGCCCCGCGTTCAGATCGATGGCGAAGTCGGCCTCCGCCGCGAGCGGCGATCCCGGCGTGTTGCACAACGCGACGACCCGCGCGCCGGCCGCGCGTGCGTTGCGCGCGCTGGTCACGAGATCGGGACTGCGGCCGGATTGCGAGATCGCGATGAACAACACGTCGCGCGAGCCGGTCGTCGTCTCGTACACGGAAGTCAGCGAAGGCGCGGCGGACGACGTCAGCACGCGCGCATGCGTTTCGATCAGGTACTTGGCGAACGTGGCCGCGTGGTCGGAACTGCCGCGCGCGCAGGTGACCACGGCGCGTGGCGGGCGCTCGCGCAATGCCGCGCCGAGCATCCGCATGGCGGCCGAGTTCGCGGCGAGCTGGCGCCGCACCGCCGTGGATGCCTCGGCGGCTTCGTCGCGCATGAGGCTCGTGCCCATGTTCACGCCAGGGCGCGCAGCTCCGCGACGAAGTCGTACGTGTCGCCGCGATAGTAGGACTGCGAGAACTCGACGGCCCGGCCGTCCGCGAGGAAGCCGAGACGTTCGACGAGCAGTCCCGCATCTTTCTCGTGGGCCTTGAGCAGATCGGCCTGCTCGGCGGTCAGAAGGGTCGCGCGCAGGCGCTGCAACGCCCGCACCGGACGGTTGCCGGTTCTTTCGAGCGCGACGTAAAGGGAAGAGTCCACGGCATCCACCGAGGGCAGGCAGGAAGCGAGGATCGTGGCGTATTCGAGCGCCATCGGCGCTTCGTCCGCGATGCGGATGCGCTGGAAGCGATATACCGGCGTGCCGGGTGAGAGTCGCAGCGTGAGCGATTCCTCGGGCGTCACGGTGCCGCTCGATCGGCTGAGCCACACGCTGCGCGGCTTGCGGCCACGCGCGCGCATGTCTTCCGAAAACGAAGTCAGCTTCGAGAAATGTTTCTCCACGCGCGCCGACACGAAGGTGCCCGCGCCCTGGCGACGCACGAGCAGGCCTTCGGCGACCAGGCCATCGATGGCCTTGCGCACCGTGATGCGCGAGATACCGAGCTCGCCGGCGAGATCGCGCTCGGGCGGCAGCGCATCTTCCGGTGCGACCACGCGTTTCTCGATCGCGGACCGCAGGCTGCGCTGCAGTTGCCGGTAAAGCGGCTGCGTGCTCGCTTCGTCGAGCTTCTGCAGGTAGTTAGTCAGGGTCGCCAAGGTCAATCCTCCGGACCTTCATTGTTACCAATAGATTACCAATGAAGGCCACACATGCCAGCCATATTTTGACAATTTGCCGGAAAATATAGCAATCCGGGCGGGAGCGATTTCAGACTAGCCGAATCCGTTGACGTATTGGTATTGTCCCGGAATGAACGTGGTCTGGGGTGGCTTGATCGCCCCGCCGGAAGAATTCAATGTGCGCAGGGGAGGTCTCGTGATGAAGCTACGCGGGTTTCGGCAGGTCCATCGCATCGCGAGCGCCTGTGTGATGCTGATGTGCGCCGCGGGCGTCCAGGCCGCGGACCCGGCATCCGTCTCCGCCGCGTCGATCATTCCCGCCCCGCTCCAGGCCAGGTCCGCCGCCGGAGAATTCGTGTTCGATGCGAAGACGCGCGTCGCGCATCGTGGGGCGGGCAGCGAACAGGCGGCGCAACGATTCGCCGAGCTCGCGAACCGCACGCACGGCATGCAACTGCCGCTCGCCGGCAAGGCGTCGGGCAACATCGTGTTCGAAATCAGCCGCAACGCGCCGGCCGCCGATGAAGGTTACGCGCTACGCGTGACGCCCGGCCGCATCACGGTCAGCGCGCGCGAGGCGAAGGGCCTGTTCTATGGCGCGGTGACGTTGTGGCAGTTGCTGGGAAATCCCGAGGCGGGATCGCCGAAGATCGCCGCCGTGACGATCGAAGATGCGCCGCGTTTCCGCTGGCGCGGCCTCATGCTCGATACCGCGCGGTATTACCAGTCGCCCGAGTTCATCAAGCAGTTCATCGACTGGATGGCGTTGCACAAGCTCAACGTCTTCCACTGGCACCTGACCGACGACCAGGCGTGGCGCCTCGAGATCAGGAAACATCCGAAGTTGACGAGCGTCGGCGCATGGCGCGTACCCATGGGTCCGGCAGCCGCCGCGGACATCGATCCCGCGACGGGCAAGCCGCGCGTCATCGGTGGTTTCTATTCGCACGAGCAGGTGCGGGAGATCGTCGCGTACGCCGCCGCGCGGCACATCACGGTCGTGCCGGAGATCGAATTGCCGGGTCACGCGAGCGCAGCGGTGGTCGCCTATCCGGAGCTCGGCGTGAGCCGCACGTTGCCGACCGCGGTGCCGGAGGAGTGGGGCATCTTCACGACGCTGTTCAATGCCGAGGAGTCGACGTTCGCGTTCTTCGAGGACGTGTTCGCCGAGGTGATGCAGCTCTTCCCGAGCGAATACATCCACGTCGGCGGCGACGAGGCATGGAAGGACGAGTGGGAGGCATCGCCCCGGATCCAGGCGCGCATGAAGGAGCTCGGCGTGAAGGACGAACACGCGCTGCAGAGCTACTTCATCCAGCGCGTGGAGAAGTACCTCAACAAACATGGCCGCAAGCTCATCGGCTGGGACGAGATCCTCGAGGGCGGGCTCGCACCCAACGCCACGGTGATGTCATGGCGCGGCATCGACGGCGCCATCGCGGCCGCGAAGGCCGGACACGACACCGTGCTGTCGCCGGCCCCCACGCTGTACCTCGATCACTGGCAGAGCGACGGAGACCCGGCGCCCGGTCGCAGCGACACGATCTCGCTCAAGGACGTGTACGAGTTCAATCCCGTTCCGGATTCCATCGCCGTCGAGCAGCGCCGTCACATCCTCGGCCTGCAGGCGAATCTGTGGGCGGAGTTCATGCGATCGCCGGAGCGCGTCACGTACCAGGCCTATCCGCGTGTCTCCGCGCTCGCGGAGGTTGCGTGGTCGGCGCCCGCGCACATCGACTGGCTGAGCTTCCGCAATCGCATGCCGGACCAGCTCGCGCGTTATCGCAAGCTCGGCATCGGTTACGCGCCCGGCGCCGCGGCCCAGCCGCTCGAAGTGCGCCGCCGCACCAGCCATCAGCTGCAGCCGTGCGCCGGCGGCTATCTACTGTCGCTCGAGGACGATGCGCCGCTCACGGGCGAGCGGGCCGTGTTCCTCGTGAGCATCACGAACCCGTGCTGGACCTGGAAGGCCGCGGATCTCACGCAGGTGACCGGGTTGAGGGCCTCGGTCGGCCAGATCCCGTTCTCGTTCCAGATCGGCAAGGACGCGAAGAACATTCCGCTGGCGAAGCCGGCCGACGGCGCGGGCGAACTCGAAGTGCGCCTCGGCACCTGCGAAGGCGAGATCCTCGCCTCGTTGCCGATCGCGCCGGCCACGGCGAATCACGCGGTCACCACGCTGCCCGATGCGCCGTTCTCGAAGCTGACGGGCGCTCACGACCTGTGCATGCGATTCACGCGCGCAGGCATCGATCCGATCTGGACGATCGACAGCATCGAGCTGCTGGGATTGTAGTCAGATGGCGCGCCTGATCCTGCTCGCGCCGCTCGCCGGCTGGAGCGCACCGCTCGACGAGGTGCCGGACGCGGTGTTCGGGCAGCGCATGCTGGGCGACGGCGTCGCGATCGATCCGACCGGCAATACGCTGCACGCGCCTTGCGACGGTGAAATCATCTCCGTGCCGGCGTCGCTGCACGCGGTCGCGCTGCGCGCGCCGGACGGCGCCGAGGTGCTCGTGCACGTCGGAATCGACACCGTCGGGCTCGGTGGAAAGGGATTCTCGCCGCGCGTGAAGAAAGGCGATCGCGTGCGCGCGGGCGATCCGCTGCTCGAGTTCGATATCGCCGAACTGGCGCGCACGGCCAAGAGCCTCATCACGCCCGTCATTCTCACGAATGGCGAGCACTTCAGGATCTTCGAGCCGCGCGTTTCGCGCGCCGTCGCGGTCGGCGATCCGCTGTTCGAAATACATGCAATCGGCGCGGTCGCGGACGCCGTCGTACCGGGCGCGACGCAGGTCGCGAGCGAGCGTGTCGTCGCGCGGCAGGCCCACGGCATACACGCCCGGCCCGCGGCGCTGATCGCGCGCCTGGCGAAATCGGTGCCGGCCGAAATCGAGCTGCGCGCGCACGGCCGCGCCGCGAACGCGCGCAGCGCGGTCGGCCTCATGGCCCTTGGCATCCGCCACGGCGACGAAGTGGTGATCACGGGCGCGGGCGAAGGCGCGGCCGGCGCCATCGCGGAAATCTCCCGCCTGATTTCCACGCCGGACAAACCCGCCGCGCGTCCGCTGCCGCCACCCGTCGTTCAGACCACCCGCATCCTTACCACGGGCAACGACGCCTCGCTGCTGCGCGGCGTGATCGCCAGCCGCGGACTCGCGCTGGGCGGCGCCGCCTGGCTCAAGAGCGAAGACGTCACCGTGATCGAGCCCGGGCAAGGCATCGCCGTCGAGGCGGGCGCGTTCGAGCGCGCGCGCGAGGCGGTGCGCGCGCGACTGAGCCCGCTCGCGAAGGAAGCCTCGCCCACGGCGCGCGAGCTGATCGCCGCGCACATCGAGTTCCTGGAAGACCCCGAGTTGCTGGGAGCCGCGCGCGCGCTCATCTCCACGGGCAAGAGCGCCGCGTTCGCCTGGCGCGCCGCGCTGCGCCAGGCCGCCGACGCATTGCGTGCGACGGGTGATTCGCGGCTCGCCGAGCGCGTCGACGATCTCGACGATCTCGAGCGGCAGGTTCTCGCCGTTCTCGGCGGATCCGACAGCGTGGCGCGCGCGGCGCTGCCGCCCGGAACGATCCTGCTCGCCCGCGACATGAGCCCATCGCAGCTCGTCGAACTCGAAGGCGGCAAGCCCGCCGGAATCGTGCTCGAGGCCGGTGGCCCGACCTCCCATGTGGCGGTGCTCGCCGCGTCGCTCGGGATTCCGATGCTGGTCGCGGTCGGGCGCAGGCTCAACGAGATTCGCGCGGGCACCACGCTCGCGCTCGATGCCGATGCGGGCTCGCTACGCATCGCGCCGGACGTCGCGCAGCGCGCCGACTTCGAATACGCGACCTCCGCGCGGCGCGAACGGCTGCGCCGCGAGCTCGAGGCGGCGCGCGGCGACTGCCACGCCGCGAGCGGCGAGCGCATCGAGGTGTTCGCGAACCTGGGTTCGGTCGCCGACGCGAAGATCGCGATGGCGCACGGCGCCGAAGGCTGCGGACTGCTGCGCACGGAGTTCCTGTTCCTCGACCGCGCGACCGCGCCGGACGAACGCGAGCAGCGCGAGGCCTGCCAGCGCATCGCGCGCGTGCTCGAGGGCCGGCCGCTCGTCATCCGCACGCTCGACGTCGGCGGCGACAAGCCGCTGTCCTATCTACCGCTTCCGGCCGAGGAGAATCCCGCGCTCGGTCTGCGCGGCATCCGCGTGAGCCTGTGGCGTCCCGAGCTGCTGCGCACGCAGCTTCGCGCCATGCTCACGATCGAGCCCCCGGGCCAGTGCCGCATCCTGCTGCCGATGATCAACGACGTCGATGAGTTGCGGCGCGTGCGCGCGATCCTCGACGAGCTGGTGGCCGAGCTGCGCGTCGAGCGTCCGCAACTCGGCGTGATGATCGAAACGCCCGCGGCGGCCATGCTGGCCGACGCGCTGGCGCGCGAGGCGGATTTCCTTTCGGTCGGCACGAACGACCTATCGCAGTACACGCTGGCGATCGATCGCGGCAACGCCGAACTCGCCGCGCAGATCGACGCCGCGCATCCGGCGGTCCTGCGGCTGATCGGCAACGTCGCCACGGCGGCGGCCCGGCACTCGCGCATCGCGGCGGTGTGCGGCGGTCTCGCCTCGGATCCCGCGGCCGTCCCATTGTTGTTAGGGCTGGGCATCAGCGAGCTTTCGGTCGTTCCCGCGCAGATTCCGCACATCAAGGAAGTGGTGCGGGCCAGCACACTCGATGTGTGCCGCGCGCTCGCCGAACGCGGGCTGGCACTCGAATCGGCGGCCGCGGTGCGCGAGCTGCTGGCGAAGTCGGCCGGTTACGGCGCGGGAGCGCAGTCATGAAGAATGTCCTGTCCGGCCTGCAGAGTCTGGGCCGCGCCATGATGCTGCCGATCGCCGTCCTGCCGGTGGCGGCGCTGCTCTTGCGGCTCGGCCAGCCCGACCTGCTCGACGTTCCCGCCATCGCGGCCGCGGGCGATGCGATCTTCGCGAACCTCGGCCTGTTGTTCGCGATCGGCATCGCGGTGGGGCTCGCGCGCGAGAATCACGGCGCCGCGGGTCTGGCGGGCGTGGTTGCCTACCTGATCACGACGAAGGGCGCGGAGCTGCTGCTCGTCGTGCCGCCCGAAGTCACCGCCGGCCTGGGAGGCGCGGCGCTCGACCTGGCCGAGAAGGCGTTCCGCGCGCGGGAGATCGCCAAGCTCAGCGTGCCCGCCGGCATCCTGTGCGGTCTGCTCGCCGGAGCGCTCTACAACCGTTACAGCGACGTGCGCCTGCCCGCATACCTCGCGTTCTTCGGCGGCCGACGCTTCGTGCCGATCGTCTCCGGGTTTGCGGGCATCGTGCTCGCCCTGTGTTTCGGATACGGGTTCCCGATCCTCGAGCACGGCATGGACTCGTTGAGCCGCGCGGTACTCGGCTCGGAATCGTTCGGCCTGTTCGCCTACGGTGTGCTCAACCGCGCGCTCATCGTCACCGGGCTGCATCACATCGCCAACAACATGGCGTGGTTCCTGATCGGCGACTTCCCGACGGCGACCGGCATTGTCACCGGCGATCTCAAGCGATTCTTCGCCGGCGATCCGACGGCCGGTGCGTTCATGAGCGGATTCTTCCCGGTCATGATGTTCGGACTGCCGGCGGCGTGCCTCGCGATGTACCAGGCCGCGCGTCCCGAGCGGCGCAAGGCGGTAGGCGGCATGTTCCTGTCGATGGGACTGACGTCCTTCCTGACCGGCGTCACCGAACCCATCGAGTTCGCCTTCATGTTCCTCGCACCCGTGCTCTACGCGCTGCACGCGCTCATGACCGGCCTGGCGATGGTGATCATGGACTTCATGAACGTGAAGCTCGGCTTCGGCTTTTCGGCTGGCCTGTTCGACTACGTGCTGAACTTCCCGCTGTCGACGAACCCATTGCTGCTGATTCCGATCGGGGCGTTCTATTTCGCGCTGTATTACGGGGTGTTCCGGTTCGCGATCCGGCGCTTCAACCTCAAGACCCCTGGACGCGAGCCCGAGGAAGGCCCGGCGCAGGCCGAGACCCCGATCGACGACGGCGCCGAGGCGTGGATCCGCGCACTCGGCGGCGCGGCGAACATCGTCGCGCTCGATGCCTGCACGACCCGGCTGCGACTCAACGTCGCCGGCGGCGCCATCGACGAGGCGGCGCTGCGCCGGCTCGGCGCGCGCGGGTTCGTGCGTCCTTCCGCGAATACGCTTCAGGTGGTCGTCGGACCCATCGCGGATCAGCTCTCCGACCGGTTGAGGCAGGTGTTGCGCGGCAACGATGCAAATGCCGACGTCCCTCCAACGCAGCCGGCATCCACGGCGGAGGCCACTTCGAATCCAGGGCCGGTCCCGACGCCCTCCGTTTCCGCGGGAGACGTAAGGGCCCTGGCCGCGGCCTTCGGGGGCACCGCGAACCTGGCCGGGGTCGAGGTCCATTCCACGCGGATCGGGGTCACCCTCAGGGACCCCCAGGCGGCCGATCCACAGGCCATCCAGGCGGCCGGTTTCAGGGGTGCGGTGCGGGTGGCGGATGCCCTGTGGCACGTGATCGTGGGTCCCGATTCCGGGTCGGTTGCGGACGAACTTCGCGGGTTGGCGCGGCCCGCCGATTAATTCCGTCGGTATGACGAAGATCACTTGCGATTCGGGATCGCGATAGGCATCGTGCGCGCCTTGATTACCGGGCGCGACGGTCCTCAGTCGGGTTCCAGCCGCGATCACGCGCCCGCAAAAAAACAATATCAATCAATCATTATTTAGTTAGCCAACGTGCAACCCGGGGGGCGGTTGAAGCGTCTGAGTTCGTGTCGCCAAAGGAAGATCGCGTGATTCTCAACAATAGAAAAGTCTCGAGGCTCGGCCTCGTCTCCGCACTCACGATTTCGATCCTGGCCCTGGCCGCTTGCGGCAAGGGATCCGGAAACACGCCGGACAAGCAGGACCTGACGCCGCTGCTGATCTCCCCGGACGACGTGCTCTCGGCCAACAGCAGCGCGTTGGCGTCGGGCCCGTCGGTTACGGGCTCGATCCAGCCCGAGCGGCGCGCCGACCTCAGGGCCGAAGTGCCCGCCGTCGTGCTGGCGGTCCTCAAGGAGAATGGCGACCCGGTCAAGCGCGGAGATCTTCTCGTGCGGCTCGACCAGACCTCGATCCGCGACAGCCTGATGTCCGCGCAGTCTTCGATGAACGCGGCCGAACAGGCTTTCGAGCAGGCCGAACGCCAGTACCAGCGCATGCTGAAGCTGCGCGAGACCGGCGTGGTCTCGGCCCAGCAGGTCGAGGACGCCGAGATCCGCCGCAATTCCGCGCAGAGCGAACGTGAAGCCGCGCGCTCGCGCGTGGTGACCGCGCGCCAGCAGCTCGAGCGCACCGAAGTGCGCGCGCCGTTCGACGGCATCGTGAGCGACCGCCAGGTGTCGGCGGGCGACACGCTGCAGATCGGCAAGGAACTGCTCAAGGTCATCGACCCGGGCAGCCTGCGTTTCGAAGGTTTCATTTCCGCCGACAACATCGGCGAAGTGCGCGCGGGCCAGGCGGTCTGGTTCCGCATTCACGGCTTCGGCGAACGCGAATTCACCGGCAAGGTGACCCGCGTCAACCCGTCCGCGAACGCCACGACGCGCCAGGTCGAAGTCCTGGTGAGCTTCGACGACGCCGGCCAGCAGCCCAACGTGGCAGGCTTGTACGCGGAAGGACGCGTGGAAACCCGCACCGCATCGAAACTCGCATTGCCCAGCGCCGCCGTCGTCCGCGAAGGCGACAAGGCGTACGCCTGGGCCATCCGCGAGGCCAAGCTGCAGAAGGCCGAGCTCACGCTCGGCGAACGCGATCCGCGTTCGGGCGCGTACGTCGTGAACGCCGGTATCAACGAGGGCGAGGACGTGCTGCGTTTTCCGAGCGCGACGTTGAAGGAAGGTCAGCCAGTCACATTCGAGCAAGCGAACAAGACCGCAGTGGTCGTCGAGAAGTAATCGCGGCCAAACAAGGGAGTTCCCTCGATGTTGCTTTCCAATTTCAGCATCAAGCAACCGGTCACCACGGTCGCGATCATCATCGTGCTCATGTGCCTCGGTTTGCTCGCGCTCAAGAATCTGCGCGTCAACCAGATCCCGGACGTCGATCAGCCGGTGATGGTCGTGAGTTTCCCCTATCCGGGCGCATCGCCCGAAGCGGTGGAGCGCGACATCATCAATCGCGTCGAGAAGTCGCTGCAGAGCATTCCGCAGGTCTACGAACTGCAGTCGACGGCGATGGACGGCAACGGCCAGTTCGTCATCATCTTCGACTTCAAGAAGAACATGTCCGAGGCCGGCGACGAGGTGCGCAACGCGATTGCCGCCGTGCGCTACAAGATGCCGCTCGAAATGCGCGAGCCGATCCTGTGGCGCGTCGATCCGGCGGCCCAGCCCATCATGAATCTCGGGCTGTCCTCGACGAAGCTGTCGCACGCGGAGATCTCGCGCCTCGCCGAGGACGTGCTCGCCGACCAGATCCGCGCGCTCGATGGCGTCGCGGTGGTCAACGTCGACGGCGCGTTGCGCCGCGAGTTGTCCGTGCTGCTGCACGCGCAGAAGCTGCGCGAGTTCAACGTGTCCGCCGCCGACGTGGTCAACGCGCTGCGCGCGCAGAACACGAATGCGCCCGTGGGCCGCGTGAAGGGCGAGCTCGACGAGCAGCTCATCCGCCTGGTGGGCCGCATCGAAAGGCCCGCCGACTTCAACGACATCGTGATCAAGCGCCTTGGAAACGAGGTCGTGCGACTCGGGCAGGTAGCGACGGTCGAAGACGGTTTCGCCGAACCCGGCAGCTACAGCCTGCGGTCGGGCAGCCCCAACGTGGGTCTGTCGGTGATCCGCCAGCGCGAGGCGAGCACGGTGACCGTGGCCGAGCGCATTCGCGATGAAGTCAAGAAGATCAACGAGACGCTCCCCGAAGGCACGAAGCTCGAAGTCACGCGCGACGGCGGCGAGGAAGCCTCGAGCAATCTCAACAACGTGATCCACGCGCTGGTTTTCGGTGCGGGCCTCACGATCTTCGTGGTCTACGCGTTCCTGAATTCCTGGCGATCGACGCTGATCACCGGCCTGTCGTTGCCGACCTCGGCGATCGCGGCATTCATCGCCGTCTGGCTGTGCGGGTTCACGCTGAACTTCATGACCCTGCTCGGCCTGTCGCTCGCGATCGGCGTGCTCATCGATGACGCCATCGTGGTGCGCGAAAACATAGTCCGGCACATGGAACGGGGCGAAGACCGCGTGGCCGCCGCGCGCAACGGCACGGCGGAAATCGGTCTCGCGGTCACCGCGACCACGTTGTCGATCGTCGCGGTGTTCGTGCCCGTCGCCTTCATGGGCGGCGGCGCGGGCGAGTGGTTCCGGCCGTTCGCGGTCACTGTCGCGGCCTCGGTGCTCGTCAGCCTCTTCATCTCTTTCACGCTGGATCCCATGCTGTCGGCGTACTGGGGCGATCCGCCGGGACACGCGCAGCGCGAGCGCCGCGGCCTCGAGAAGTACTTCGCGAAGTTCAACGTGTGGTTCGACCACCAGGCAGACCGCTACGGCAACGTCATCGCCTGGGCGCTGCACCACCGCAAGTGGATGGCGTGGGGCTCGTTGTTCCTGCTGATCGGCTCGTGCGGCTATCAAACCACCCTCGGCGGAAGCGAGTTCCTGCCGAAGTCGGACTACGGCACGCTGGCCATCGAGGTCCGCACGCCGTCGAGCACCAGCCTCGAATACGCCCGCAACAAGGTCCAGAAGGCGGCGGATCTCGCGCTCGCGATGGACGAAACGAAGAGCACCGACGCGCGCGTCAGCTCGACGGGCGGTCGCGTCTGGGTGGAGGTCGGCGACAAGTCGGAACGCTCGAAGTCGCTGGAGGAGCTGGCTGCCGAATTGCGCGAAAAACTCAAGCAGCTGGTCGGCGCCGAGTACGTCGTGTTCGACGATCTGAACCAGGGCGTGCGCAAGCCGGTGCAGATCCAGTTCTACGGCACCGATTCGCGCAAGCTCATGGAGATCACCAACGAGTTCATGGAGAAGGTCCGGGAGATCCCGGGCGCCGTGGACGTCGGGCTGTCCGAGCAGGATCCCAAGGACGAGCTGCGCATCGAGATCGATCGCGGCCTCGCCAACCAGCTCGGCATTTCGGTGAACGATGCGGCGCAGACCCTGCGCGTGGCCTTCGCGGGCGTTGAAGTCGGCGACTGGGTGGACCCGGTCGGCCAGTCGCGCGACGTGGCCGTGCGTCTCGCGCCGGAAGATCGCGTGAGCGCCGAGAACATCGAGCACCTGCCCATCAACGTCACGGGCACGAGCATGATGGTCCCGCTCGAACAGATCGCGACCATCACGATGGACAAGGGCCCGGCACGCATCCAGCACCTGAACGGCAAGCGCACGGTCACGGTGGCCGCGAACGTCGATCGCGTCGATGCGGGTACCGTGACGCGCAAGGCCCAGGAGATCGCGAACGCGATCGAATTCCCGCAGGGTTACGGCATCGAACTGGGTGGTGCTTCGCGCGACCAGTCCGAACTGTTCTCCGAGATGTTCACGGCGCTGATCATGGGCATCTTCGTGATGTACCTGGTGCTCGTGATGCAGTTCGGCTCGTTCACGGCGCCGCTCGCGATCATGATCTCGCTGCCGTTGTCCCTGATCGGCGTGGTGCTCGCGCTGAACCTGACGGGTGGCACGCTCAATCTCATGAGCTTCATCGGCATCATCATGCTCATGGGCCTCGTGGCGAAGAATGCCATCCTGCTGCTCGACTGCACTCGCGAAGAAGAGAAGCGCGGTGTCGATCGCGAGGAGGCGCTGATGCACGCGGGCCGGGTGCGCTTCCGCCCGATCATGATGACCACCTTCGCGCTGATCGCCGGCATGATGCCGGTGGCGATCGGCATAGGTGAGGGCGGGGAGTTCTACAGCCCGATGGCCGTGGCCATCATCGGCGGCGTCATCACTTCGACGTTGTTGACGCTGCTGGTCGTGCCCAGCTTCTACGACAGCATCGAGATCAACCGCGAACGCGCGGCCATCAAGTTCCACGCGCGCGCCGCGTACGGAAACACCTTCGTCGCCTTCATGGTGACGTTGTTCGAGGGGCTCGCGACGCTGTTGTTGCTGCGCTTCTTCTATCGCCTCGTGCGCTGGCTGTCCGGACTCCAGTCGCCCGAAGAGCACCCGGTGGAACGCGCGCAGCGCATCGTCGGCTTCGAGGTGCGCGAGGGTTACGTCGTGCGGCCGCAGTGGTGGCAGCGCGCACGCCGTCCGTACACGCCGAAACAGCGCGGCGGCGGAAAGCGGAATCCCTATGCGCCGCGGCCCATGCCGGAACCACAACCGCAACCCGCGGAATGAAGCACACAGGGGACCCGATCGGGTCCCCTTCTTCTTTGGCGATCAGGGGTTGACGGTCGGCATGTCAGCCCGTGAGCTTGCGCGTGTACGCGAGATTCACGATGCCCGCCAGTCCCCATTGCGCGCTCGCATTGGTCGAGATTCCGGGACCCTCGTCGACGGGATTGAGCACCGCGGGACCCTCGATGCGCTTCGACGCGAACTGCTGCCCGCGGCCGTAGCCCATGCGGCCGTCCGCGAACTCCTGCCACGCCCGCGCGGCGAGCGCGGCGTCATTCCTTCGAAACGCCGCGTATGCCGTGAGGCGCGAGTGGCCCTGTTGCAGCCCGTTGCCACGCAACTCCTGGCCGAGCGCCGCTTTCTGCCGATCGGCCGGCGCATTGTAGAGCTCGCAGTACTGCAGCCACGCGCGCTCGAATTCGGGCACGGAGAGTAGTTCGATCAACTCGGCGCACACCTCCGGCAGCCCGAAGGCGGCGGAGAGGTGCGACACGCTGACTTCATCCTGCTTCGCGATGTCGAAGGCGCCCGTCGTGAGATTCATGCGTTCGCCGCCCGTGAAGAAGCCGCGCGGCTGCGCGCCGATCGTCTTCATGCTGGCGAGCAGGCGATTGCGCATCTTCGGATTGCGCGTGCGCTCCCACTCGGTGAGCCACGCGCTCGCGAGCGAGCCCCAATCTGTGCCGAAGCCGAGATGTGCGAAATCGCCGTCCGGATCGGTTGCGCGTTCCTCGGGGTCCGAGAGCTTGCGGCCGGGCGGTATGGTGCGCAGCGTACGCGCGGCCTCGAGCTGCTCGCGCATCAGGTCGCCCACGCGTTCATCGGCGGTGAGGTAGTAGTAGAACCTGCGGTTCAGCGCCGTGCTGATGCGCAGCTGCTTGGCGCTGCAGCCCCAGTGCTGGACGTTGTGACGCGAGCCGAGCGGCGCGAACTTGCCGAGGTGATGCACGTCGACTTCACCGGTGTGACGGGTCATGGCCTCGGAAAAGCGGAACGCGTCGGCGCGGCCGGTGCGCAGGAAGTACATCCACAGCCACACGTCGGTCGCGAGCTCGGAGTTGTCCCAGGCGAAGCCGCCGACGTCGTAACGCCATTCGTGGCGATCGAAGTCGTACGTGTGCATGACGTCGCCGTAGTTCCAGAAGCCGTACCAGCCCCGCTGGTCCTGCTGGTCGCGATAGAAATCGAACATCCAGTCGAGCTGTTTCTCGAGCGCCGCGTGTTCCGGCGGGGTCTGCGAGGGCAGCGACAACGCATGCGCGAAGACACCGGATTCCACGACGGTTTGCGGCGTCGGCACGATGCGCGCCGGCGTCGCCAGCGCGTCCGCCAGTTCCGGAAGGCGCTCGCGCGCCGGTGTCGCCGGCAGGATCCACAACATCAGTTCACTGGTGCGGGCGACGCCGAGTGGCGTGCCGAAGCCGGGCTCGTAATCTTCGTAGGTGATCTCCAGTCCGCCCTTGTATTGCTTCTCGTACGTGTCCTGTCCGAGACCGTCGTGATAGAAGCGCAGGTCCATGGGCTGGGCATCGGGCGCCCACACCCACATCGTGACGTTGGCGGCGTGCGTGTGCGCATCGCGGATGTCGAGCTGAGCCGGGTGGCTCTGCCAGAAATTGCGGATCCCGAACGCGACACCGCCGGTGGGCGCGCCCACGTAACCGAGTCCGCCGGCCCGAGTGCCGCGACCGCTGTCGAGCCAGGCGTGGCCGTCGGTGGTGCGTTTGCGGATCGAGAAGGAATCGGCGTTCGGCTGGAACAACGTCCAGTCGCCGAACGCGGGGATGTAGTGCAGCAGGTTGCTGACCACGGGTGTGATCGACGGCACCGCAACGCCCGCGACCTGCGCCTGCCGGGCGGCTGCGCCCGGATCGCGGCGCAGGCCGGTGAGGCCGCGCACGGCCTCACCGAACACGCCATCGTTCGCGCCGACGAACCGGACGTGCCGGTCGTACAGATCCGCCTGCATCGGAACCGCGAAACGCACACCGATGCCGCCGATGAAGTCGCGGGTCTCGTCGCCGTCGAAGACGAGGGTGTGCACCAGCCGAACCGCCTCACTACCGGCGTGGAAATACAGTCGCAGCGTGAACGGCATCCAGTGGCGCGAGCCGTGCGCATGTTTTCCTTCGATCCTGACGACGGCGCGCACGGGACCCGCTTGTTCGAGCACGACCTTCTCGATCGCGCTCTCGAATTTCTCCTGGGTCACCTGCCCGTCGGTCGACGAGTCGGCGCCGCCGCGGCGGAGCAGGACGAGATGCCCATCGCGCAGCACGTCGCGACCCTCGCGCGAGATCGCCGCGATGAAGTTCGTACCGCCGCGGGCCAGTCGGCAGACGAAGCGGCCGGTGTCGATCTCGATGCCTGCTTCGATTTCCTGCGCGCGGAGCAAGACCTGGTGCTTCGCGCCGCCGCGCTGCCCGACGACTTCGAAGGGTCCGTCGCCGATGCTGGCCGAGGGGGCGAGGGCGTGGGCCGTCCACTTGATCGAGCCGTCGGGCCACCAGGCGAGCGGCCAGGACTGCAGCGCATGGCTCGCGCCCGCGGCGCCCCGGAGTACGAAATTCCGCGCTTCCCGCTGCTTGCCCCGCGGCCAGGGCGTGCCCCAGGTCGCCCCGTCGAAGCGGGCGGCGGCGCGGTCATCGAGCCACCGGACCCAGTTCCCGGCCCCGGGGTTCGGGGCCGCATTGCCGGACGGCCCGACGGTCCCGACCAGCGCGTTGGCGACGGGCGTGGCTGCCGCCGCCGACAGAAAAGCGCGGCGAGAAATCCGGTGCTTCATGGATCCCCTCTTCAATGGCCCTTGGCTATCGATCTTGATCGAATATGCACGAGATTGATCGTATCTGCAAAAGATCGCGATCGGAACCTCCCCGATTCCCGGAACATCCTCAGGTCCTACACGCCGCGCGCGTACATCCACGGCTGGGGCGGACCAAGGTCCGACGTCTATCTACTCGGGGTGCGGCTAATATCCGTAGGGCAAACAACTACAGGGTCTCAACGTCGAAGCGCAGGGCAGGAATCCGATTCGACATATTTCGCGGGTGATTTAACGCTCCCGGCAGGACCGCGAGCCGCATCACGTCCGCTCTGAACGTAATCTGTAACCTTGCGCGTCGAGGAGTCGCTTCGAGAAATCAGGGAAATGGACCGACAGTCCACATTGGCCGCTGCATCGATGGATACGGGCCAGACGACCATTCGTGCGTCTGTGCTCAACGAGCAGGTCATTGAAGTCGCCCCAGGCTGGGTGGCCAATCTCGAACAGGCGTTGCCGCATGCGCGTTACCGCGCGATCGCACTGTACGACGCGCGCGGCGAAGTTCTCCACTGCACCTCGACCGATTTCGGAATCGAATTCCGCCAGGCGCTGAACGACGCGCTCGACGCGTTCGTGCTCGGCGCCGCCCGCGAGTCGCGTTTCCTGCGCGGCGAGGGCTCCCGTACCGCCGTGATGCTGGCGCTGCGCGACCTGCATTCGGCGCTGCAGGGCGTGTGCCTGCTCGTGGTCGAAGACACGCCGCCCGAGGACGAGGACCCCGCGGCGCGATTCCTGACGCCGTCCGTCCAGACCATCCTCACCGACATCGCTTCCGAAATCGCGCAGACCCTGCATGCGATGCCGCGAGCCGCGCCGCCGAAACCGCGACCGCCGGTGCCGTTGCCGCTCGAGGCGGTCTATGCCCAGATCCGCGAACAGGACGTCGTGCTGCGCCTGCAGCAGCTCGTGCGCCTGCGCAAGGCCGAAGGCATCCGCCGGTTCGAGGTGCTGTTGCGCCACATGGTCGATGGTGTCGAGCAGACTCCCGAGCGTGTGATGCAGACGGCCGCGAACCATGGACTCTCCTCGATGATCGACCGCAAGGTCATCGGCGAGCTCATCGGCTGGCTGCATCGCAATCCAACGCTCTGGAAACGCGAGCCGCCCACCTTCTCGGTGAACCTGTCGGACGCGGCGGTCATCGAGCCGCATTTCATCAGCTTCGTCGAGAGCTGCCTGCAAAAGGCCGGCTTGCCGCCGGGCCTGATCGGCGTGGAGTTCTCCGAACGCGTATGCCTGTCGAATACGGACCAGGTGATGCCGGCGCTCGACGTGTTCGCGCGCATCGGTGTGCCGGTCGCCATCGACGATTTCAACGTGGTCGGCGCCGGCATGCCGATCCTCGAGCACTCCGCGGTGCGGCTCCTCAAGCTCGACGCCGAACTCACCACGAACGCCCTCCAGCACCGGCTCACGCAGGCGCGCGTGGTCGGTCTCGTGCAGACCGCGAAGGTGATGGGTTTGCAGACCGTCGCGAAGCGCGTGATGGGCGGCGATCACAGCAACTGGCTGACCGCGCTCGGCGTGGATTTCGTGCAGAGCTTCGAAGCGTCCCCACTGGTGTCGCTGGAAAGCCTGTTACCGGCAGCCTCGGCCCAGTCCGGCCAGACCTAACTACCCGAGATCTGCGAGACCATTCATGAAGAAGGGGCCGTGCCACCGGGCACGGCCCCTTGGAATCTCACGGACGCCTGCGCTTCGCAGGCGTGAAGAGTGCGAGCCCTAGCGAGCTGTATAAGCATCCATCATCAGACCGGTGCCGCCGCGCGAAACGTGCGCGACGACCGCCGTGCGCCGATGCAGCTTCGTGACCGCGCCGAGATTGATCGCGAATGCGAGCTCGACCTGCTGGCCCTTGCGCAATCCGAGATTGGTGGTTTCGACGAACACACCCGTCGCCGAAAGATTGATGGCCCGACACAGTTTCTTTCGACCCGTCGGCGTCGTGATGTACACCGTCGTGCGTGCACGGTGCCGCGTATGCAACCTCCGCTCCACCGACTGAATCCCCGCTGTTGTCGTTTTGCTCATCAGGCTCTCCTGACCGGATTATTGCCTTGTGCGACGGGCTTTTTGATAGGAACTCAACTTAATGGGTTTCTCGGGAAATTTCACGTTCTGCGGTTTACGACGATCCCCCGACCGCGTCTGCCACCCGAAGCCGTATGAATACCGGGCAGTGATCCGACAATTTCCGGCGTAAAGCATCCCGGGGTCGGTAAAGGGCGCGTCCGAACGAGTCGCTGACCATCCGGTGGGCGAGGTCGCGGCCCAGGATGATGTAGTCGATGTATCCACTAAAGGTTTGCGAGGGCATGCAGTTTTCGAACGCGCGCCCCTCGGACGTATTGACCAGATCCGCGCCCGGTGGATCGCCGTCGTCGATGTCCAGCCAGAGGGAGCTTTCGACCGGCTCGCGCCGCAGGTCGCGATTGAAATCGCCCAGGACCCCGAAAGGGATGTTCTCCGCGGCGCGCGCGTCGATCCAGCGCTCGAGCACCGGCACCTGGCGCATCAGCTCCCCGCACGCGGGTCGCGCGGAATCCAGTCGATCGCGCGAGCAGCCCGACTTCAGGTGCACCGACAGCAACGCGATTTCCCGCGGCGTCCCCGGAAAGAGCCGGATCTCGACGCCGCGCCGCACATCGTCGGCCAGCGAGAGCTCGGACAGGTCGGGGCCGCAGCGGAACGGCAATCCTCGCCGGATCGCGATGCCGTTGTTCTGCACGGCGATGCGGCCCGAGAAGCAGAACTCGTGGTCCGGAAACAGCAGTTTCGCTGCCTCGAGGCCGTCGACTTCCTGCAGGGCGATCACGTCCGCGTCCAGGGATTTCGCGTGGCGACGCAGCGCCGCGATGTCTTCGTGGCTGCGCGAGTGTTCGTGCGCGACGTCGCAGGGCACTGAGCGCCGTGCGCCGTTACGCGGTGCGTCGCGTGGCGTGCAAGCCGGGGTGAGCGCCCGCAGCGTTTCGGGCGTCATGAACCATTCGAGGTTCCAGGTCGCGATCTTGATCTCGCGGGGTTCGGCGTGCGCGGCCGCGCAGAGGACAAAAGAGAAGAGCGACCCGAAGGTCGCCCATCTCCTGATCAGCTTCGGCAGTGTTTCCGGAATTCGAATCGAATTGCTACCAGCACTTTTCGAGAGCCGCGGATCCGGACTTCGTCCGGGCGCCGGCCTGGTCGAGCGTGAGTGTGCCGCAATCCGTGTCGCGCGCCAATTGCGCACCGACGGGTGTGGCCGTGATCGTGTACGTCCGCGCGGTCGGCGCGGCGACGGCGAACGTGTACTTGGTGTCGAGTCCGCTGTCGTTGCGACATCCGAGGTCCGGATCGGCGCCGTCGTACGTCATGTTGGTGGTGTAGTAGCGCTCCATGGATTGCGCGTACTCGAGCATGCAAGCCTTGGCCGCGGCGCGATTGGTGCGCACCACGTATGCCGTGTACGAGGGGATCGCGATGGCCGCGAGGATGCTGATGATGACCACCACGATCATGAGCTCGATGAGGTTGAAGCCTCTCGAACGGCGACGAGCGTGGTTCCGGCTGGCGAACGGGTTCATGGTGAGGTTCCCTGTTAGTTGAGGACTTCGCGCCAGCTCATGCGCGACGCGTCGACGTTGGTGCCCTGCGTGCGGATGGTTCTCGTGCTGCCGTCGTCGAGACCGACCTGCAGGACGTTCTCGACGAAGATCGGGTTGTTGGCGCCGCTGTCGAAGCCGACACCGGAGAGCAGGTCGCCATCGGCCGTATCCGCATCGTTGAACAGGCCGTCGTGGTTCGTATCGAAGAACGTCTGCGGCAGGCGTGCGCCCGTGAACGGCGAGATGGCCATGACATAGCCGCGGCCGGTGGGCTGGCAGACGTCGACCAGCGTCGGGATACGCGAGGTGCCGATGAGTGCGCCGCCCTGGAAGCGATTCGGAACGACCATGCGTTCGCCGCTCGTCGGCAGATCGATCAACCAGCCTTCCATGTCCGCCAGTTCCTCGGCCGAACCCTCCGACAACGTGCGGGTTGCCGAGAAGTCGCCGAGCGCGCCCGATTCGGTGAACGTGCGAGCGACCAGGTTGCCGCGCGCGGGTGCGGTGCCGCCGTCGTCCTTGATGCCGTACCACGTCTGGCGCTGAGTCGTGGTGAGGTCCGCGGAATTCAGGTACTGACCGGTGCCGAAGAAGACCCAGATGGTGCCCGTGGCCGGATCCCTGGCGACGTTGGGCGCGGCCGTGATGGGCTGCCCGACGTTCCCCGGATCGACCGCGGTGAAAATGCTCGTGGCGGTGGCCGTGCCCGACAGTCCGGTGAACTTCCACATGTTTCCGCGCAGGTCGCCCGCATAAGCGGTGTCCGCGAAACCGTCGGCGTCCGTGTCGCGCGCGAGCACGGCGCTCAGGCCGTTCGAACCGGTCGCGGCCGTATTGGTCACGGTGACGGCGCCGTTCGTGAGCCTGATCGTGACGAGGGTCGCGGCGCCCGTGGAACTGTCGAGGCCGTTGCCGAGGATGACGCGCCAGTCGCCATCGGCGACCTGGGCGATGACCGGACGGCCGATGTTCTTGCCGAGAGTCGAAATTTCCGCCACGCCCTTTTCCCACAGGAAGGTCGGAGCCAACGGATTGGTGACGTCCAGCGCGAAGATGCCCGGGCCGCCGCGTCCCATTGTCCCGACGAGCACGGTGCGCCATGCGGTTCCATTCCAGATGTCGGCGATGGCCATGTCACCGTCGACGAAGTACTTGTGTTCGTACTCCGGATTGGCGAACGAGGCGATGCCACTCTGGATCGAGGCATTCGGCACGAAGGCATACACTTCCTTGCCCGTCGAGGCATTGAAGGAGTGCAGCATTCCGTCGTTGCCGCCCACGTAGAGGACACCGAGACGCGCAGCCTGCGCGGCCGCGAAGGCAGCGTAGCTCGAGGCGCCGGTGAACCCGGCCGTGGCGTACAGATTCGGGTTCGGAGCGCCGACGAATACCGGCGTCGAATTCACGACGTCGCCCAGGATCGGGCTCCAGCCGGTTGCGGGCGCGAGACGAGTGCGCAGCGCGCCATTGGTCTGCGATTCCTCACGCGCGTTGCTGCCACGCAGGTAGTCGACGATGTTTGCCGCCGTCACCGCGCGAGCGCCGGAGGTCGGCATGCCCGTGAAGGTGAGCAAGCTTGTCTGGCTCGAAACAAGGTTCGTGGCGCGGAACTGCCGGTAACCGTTTCCGAGCGCATTGACGTAGATATTCCGCGACGCCCAGTTGGCGCGAGTCAGCGCGATTCCCGGCGGAATGGGGCCGCTGGTCGGATCCGCGACGGGCGCGCCCGCGGACCACACCGGCTGGGCCGACAGGGAGCCGTCCGTCGGATTCACCGCGTAGGAATTGATCTGGCCGTAGAACATGTTGCGGAACTGGGCCTGGAAGGTGCGCGTTTCGGTATCGAGACGCGTCGAGTTCGCGGCCAGCGAGGCGCCTGAACCGATACCCGCCGAGCTGATCGTCGCGAACGCGCGCGTCAAGCTGTCGACCATCTTCTCGGCGTCGCTCGCGACGTAGAAGTTGTCGGGACGCACCATCGTGCCGGTCGTCGCTGAGATCGGACCCGTGGCCAGCGTTTCGCCGTTCGTGTACCACCACTCCGTCTGGAGCGCCGTGGTGTTGCTGACCGAATCGTAATCCGCGGGGACCGTGAAGCCGCCGTACTTTGCGGCGAGCCAGTACTGGTTGCGGTTGCGCGGTTCCAGCACCTGGGCTTCGCGCACGTCCACCCAGTGCGTGGACACGGTCTGTTTGTTAGGCATCTCCTCTTCCGGGCGCAGGTCCTGGGTGTGCGCCCAGTACGCGAGGCCGGCGATGAACGCCGAGTTGTTGCGGCCCGTGAACTGGGTGTTGATGGTGATGCCTTCGAGGGTCGCGATCTTCTGAGTCCATTCGTGCACGTCCACGGAGTCGCCCGAGACCTCGCTCGGCATGGTGGGCTCTTCGCTCGTGCTCGTGGTGCCCATCAGGTTCTTGTCGCGGTGGGTGTTCGCGTCACCGATACCGAGGATCGCGGAGTTCTGGCACCAGTATTGATACGGGTCATCCCAGTCGGTGATCACCGGGAAGCCGTCGGCGAGTTCGTACTTGTTCGTATCAGTGCCGGTGAGATTCGTGTACGCCGGGACGTTTCCCTGGTTGCGCAGGTAACGAAGCGCCGTGTAGTAGAGCTCACTGACCGGGTCGATGCTCTTGTGCGCCTTGGTCGTCATCTGGCCGAACTTGTTGATGTAGTTGATGACGCCGCTGTTGACGATGCCGGGAACCGCTGTCGCGGCCGCATCGTCCGAATCCGGGTTCTGCACCAATACGCCGGTCGACGGATCCCATTCCCGGTTCGGGTTCGACTCGGAGATGCCTGTCTCCGGATCCGGAAGCATCGGCCCCACGAACTTCTGGCGCGCGCGCAGCACGCCGCCGTCGCGCCCGACCTCGTGATCGTTGAGGTAGCCGAATGCGCTGTAGCGGATGCGGTGCGCGTACTTCTGGATGAGTCCCTCGGGCTTGGCGTATCCGGACGAATAGACGACGCAGTTGTCCTCGAGCATGCCGTTGACGCACACCTTCACGCGTACGCTGACCTCGTACACGGTGCCGCTGTTGGTGCCATTGAGCGTCACGCTGTTCGGGTCGTACTCGACCACCGTGCCGCCCAGGCTGCCCGAATACGTAAAGCGCATCTTGTTTCCGTACGTGCGCAGCCGCGTATTGATTGAATTCCAGTCCGCCGGCGTGGCGCCTCTCACGCGGGTGAGGTTGTCGCCGCTCGAAGGAACGCGGCGATCCGGGTAGATGCTCGCGCCCGTGTTGGAGTCGGAGCGCGCCTTCTCCAGGATGGTTTCGTCAGTCGTGTCCTTGACACGGTAGCCGCCCGTGAGCGCCTTGCGGAACGGATCGATGGTCTGTGTGGCCGCCCAGTTGAGGAAATTGCCGCTCCACTGCTTGAGGGTGTAGCTGCAGGCGCGGCTCGTCGCGTTGCCGACGGGATAGAAATACCGCTCGGATTCGGTGGTGCTGTAGTTGTAGTTGTAGCACTTGTTGGAGTCAAAATAGCCGACGTACTCGGTGGACGTCGAATAGCTCGTTTCGATGTTCGCCATGCTGTCGATGGTCGGCCACTCGACCGACGGCACCAGCAGCAGGTTTCCGGGGACGTTGCCGCCCGCGGAAAGCGGCGATTGCCCGACGATCTGTGCCGCGGCGGTACCCGCGAAACCCGCGAGCAGCAGCGCGAACAAGGGTCGCCACTTCCGGAAGGAGTTGCGCGTCGAAGTGATGCGTGAATAGGCGGACATAGTTAGGTCCTCTGAGAATCTCGGTTGCGTCAGTACGGCCGTTTGACCGTGGTCTGGAGCACGACGACGGAACGGCCGTCGAGAGTTGCGGGATCGGCGCTGCGCGCCGTGACGCGATAGAAGGCGACGTTGTCGGGCGCCGCGCCGCTGCCGTAGTTGGCGGCGTCGGCGTTTTCACGCGTACCGAGATTGTTCTCGGCCGAACCCGTGCCCATGAACTGGATCGTGTACTGCGGGACGCCGGGCGAGTTGTCGTTGACGTCGTAAGTGGCGCCGACGTCCTGCCAGGTCGCGTCAGTGCCCGTGAAGGCATTGGAGGGGACGTTCGGGCAGGCCGCGGTGGAACAGTCGGTTCCGCCGAGATCCGCAATTCGCCAATTCGCCGTGATCGCGACTTCGGCGGCGCGCAGCGCCGCCTCGCTGCGCTGGAATGCCAGCGAGCGGTCGTAACTGTTGGCGCTCATGCGTTCCTGCAGCACGGTGCCGCGGCTCGCCGCGAGGCCGATGAGCGTCACCACCAGGAGAAGAATCAGCGCCACGGCCAGCGCGACGCCACGCTGGTGGCGCGACCGGGCGCGCGAGAATGAAGGATTCCGTTTCGCTGCGTTCATGGCACGCGATTCCTCAAGGCGATCAGATAAGTGAAGGTGCGTTCGAGCCGACCGGAATTCTCGCTGCGGTCGCTGCTGACGGCGGTATTCGCGGAGTTGAACGTCAGCTCGATGAAAACCGAATTCACGGCGGCCCAGTCGTCGATGGTGGTCAGCGAATCCGGCTCGACGATGTCGTCGCTGTCATTGGTGCCGAAACGTAGCTGCATGTCGGTGACGCCCGCGACCACTTCTTCGGTCAGGACGACTCCGCCCGCAGTCAGGCGGCTCCGGAACAGCGACCGACCGCCGTCCGCGGCGCGGCCGTTGTTGCCGATGAACCAGGTGACAGCCGACAGGCGTCCGACGACTGCGTTGCGCTGGAACGTGTGCGGGTTACCGGCGCCACCGTCACAGTTGGTGGGGAAACCGAGACCCGCGGTGCAATTGCCGGTCAGCCCGTAGTTGATCGTGGTCGTGGCGCCGTCATAGGTGCCTGCGCGGAAGATCGTGGCGTGGTCGAAGTCGCATACGATCAACTGGTCGTTCGACGAGAGAGAAGTCGCGGTGGCGTTGTTGATCAGCATCTGCCGCGTCGCGACGCTGTGGATTTCCAACGGGAAGCCACCGCCCTCCATTCCATGCAGGTGCAGCGTGTCGGTTCCGTCGACGCGCGTGTTGGCGGCGGTGCCGATCGCGACGGCCGGATCGGTTTCGCTTCCGTCGTAGGCGCGCACGGCGTACCAGGTCTTCCACCACTGAGTGCCCGTGGCGAGCGCATTGGCGATGCGCTGTCCGTTGTCGCATCCGGTGCTGCCGCTCTGGCGGATGTCGCGCGCCAGGAGTTCATGCGCGGTACGCGCGCTTTCCTGGATCTGGGACAGGCCTTCGTTGGTGCCGTAGCTGCGCTTGTTGGCGAGCATCACGCTGATCACGCCGGCAATGATGACCAACCCGAGCACGAGGGCCACCATCAGCTCGACCATCGAAAAGCCGGATTGGCGATGCGCGCGAATCATAGCTGCACCCACGTCGTGATCTGCTGTTCTTCCTCGCCTTCCGCGCCGCGCGAGTCGTTCCACTGAATCACGATCTCGCACAGGGAGCCGTTGCAGTCGACGGATCCCGTCGCGTCTTCGCCCAGCGCGTTTTCGAGGTTCGCGCGCCATGCGGCGAGCACGGTTTCGCGGAAGGTGCTTCCCTCGGGAGCGGCGTCATCCAGCGCGATGTCGAACAGTCCGTTGATCGCGTTGGTGCGGTCGGCGCGCATGGCGTCCGCGATCGCGTGTGTCTCCGCGACGGCCATGCTGCGTTCGAGCGCGCTTTCGTTGTTGCGCATCGTGCGCACCTGCAGGGCGGCCATGCCGAGCAGGCCGATCGACAGGATCAGCAGCGCGATCAGGACTTCGATGATTCCGACACCGCGTTGCGCGCGGATCGTCGGGCGTCGGCGGGTATTCTCGCGTCGGGAAATCATCAGCATGCCCCCGTCGCTTTCGCGGTCGAAAGTCGGCTGCCGAGGCCCGGTGTCACGTCGCGAATATTGTCGTTGCCGACCTTGGACGAGCAGATGCGAATCCGCTGGGCGTTGAGCAGCGTGGTCGTCGTCCCGTTGCGCGCCAGGCCATCCGACGAAAAGGTCATCCGGTCGCCCGTCAGCGTCGACGTCACGCGCAGCGAGTTGCTGTAGGTCGGAATTTCTCCGCGCCGGACCACCTCACCCGCGGCATTGCGGACGATCCAGAAACGCCAGTTCGCGGCCGAACCGGAGCAGGTCGTGGCGTTCACCGCGCCGGCCCGGCAGAAGGTCATCGTGGAATTGCGGGTAATGGCCTCGGAGCGCGCCAGCTGCATCGCCATGACCAGGTCATTGGTGTGAGTGACCAGGCGATTCCGATTGATCATCTTGCTGAACGACGGGATCGCGATCCCGATGACGATCGTGGCGACGATGATCGTCATCATCAATTCGACCAGCGTGAAGCCATGTTGGCGGGCGCGGCGCGCCGACCTGTTCTGATGTGATGTCATCGGAGTGTCCCGATCTCCCAAAAACACCGGCGTAGCTTCGGGGAAGCGCACGGGGCGCGCAGCCGGATTCCGACGGGCGGCCGCAAAGCCGGGATCGGCGGTGGCGATGCGGCAAAACGGCGCGAATATGTGAACCCGACCGCCTGGCGGGAAATGTGACGCAGGTCCGGACGGCGCACCGGAGCGACTTCTTCGTGGAGCGCCACGGCGCAGATCAGCGGCGGAGCACCGGGTGTGTAGTTAGCCGACGCGATCGGAGGTCCGGCCGGAATCCCGGAGCGCCTGACCCGCAAGAATGCGGCGGACGTCGAGGAATCGAAGACGAATCGCGCCGTCGCCCGGCAAATCCCGTCAGCGTCCTTGCAATTGCGCTGCGCTGCATCGATATTTCACGCGCGCCTTGCGGCGCTTTATTCACGGAGCCAGCACATGGGTTGGGTAATTCTCGGCATCGTCGTCGTCCTGATCTGGTTCGTCATCTCGGTCTACAACCGGCTGGTCGGCGCGCGCAACGGATACAAGAACGCATTCGCCCAGATCGACGTGCAGCTGACCCGTCGCTACGACCTCATCCCGAATCTCGTCGAGACCGCGAAGGGCTACATGAAGCACGAGCGCGAGACGCTCGAGGCCGTGATCAAGGCGCGTAATGCCGCCATGTCGGGCCTCAAGACGGCCGCCGCGAACCCGGGCGATGCCGCCGCGATGACGCAGCTCGCCGGCGCCGAAGGCGCGCTCGGCGCGACGCTCGGTCGGCTGTTCGCCCTGGCCGAGGCATACCCCGACCTCAAGGCCAACCAGAACATGATGCAGTTGTCCGAAGAGCTCACGTCGACGGAGAACAAGGTCGCGTTCGCGCGCCAGGCGTACAACGACGCGGTGATGAGCTACAACAACCAGGTGGAGATGTTCCCGGGCAGCATCATCGCGGGCATGTTCAATTTCGCGCTCGCGCAGTTGCTCGAGATCGCGAAGCCCGAGGCGCGCGAGGCGCCGAAGGTTTCGTTCACCTAGACGTGCAGGCGATATCGTTGACTAGTTAGTCGGCCAGGAACCGGCCGATGGCCGCGGCGAACGGCTCGATGTCGACCAAGAATGCGTCGTGGCCTTCGAGCGAGGCCAGCGGCACGAATTCGGTCGCGGTGCCCGCCGCTTCGAACGCCTCCGCGAGCGCGCTCTGTTCGTTGATCGTGAACAGGATGTCCGATTCCACGCCGATGACCAGTGCGCGTTCCGCCGCGGCGCGCTTGAGCGCCGTGGCGGGTGAGCCGCCATGCGCGGACAGGTCGAAGCGATCGATGGCGCGCGACAGGTAGAGGTAGCAGTTCGGATCGAACACGGTGACGAACTTGTCGGCCTGCGCGTTGAGATAGTCCTGGATGGCGAATTCGGCCGGAAAGTGCGCACGGCCCGGTGACAGCGCCTGGTAGTAGCGATCGGAAGCCGGCCTGCGGCCGAAGCGATGCTTCCATTCCGCGGCCGAACGATAGGTGAGGGTGCCGAGCTTGCGTGCGATGCGCATGCCCGTGATCGGGCGAACGTCACCCGAATACTGGCCGTCCTGCCAATCCGGATCCGTGAGGATGGCGTCGCGTTGCGTCGAGCGCAGCGCGATCGCAAAGGGTAGTGCGGCGGGGCTGCCCGAGATGCTGATCACCCGGCGCGCCACCCCGCCGAATTGCGCCGCGAACGCCAGCACCGCCATGCCGCCCAGCGATGCCCCGACGACCGCCGACAATCTCTCGATGCCCAGCGAGCGGATCGTTTCGTATCCGCCGCGCGCGATGTCCTCGACCGACAGGTCCGGAAACTCGAGGCGATACGCGAGGCCGGTCGCCGGATCGATCGACGCCGGTCCCGACGAGCCGAAGCAGCTCCCGAGCGAATTCACGCAGACGACGAAATAACGATGGGTATCGATGGCCTTGCCGGGACCGACCATCTTTTCCCACCAGCCCGGCGCGGGATCCGCTGCCGACGAGGCCGCGTGCGCCGAGGGTGAAAGACCCGTGAACAGCAGGATCGCATTGTCCCGGGCCGCGTTGAGCTGGCCCCAGGTTTCATAGGCGACCTGGCCGCCACGCAGTTCGCCTCCGCGCCAGAACGGAAACGGATCCGGCAGGCGTGCGAACTTCGTGGCGGGACCGATGCTCACGTCAGCGAGCCCGGGTGCGGCAGCCGCGCGCAATCCATACACGAATTGTGGGCGCGGCGATCCGCTCACGGCTCGGGATCGCCACCGTCGGCGATGCCTTCGAAGAGTGGGGTAGATAGGTAGCGCTCGCCCGTGTCGGGCAGCATCGCGAGCGTCACCGAGCCCGGGCCCGATTCGCGCGCGACCTTGAGCGCCGCGGCGAAAGTGCCGCCGCTCGAAATGCCGCAGAAGATGCCTTCGCTCTTCGCGAGCGCGCGCGAGGCTTCGATCGCCTCGGCGTCCGTGACTGGCACGATGCGGTCCGGCACGTTGCGATTGAGCACGGCGGGAACGAAGTCCGGCGTCCAGCCCTGGATCTTGTGCGGCGCGAACGGCTTGCCGCCGAGCAGCTGCGCGGCCTCAGGCTCGGTCGCGATCACCTTCACGTCGGGACGCGCGAGTTTGATGACTTCGCCAGCGCCGGTGAGCGTGCCGCCCGTGCCCCAGCCCGTGACGAAATTGTCGAGGCGCTTGCCGACGAAGTCCTGCAGGATTTCTGGACCGGTCGTGTTGCGGTGATAGGCCGGGTTGGCCTGGTTCTCGAACTGGCGCGCGAGGAACCAGCCGTGTTTCTCGGCGAGCTCCGCGGCCTTGCGCACCATGCCCTGTCCACGCTCCGCGGCGGGCGTGAGGATCACCTTCGCGCCGAGATAACGCATGATCTTGCGGCGTTCGATCGAGAAGGTTTCGACCATCACGGCGACGAACGGATAACCCTTGGCGGCGCAGACCATCGCGAGCGCGATGCCGGTATTGCCGGAGGTCGCCTCGACCACGGTCTGGCCGGGCTTCAGCGCGCCACTCTTTTCTGCGTCCTCGATGATCGCGATCGCCAGGCGATCCTTGACCGAGGACAGCGGGTTGAAGAATTCGCACTTCACGTACATCGTCGTTCCCGCGGGCGCGAGGCGGTTGACACGAACGATGGGAGTGCGGCCGATGGTGCCTAGAATGTTGTCGTAGATCATGGTGCGGGGACTCTAGGCGTGTGACAAAAAGGAGACGAGCCCGGCCTTGGCATACCGATATAACGGTTGGTTATGCTCCTGCGCCAATGACTGAACCATCGGCTGAACGACTGCAGAAGCTGCTGTCGGGCGCGGGGCATGGCTCCCGCCGCGGCATCGAGGAATGGATTCGCGAAGGTCGCGTGACGATCAACGGTCGGGTCGCGGTGCTGGGAGATCGGGCCGTGGCCACCGACACGATCTGCCTCGACGGGCGGCGCCTCGATCTGGGCGGTTCGGCGGAAAAGACCGAAGTGTTGGTCTATCACAAGCCCGTCGGCGAGGTGACGACACGCAGTGACCCGGAAGGCCGGCCCACGGTGTTCGAACGGCTCCCGGCCCCCGGTAGCGGCCGATGGATCGTCGTCGGCCGGCTCGACGTCAATACTTCGGGACTGCTGCTGTTCACGAACGATGGCGATCTGGCCCATCGGCTCATGCACCCCTCGACCGAGATCGAGCGCGAATACCGAGTGCGGCTGCGGGGGAAGCCCGCGCCCGAGGTGCTCGACCGGCTGAAGCGGGGAGTCCTTCTCGAGGACGGTCCGGCCCGGTTCGACCGCATCGAAGAGGAGTCCTCGGAGGGCAGCCACTCGTGGTTCCGTGTGTGCCTTCACGAGGGTCGCAACCGGGAGGTGCGGCGCCTGTTCGAACACGAAGGCTTCGTGGTCAGCCGATTGACCCGTATACGGTACGGTTGCGTGACTTTACCGGTAGATTTACGCGCCTGCGGCACGAAAGCTCTCGATCCGGCATCCGTGGGGGAGCTGTCCAAGCTGGCGGGATGCTCCAGCGCATCGGGCACGGCGTAGACCTGGCCCGGGTGACCCAGGGCTCGATCGCAGCGCGGCATCGCGTCATGGAGCCGACACCTCTTTATATACGCCTCAGGGTACCCCGGAATGCCGCCCCAAGGGCCCGAAAGTCTTAGCAATTCCCGCGCCAATCCCGTTGACACTCCGGGGGGTCGCCACGAGAATACGCGGCTCGTTTTTCCTGGGAGGGGTACCCAAGCGGCCAACGGGAGCAGACTGTAAATCTGCCGGCTTACGCCTTCGAAGGTTCGAATCCTTCCCCCTCCACCACTTGGTACTCCGGTGAGGGAGGCTGGGTGCGCCTCAGGGCAGGAGAGACGGTGGATGTTAGGTGGTTAGTCAGGCGTGAGCCTGGGGCGTCATCGGCGGGTGTAGTTCAATGGTAGAACCTCAGCCTTCCAAGCTGATGGCGTGGGTTCGATTCCCATCACCCGCTCCAGAAAGCTCACGTAGCTCAGTTGGTAGAGCACGTCCTTGGTAAGGACGAGGTCACCGGTTCAATCCCGGTCGTGAGCTCCAGTTTTCGCACGCCGTATTTGGGTCGAGTTCGGTTCGGGTTCGGTAGTTAGTAGGCAACAGGTTTTTTCAGAGGTTATCTCCGTGTCAAAAGAAAAGTTTGAACGCACCAAGCCGCACGTGAACGTCGGCACGATCGGTCACGTCGACCATGGCAAGACCACGTTGACGGCGGCGTTGACGAAGGTGATGGCGGAGACGAACGGCGGCTCGTTCATGG
>JAFAGC010000006.1 GCA_023423065.1 Pseudomonadota bacterium
GGGTGCGATTCATCCAGGTGCGGCACGAGGAGTCCGCCGCACTCATGGCCTGCGCCCACGCAAAGTGGACCGGTCGGCTCGGCTGCTGTCTCGCGACTACGGGTCCGGGCGGCGTCCACCTGTTGAACGGCCTGTACGACGCGAAGTTCGATCGCGCACCGGTGATCGCGATCACGGGCCTTCCGTATCACGACCTGATCGATACGTTCACGCAACAGGACGTGGACCTCAACCGCCTGTTCACCGACGTCGCCGCGTATTCGGCGCGCATCATGAGCGCCGCGCACGTGGAGAACGCGCTGTCGCTCGCGTGCCGCATCGCGGTCACGCAGCGCACGGTGGCGCACGTGTCCGTGCCGGTCGACGTGCAGGAGGAAAAGCTCGAGGACGTCGAGCCCTCGCCGCGCAACGTCGAGCACCACGTGTCGTTCGCGAAGACCGACGGCGCCCGCGTCCCGGACGAGGAGAGCATCGCGCGCGCACTCGAGATCCTGAATCGCGGCCAGCGTATCGCGCTGCTGGTCGGGCAGGGCGCGCTCGGCGCGCGCGACGAAGTCATCGAGATCGCCGAGTTGCTGGGAGCGCCCATCGTCAAGGCGCTGCTCGGCAAGGCCGTGGTGCCCGATGCGCATCCGCTCTCACTCGGCGGCATCGGGCTGCTCGGTACGCGCCCTTCGCAGGAAGCCTTCGAGCAATGCGATACGTTGCTGATCGTGGGCTCCACGTTTCCGTACGTCGAGTACTACCCGAAGCCTGGGCAGGCGCGCGGTGTGCAGATCGACCGCGATCCGTCGCGCATCGGGCTGCGCTTTCCGGTCGAGGCGGGACTCGTGGGCGATGCGCGCACGACGTTGAAGGTGCTGGTCGCGCGGCTCAAGGCCCACGCGGATCGCTCCTTCCTCACGGACATGCAGGCGCGCAAGCGCGAGTGGGTGGAACTGCTCGAATCGTCCGCCGACGCGCCGCGCAAGCGGCTCACCCCCGACCGTCTCGCGCGCGATCTCGGCCGGCGGCTCGCGGACGACGCGCTCGTCGCCTGGGACTCGGGCCACAACACCGGCGTGCTCGCGCGCTACGTCGAGGCGCGTCCGGGCCAGATGTTCGCCGGCTCCGGCATGCTCGCCACGATGGGCTGCGCCGTGCCGTACGCGATCGCCGCGGCGCTCGCGTACCCGGGGCGCCAGGTCGTCGCGTTCGTCGGCGACGGCGGACTCACGATGCTGCTGGGCGAGCTCGCGACGATCCGGCGCTACGACCTGCCGATCAAGATCGTCGTGATGAAGAACAACACGCTCGGGCAGATCAAGTGGGAGCAGCTCATGTTCCTCGGCAATCCCGAGTATGAATGCGACCTCGAGCCCATCGATTTCGTGAGGGTCGCGGCGGGGTTCGGGATCACCGGATACCGCGCCGCCAGCTCGACGGACGTCGGTCCGGCGCTCGACGCCGCCCTGAACGCGCCCGGCGCGGCGCTGGTCGAGGCGACCGTGGATCCGAACGAGCCGCTGCTGCCCGCGAAACGGATCGAGAAGTACGCCGACAATCTCGAGAAGGCGCTGGCGAACGGCACGGCCGGCGCGGAAGACATCCGCGCGGCACTCGCCCGCGAACCGGCGCGCACGCAGCTTAGTTAGATTCCCGTTCCGCGGATTCGCTATGCTCTTCCACGGATGAGCTGGCTCCGTATCCAATGAGCCCCGTGAAAGTCGCGGCGGCGTTGTGTCTCGTGTCGTGCGTCGCACATGCGCAAGGCGTCGCGCCGCGCAGCGAAGACGAAGCCGTCGCCGAGTCCATCAACCACGTGTTCGCCACCGAGCTGGGCTCGGGCATCTACGATCTTGGCGGCCGCACGTTGCAGGTCTACCGCCTCACCTGGAACAAGTACCTCGGCGACGCCGGGGAAGACGATCTGCGCGTGCGCTTCACGCTGCCGGGCACGTTCGGGTTCTTCGATTTCAAGCCCATCGACGTGATCGAGGAGGGACCGCCCGAGCAGGTCGACAGCTTCAGCGTGAAGCCGGGCATCGAGCTCGACTTTCCGCTGCAGGACGGCTGGCACCTCATCCCGTACGCGAACGCGGGCTTCAGCCTGGCGTCCAGCAACGTCGAGGGATGGCTTTACGGATGGGGCATCCGCGCGGATCGGCACACTCTCATCGGCGATTGGCAGACGCTGTTCCGCGCCGAGATCAGTTACGCGAGCGTGAACTATCGCGATGGCACGCCCAACGACAGCTTCGCGCGCATACGGCAGGGAATGGATTTCACGCGCGGCACAGGCTGGAGCACTCGCGGCCACGAGGTCGAACTGGGCCTCTATGGCGTCGTCGACGTCATCGTCGATCCGCCGACCGTTCCCGTGGCCAACGGCGACAGCGAGCCGCTGCAGTTCGAAGCGGGCTTCACGTTCGCGACGCGGCCGCGCTTCAAGATCTGGAAATTCGATGCGCCGCGGCTCGGCTTCGGATACCGGTATGCGGGCGAGATCTCGGGCTGGCGGTTCGTCATCGGCGCGCCGCTCTAGCAACGCATCAGGCCGCGAGCGCGTATCTCTCGAAGTTCGCGAGTTGCGCCAAATGGGGACATTCCTCGATTCCTAGCAAAAGGGGACAGACCTGATTCGATGGCACGCTGCCATCAATTCTTGCGACTCTTCCTCTTAGCCGCCAAGCGAGGCGGATGTTTGACGCCAGCTACGAGCGATACGAGGCGATAGTCGCGTCGGTGTGATGCTCGATGAGTCCCGGCGATCACCGCGGTGAGTGCACGGCATGGACGGCGCGCATGCGATGGGGCTGAGCGTACGCGGCGCATCCGGCGTTCGCGCAAGGCACGGAGCCGGCAAGGAATACCCTCAGACTGCGCTAGGCGCCATACCAGATTGGCAGAGACAGATAACCCGCCCCCGCGGCCGGCGGGCCATCGTCTGGCGCTTCCAATAGCTGGGGCGCGCCGCGGTAGCGAAACCCATCGCGTGGGCGACGGCCATGCCGTCCACGCGGACGCCGTAATCGCCGGGGCTCATCGAGCCAGAAATCGAGGTCTGTCCCCTTTTGCTAGGAATCGAGGAATGTCCCCATTACAGATCCAGGGTAATGCTCACGGGGCAGTGGTCGGAGCCCATGACATCGGCGTGGATCTTCGCGTTCTTCACTTTCTTCGAGAGCGCTTCGGAGACAAGGACGTAATCGATTCTCCATCCCACGTTCCGTGCGCGGGCGTTCGCGAAGTGACTCCACCAGGAATAGTGGCCGTTGCCTTTCGTGAAGATGCGGAACGTGTCGACGAAGCCGGCGTCGATGAAGTTCTGAAAGCCTGCGCGTTCCTCGTCGGTGAATCCCTTCTTGCCGCGATTGGGTTTCGGGTTCGCGAGGTCGTCTTCGGTGTGCGCGACGTTGAGGTCGCCGCAGAAGATCACGGGTTTCTTCTTCTCGAGCTGCTTGCAGTAGGCGAGGAACGCGGGGTCCCAGTGCTTGTGGCGCAGGTTCAGGCGCGAGAGGTCGTCCTTCGCGTTCGGCGTGTAGACGGTGACGGCGTAGAACTTGTCGAACTCGGCCGTGATCACGCGGCCTTCGTTCCAAGAATCGCGCTTGAGCTCGTCGGCGAACGTGAACTTCTTCGCGAAGGCGTCGGGAAATCCATTGATGACCTTGACCGGTTCCGTGCGCGTGAAGATCGCGGTGCCCGAGTAACCTTTCTTCTCGGCGGAATTCCAGTATTCGAGGTAGTCGGGCAGGTCGATCTCCGCCTGGCCCTTCTCGGCTTTCGTCTCCTGCAGGCAGAGGATGTCGGGTTTGTGTTCCTTCACGAATTTCTGGAAGGTGCCTTTCTTGACCACGGCGCGGATGCCGTTGACGTTCCACGAATAGAATTTCATGCACGGAGTATAAGCGGGCACAATGGGCGACATGGAAATCACGGGTGGTTGTTTGTGCAGGGCGGTGCGGTTCCGGATCACGGCGGCGCCCATCGCGACGCGGTTGTGCTGGTGCAGGCTGTGCCAGTACCTGGCCTCGGGCAATGCCACCGTCAACGTGGTGTTTCCAAGCGACGCGATCTCGATCGAGGGCGAGCTGCGCGACTATCAGAGCATCGCGGCGAGCGGCAATGTCATGCATCGACGCTTCTGCCCGACGTGTGGCACCCAGCTCTTCAGCGCCGCGGAATCCCGGCCGCATCTCATCATCGTGCGCAACGGGGCCCTCGACGACACCGAACTGCTTGCGCCGAGCGCCACGATCTGGACGTCCGAGGCGCCCGAGTGGGCCTGGATCGACGAAGCATTGCCCCAGCATGCGGGTCAGCCACCGCCGATGGCCTGATCGGGCCACCGCGGGTAATCTTCGGCCCAACAAGATGCAGGCTCGGAGAGGGAACTGAACTCGCGCATATCCAGGGAGTCGCGCCTGGCACGGCTGTGGCCGTGGATCGAGAAATCCGTCGCGCGCCGCCATGCGTTCGCGGGGGTCGTCTCCCTCGCGGCGGCGGCATTGCACTGGGTCGTGTATCCGATCACCCAGGGCCGCGCCTCGTTCGTGTTCTTTCCCCCGGCGATCATCTTGGTCACGATCATCGCGGGTCGATGGCCGGGCGCGCTCGTCGCGGTCATCGGTGTCATCAACTCGGCTCTGCAGAACGACATCGATCTGATTTTCACCGCGAACTCTCCCGAGCAGGTGGCCATCATCGCCTCGGCGATAATCTCGGTCCTGCTGATCGGGGTGGGCGATTACTACCGGTCGATCTCGCGTCGCGAGTTGTCGGACCTGCACGAGCTGCATGAACTTTCCGCGACGCTTGCGAGTCTTCCGGGGATTTCCGATCAACTCAAACTGATCCTGGCGACGCTGGTGCGGATGCATGGCGCGGATCACGGTGTCATCACGACACTCGAAGCGAATCGATTCCCGAGCGCGTCGGCAAGCACCGGGTTCGATCCGCTCACGCTCGCGGCCGTCGAGCGCGAGCTGCCGCGCGCCGGCAAGCACCGGCTCTTCGTGGCGGACGTCGATCGGGACAGCGCCGCTGCGCCGTGGCGCCACGCCGCTCTCAAGCTGGGGATTCGCGCGCTGCATTCGACTCCGCTGATCAGCCGCGAAGGCGAGGTGCTGGGCGCACTGACCGTCTACTTCGCGGACTCGCACCGGCTTTCCGAGCGCGAGACGCGGCTGTCGGACATCTGCGCGCGCAAGGCGGCGGTGTTCATCGAGCGCGCACTCGCCGAGGATCTCGCGAACCGGCGCGACCGGCGGCTGCAATCCGTGCTGGAGACGTCGGGCGTTCCCTTCGTGATGTTGTCGCCGGTGCGCGATGAATCGGGAATGGTCGTGGAGTTCACCTGGGCGTATCTCAACACTTCCGCGGCGCGGATCATGCGTTGTCACATCGCGGACACCCTCGGCCGCAAGGTCACCGACACGTTGCCGCGCGCCTGGGACGAGCCCGGACGATTCGATCTCTACGTGGACGCGCTCGAAAACAACCAGACGCGCGAAGCCGAGCGGCAGACCGAAGCGGACGGCAACACCAACTGGTATCACATCGTCGCTTCGCCGGTCGACGGCGATCTCGCCATCTGGTTCGCCGACATCACGAGGCGCAAGCAACAAGAGCGCGAACTGCTCGAGGCCGACCGGCGCAAGGACGAATTCCTCGCGACGCTCGCGCACGAGTTGCGCAATCCGCTCGCGCCCATTCGCCAGGCCGCGGCCATCGCGCGCAACGAACAGGCCAGCGACGCTCAGAAGCGTTGGTCCAACAACGTGATCGAACGGCAGGTCCAGCACATGTCGCTGTTGCTGGACGACCTGCTCGACGTCTCGCGCATCACGCACGGGACATTGCAACTGCGCAAGCAGGACACCGATCTGCAGTCCATCGTGAGCGCGGCGGTGGAGACTGCGCGTCCGCTCATCGACGAACGCCGGCATCGCCTGGCGATCGACGTTCCCGCCGAGCTGCACGTGCACGCCGATCCGCTGCGCCTCGCGCAGGTGTTGTCCAACCTGCTGACCAACGCCGCGAAGTACACGAACCCGAACGGCGCCATCCGCGTCGGCTGCACGGTGACCGGCCAGGATCTCGTCCTGTGGGTCGAGGACACCGGCATCGGCATCTCCGCGGAGGACCTGTCGAAGGTGTTCGGCATGTTCGCGCAGGTGCGCTCGGCGCAGGAACACACGGCCGGCGGGCTCGGGATCGGACTCGCGCTCGCCAAGGGCGTGGTCGAGCTGCACGGCGGGCGCATCGAGGTCGCGAGCGCCGGCATGGGGAAGGGCAGCCGTTTCACGGTGAGACTGCCGGGGGTCGCGAGGACCGTCGCGGCAACCGGGAGCACCGGCACGCACGGCAAGTGCGTGCCGTCCGCCAACAAGCGCATCCTCCTCGCGGACGACAACCGCGACGCGGCCGAGAGCCTCGCGATCATCCTGAGGCTGGAAGGGCACGAGGTGGACCTGGCCCACGACGGCGCATCCGCGCTGCGTTCGTTCGAGAGCAGGCGACCCGACGTGGCGCTGCTCGACATCGGAATGCCGGGCGCGAGCGGTTACGACGTGGCGCGGCAGATACGTTCCAGGCCCGAGGGCGGCAACGTGCTGCTCATCGCGATCACCGGTTGGGCGCAGGACTCGGACCGCGCGCAATCGCGCGCGGCCGGCTTCGATCATCACCTGACGAAGCCCGTCGAGCCCGAGACGCTCATCGGCTTGTTAGGGGAGCGGTAGTAAGACGGTGGTAGTAAGACGCCGGTAGTAAGACCATGGTCGTACCGGCCCCCTTAAGGGTAGTTAGCAGATGCCGGAGTATGGGATAGAATGCCGATCCTCGACACGTGGATGGAGCCATGAACTACGGCCCGCTGGAATTCGCCGCCTGGCTGCAGCGCAAACAACCGAAGGCGCCGGAATCCGCCGCCGTGCAGGCCGCGCGCGCCGCGGCCCCCGTGCACCGGCCGGCCGACAATCGACTGACCATCATCACCGGGGCGCAGACGCTGACCCCGGTTGCTCGGGTTCCGCGGGTGGATCCCGTGAGCGTCTACGAGGCGGTGGCGAAGAGTGTCACGCCTGCCCATGCCATTCCTGAATCCGTGCGCGTCGACGTACGCGCGAGGTTCCGGCCGCTCGTGCTCGTGTTGTCTTCGAACCAGGCCGTGAACTGGGAGCTCACGCTCGGGCCCGACGTACAGTTGTGCGCGGTGCTGCTCGCCGGCAGCGGCGAGTCGCGCGTGAGCGGTGTGAAGGGCACGCCGGTTTCCTCGATCGGCGGCTTCTATGCATTCAAGCGCGGATCCGAGGAGTTCCGCCACCTCGAGCGCGAAGTCATGCGGTGCGTCGGGCGCACCATCGAGACCTTCCACAGCTCGAACGCCGCCGAGTCATTCCAGATCGGCTAATGGGGACATTCCTCGTTTCCTGGCAAAAGGGGACAGACCTCGATTCGAGGCTCGATGAGCCCCGGCGATTGCCAGGCGTCGTCGCGAACGACATGGCCGTCGCCCACGCCGATTGGGGCGGAAATGTAGCCGCCGAAGTCAGGTCTGTCCCCTTTTGCCAGGAAACGAGGAATGTCCCCATTACAGCTGCGAGCGCAGGAGCAACGCGAGCTTCTCGTTCACGCGGCGGCCGAACTTCCGGGTGCGCCACTTCTTGAGCGCCATGCGTCGCGATTGGGTGATGTCTGAGTCGATGAGCCTGATCTGCTCGCGTGCGAGCGCTTCGCTGAACACGTTGAGATTGGCCTCGTCGTTGAGGCGGAACGAACGGTCGTCGAAGTTCGCCGACCCGACCGAGGTCCACAACTCGTCGATGACCAGCACCTTGCTGTGCATCATCGTCGGCTGGTACTCGTAGATCAGGATGCCGGACTCGAGCAGTTCGCCGTAAAGGCCATGGGCGGCCCAGCGTCCGATTCGCGCGTCGGTGTACCGGCCCGGTACGACGATGCGCACGCGCACCCCGCGCCGTGCCGCCGAACAAAGTGCCTCGACCGTCAGTTTGTCCGGCACGAAGTATGCGTTCGCGATGTCGATGGATTTCCGCGCGGCGGTGAGCGCGAGCAGCACCATCAGGTGCAGGCTCTCGGAGCCACCGACGGGCGAGCTGCCGAACATCTGCGCATCCATGTCGCCGGCGGGCGAGAGCGTCGGAAAGTACTCCGCGCCGTGCAGCACGCGTCCGGTGGCCTTGATCCAGTTGTCGACGAACACGGCCTGCATCTGCGCGACCACCGGACCTTCGGCCCTGAAGTGCGTTTCCCGCCAGGGAGGAAGGCCTGAAATTCCGGTGTCCCACTCCGTGCCCATGCCGACTCCGCCCGTGAACCCGACCTTGCCGTCGACGACCAGCAACTTGCGGTGCGTGCGATTGTTGAGCCGGCCGAGGTGAAACCACGACGGCGGATGGTAGAGATGTACTTCGCAACCGGCGGCCCGCGCGGCATCGAGCATGGCGGAGTCCATCGTCCGCGAGCCCAGCCAGTCGAGCAGCATGTGGACCTTGACGCCACGGCGCGCCGCGGCCGAGAGTTCCTCGACGAACGTGGCGCCGGGCCCATCCCGGAAGACGAAGGTCTCGAACGTGATGTTCGCCTGCGCCGAGCGGATGGCCTCGATCATCGCCGGATAGATCTCGACGCCATTCACGAGCGAGGCGACGCGGTTGCCGGGCACGAGCGGCGGCCCCAGCAGGATGCCGAGCGCGCGCCGGAAGTCCGCGTCGCCGCTGGTGTACAGCCGGCGGGGTCGATACAGCAGGCGCTTCTCTGCGGTCGCGACGTTGGCGCCGATCCACAGCACGAACGCCGCGCACGCCATCGTCCCGACGATGATGGCGAGGGCGGTCACGATGGATCCGGCGCGGGGCCCGGTGTCGCCCGCTGGATGGCTTTCATACGCCGCGATGATCCATTTTCGATGGGCGCTCCCGCAAGCGTTGCAGCGGATCAGACTTGTTTGGGTGTTTGTTTGGCGTCGGAGACGGTGGCTTCCTTCGCCGCGCGGGCGCGCCGGAACGGCAGCGGGTTCCACTGGCCCATGGGCGCGAGAAAGTCGCGCAGCACGCGCCACTCGGGCTGCAGCTGCGCCGCGACCTTGAGCGCGACCAGCACCGGTGTCGCGAGCAACATGCCGGGAATTCCCCAGAAGCCGTAGCCGAACCACACGCCGAGCAGGATCACGAGCGCGTTCACCTCGAGCCGCCGGCCGACCGTGAGCGGCTGCACCAGTTGGCCTTCGATGAGGTGCAGCGCGATGAATACACCCGGCACCGCGAGCGCATGCCCGAGGTCATCGAAGGTCACGAGCGCCGCGCACGCGAAGATGAAACACGCGGCGATCGGACCGACGTAGGGAATGAAATTGAGCACGCCCGCGAGCACGCCCCACAGGATCGCGTTCGGCATGCCGAGCGCCGCCATCGCGAGCGCGGTGGCGACACCCAGGCCGAGATTGATCAAGGCGACCGTGCCGAAGTAGCGGCCGACCTCGCAGCGGATCGCCTCGGTGAGCTTGAGCGCACGCGCACTCGGCGAGCTGCCCGCGAGTGATGCGCCCATGCGGGCGAGCAGCGGCTGGCCGCCCAGCAGGAAGAACAACGTGAGCGGAATGATGGTCAGCGCCTCCAGGAACGAGCGCGTGAAAGAGATCGCCGTGCTCTCCGTGTTGACGGGCGTGACGATCGCGGGCCTGGCACGCGCCTGCGCGGAATTCTGGGTGAGCTTTCCGGCGCGCTCGGCGACGTCATCGACGCGCGCGAACATCTCGCGCACCGGCTTCAGGCGCGGATCGATCTTGCGCAGCGTTTCCGGCGCGCGCGCCAGCCATTCGGTCGCCGGCGCCCACACCGCGTTGACCGCGATTCCGGCCGCGGCGAAGACCACGAACATCACGGCCGCGACGGCCATGCCGCGCGGCATGCGCCAGCGTTGCAGCCGGTCCACCGCGGGAGTCAGCAGCAGTGCCAGGAAGATCGCGACCGCGACCGGAATGAAAACGTCGCGTGCCAGGTACAACACCGCGCCCACGGCCAGGATCGACAGCAGGATGACGGCCTTGCGAAGTGTGGTATCCGCGAGTGGAGTGGGTACGCTCACGCACGACAATGTGCGCCAGCGCGCGACTGCGCGAACATGCGTGTCGGTCGTTCACCGACGACGAAAAGCGCGCTGGCGCGGGTCGGTGGATTCCGACGCCGCGGGTTACGAGCCGAGGAGAATCACGCCGCCGGCGATCAACGAACACAGGCCGAACAGGATGGCCGTGAGGTTGGCGACGATGTGTTCTCGATGTGCGATCCTGCGCATTGCGGGCTCCGACTATTCGAGAAATCAATCTAAGTCGCGCGCGGGACGCCTTCCATAGGCGTCGGTGGCATGTCGCCCCGCGGAGCCTCCTACAAGACCGACAAAGTAGTTAGAGGTTCGCCTGGTTGTCGCCTCGGGCTGACATGGGTTCCCGGAGAGAACGGAATCCGGAAATGTCTGTCAGACTTCGTCCATGAATCGACGGCGCGTTTTGTCGGCAGTCGCGGTGCTGCTGGCGCACGCAATGGTCCTCTATTGGCTCGCGTTGTTGCCCGCCCTCCGGGACCGGCCGATCCAGACCCCGGATACGAAGCCGATCACGATTCTCCTGGCGCCCCGGCCGGCTCCCGAGGCGGCGACCGCCCAGTCGACGCCCACCGAGCCGAGGGTCCCGGCGCCGATCGAACCGGTATCGGAACCGCCGGCTCCCGCGGCGGAGTCATCCAGCGCCATCACCCTGCCGCCGGCCGGCCGGGTCGACTGGCCGCTCGAAGGCCGCAAGTCCGCCGCCCGGATCCTGGCACAGGAGGCCGAGTCCGAGCGCATCGCGAAGATGTTCGCCGGCCCGGACGGAACCTGGGCGTCGCTCACCAAGCGCGAGCGTTCCCGGCTCAAGCGATTTCGCTGGAAACCGGGAGTGGACGGGCTCGAATACGACCAGGACGGCAACGCGATCTATCACATCAGCGAGGGGTGTGTGATCGTGAACGGCGGCTATATCGGCTGCGCGCTCGGCAAGGAGAAGATCCACGGCGATCTTTTCAAGGACATGCGACTGTACTTCGACGAGCGACGGCTGCCGCCGACCGACGAGGGCAATGGGACTGAAGGCCGATGACGGCGCATCGCGACAGCACAAGTCGGCCAATTCCTACAATCGCGACAGTTTGCGTCGACTACGCTTCCCCCCGTGAAATCGACCGAACGCACGGGCGAAGCCAGGCCGCCTCAAGCCCAGGATTCCCAGTTCCGGATTTTCGTGGAATCGGTGCGTGATTACGCGCTGGTCATGCTCGATCCGGAAGGTCACGTCGTGAGCTGGAATTCCGGCGCGGCCGCGATCAAGGGTTACACCTCGGCCGAAATCATCGGCAAACACTTCGCGCGCTTCTATCCACAGGAAGCGATCGACAACGGACTCCCGGAGCGCGAGCTCGTCATCGCGCGCGAAAGCGGGCGTTTCGAGGACGAGGGCTGGCGTGTCCGCAAGGACGGCCGGCGATTCTGGGCGAACGTCATCATAACGGCGCTGCGCGAATCCACGGGCGAACTGATCGGCTACGCCAAGGTGACCCGCGACCTGACCGAGCGGCGCAAGACCGAGGAACAGCTGCGACTCAATGAAGCGCGATTCCGCACGCTCGTGCAGGGCGTGAGGGATTACGCGATCTTCATGCTGAACCCGGATGGCACCGTGGCGACCTGGAACGAGGGCGCCCAGCGGATCAAGGGGTATACGGCCGCGGAGATCATCGGCACTCATTTCTCCAAGTTCTATCCGCGGGAAGCACTGGAGCGCCGCTTTCCCGAGCACGAGCTCGCGACCGCGACGACCGAGGGGCGTTTCGAAGACGAAGGCTGGCGGGTGCGCAAGGACGGCTCACTGTTCTGGGCGAACGTCGTGATCACCACGCTACGCGACGAGAGCGGCCGGCTGGTCGGTTTCTCGAAGATCACGCGCGACCTGACGGAACGCCGGCGGCACGAGAACATCCTGCGCGCGAGCGAGGAGCGGTTCCGCCTGCTGGTGGAAGGCGTGATCGACTACGCGATCATCATGATCGACCGGGAAGGCTTCATCACATCCTGGAACGCCGGCGCCGCCCACCTCAACGGTTTTGCGCCGGCGGAGATCGTCGGCCGGCACTTCTCGCGCCTGTATCCCCACGAGGAAATCCAGGCCAACAAGCCCTGGCAGGACCTGATCGAGGCGGGCAAGCGCGGGCGCACCGTCTCGGAAGGCTGGCGCGTGCGGCGCGACGGCACCCGCTACTGGTCCAACAACGTCATCGCGGCGCTGCGCGAAACGGACGATGCCACACGTTCCTACTACATGGTGACCCAGGACCTGACCCAGCGCCGCCACGCCGAATCGCTGGCCGAGGCGGCGCACCGGACGAACGAATTCATCGCGATGCTCGCGCACGAGCTGCGCAATCCGCTCGCGCCCATCCGCAACGCCGTGGCGCTGATGGGGCGCAAGGGTCTCGGCGATCCGGTGCTCGAGTCGATGCGCCAGACCATCGACCGGCAGAGCGTGCAGCTCACGCGCATCGTCGACGAACTACTCGACGTGAACCGCGTCGCCCGCGGCCGATTCAGCGTGGAGCGCGTGCCGATCGACTTGCACGACGTGCTCGCGCGCGCGATCGAAGCCAGCCGGTCGCTGATGGACCGACACGGCCATGAATTCCAGATGAACGTTTCGCAGGCGCCTTTGCCGGTCAGGGGCGATGCGATGCGGCTCATGCAGGTGTTCGTGAACCTGCTGAACAACGCCGCGAAATACACGCCGGCCGGCGGGCGGATCCGCCTGGACGCGGAGCTCGGCGACGGCGAGATCATCGTGCGCGTGCACGACAACGGGCGCGGCATTCCGTCAGAAGCGCTCGAACGGGTGTTCGAGCTGTTCATGCAGGTTTCGCCCGAGCCACGCGGAGAGCAGGGTGGGCTCGGCGTGGGCCTGGCGCTGGTACGCCGCATCGTCGAATTGCACGGCGGGCGTGTGGTCGCGCGCAGCGAGGGTGAGGGCATGGGCAGCACGTTCAGCGTGTTCCTGCCGCTCGAGACGCAAGCGGTCGAGCGGCCGCGCAAGGTTTCCGCTCCCGCGAGCGTGGCTCGTCCGCTGCGAGTGCTGGTCGTGGACGACAACCGCGACGCGGCCGACAGTCTCAAGGTGCTGCTCGAAAGCGCCAACCAGGATGTCCGCGTCGCCTACGACGGCTCGTCGGCCGTCGATCTCATGCAGGATTTCCAGCCGGAACTCGTGCTGCTCGACATCGGGATGCCGCACATGGACGGCTACGAAGCCGCCAGGCTCATGCGCGCGATGGAACTCGAGACCCGTCCGACGCTGGTCGCGCTCACGGGCTGGGGCCAGGCTTCCGACAAGCAAAGCGCGACCGCGGCGGGATTCGACCAGCACTTCACGAAGCCGGTGAATCCGGACGATTTGTTCGGCTTCATCGCCTCGCTGACCAGGGTCTGATCAGTCGGTCCCGGAGCTGGAGCTGGAGCTGGAGCTGGAGCCGGAGTCCGAGTGCGCCAAGGACTCGTCGCGGGCTCCCTGGACCTCTTCCCAGTCCTCGTCCCACGAATCGACCTCGAATCGCCGGGTCATCGGGAAACTCGCGGGACGCAGATATTCGAAGCGCTTGTCGTAGTCGAGCTGCGTCGCATACCGCGGCTCGGATTCGAGGATGGTGCCGGCCGTCAGGCTGCCGAGGATGAAGAGCTTTCCGGAGCGGTCGTTCGCGACGGCCTCTATCCAGAACCGCTGGCGCGCGAACAGCGCGGCATGGATGTGCAGGTCGCCGCCGCCCGTGACCCTGCCGCTCGAGATCTTGATGTCGCTGCCGGCGATGAGCGCGAGGAAGTCACGCGAGATCAGTACGTCGCGCGGATCCTTGGCATAGACCAGGTCGTTTTCGATCTCGATGTCCGACGGCGTGTAGACCGTGAAGATGCCGGACACGGTTCCGCTCACGTAGAGCCTCGCGCCCTTGTCGCCGATCAGGTAGCGAGGGCGGTCGGAAGCTTCCGCGCGCTGCAGCTCGCCGGCGCCGTTCGCGGCGCGCCACGCGAAGCTGCCGTCGGGATTGAAGATGATGCGCGTGTCGCCCGAGAAGACGTGCCGGTCGGTTTCATCGCCGCCATTGACGACGTCGGGCATGTCGCGCGGCAGGGTCACGCGTTCGGTGCGGGTTTCGGTACCGCCCTGGAACACCTCGCGCACGCGCTTGCGCGTGCCGATCGGCGAGTCGGTGAGCCGTGCCGCGGAAGTGGTGACCTTGCCAAAGAAGCGCGGCTCGATGCCCTGGCTGAACGCCAGCCCGATTTCCGAGTTGCTGTGAAAGCGCCCGTCGATCACGTCGTCGTGCAGCCGGATGTTCTTGTCCCAGTGGTTCACGAGCTGCGTGAAGTGGGAGAACGCGAGGCGCTTGAGCGAGAGCTTGGTGCGCATGCGCTTGCCGTCGCTCTCCGTCATGATTTCGGCGATGACCTGCTCGAGGCCGGTGCTGTCCGGCGCGGGCTTGCGTTGCACGCGCGCGGTGTACTGGCGCCCATCTACCTGCCAGCTCAATTCCGTCTCGGAGGTGTTGTTCGCGAGGAGTTTCTGCGCGAGCTTCTCGATGTTCTTGCGCAGCATGGTCTGTTCTTCGGGATGCACGTCCGCGGCGTATTTCGGCGCCTCGGTGACGATGTGCGTCGGTTCGGCCGACTCGGACATGGTCGTCAGCACCTCGGCGGTTTGCGCGCCGGCTTCGGCGAGCTCCACGGCGGCCACCTGCTCGGGAAACTGCTTCGTCAAGTCCGCGGCGGGTGTCTTCAGCTCGAGCGGTTCCGCGGCCACGACCTGTTCGGAAGTGCCGGGATCGTCGATGACTTCCTCGGTGGGTTCGGGCAAGGGGATGGGCAGGGCCGCATCGCTGAAGTACTGACTGCTGGGCCCATCGCGGGTTACGAGCTGCACCGATAGTTCGGGCACGTCCGCGTCGTCTTCGCCGGATTCGAACAGCGCGGCGGCGAACATGAACAGGATCGCCAGGTGGATAGCCGCCGAGATCGCGAGCGTCGTCGTGATCTCGCGATTGCCGCGGAACGCGATCCAAAAGCGCCCCCACGCCTGGCGAAAGCCGAGCGCCGCGCCTGGACGCGAACTGGCGAACACGGGTGCTTCCACCCGAGACCTCCGGACGAATTCCCCTCGGCCGCTATCTTGCTCCTTTCATCCGCCGCCGGTCACGGACTTTGGTTCGATGGTCAGCGCCTCGCGCTCGGGTCGCTGCTAGGCGGCGGTGCGCGATCCTCGGCGGCGGGCGGGCCCAGGATTTCAGTCAGGATCGGCTTCAGCGCGTCGGCCCAGACCTGGTACGCCTTCGGCGTGAGGTGCAGTCCGTCATAAGTCATGCCGATTCTCAGCTTGTTTTCCGAATCGGCGAGCTGCTCGTTGAAGTTTATGTAACGAATGGCCTTGCCGTCCGCGAGGCGGGCGATGCCCTTGTTCGCCGCATCGATGACGGGCATGACACCGATGTTGTCGTTGCGCGGCGTGATGCCCGTGAGTACGACCGTCGCCCTCGGCGCGCGACGCCGGATTTCTCCGACGATCGCGGTAACGCCTCTGACAACTTCATCCGCGCGCGCCTGCGTGTCTCCCAACGGCTCCGCGTGTCCGACGTTGTTCGTACCCGCCATCACGACGACCACCTTAGGGTGTACGTCGTCGAGCTCGCCGTTCTGCAGACGCCAGAGGATGTGCTGGGTCTTGTCGGCGCCCCAGCCGAAGTCGGCGGCGTTCCAGCCCGTGAAATTCGCGCGCCAGTTGTCGAGCAGATCTTTCCAGGCCGTATCGCTCGTGCCCCAGCGCCTCGTGATCGAGTCGCCGACGAAGTACACGTCGATCTGGCCTTGCTTGCGCTTCGCGAGCAGTTCCTCGTGCGCGATCATCGAATTGCGGTCGGTGCGGGGAGTCGCGACATCGGGCCGTTCGATCGGCGGCCGGCCCGCGACGAGCGCGCCGAGCCACGCGGCCGAGCGCTCGGTCCACGGTCGCGATTGCTCGGGCGTCGCGAGGTGGTTGTGCGGCGACTGGATCATCGGCGCCGCTTCCTTCGGACCCTTGATCTCGTTGAACGCGGCCCAGATGCCGACCGGCGGAGTCACCGTGTCGATGAAACCCATCGATACGAGCGAGGTCGCCTTGATGCGCGACGCGCAGTTCACGGTGTCGAAGTACTGCGCGGTTTCCAGGACCTTCGGATCCTTGTCGTCCCAGAAGGGATAACCGATCTTGCGGCCATGAGCCGTGCCGTTCGCATCGGCGCCGGCCGGCACGTTCACGAGCACGTGCGTGACCTCGGGATGAAATGCCGCCGCGCACAGGCTCTGCTGGCCGCCCATGCTGGTGCCGGTCACGACCAGCGTGCGGCCGTCCCAGTCGGGGCGGCTCGCCAGATAGTCGAGTGCGCGGATGTCGGCCAGGTACATCTGCAGGAAATAGTTCTTGTCACGATTGCGCGTCTCGATCTTGTTGTATTCCTTGAGTTCCTGCGGCAGGGCGTCGTAATACTCCTGGGGCTGATCGGGCATCACGTCGTGCGGCTCGATGTTCACCGCGAGCCATCCTTCCGCCGCGCGGTCCGTGACCCAGGATTTCTGCAGGGGATAGGGCTTGCTCGCCCATTGCAGGATCACGAGGCCGGGGTATTTCTTCTTGCCTTGTTTTTCTCCTGGCGGGTCGCTGGGCTTCGCGACCTGTCCCCAGACGTGTTTGCCGTCCAGGTGATTCATCTTGAGGATCGCGAAATCGACGCCGTCCTTCTCGCTGGGTTTGGGAGTCAGCTCGGGCTTCGCGGGAACCTTGCGCAGTAGTTTGATCTTCGAGGTCCAGAACGTGTCGAAGTCCTTCGGCGCCGGAATCGCGGGGCCGATCTTCTCGGGCGCCACCGCCGCGCCGAGCGCGCGCGACTTCGCTCCGGGAACTTCTTCCGCGAGCTCGACGTACACCATGCCCGGCTCGTCGAGCTTCGCCTCGATCTTCGCGGGCTGGCCCGGCCAGAGCGTGCCGCGGCCGAGTTCCGCGAGATTGTTCTTGCGGATCACGTAGGTGACCGGCTGCGAGTTCCACGGCAACGTGACGTTCCAGCCGGCGGTCTCGCCCAGCGCGTAGATGCCGGAAACCTTGTAGGGCACGTAGTACGGGCCGCCGGCTTCATCGGCGAATACGGCCGCGCAGGTCAGCAGCAGCGCGGCTGCGAACGGCGCACGCAGGTTCTTCATGTTGTTCTCCTCAAACTACCGGGCGGGTCGCGATCCTCTGTGCCTGCAGCACGAGCTCCGCCGCGAGCAGCGCCTGTTCCTGGTTCTGCGCGACTTCCGTGCGCTCGGCCACGTCGGCCACGAACTGCGGGCCGAAGGGCAGCACGACCTTGCTGCAATCGATGTAGCTCGCCTTCTTCTTGTCGACGATGTAGAGGTGGTTTCCACCCTTGAGGCCCGACGCGACGTTCGTGTACTTGCGCAGCTCGATGTATCCATCGGTGCCGAGGACGAACAGTCGTCCGTCACCCCAGGTGTCGAGGCCGTCGGGCGTGAACCAGTCGACGCGGATGTATCCGGTGCCGCCGTTGCCGGTGACGATCATGTCGCCGAAGTCCTCGAAGTTCGGGTACTGCTGGTAAGCGACGTTGCCCGTCTGCGCGGCCACGACCTGCGCCCTCGTGCTGTTCGTGTAGTAGAGGAACTGGTCCGCCTGGTGCGAGCCGATGTCGCAGAGGATGCCGCCGTAACGTGTCTTGTCGAAGAACCACGCCGGCCGGCTCGGAGCATTCACCCGATGCGGACCCAGATTGATCGTCTGGATCACCTTGCCGATCGCGCCCTGCTTGATGAGCTCGCCCGCGTACACGGCCGAGCGTACTTCGAGGCGCTCCGAATACATGATCGCGAACTTGCGTCCGGTTTCCTTTACGGCCTTGCGCACGTCCGCGAGCTGCTCGAGCGTCGTGATGCCGGGCTTGTCGGCGAGGTAATCCTTGCCGGCTTTCATGACGCGGATGCCGAGCGGCGCGCGCAGGTCCGGGATCGGCGCGCCGAGCACGAGCTGGATGGACTTGTCGTTGAGGATCTCGTCTTCGCTCGCGGCGAGCTTCACGTCGCCGAATTCCTTGCGGTACTGCGCGATCTGCGCCGGGTCGTGCGAGTAGAACGAGACGAGCTCACCGCCGCCGCGCTGCACGGCGCGTGTCATGCCGTAGATGTGCGCATGATCCATGCCGATCGCCGCGAAGCGGATCTTGTGCGTGGGCTGGATTTCCGCCGTCGACGTGTTCGCCGGGTCGACGGTGAATGCGCCGGAGGCGCCTTGTGCCAGGGCCGCGCCCGAGACACCTGAAAACATTCCTGCGATTCCCGCGGCATGCAGGAAATCGCGCCGATTCGGTCCGCCCATCGGTTGCCCCTCCACCAGTGAGGGGGCAACCATACCGTGGTCAGGCCAATTTGTCAGTCCGGGAGACCGCCGCCGCGGACGCCGGTGCGCGAGAAAAAATTATCCGTTACGCGTCAGGCGCCAGATCGTGACGACGGAGAACAGCACGGTGAACCCCACCATCGCCGCGATTGCGAACTGCATCGGGAAGAACTGGAATTTTTCGATGCCCGCGGAATGCATCATGAACTGCAGGACGTGGAATTGCGGCCAGATCGGCGCCTGCCAGTGCATGGACTCCGGCAGCGGGAAGAACATTCCGGAGAGGTAACATCCGGGTAGATAGATGATGTTCGCCCACCCGGGCGCCGCCGAGCCGCTGAACAGCGATCCGACCATGAGGCCGAGCGCCGTGAACGGAATCGTGCCGGCGAGCAGGGCGCCGCTGAGCGCGGCCACCTGGCCGGTCGTCAACGCGAGTTGCCCGCTCGCGAGCGCGACCACGACGATGGGCGCGTAGGCGATGATCCCGAGCGCGAGTCCGCTGGCTATCTTCGCGACCACCCATGCGGCAGGCGGAGCGGGCTGCGCGCGCTTGAGACGCAGCAGACCCATGTCGCGCTCGAGCGCGAGCGATACGCCGATGCCGAACAGCGCCGGCATCGTCACCGACATCAGGGAAAACGCCGAGAACAGGAAGATGCCGATGTACGGATCGTTCTTGATCGCATCCCCCACGATGACCTGCGCGAACAGCGCATACAGCGCGATCGGCAGGATCAGCACCGGGATCGCTACGCCCGGATTGCGCACCATGCGCATGAATTCGAAACGCGTCTCGGTGAAATAGGCGGCGAAGACGCTGCGCCTGGAGGCGGCGGCCGCCGTGGGAATGGAAATCAGCGTGACCGAGTTCATGCGGCCTCCCGTGTGAGTTCGTTGAATGCTTCATTGAGTCCGGCCTGGCGCACCTCGAGTTTCCCGAGGGCGGCGTCAGTGGCGAGCAGCCGACGCACGACGCCTTCGGCATCGGTGACCGTGATGCTCAGCCGGTCCTGCGTGACCTGCGCATCGACGACGCCGGGCCAGCCGCGCACCTCGTCCGGTGAAAGAGAGGTGACGCAGGTGATCCGCCGGCGCGCGACGAGGTCGCGCATCTCGTTGACGGTGCCCGTCGCGATGATCCGGCCCTTCGCAACGACCGCCACGCGGTCCGCGAGCGCCTCGGCTTCTTCGAGGTAGTGCGTCGTCAGGACGATCGAGCAGCCTTCGGCCAGCAGGCGCCGCACGCTCTGCCACATGGCCTCGCGCGCCTTGATGTCGAGTCCAACCGTGGGTTCGTCGAGGAAGAGGACCTTCGGGCGTCCACAGACCGCGATCGCGAATTGCGCCTGGCGCTTCTGTCCGCCCGAGAGCTTGCCGTACCGGCGGTCGGCGAGCTGCGTAAGGCCGGTGAGCGCGAGTGCGTCCTCGACCGACATCGGGTCGTCGTAGTAGCTCGCGGCGAGCGTGACGAGCTCGCGCACCTCGAGCTCCTTCGGCAGCTCGACGTCCTGCATCATGACGCCGAGTCCGCGGCGGCGATCGAGGTCCTGCGGCGCACCGCCCAGCAACACGACATCGCCTTCATCGGCCTCGATGAGCCCGAGCCATAGCGAGATCGCGGTGGACTTGCCGGCCCCGTTCGGTCCGAGGACGGCGAGCAGCTCGCCGCGCTTCACCTCGATGTCGATGCCGGCGAGCGCGGTGACGGCGCCGTACCGCTTGACGATGCCGCGCATGGAAGCCACCGGCGCGGCGGCATCGGCTGCGGACGAGGTAACCGCCGAGGCCGATTGCGCCGCGCGCTTGCGCGGATACCTGCGGCCGTTAAGCAGCTGACCGACGAAGGTCGAGCGCACCAGGAAGTGATAGCCGAGGAACAGCACCGCGAACGACGCGATCACGATGAAGGGGTACTTGATGCTCCAGTGCAGCGGCCAGTGCCCGACCCACACCTGCAGGGCCACGACGACGGGCAGGTGAGCGAGGTACACCCAGTAGGAAGCGTCCGCGATGTAACGGCGCGTCGCGCTGTAGTTGGACAGGAAGCGCAGCGCCGCGCCGGTGAGGCCGAGCGTCCAGCCCCACACCGCGACGCCGAACGCGTAGGCGAAGGCGTTCTTCGTGAGGCCGGGCGCCGCCATCGGCGTCGTATGCACGACATGCAGCATCCAGCCGGTCGCGACGATGCCCAGGCCCAGGTGCACGATCCAGCGCGCGGCGATCGCCTGCAGCGCATCGCGCGAGCGGTGCACGAACCAGCCGAACGCGAACGCGGTGCCGAACCCGACGGAGGCGGGCACCTGCGGAATCAGCGACTGATCAGGTGTCGGAATGCCCTGCCAGTAGAACCACATCGGCAGCCAGATCAACGTGATCGCGAGTGGGATTCCGAGCGTCAACACGCCGACCAGCGACTTGATGGAGAACGTCGCCGCGCGCTCGAGGTGCGCGGCCAGTTTCTGCGCCGGGTCTAGCTTGCGGAAAATGGCGCGCAGGCCGAGGAAGGCCGCGTACGTCAGGAGCAACTGGTAGAGGAACCACAGGTGCGTCAGCGGGAAGGCGCCCAGCGTCTTCGGCATCTCGGGCATCGTCGGCGGCACACCCAGGACCTTGGTGAGGCCGACCGTCCAGAGGTAGCCGATGAGCGGGAAAAGGATCACCCAGCCGATGACGAGCGGCACCGCGATGCGCTTGCCCCGATTCGTCCAGAAGCCACCGGTGCCGAGCTTCTGATGCATGACACGCGCGAAGAATCCCGCGATGAAGAAGAACAGCGACATGCGGAACACGTGCGTGACGAACGCCGCGTCGCTCAGGAACTGGCTGGGCGAGTTGTCGTTCATCGCCCAGATGCCGGGCGGCCAGCCGGGCATGAAGGACAGCGCGGCGTGAAACGCCACGCCCAGCAGGAGCGCGAAGCCGCGCACCGCGTCGAGCGCGTGCAGGCGTGAGTCGGGAGTGTCGTTCATGTTGGGATCCCTTCGGTCAGATGTGATCGCGGCGGCGGGCCGCGATGAGATAGGGCAGGCAGAGGGCGAGTGCGAAGACGAATAGTTCGATCGCCAGGATGATCCAGAACGTCCCGTTCCAGGACGGCGTGGCACCCATGAAGGGTCCGGAGATTCCGGGCACGGCGAAGGTCATGAAGATGAACACCGACACGCACATGTTCGTCACCGCGATGAGCGCTGTTATGGCTCCCTCGGACGTGACGTGCAGCGCACCGCTCAAGACGACCGCGAAATTCGCGAGCATGTACACACACAGCAGCACGGCGAACGGCACCATCCCGTCGGGCAGGTTCGGCATGATGAACAGCAACGCGACGGCGCCGCCGCTCAACACGAGCCACACCGGCAGGTAGCAGACGAGCAGGGCCAGGATCTTGGTGCGAACGTAATCGCCGTGCGAGAGCGGCAAGCTCAGCACGAACAGCTGCGCGCGCTCTTTGCGTTCGTTCACCACGCCCTGGAACGTGACCATGATTCCGAAGGCGATCACGGCCGTGATCCAACCGAGCATGCCGATGTTGAAGCGCATGCGCCCCTCGGCCGCGATCACGAGGGAGACGAGTCCCGCGACGGTCGAGACGACGATGAGCCCGCGCTGCAGGTAGAGTTCCTTGAAGATGAGTCTGCGGGTGAGCGCGTTCACTGGCCGAGCTCCTCGCGGTGATGGAAAACGGTGGCGACGAAGATTTCCTCGAGGCTCATGCGTTGCACGGTGCGGACCGCGGAGCCGAACGGCGCGAGCGCCTCCTCGGAGAAGCGATTGGTGGTCAACGTGACGAAGCGGCCGTCGACGACGCGCGAGACTTCGTGCGGGAGTTCCGGCGGCGATTCGCCGGCGGGAACCTGCAGCTCGATCCGGCGCCATCGTTCCAGGAAGTCTTCCTTGTCGCTGCAATCGACCAGCCGGCCTCGATCGATGAACGCGATGCGATCCGAAATGCGTTCGACGTCCAGCGTGTTGTGCGACGAGAAGAGGATCGACCGGTCCTCGTCGCGCAGCACCTCCATGAACTCGGTGAGCACTTCCTGGCGCGCCACCGGATCGAAACCCGAGGTCGGCTCGTCGAGGATCAGGAGGCGAGGCCGGCGCGCCAGCGCGAGCATGAGGACGGCCTTGACGTGTTCGCCGTGCGAAAGCGTCTGCACGTTCTGTTCGGTGCGCAGGTTGAAGCGCTTGACGAGTTTCGCCGCGTAGCCGGCGTCCCAATCCGGGTAGATGGACGCCACGAAATTCATGTGCCAGCCGATCGTCGCGTGCTGGAACAGCCGCATCTCGTCGGACACGAAGCCGATGTCGCGCTTGGCGCGCGCCTGGAACTGCGGCATCGCGTGTCCGAGCACGCGGACTTCGCCGGCATCGGGGCTCAGCAATCCCATCATGAGACGGATGCTGGTGCTCTTGCCCGCGCCGTTGGGTCCGACGAAGCCCATGACCTCACCGGGCTCGAGCACGAACGAGACATCCTCGAGCGTGAAGAACTTGAAGGCCTTGCGGACCGAGCAGAGCTCTATGGCGTGTGGCTGGTTCATCGATCTCCCTTGATCACGTGTCGCAGACGCTGCACGAGTGCCGATTCGTCGAGGCCGAGTTGCCGGCCGAGGTCGGCGGCGGCCCCCAGGTGCTCGTCGAGCTTCTGTTCGGTGAGGTTCGCGGCCAGGTCCGCGGCATCGGCGACGAACGAGCCCTTGCCGTGACGGGTGACGATCACACCCCCGGTTTCGAGGTCCTGGTAGGCCCGCTTTACAGTTATGACGCTGACTCGCAAATCCGCTGCAAGTGCCCGGATTGACGGAAGTTCTTGCCCCGACGCCCAGTCACCCACGGCGATGCGCTGCCGGATCTGCTCCATGATCTGGAGGTACATCGGCCGGGCGTCGGTCTGCGATATGTTCAGGGCACTGTGCATAGCGTGTATACACAGTATATACTCACCTCCGTCAATGCAAGAGGCGAAAGGGCTTCACGCGAAAGAAATTCGCGGCGGGGCGCGGGTAGTTAGTTAGGCCGCGCGCGCGAGCACGGTTTGAGCGCGCAAACGAACGCGGGGCGGGATAACACCAGCCCCCCGCGGGGGAATGGGGGGGGCCCGGG
>JAFAGC010000034.1 GCA_023423065.1 Pseudomonadota bacterium
CAGGCCGCGTCACGACGGACGCCGATGCGGCCAAGCGTTTCTCGCGCGCCATCGTGACCAGCACCGGCGGCACGACGCAGGTGGCGAGCTCGCCGAGCTCGGCGACCGCGACTCCGGACAGCAGCGCGGCGAGCGCCGCCGGAACGGATGCGCCGGCCTCCGGCGCCACCACGTTCCCGCTCGAGGATGCGCAGCCGGGCGCCGAGCCGCCTCTTTAGGCCTCCTCAGGCCGGGAGCTGACAACCGGGCGATGTGACGCAGTTGCCTCGCCCGGATTTCCCGCGCCGTTCATAATCCCGCCGTGCGACGTCTGGCCCTCACCCCAAGGTTTCTGATCGCGCTGGTTTGCGTCGGCTTGCTGGTGCTGCGCCTCGGGGATGCGCACCTTCACCTGTGCCTCGACGGCACGGAACCGCCCATTGCCATGCACCTCGGCGATTCGGGCGTGCATCACACCGACGAATCGGCGGAGCACGACACGGCGAACCCCGAACATGCCGATCGCGACGTCGCCGTCGGCGCGGACGCCCTGGTCAAGAAACCGACTGGATCGATCGAGTTACCGCTGCTCGCGGTCCTCTTCGGACTCCTGCTCTTCTACCTCGCGCGCCTGCGCGACGTGCTTCCTGTCTACCTGCCCCCTCCCCGACTCTCGCCCGTCCGGGCGCACCTGAGACCGCCGCTGCGCGGACCGCCCACCCGCCGCTGACCGACGCACCGTTCGTTAGTTAGTTAGTCACGGGATGCCGGACGCGTCCCAGCGGGAGACTCTCATGAACACTTCGCACGCGAGCCTGGCGCTCGCCTGCCTGTTGTCATCGGCCCTGCCCGTCGGGGCGGCAGACACATTGACGTTGCAGCGCGCCCTCGAGCGCGTGCATGCCGGCAACCCCGCCATCGCGGCCGCGGCTGCCGATGCGGAATCCACGCGGGCGCGCGCCGCGCGTGAATCGATGGCGCCGCCCCTCGTGCTCGGGGCAGACATCGAGAATTTCGCGGGCAGCGGCGCGATGAGCGGATTCGACTCGGCCGAGAACACCCTGCAGGTGTCGCGGCTCATCGAACTCGGCGGCAAACGCGCCGGTCGACGCGCGCTGGGCGACGCGGAAGTTGCGAGTGCCGCACACGCGCTCGACAGTTCGCGCCTCGACGCGGTCGCATTGACGACTCGGCGGTTCGTCGAAGTCGTAGCCGACCAGGCGAGGCTTCGACTCGCCGTCGAGCGGGCGCACATCGCCGCCCGCACGCGCGCCGAAGTCGAACGCGTGGTGACCAGCGCACGCAACCCGGAAACGGACTTGCGCGCCGCGGAGATCGCACTCGGCGACGCGGAACTCGAGCGCGCGCACTGGGAGCACGAGCTGCGTGCCGCGCGCATGACGCTCGCCTCCACCTGGGGTTCGCGCGATCCGGACTTCGGGGAGGCCGCGATGTCGCTCGAAACGCTGCCGGCGCTCGCATCATTCGAAACGCTCGCCACACGGCTGCCGCGCAGCGCCTCGATGATGGGATGGCAGCTCGAAGCGGCTGGCGCCCAGGCGCGCCTGCAACTCGCGCGCGCGCAATCGCGTCCCGATCTCAACGTCGGCCTTGGCGTACGCAGGCTCGAGGCCTTCGACGATCACGGGCTCGTGATGTCGCTTTCCATGCCGCTGGGTTCGCCGTCGCGAGCCCGGCTTGCGCATGCGGAGAGCCGGGCAGCGGCGACGGCGATCGCGCACCGGCGCGAGGCCGCGGAGATCGACGCATACCAGCAGCTCTTCGAGATCTACCAGGAGCTCGGGCACGCTCGCGCCGAATTCACCGCGATCGGCGAATCGATGATCCCGCGCGCGGACCATGCGCTCGAACTGGCGCGACGCGGATTCGATCTCGGACGCTTCAGTTTCCTCGCGCTGACCCAGGCCCAGGAAACCTTGTTCGAGCTGCGCCGCCGGCGCATCGACGCGGCCGCGCGTTTTCACACCTTGCTCGCCGACCTGCAGCGCCTGACCGCTGCCGTGGAGTCCCCATGAACTCACGCAACCTGATCATCGTCGTCACGATGCTTTCGCTCTTCGGCTGCGGACGCGCACCGGAACCGACGCACGCAGAGGAGCACGAACACGATCGAGGCGAACATGCCGACCGGAACGGCCACGACGCAGCCGAACTCCACGTGACGATTCCGGCCGCCACGGCGGCCGAGGCCGGCATCGAGGTCGAAGTCGCTGGGCCCGCGAAGATCCGTGACGTCGTGAATCTCGTCGGCACCGTCGTCCTCAATCCCGATCGGCATGCCCACTTGCGAGCGCGCTTTCCGGGAACCGTGCGCGCCGTGAAAGTGCAGCTGGGCGAACGCGTGCGGCGCGGACAGACTCTGCTCGTCATCGAGGCGAATGAAAGTCTGCGCGAATATCCGGTCACCGCGCCTTTCGACGGGATCGTGCTGGCGCGCGAAACCAACATCGGCGACGTCGCCGGCGACCATGCGCTGATCGAGATAGCAGACCTGTCGGAAGTCTGGCTGGAACTGCATGCACTGGGAGAACAGTCGACTCGCATCACGGCCGGTCAGCCGGTCCTGGTGAGTTCGGCGACGACAAACCAGCGCGCGAAGACGAAGGTGAGCGCCGTCCTGCCGCTCGCCACTCGCGGCCAGAGCGTGATCATTCGCGCGCGACTCGACAACCGTGCCGGGGGATGGCGTCCCGGAATGACCGTGTCCGCCCAGGTAGTCGTCGCCGAGCATGAAGTTCCGGTCGCGGTGCGTGAATCCGGCTTGCAGAGGATGGGCGACGCAAACGTCGTCTTCGTCCAGGAAGGTGAAACATACGGGCCGCGTCCCGTCCAGCTCGGCGCGAGCGACGGGGAATTCGCGGCAGTGCTCTCGGGGATCGAAGCCGGCACGACGTACGTGACCGAACAGAGCTTCCTCATCAAGGCGGACATCGAGAAATCGTCCGCCGGACACGACCACTGAGGCCGCCATGCTCGACCGCATCATTCGTTATTGCGTGCGGCACCGGCTGCTGGTGCTGCTGCTGGTGCTCGGCTCCGCGGGTCTCGGCGCCTGGAGCTACGGCAAACTACCCATCGACGCCGTGCCCGACATCACCAACGTCCAGGTCCAGGTGAACACGTCCGCACCGGGATATTCGCCATTCGAGGCGGAGCAGCGCATCACATTCCCCATCGAGACGGCGCTGGCCGGGTTGCCGAGGCTCCAATACACGCGTTCGTTGTCGCGTTATGGACTCTCGCAGGTGACCGTTGTCTTCGAGGACGGCACGGACATCTACTTCGCGCGACAGCAGGTTGCCGAGCGTCTCCAGGAAGCGCGCTCGCAACTGCCCGGAGGGCTGGAACCCTCGATGGGACCGGTCGCGACGGGCCTGGGCGAGATCTTCGTGTACACCGTCGAAGCCGAGCCCGGCGCCACGAAAGCCGACGGCACACCCTGGACTTCCTTCGATTTGCGCACGCTGCAGGATTGGGTGATCCGGCCGCAATTGCGCAATCTCAGCGGCGTGACCGACGTGAACACGATCGGTGGCCACGTCCGCCAGGTGCACGTGCTGCCCGACGTGGCGCG
>JAFAGC010000091.1 GCA_023423065.1 Pseudomonadota bacterium
GGTCAGCCCTCAACGAGGACTGACCCCTTTTGCTAGGAAACGAGGAATGTCCCCATTTTTTACACCGGCACCTAATCCCCACCCAGCGCCGCGCAGAGTGCGTCGACATCTTCTTCGGGCGTATCCCACGAACAGACGAAACGCGCCTCGCCAGATCCCGCGGGGCCCCAGGGATAGAAACCGAATTCCCGGGATAGGGACGCGATCCGCTCGTCGCCTAACTTCATGAACACCTGGTTGGTTTCCTGCGGTTCGCTCAGCAGGTGAGGCGCGGCGGCGGCGATCCGCGCGGCGAGTCGGTTCGCGCGCTCCGCGTTCCGCTTCCACAATCCGCTCTCGAGGTAGGCCAGTAGCTGCACCGCGGCATAACGGCCCTTGCATGCGAGCTGACCCGCGCGTTTGCGCCGGAACTCGAAATCGGCCACGCGTGTCGGATCGAAGAACACCACGGCCTCGGCATTCATGCCGCCATTCTTGATGACGCCGAACGACAACACATCGACGCCCGCCTTCCAGGTGAGTTCGGCGGCCGACGCGTTCTGCGCGACCAATGCATTCGCGAACCGCGCTCCGTCCATGTGCACGGCCATGCCCCGTCCGTGCGCGATGTCGGCGAGCGCGCGGATTTCCGCGGGCCGATACATCGCGCCGCGCTCGGTGGCCTGCGTGATCGACAACATGCGCGGCTGCACTCCGTGCACGTGCGGATCGAACCACGCGAGGCGCGCCGTCAGATCCGAGGGCAGGATCTTCGCGCCCGCACCGCCGACCAGCGAGAGCTTCGCGCCGCCGGTGAAAAATTCCGGCGCGCCGCACTCGTCGCGTTCGATATGCCCTTCCGCGTGTGTCAATACGGTTCCCCACGGCGGACAGAAGGTCGCGAGCGCGAGAGAATTCGCGGCCGTGCCGGACGACACGGCGAACACGCGCACGGGAGTCTCGAAAAAATCACCGAACACCGCATCGAGTCTTTCCGACCAGCGATCCGCGCCGTATGCGAGCGCGACGCCATCGTTCGCGGCGCCGATCGCGTCGAGGATCTCTTGGCTGACCGCGGCCGTATTGTCAGACTTGAAGTAGCGCATGTCCGAATTCTAACGAAGCCGGTTTTCAGGAAAGCCGAATTTAGACAACGCCGAATTTAAACAAAGGAGTTGATGAGCCATGGACGTTGCAAGCAAGGTCTCCCCCTTCCCGCTGTCGCTGTGCGCGGCGGGCGTCATGCTCGCACTCGCCGGCACCTCCGGCGCGCAGGAATCGCCTGCTCCCGCCGGGGATGACGAAGCCGACCAGGAAATAGTCGTCACCGGCACCCGCGTCGCCGCCCGCAGCCGGCTCGACTCGGTCGCCCCGGTCGACGTGCTGACCCAGGACGCATTGGTCTCGCAGGGCTCCACCGAGCTCGCCGAAGCCCTATCCACCGCCGCTCCCTCGATCAACTTCCCGCGACCCTCGATCACCGACGGCACGGACCACGTCCGTCCGGCGACCCTGCGCGGGCTCGCGCCGGACCAGACGCTGGTGCTCGTCAACAGCAAGCGCCGCCACCAGTCGGCGCTCGTGAACGTGAACGGCTCCATCGGCCGCGGCTCCGCCGCCGTCGACCTCAACGCGATTCCGCTCGCCGCGATCGAAACGGTGGAAGTGCTGCGCGACGGCGCCTCGGCGCAATACGGCTCCGACGCCATCGCCGGCGTGATAAACCTGCGCCTGCGCGACGCGCGCGATGGCGGCGACGCCAGCGTGACCTACGGTCAGTACGACACCACCGTCGAGACCGAACGCGGCGTTCGCGACGAGAGCGACGGCGCGACCATGACCGCGACGGGCTGGGTCGGACTGCCGCTCGGCGCGGAAGGATTCCTGACGCTGTCGGCCGAATATCGCGATCGCGATCCCACGAGCCGCGGCGATTTCGACAACCGCGTGCCCGGCTCGCCGGTCACCTCGCGCTACGGCGACGGCGAGATGGAAGACATCACCGCCTACGTCAACGCCGGCGTTCCGCTCGAGAACGACTGGAGCCTGTACGGCTGGGCCGGCTACCAGCAACGCGAGGGCAACTCCGCGGCGTTCCCGCGCATCTTCAACGATGCGCGCAACGTGCCGGCTATCTACCCGAACGGGTTCCTGCCGCTCATCACGACCGACATCGACGATCTGGCGCTGGGCTGGGGCGCGCGCGGCAAGCTCGGCGAGTGGGATGCGGACGTGAGCCTGGTCTACGGGCGCAACAAGATCGCCTACGGCGTCGAGGACAGCCTGAACACATCGTTCGGCGCGGCCTCGCAAACCTCTTTCGACGCGGGCGGCATGGAATACGACCAGTTCGTGTTCAACGCCGGCATCGTGCGCGGCTTCGACTGGGGGCTGGCCGAGCCCGTGAACCTCGCGTTCGGCGTCGAGGCCCGGCGCGAGACCTACGGCATCGAGGCGGGAGAACCGGCCTCCTACGAGCGCGGACCGGTCGTCGGCGCGGCCGCGGGCGCTCAGGGCTTTCCCGGCTTCCAGCCCAGCAACGAGCTCGACGAAGACCGCAAGGCCTACAGCGCCTACGTGGATCTCGAAGCGCGGGTCACGGATGAATTCCTCGCCTCCGTCGCCGTGCGCGGCGAGGACTATTCCGATTTCGGCAGCGCCGTGACCGGCAAAGTCGCCGGGCGTTACGACTTCACCCGGTCGTTCGCGCTGCGCGGCGCGGTCTCGACGGGATTCCGCGCGCCGGGATTGCAGCAGGCGTTCTTCACCTCCACGGCCACCAACTTCATCAACGGCGTACCGTTCGAAGTCGGCACCTTTCCGGCGACTTCACCCACCGCCGTGGTGCTCGGCGCGCAACCGCTCGACGCCGAGAAGTCGCGCAACTACTCGCTCGGCACGGTGATCCGCTTCGGTTCGTTCGAGGCGACGATCGACGCGTATCGCATCGACATCCGCGACCGCATCGTGTTGTCCGAGAACCTCAACACGCCCGAAGTCGCCGCGCTGATCGCGCCGTTCGGCGCGAGCGTGGCGCGCTTCTTCATCAACGGCGTGGAAACACGGACGGAAGGCATCGACCTCGTCGCGCGGTATGCGTTGCGCGACACGCCGGCCGGGCGTTTCGACTTCGTGTTCGCGGGCAACTGGAACGACACCGAGGTCGAGGATCTGCCCTCGACCAACGTCATCGACAACATCTGCGCCGGTCAGCCCGCGAGCTGCGTACCGCCGGTGCTGTTCGGCCGGATCAACACGCTGACCTTCGAGGAAGGCACGCCCGACAGCAAGCTCAGTCTCGCGGTCGACTGGTCGATTCCGCTGGGCGCCGCGACCTTCGGCGCGAATCTCAAGGGCACGCAATACGGCGAGGTCGTCGAACCGGGCGCACCCACGAACGCGGAGATCGCCGCGGGCCTCGAGAATGCGCGCGACATCGTCATCGAAGGCGATTTGATCGTGGATCTCGCGCTGTCCGCGAAATTCATCGACAACAAGCTCGGCATCCTGGTTGGCGCCGACAACCTGTTCGACCAGTACCCGGATCGCGTGCCTAACAATCGGGTACTGCCCACCGGCACGGTGAATCTCAACGCGACGAATGCGCTCGGGTTCTCGCGCTACTCGCCGTACGGCTTCAGCGGCCGGTTCGTGTACGCCCGGCTAATGTTCAATTGGTGACGTGCCGGTTATTCGACGCAGTTCGCACTTGAATCGTGAACTGCATGCGGGAACCCCGGTGGCATCGCCCCGGGGTTACCCGTATCTTGGCCCCGTGGCCACGCAGTACCGCATACCCACGCTCACGAGCCGCCGGGAGTACTTCCGGCTGCCCTACCCCATCACGAGCGGCGCGGTACTCACCGTCGAGGGCGCGAACTACAAGGTCGAGGAAATCTCCGAGAAAGGCCTGCGCTTCGTCGCCGGCGCGGGCAAGTTCGAGGTCGACGCGCGTATCGAGGGCATGCTTGTCCTCACGATGGGCACCCAGTGCCCGATCGCCGGGACCGTCCTGCGCATCGAAAACAACGCGTGGGTCGTGAAGCTCGAGCGCGGCCCGTCCAGCCAGGACGTCATGCGCGAACAGCGGCACCTGGCCAAGCGTTTCCCCAACTGGAAACCCCAGTAAAATGGGGACATTCCTCATTTCCTTGTAATAAAGCTGTCCGCCCGCCGGGAATCGACGGGCCAGATGGGCTTTATTACAAGGAAATGAGGAATGTCCCCATTTTCTGGTACCCTGCGCGCCCCCTGAAATCGACTCGCGCCCTCTCCTTCCCAGCGTAAGTCACTGAGTCCTATGCTAAATCGCCCGATTCGCAACATCGCCATCATCGCGCACGTCGATCATGGCAAGACCACTCTCGTCGACTGCCTGCTGCGCCAGTCCGGCACCTTCGCGGCCCACGAGAAGGTGGCCGAGCGCGTCATGGACTCGAACGACATCGAACGTGAGCGCGGCATCACGATCCTCGCGAAGAACTGCGCGATCGATTACGGCGGCACGCGCATCAACATCGTCGACACCCCCGGTCACGCCGACTTCGGCGGCGAAGTCGAGCGCGTCCTGTCGATGGTCGACTCGGTGCTGCTGGTCGTCGACGCGGTCGAAGGCCCGATGCCGCAGACGCGTTTCGTCACGCGCAAGGCACTGGCGCTCGGCCACAACGCGATCGTCGTCGTGAACAAGATCGACCGTCCCGGCGCGCGCCCGGACTGGGTCATCGACCAGACCTTCGAACTGTTCGACAAGCTCGGCGCCACCGACCGCCAGCTCGACTTCCCGGTGATCTACGCCTCGGCGCTCGAAGGCTGGGCGAGCACCGATCACACGCGCCGCGAGCCGGACATGCGCGCGCTGTACGAAGCCATCCTGCACCACGTGCCCGCGCCCAAGAGCGACGTGGACGCGCCGCTGCAGTTCCAGATCTCGACTCTCGACTACAACTCGTACGTCGGACGCATCGGCATCGGCCGCATCCGCAAGGGCAAGATCAAGGCCGGCCAGCAGATCCAGCTGTGGAATGGCAGCGAGGACCACGGCACTGCGAAGGTCCAGCAGGTGCTGACGTTCAAGGGACTCGCGCGCGAGTCCGTGCCCGAAGCCATCGCCGGCGACATTGTCGCGGTGACCGGCATCGAGGACGTGCACATCGGCAACACGCTGTGCGACGTGGATCATCCGGATGCGCTGCCGCCGATTTCGGTCGACGAGCCGACGCTGGTCATGAACTTCCAGGTCAACACCTCGCCGCTCGCCGGCAAGGAAGGCAAGTTCGTCACGAGCCGCCAGATCCGCGAGCGCCTGATGCGCGAGCTAGAAAGCAATGTCGCGCTGCGCGTCGAGGAGACCGCGGACGCCGACGTGTTCCGCGTCTCGGGCCGCGGCGAACTGCACCTGACCATTCTCATCGAGAACATGCGCCGCGAAGGTTACGAGCTCGCGGTCGGCAAGCCGCGCGTGCTGACGAAGACCATCGACGGCGTGGTGCATGAACCGTTCGAAGCGCTGACCGTCGACATCGACGAAGCGCACCAGGGCGCGGTGATGGAATCGCTCGGCCGCCGCAAGGCGGAGATGAAGGACATGGCGAACGACGGCCGCGGCCGCGTGCGCATCGAGTACCGCGTCTCCGCGCGCGGCCTCATCGGCTTCCAGAGCGAGTTCATGAACGCGACCCGCGGCACCGGGCTGCAGAGCCACATCTTCGACGGTTACGCGCCGCTCGCGGGCGACATTCCAGACCGCCACAATGGCGTGCTGATCTCGAGCGAGCCCGGCAACGCCGTGGCGTACTCGCTGTTCTCGCTGCAGGAGCGCGGCCGCCTGTTCGTCTCGCACGGCGAGGCCGTGTACGAAGGCATGATCATCGGCATCCATTCGCGCGAGAACGATCTCGTCGTGAATCCGATCAAGACCAAGAAGCTCACCAACATCCGTGCCGCCGGCAAGGACGACGCGCTGATCCTCACGCCGCCGATCGAACTCACGCTCGAATACGCGGTCGAGTTCATCGCCGACGACGAACTGGTCGAGGTCACGCCGAAGAACATCCGCATCCGCAAGCGCATGCTGCTCGAACACGAGCGCAAGCGGGCGAGCCGCGTCGAAGAAGCGCTTCTGGCCTAACAAGGGCCGGGGCGCACTTCTTCGTGTCATGAACGGGGCTGCTTCAGCCCCGTTTCTTTATGGCGCCCGGACGCCGGGGAAATTACACTCCCCCCTCATGACCGGTTTCGACCTCCAGACCGAAAACGTCGCGCGCCTGATCCAGCTCGCACTGGGTCCGGTGTTCCTCATTTCCGGCGTGGGCATCACGCTCAACATGCTGACCCAGCGGCTCGCGCGCATCGTCGACCGCGCCCGCGCGCTCGAGGACAGGCGTGACGCGGCGACCGACGACGACCGCCGCAAGCACATCGACGAGGATCTGCGGTTCATCGTGCGCCGCACGCGTTACATCAACAGCGCGATCGCGCTTTCGACGACTTCGGGCCTGCTGACCGCGCTGGTCGTGACGCTGCTGTTCGCGAGCGAATTCGCGAGCATCGCGGTGGGCGGAATCATCGCCGTGATGTTCGTGGCGGCGACCGCGTGCATGGCGATCGCGTTCCTGATGTTCCTCATCGAGGTTCGCATCGCCACCAATTCGCTGCGCATCGGCGGGAAGATTCGCCGCTGATGAATCGCCCCGCCCTCGCCGTCGTCGCGATGCTCGCCGCCGGCGCGGCCCCCGGCGCGGACAAAAGCGCGGACAAGGGCGGAGATCCGCTGCCCCTAACCACCGCCCAGGTCATGGAGGGCGCGCAACCTTCCGACTGGCGACGCCCCGATCCCGCCAACCTCCTCTATCTCGATTTCGCGGCGGGCCGCGTGATCATCGAGCTCGCGCCGCGCTTCGCCCCCGAACACGTCGCGAATCTCAAGGCGCTGGTGCGCAAGAATTTCTTCGATGGATTGCCGGTCGGCCGCGTGCAGGACAACTACGTGACCCAATGGGGCGACATCGACGAGACGCGCGGTGAGCTCGCGACGAAGCGCAAGCTTCCCGATGAAACCGTCTTCCCATGGAGCGTCGCCGTTCCGTTCGTCAAACTACCCGACACGGACGGTTACGCCGCCGAAACGGGCTGGATCGACGGATTTCCCGCGGGCGTCGAGCGCGAACCATCCGGCGCCGCCTGGATGACGCATTGCTACGGCACCGTCGGCGTCGGCCGCGGCGACTGGCCCGACACCGGCGACGACACGCAGCTCTATGCGGTCATCGGCCAGGCCCCGCGGCACCTGGATCGCAACATCGTCCTGCTGGGCCGCGTATTGCGCGGGATGGAATTGCTGTCCGCGCTGCCGCGCGGCAGTGGACCCCTCGGTTTCTACACCGACGAAGAGAAGCCCCGCCGGCCACGCATTCTCGAGGCGCGACTGGCGAGCGACCTGCCCGAGGCCGAGCGCACCGCGATCGAGGTGTTGCGCACGGATACGCCCCTGTTCGCGAAGTACGTCGAAGCGCGGCGCAATCGCCGGGAATCCTGGTTCGTGCGGCCCGCGGGCCACATCGACGTCTGCAACATCGCGATACCGGCTCGCTGATGGGGGCGGATTCATTCATTGACGATAACGGGCAGCGCCCGCGTCGTTATCGTCGCAAATCGAAGCTTTCCCCGATTCTTCTGCTCGCGCTATTCGGCGCGGCGCATGCGGAATCGGCGTTGTCTCCGGCGTGCGCGCGGGACGCGCAGGATCGTGCGCTGCACGAGCATGCTTACGTTCCCATCGGCGGCATCGAACAGTGGATCACCATCGATGGCGCCGATTGCGCGAACCCCGTGATCCTGTTCGTGCACGGCGGGCCGGGCAATCCGCTTTCGCCCCTCATGGATACGTTGTATGGGACGTGGCGAAAGTCCTTCACGATCGCCACC
>JAFAGC010000042.1 GCA_023423065.1 Pseudomonadota bacterium
TCGTCTCGCGGGGATCGGCATGACGTCCGCGCGCACGCGCGACCGGCTCGTGCAGCGCCTGCAGGACCAGGGCATCACGAACCTCGCGGTGCTCGACCGCATCCGCAACGTGCCGCGCCACATCTTCGTCGACGAGGCGCTGGCCTCGCGTGCCTACGAAGACACCGCGCTGCCGATCGGCTACAGCCAGACGATCTCGCAGCCGTACATCGTCGCGCGCATGACCGAGGCGCTGATCGAAGGCGGGCACAAGCTCGGCAAGGTCCTCGAGGTGGGTACCGGCTGCGGCTACCAGACCGCCGTGCTCGCGCCGTTCGCGAAGAAGATCTATTCCATCGAGCGCATCGCGCCGCTCGCGAAACGCGCGCAGGCCACGCTCAAGGAGCTCGGCGTCAAGAACGTCATGGTCAAACATGGCGACGGCACCGTCGGCTGGCGCTCGCAAAAGCCGTTCGATGGCATCCTCGTCGCGGCCGCGCCGATGGCCGTTCCCGAAGCGTTGTTCGCGCAGCTCGCGAACCGCGGCCGGCTCATCGTTCCCGTCGGTCCCGAGGGCAACCAGCTCCTCATGCGATACACCCGCAATGGGGATCATCTCGATCGCGAAGTCCTGGGCGCGGTGTCCTTCGTGCCGATGCTCGGCGGAACCACCTGAGCCCACGCTGCGGCACAGTATTCGAGTAATTTCTCGGATACAGAACCTGCGTTAAGTCATTGTTTTGCCAGCTCGCGGCTGCTGGCATTTTCCCCGCGTTTGTTGGCCCACAAGGGGTGGGGCTTGTCAGTCAGCATTTGACATGTTTTGATGTCGCCGCTCGCCGACATCCGCTCCATGAAGTTGTGAGGGATTCCGGATGAAGGCACAGGGGAGAATGGGGAAGTCGCGGAAAGAAGAAGAACAAGCCGAACAGAAGAAAAACAAATTCGCCAGTAATTCGAGTCTGTCAGCTTCGAAACATTGGCCTCGCTAAATAACTTTCTCCCCCTGTGCCTTCACTCGGAGTCCTTCGCCGGACCCGGCAAGAGCACCGCCGCCAGCACCTTCCGCTCCTCGCTGACCAGCACGTTGTAGGTACGGCAGGCCGCGCCGACCTCCATCACCTCGAGTCCGATCCGCCGCGTCGCGAATTCCGCGCGTAACGCCGCGCGCGGGAATTTCTGCGTGGCGCCGGTCGATAACACGACCACTTCCGGCGCGAGCGCGAACAACGGCTCGAAATGTTCGCTGGCCAATTCCTCGATGCTGCGCGGCGGCCAGTCGCGGGTGAGCGTGGTGGCGCTGACGATGCAGCTCGTACGGATTTCCTCCTCGCCGATGGCGACGAAGTCCGCGCCATACCGACGGATAAGATTCGCGCCCTGGGCGCCTTGCTGAGTGAACTTCATCGGTCCGTTACGATACCGGCATGCGCCGCCTCACGCTGATCCTTTCCGACCTGTACGTGCCGGAAGACGCCCCGCGTGCGGCTTCCCCGGCCGCGTTCGATCTGCCGGCGCTCGAGTGGTTGTTGCGATTCGCGCGCGCGCCCGTGCACTGCCCGGACTGGCGCGCGTGGCTCGCAACGCAGATCGGCCAGGTTGCGCTCGCGCAAGCTCCGGTCGCGCAGGTTGCCGCGCACGCGCTTGCGGAGCCCACCTCCGGCGCGTGGATCGCGACGCCAGTGCATCTGGAGGCGCGGCTCGATCACGTGCGGCTCGCGGACCGGGGACTGCTGCGCGTCGGAGCCGACGAAGGACAACGCTGGAGCGAGGCGTTCGCGCGCGATTTCGGTCCCAACGTGAGGCTGCATCCGGCCGGCGAACGCGGATTCCTGCTCACGGGAATCGAAGCGGCCGACACGCGCACCACGGATCCCGCGCGACTGCTCGATTCCGATGTCGCGGCCGCTCTGCCGCGCGGCGCCGATGCGGGCGGGCTGCGCCGCCTCGGCGCGGAGCTCGAAATGTGGCTGCACGCGACGCCACTGAACGACGAGCGTCAGCGTGCCGGCCAGCCGAGAATCTCCGCGTTCTGGTTGTGGGGTGGGGACATTCCTCATTTCGGTTGTAACAATCGTCCGGGCCATCTGAACGACCTGACCGACCATCCGATTGTTACAACCGAAATGAGGAATGTCCCCTCGCTCAACATTCACGGCGCGGATCCCTGGCTGGCGGGTCTCGCACGCGCGGCGGGAGCGACAGCAAACAAACACGCCTCCGACCTCGGTGCAATCGGCCCCGATTCCGGGCATCACATCGTCGAGCTGTCCCCGATGAGCGCGCCGCGGGAATCGTTGCTGGACGTGGAGTCGCGCTGGTTCGCGCCCGCGAGGATCGCGTTGTCGGAAGGAAAACTCGCGTCGCTCGACATCGTCGCCAACGATCGGTGGTTCCGGATCGGTGCACGCGCGGGCTGGCGGTGGTGGCGCGGCAAGCGCGGCTGGTTCGAGTCGCTGCGCCGTCCGGCTTCGTCGAAGGCATAATCGCCGCGAATGAACCTGGTCATCGAACGCCGCGTCTGCGCGGGCAACGAACTGCTCGATTCGCGGCTGCATCCGGTTCTGCGCCGCGCCTACGCGGCTCGCGGCGTGCGAGATACCAGCGACCTGCAGCTCGGCCTCGATCGCCTGATCCCGGTCGGCACGCTCGAGAGCGTCGAGGCCGCGGTCAACCTGATCCTCGAACACCGCAACCGGCGCATTCTCGTGATCGGCGACTTCGACGCGGACGGCGCGACCAGCACCGCGCTCATCGTGCGCTGCCTGCGCGCGTGGGGTTTCGCGTCGGTCGATTTCCTCGTGCCGAACCGCTTCGAATACGGCTACGGACTCACGCCCGAAATCGTGGCGCTGGCCGCCGAGCGCGCGCCGACGCTCATCGTCACCGTCGACAATGGCATCTCGAGCAACGCCGGCGTCGCGGCCGCGCGGGCACGCGGCATCCAGGTGCTGATCACCGACCATCATCTGCCCGGCGCGCAACTGCCGGACGCCGACGTCATCGTCAATCCGAACGTGCCGGGCAGCCAGTTCCGCAGCCGCGCGCTGGCGGGAGTCGGAGTGGCGTTCTACGTGATGGCTGCGCTGCGCCGTGAGCTCGAGAACCGCGGCATCGCCGCGCAGCCCCCGGTGACCGATTACCTCGACCTCGTGGCGCTCGGCACCGTCGCGGATCTCGTGCCGCTCGACGTCAACAATCGCGTGCTGGTCTCGCAGGGCATCCGCCGCATCCGCGCCGGACGCGCCGTTCCGGGGATCCGCGCGTTGCTGTCGATCAGCAATCGCGGGTTCGCCGAGCTGACCGCGGCGGACCTGGGCTTTTCGATCGGTCCGCGGCTCAACGCGGCCGGCCGGCTCGACGACATGTCGATCGGCATCCGTTGCCTGCTCGCCGATTCGGAGCAGGAGGCGCTGGCACTCGCCACGCGGCTGGACCAGCTCAACGCGGAGCGCCGCGAGATCGAAACGCGCATGCAGGGCGCGGCACTGGCCGCGGTGAGCTCGCTGCGCGAGCCCGGCGTGGGGCCCGGATCGAGACATGGCGTGTGCCTGTTCAACGCCGATTGGCACCAGGGCGTGGTCGGGCTCGTCGCGAGCCGGATCAAGGATCGCGTACGCCGTCCCGTCATCGCCTTCGCGCGGGCGGGCGACGGCACGTTGCGCGGCTCGGCGCGCTCGGTGCCCGGAATTCACATCCGCGACGTGCTCGACTCGATCGCGGCGCGCAGCCCGGAGCTCATCAGCCGTTTCGGCGGGCATGCCATGGCGGCGGGGCTGACGCTCGAGGAATGCCACCTGGACGCGTTCGCGCGCGCCTTCGACGCGGAAGTGGCGAACTGGCACGACCCCTCGATTGCCTCCAATCGCGTGGAGACCGACGGCGAGCTCGCCAACGAGGAAATCGCGCTCGAAACCGCCCAGGCGTTGCGCGACGGAGGTCCGTGGGGCCAGGCCTTCCCGGAACCCTGTTTCGACGGCCGTTTCGCGGTGCGCAACGCCCGTGTCGTGGGCGACAAGCACCTCAAGATGTGGGTCGCCACACACGACCAGGCACGTTCGTTCGACGCGATCGCCTTCAACTTCAAGGGAGCGGACGAAACTCCGAAACTGCCCGATGGGGAAGTGCATCTGGTGTACCGTCTCGACATCAACGAATATCGTGGCGAGCGGCGCCTGCAGCTGCTGGTCGATCACGTGCTGCCATGAACCCGGCCCAGGCCGACACAACTAGCTACTCGATCCGGCCGGGCGATCCGCTCGATCCGGCGGTGCGCGCGCTCATCGCCGAGCTCGACGAGTTCAATACCGCGCTCTATCCGGCGGAAAGCAATCACTTCGACCCGCCAGAGTCGCTGGTCGGCTCGCGGACCATTTTTCTGGTCGTGGAGCAGAGCGGCGAGCTGGTCGGCTGCGGCGCGGCCAAGAACTGCGGCGGCTGGGCGGAGCTCAAGCGCATGTACCTCAAGCCGAAGGCGCGCGGCGGGGGCATGGCGCTCGCCATGCTCGTGAAACTGCTCGATTGGGCGCGCGCGGAAGGATTGCCCCTCGCGCGCCTCGAAACCGGCAACGTCAGCGTCGGCGCGCTCAAGCTCTACCGGCGCGCGGGATTCAAGGAAATTCCGGCGTTTCCGCCGTACAAGCCGGACCCTTTGTCGATATTCATGGAACGCGCGCTCAGGTAGGATTCGCGGCCCATTTGATGACTCGGACAGGGGTAGCCCTTGGCGTTGGAACTTGGCCAGCTGAAGCGTCAGCTCAAAGACCTGGAGGAGCGCATGATCTCCTTGAGGGGGTTTCTTTGAGTACGACCAGAAGAAAGAACGTCTCGAAGAAGTAAGCCGCGAGCTCGAAGACCCGGCTGTCTGGCAGAAGCCCGAAAAGGCGCAGGAGCTGGGCAAGGAGCGCTCGCGCCTGACGGCGGAACTCGCCGACATGGACAAGGCCACCGGCGGCATCGGCAGCGCGGTCGAACTACTCGAGCTCGCCGAAGGCGAGAACGACGCCGGCATGGCGCGCGAGATCGAGAACGACGCCGCCAAGCTCGAAGCCGAGGTGCGCAAGCTCGAATTCAAGCGCATGTTCCGCGGCGAGATGGACTCCCACAATGCGTTCGTCGACATCCAGGCCGGCGCGGGCGGCACCGAGGCGCAGGACTGGGCGCAGATGCTGCTGCGCATGTATCTCAAGTGGGCCGCGGCGCGCGGCTTCGACGCGGAAGTCATCGACTCGAATCCCGGTGAAGTCGCGGGCATGAAGAGCGCCACCGTCGAGATCAAGGGCGAGTACGCCTACGGCTGGCTGCGCACGGAGACGGGCGTGCATCGCCTGGTGCGCAAGTCCCCGTTCGACTCCGGCAATCGGCGCCATACCTCATTCGCGTCGGTGTTCGTCTCGCCCGAGGTCGACGACGACATCAAGGTCGACCTGAATCCGGCCGACATCAAGATGGACGTCTACCGTTCGAGCGGCGCGGGCGGACAGCACGTCAACAAGACCGAATCGGCGGTGCGCCTCACACACGGACCCACGGGTATCGTGGTGGCCTGCCAGAACGAGCGCAGCCAGCACAAGAATCGCGCGACCGCGATGAAGATGCTGAAGGCGAAGTTGTACGAGCTGGAATTCAACAAGCGCAACGCGGCGGCGAAAGTGCTCGAGGATTCGAAGTCGGACGTGAGCTGGGGCAACCAGATCCGTTCCTACGTGCTCGACCAGTCGCGCATCAAGGATTTGCGCACCGACGTCGAGATCGGCGATACGAACAAGGTGCTCGACGGGCACCTCGACCCATTCATGGAAGCATCACTCAAGGCGGGACTGTGAGCGACGCACCGGTTGACCCGAACAAGACCGACGAGAACAAGTTGATCGCGGAACGCCGCGCCAAGCTCGCGGCGATCCGCGAGCAGGCGAAGGCCAATGGCGCGCCGGCGTTTCCGAACGACTACCGGCGCGACGTGCTGGCTTCGCTGCTGCAGACCGAATACGGCGACAAGCCGGCGGAATGGTTCGACGCGAATCCGCCCGTGAAGCTGCACGTCGCGGGCCGCATGATGTTCCAGCGCATCATGGGCAAGGCGAGCTTCGCGAAGCTCCAGGACCGCACCGGACAGATCCAGATCTTCCTGCAGCGCGACGCGCTCGGCGAAGCATACGAGGCGTTCAAGAAGTACGACGTGGGCGACATCCTCGCGGCCACGGGTACGCTGTTCAAGACGAAGACCGGCGAGTTGTCGGTGCGCGTCGAGGAACTGCGGCTGTTGACCAAGGCCTTGCGTCCGTTGCCCGACAAGTGGCACGGCATGCAGGACGTCGATACGCGTTATCGCCAGCGCTACGTCGACCTCATCGTCAACGAGCAGAGCCGGCAGGTATTCATCGCGCGCAACCGCATCATTCGTTACCTGCGCGACTTCCTCGACTCGATGGATTTCCTCGAGGTCGAGACGCCGATGTTGCAGTCGATCCCGGGCGGCGCGGCCGCGCGGCCCTTCAAGACGCATCACAACGCGCTCGACATGGACATGTACCTGCGCATCGCGCCGGAGCTGTATCTGAAGCGGCTCACGGTCGGCGGTTTCGAGCGTGTGTACGAGATCAACCGCAATTTCCGCAACGAGGGCGTGTCGACGCGGCACAACCCGGAATTCACGATGCTCGAGTTGTACGTCGCCTACGCCGACTACAACGACCTGATCGTGATGGTGGAACGCGCGATGCAGGGTCTGGCGGACGTGGTGCTCGGCAAGCGGCAGTTCAGCTACCAGGGCCGGGAGTACGATCTCGACAAGCCGTTCAAGCGCATCTCGGTGATCGAGGCGGTCGCCGAACACACGCCCGGCTTCGACATGAGCCGCGCGCGCGACGTCGACTATCTGCGCGAGCTGTGCACGCGGCAGGGCATTGCGTTCAAGCCGCATGATGGAGCGGGCAAGCTGCAGATCGAGCTGTTCGAGAAGAACGCCGAGCACACGTTCATGGACCCGACGTTCGTCTACGCGTATCCGGCCGAGGTGAGTCCGCTGGCGCGCGCGAACGACGCGGACCCGTTCCTCACGGATCGCTTCGAGTTCTTCGTCGCGGGCCGCGAAATCGCCAATGGTTTCTCCGAGCTCAACGATGCGGAAGACCAGGCGGCGCGTTTCCGCGCGCAGGTCGAGCGCAAGGAAGCGGGGGACGACGAGGCGATGTACTACGACGCCGATTTCGTGCGCGCGCTCGAGTACGGCATGCCGCCCACCGCCGGTCTCGGCGTCGGCATCGATCGGCTGGTGATGTTCTTCACGGACTCGCCCTCGATTCGCGACGTACTGTTGTTCCCGCACATGCGCCCGGAAACACACCCATCGTGAGCGAACCGCGCAGCGAGGCTCCGATCGGCGTATTCGATTCGGGGGTCGGAGGCCTCACGGTGCTGCGCGCGTTGATGGCGGACCTGCCCCACGAAGATTTCGTATATCTCGGCGACACCGCCCGATTGCCGTACGGCACCAAGAGCGCGCAGACCGTGGCGCGTTACTCCGTGCGCGCCGCGGAGAGTCTCGCGACCCGCGGGATCAAGGCGCTGGTCGTCGCCTGCAACACCGCTTCCGCGACCGCGTTGCCGAGCCTGCGCGAACGTTTTCCCGACATGCCGGTGATCGGTGTGATCGAACCCGGCGCCCGCGCGGCCTGCGAAGCTTCCGCGAGCGGCCGCATCGCGGTGCTCGCGACCGAGGGCACGGTGAAGGGCGGCGCGTATGAGCGCGCGATCCGCGCCGTGCGCGCCGACGCCGTGGTCACGCAGGTCGCCTGCCAGGTATTCGTCGCGCTGGCCGAGGAGGGCTGGAGCGAGGGAGTCGCGGTCGAGGCGGTCACGTCGCGTTACCTCTCGCATCTCGACGCCCGGGTGGACACGGTGGTGCTCGGTTGCACGCATTTTCCGCTGCTGTCCCACGCGATCGCGGCGGAGCTGGGCGCGAACCGGCGCGTCGTCGACTCCGCGGCGACCACCGCGCGGGCGAGCCGGGGATTGCTCGCGCAACGCGGCCTGCTGCGCGAATCGGCGAAATCTGGCGGCGTGAAGCTCATGGCGACGGACAGCCCGGAACGTTTCGCGCGCGTCGGTGCGCGCTTCCTGGGATCATCGATCGCCATGCGGGAAGTGGAGACGATCGATCTTTAGACACTTTCCATAAGACGGTTACACTTGGCGCCCCGGCAAAGCCGGGTCGAGACAAACGGGATGGGTTTGATGAGAGAAAGAACTGGAGTGCCGCACGACCGCGCCGTGATGCCGATGCGTTACGGCTTCGCGGACACCCTCACGGGGCAATTGCATTTCCGCGCCTGCGGCGCCGGACCTGACATCGTGCTGCTGCCGTGGCTGCCGGCGAGCGGACGCATGTACGAACACATCATGCCGCAGCTCGCGCGCGCGGGCTTTCGAGCGATCGCGTTCGACATCGCGGGCACCGGCCGCTCGCACAAGAAGAATCGCAACTGGACCGTCCAGCAATACGCGACCGACATCCTCGAGGCCTGCAGTTCGCTGCATACGGTTCCGTACACCGTGATCGGCGGGCGGTTCTCCGCCTCGATCGCGGTCGAGATGCTGCTCGCTTCTCCGGCGCAGGTCACGGGCGCGGTGCTCGACGGCGTGCCGGGCCTCGCACCCGAAGAACTGCGCAAGATGACCACGCCGACGGCCGGGCTCTCGCCGAAGCTTTCGGAAGACGGCGGTCATCGCAGTTTCGCGTTCGACGTGATGCTGCGGACGCTCAAGGAGTGGGATCCGTCGTTCGAGTTGACGCAGGAAACCCTGCCCATCGTCTACGAATACACGCGCGACTACCTCGAGCTCGGTTACGAGGCGATGGCCGCGGGCGCGGAAGCGGATTCGAAGGGAGCCAAACCGCCTTACGACATCCTCGCGCGCCTCGGCGAAGTCTCGCAGCGCGTGCTCGTGATGACGTCGGATGCCGATGTCCTGGCGCCGGCCTACAACCGCGCGCTGGAGCGCGCACGCAATTCACGCGGCCACAAATTCGAAGGAAACCATCCGATACTGAACCCGGCGCGCGCTCTCGAGTACGCGCAGGTCCTGGTGTCGTTCGCGCGCCGCTGATGCGCTGATTCGCGTTTCTGGTTCCGCTGGCGGAGGGCCGGCAGGAGTCTTGGCGATGCATGTGGTACTTATGCTGGCAGGCGCCCTCGCGGGTGGCGTCTTCGGCGGCTACGCGGGCGCGCTGGCGGGTGTTGCGCTGGGTTTCGCCATCGGCGCGAACATCAAACTACGCGCGCGGCTCGACGAGCTGGAAAGCGCGCTCCGTTCGCTCCAACTCGACCGCACGATCGAAGAAGAAAAGCCGGCACGGCGGGCCGAACCGCGCGTTGCGCCTATCTACGAGAAGGAGGAGCGCCAGCCGGCGCCGCCGCCCGCACCGCGCTTCGAGCGTCCACCCGCCGACATCGCGCCGCCGCCCGTCGTGCCTGCGCGCCCGCCGGCGCCCGCGGACACGGCGCAACCCGCGCCGCTGTTCACGCCACCGCCACGTCCCCGGTACACGGGCAACGACGAGCCGCCGGCTCTCTTCACCTGGATCCGCGACTGGTTCCTGGGCGGCAATGTCGTGGTGCGCGTCGGCGTGCTCGTGTTGTTCATCGGCGTCGGGTTCCTGCTCAAGTTCGCCGCCGAGCGCAACATGTTGCCGATCGAATTCCGCCTCGCCGGCGCCGCACTCGGCGGAGCGGCGTTGCTCATCATCGGCTGGAGGCTGCGCAACCGGATGCGGCCGTACGCGCTGGCGCTGCAGGGCGGTGGTGTCGGCCTGCTTTACCTGACGGCTTTCGCGGCGCTGCGGTTCTACGACCTGCTGCCGCCCGCGGCGACGTTCGCGATGCTGGTCGCGGTTGCCGCGTTGTCGGCGTTCCTAGCCATCGGGCAGAACGCCATGGTGCTCGCGGTGCTGGGCGCGCTCGGCGGATTCCTCGCGCCGGTGCTCACCTCGACCGGCCAGGGCAATCACGTGGTGCTGTTCAGCTACTACGCGTTGCTCAACGCCGGCATCGTCGCAATCGCCTGGTTCAAGACCTGGCGCCCGCTCAACCTGATCGCGTTCCTGTTCACGTATGGCATCGGCACCGCGTGGGGAGTGCTCAGGTATTCGCCGCAACACTTCGCGACCACCGAACCGTTCGTGATCCTGTTCTTCTTCATGTTCCTCGCCGTGGCCGTGTTGTTCGCGCTGCGCACGGCGCCGCGGCTCACCGATTACGTCGACGGCACGCTCGTGTTCGGCACGCCGGTGATGACGATGCTGCTGCAGTCGGCGCTGGTGCGCGACCGGCCATACGCGATGGCGTTCAGCGCGCTGGCGCTCGGCGGTGTCTATCTGCTCTCGGCGCGGTTCGTGTGGAATCGAGCGGGCGAGGGGCTGCGCCTGCTCGCCGAGTCGTTCCTCGCGCTCGGCGTTGCATTCCTGACGCTCGCGGTGCCGCTGGCGCTCGACGGTCACTGGACGGCGGGAACGTGGGCGCTCGAAGGCGCGGCCATCTTCTGGGCCGGCGTGCGGCAGGACCGCAAACTCGCGATCGTATCGGGCTTGCTGCTGCAACTCGGCGCCGCGTTCTCGTACGCGATCGGTTACGACGTCGCGCCGCAACAGCTGCCGCTCGCCAACAGCGAATTCGTCGGCGCGTTGCTGATCGCGGTCGCCGGACTGGTGACCGCGCGGATCGCCCACCTGCAACGCGAGCGGCTGCCGGAGTGGCTGGGGCTTTCGTCGGCCATCCCGCTCTACTGGGCGCTGACGTGGTGGACGTTCGCGGGCGCGAACGAGATCACGGCGTTCCTGCCCGAGCGGCACTGGCTGGCCGCGCTGCTGGCGTTCGCCGCGGCGACCGCGCTCGGCTGCGCCGCGTTGTCCCGCTGGAACGACTGGCGCGCGGCGCGCATGCCGACGCCGCTGTTGTTGCCGGTCA
>JAFAGC010000070.1 GCA_023423065.1 Pseudomonadota bacterium
CGCTCGAACCGATCGAGCGCGACGGCTGGGCCGAATTCCAGGGCGAACGCTGGCGCGTGCACAGCACCTCACCACTGCGATCGGGCCAGCGTGCCCGCGTGCGTGCGCGCGACGGGCTGATCCTGCACGTCGAGCCGGAAGATTTTCCAACCGACTCTCATCCACCGAGGTGACACATGTTCGGCTTCAGTTTCTTGGCGATGCTGATCTTCGTGTTCGTGGTGCTGATCTTCGCCGGCCTGCGCGTGCTCAACGAGTACCAGCGCGGCGTGGTCCTCACGCTCGGCCGTTACACGGGCACCAAGGGGCCGGGATTGATCTGGGTCTGGCCGTTCGTGCAGCAGTTGTCGCGCGTCGACCTGCGCACGGTCGTGATGGACGTGCCTCCGCAGGACGTGATCACGCGCGACAACGTGACGGTCAAGGTCAACGCCGTCATCTATTTCCGCGTGGTCGATCCCGCCCGGGCGATCCTGCAGGTCGTGCAGTTCTACGAGGCGACCAGCCAGCTCGCGCAGACCACGCTGCGCTCCGTGCTGGGACAACACGAGCTCGACTCGCTGCTCGCGGAACGCGAGCTGCTGAACCGCGACCTGCAGTCGATTCTCGACAAGGCGACCGATGCCTGGGGCATCAAGGTCTCCAACGTCGAGATCAAACACGTGGACCTCAACGAGAGCATGGTGCGCGCGATCGCGCGCCAGGCCGAGGCCGAACGCGAACGCCGTTCGAAGGTGATCCACGCGGAAGGCGAATTGCAGGCCGCCGAGAAACTGACGCAGGCCGCGGCGCAGCTCGCGCGCGAACCGCAGGCGCTGCAGCTGCGCTACATGCAGACGCTGATCGACATCTCGGCGGAGAAGAACTCCACGATCCTGTTCCCGCTGCCGATGGAACTGCTGACGCCGTTCCTCAAGCCGGACTCACCGCGCGGTTGACAACTCCGCGAGCGACGCGGCGCGCTCGAGCACGGCCTTGAACATGTCGGGCGTCAGCCGGCGCGTCTGCGTGTTGTAGCGGCTGCAGTGGTAGGAATCGATCATGCGGCGGCCGCCGGGCAGATCGTGTTCGTTGCCGTGGCCGAATTTCGCGGCCGAGCGCTTCAATCCCATGGCCACGAGCACCGCCTCGTGCGCGACCGTGCCGAGCGCGAGAATGGATTTCACGGACGCGAGTTGCTCGAGCTCCGCCGCGAGATATCGATTGCAGGTCTTGATCTCGGCGGGCAACGGCTTGTTCTCCGGTGGCAGGCACTTCACCGCGTTGGTGATGCGCACCCCCTTCAGCTGCAGTCCATCGAAGCGGTCGACGGAGGTCGGTGCGGTCGACAAGCCCAGGTCGAACAGCGACTGGTACAGCAGGATGCCGGCGTAGTCGCCCGTGAACGGGCGACCGGTGCGATTCGCGCCGTGCATGCCCGGCGCGAGCCCGACGATCAGCAACTTCGGACTCGACTCGCCGAACGGCGCCACCGGCTTGCAGTGGTAGTCGGGGTTCTGGTGCACGGTTTTCGCGAGGAAACTCGCGAGCCGCGGACACAGCGTGCAGTCCGGACAGAAGGTCGCTGACATGGGCGCGGCGGCTCAGGCCGCCTGCATGCGCCGGATGATGGCGTCTCCGAATCCCGTGGTGCCCACGAGCGTCGCGCCGGGTATCAGCCGCTGCAGATCCTCCTCGACGTTCTTGCGCGCCGCGAGGTCGCGCTTGGTCGCACGGATGGCCTCGCGCAGGCGCGCGAGGTCGTAGGTCATTTCCTTGGCGGCGATCGTATCGGCGACGCCCTGCAGGATGAGCTCCGCGGCTTCCTTCCAGCCGATGTAACGCAGCATCATCTCGGCCGACAGGATCAAACTACCCGGATTCACGCGGTCCTTGCCCGCGAAGCCCGGCGCCGTGCCGTGCGTCGCTTCGAACACCGCGATGCCGTCGCCGATGTTGCCGCCCGGCGCGATGCCGATGCCGCCCACCTGCGCCGCGAGCGCGTCGGAGATGTAGTCGCCGTTGAGGTTCAGCGTCGCGATCACGTCGTAGTCTTCCGGACGCAGCAACACCTGCTGCAGGAAGTTGTCCGCGATCACGTCCTTGACGACGATGTCGTGGCCGTTGACCGGATTCTTGAAGCTGCACCATGGGCCATTGCCGATGGGCTGCGCGCCGAATTCTTCCTTCGCAAGCAGGTAACCCCACTGCATGAAGGCGCCCTCGGTGTACTTCATGATGTTGCCCTTGTGCACCAGCGTCACGGACACGCGATCGTTCTCGATCGCGTACTGGATCGCCTTGCGCACCAGGCGCTGGCTGCCCTCCTTCGACACCGGCTTGATGCCGATGCCCGAACTCGCCGGGAAACGGATGCCGGTCGCCTTGAGTTCGGTCTGCAGGAAGTGGATGAGCTTGTGGACTTCGTTCGATCCGGTCGGCCACTCGATGCCCGCGTAGATGTCCTCGGTGTTCTCGCGGAACACGACCATGTCGGTGAGGGACGCATCGGCCATCGGCGTCGACACGCCGGGGAAGTAACGAATCGGCCGCACGCAGGCGTAGAGGTCGAGGTTCTGGCGCATCGCCACGTTGAGCGAACGCATGCCACCGCCCACCGGCGTGCCGAGCGGTCCCTTGATCGAGACGACGAAGTCGCGCAGCGCGGTCAGCGTCTCGTCGGGAAATCCGGTGCCGTAGAGTTTCTGCGCCTTGTCGCCGGCGAACACCTCGACCCAGGCGATCTTGCGCTTGCCGCCGTAGGCCTTCTCGACCGCGGCGTTCACGACCTTGAGCATCACCGGCGTGATGTCGATGCCGATGCCGTCGCCTTCCACGAAGGCGATGAGCGGATTGTCCGGCACGTTGAGCGTCGTATCAGGATTGATCGTGATGCGCTGGCCGTCGGCGGGGACCTGGATCTTTTCGTACTTCATGTGTCTCGCTGCAGACTTGATGACCGGAAAGTCCGCCCCCCCCCGTCGCAGCGGACCTTCCATGGAATGCATTGCGTCCGGCGTCGTTTCCGGCGCCGGACGCCTGACTACTTCATTCGGCTACTTCCCTGGATCTATTTCCCTGGACCGTGCCGGCCGATCAGCATCGCGAGCTCGAGCGCCTGCTCGTAGTTGAGCCGCGGATCGACCGTCGACTTGTACGCGCGCGCGAGATCCGCATCGGTGAGGCCGCGAGCACCTCCGGTGCACTCGGTGACGTTCTCGCCCGTGAGCTCGATGTGCACGCCGCCCAGGAACGAGCCGTGCGCCTCGTGTATCTGGAACGACAGCTCGAGCTCGCGCAGGATGTTCTCGAAGCGGCGCGTCTTGAGTCCGCCGGAGCTGGTCTCGGTGTTGCCGTGCATCGGATCGCTGACCCACAGCACCTGCTGGCCGGTTTCGCGCACGGCCTTGATCATGCGCGGCAGACCCTTCTCGACATCCTTCGCGCCGAAGCGGTGGATGAGCGTGAGGCGTCCCGGCGTGTTGTTCGGGTTCAGCGTGGTGACGAGACCCTGCAGCCATTCTTCCGTCATCGCCGGCCCGATCTTCACACCCATCGGGTTCGCGATGCCGCGATAGAACTCCACGTGCGCGCCGTCGAGCTGCGCGGTGCGCATGCCGATCCACGGCATGTGCGTGCCCAGGCTGTACCAGCGCTTCTGGCGCTCGATGTAACGCGTCTGCGCCTGCTCGTACTGGAGCACCAGGCCTTCGTGCGCGGCGAAGAAATCCACCGCCGTCACTTCGTGCGGCGCGCGGCCGCCGCTCACCCTCTCGAAAAAGTCCAGGGAGTCCGCGATCGAGTCGACGATCTTCTGGTACTCCGCCTTGGCCGGCGAGTGATCCATGAAGCCGAGATCCCAGAACTGCGGGTGGTGCAGATCGGCGAAGCCGCCGTCGCACAGCGCGCGGACGAAATTGAGCGTGAGCGCGGCGCGTTCGTAGCCGCGCAACAGCAGCGTCGGATCCGGTTCACGCGCTTCCGCGGTGAACTCGGAACGATTCACGAGATCGCCGCGGAACGCGGGCAACGTGACGCCATTACGCGTTTCCGTGTCGGCGGATCGGGGTTTCGCGTATTGCCCGGCCATGCGGCCCACGCGGATGATCGGCTTCTTGAGGCCGTGCAGCAGCACGAGGCTCATCTGCAACAGGATCTTGAGCTTCTTCGCGATCTTGTCCGACTCGCATTCCTCGAAGGTCTCGGCGCAGTCGCCGCCCATCAGGAGGAATTTCTTGCCCTGTTGCGCGTCGGCGATCCGCTCGCGCAGCTGTTCGATTTCCCACGACACGACGAGCGGCGGCAGCTTCGCGAGCGCGGCGGCCGCGGAGTCGAGTTTTGCGAGATCCGTGTAGCGGGGTTGCTGCTGCGCGGGGCGGCTGGTCCAGCTTGCCGGATGCCAGGGAGTCGTGTCGGTGGTACGCATGCGAACTATTCTAATTCAGGGGCTTACGGCACACTACCGCCAAACGAGGGAATCATGCACAAAGTCTTGATCCTGGGCGCCGGCAAGATCGGCGCGCTCATCAGTGGATTGCTTGCCGAGTCCGGGGATTATGACGTCACCCTGGGCGACGTCGACGCGGCCGCCGCGGAATCGGTGGTGAAAGCTCACGGTTCGCCCCATCTGCGCGCCGTGGCGCTTGACGCGGGCGACCCGAAGGCGCTCGAACGGTACTTCTCGACCTACCGGCCGCACGCGGTCATCTCGAGCCTGCCCTACTACTGCAACCCGGCCGTGGCCAAGGCGGCGCGCAAGGGAAATGCCCACTACTTCGACCTGACCGAGGACGTCGAGGTGACGCGCGCCGTGCGCCGCACCGCGAAGGGCGCCTCCAAGGCGTTCGTGCCCCAATGTGGACTCGCGCCCGGCTTCATCAGCATCGCGGCGAATGAGCTCGCCAAACATTTCGACGAATTGCGCACGATCAAACTGCGCGTCGGCGCGTTGCCGCAGCACCCTAACAACGTGCTCAAGTATTCGCTGACCTGGTCCACCGAGGGTCTCATCAACGAGTATGGAAATCCGTGCGAGGCGGTGGTCGACGGCAAGATGGTGCAGTCCGCGCCGCTCGAGGGCCTCGAGGAGATCGAGATCGACGGCACCGCGTACGAGGCCTTCAACACCTCGGGCGGCCTGGGCTCGCTCGCCGACACCTACGGCGAGCAGTGCGAGCAGATCAACTACAAGACGATGCGTTACCCGGGCCACTGCCTGCAGATGCGCCTGCTCATGAACGACCTCAAGCTCAACCAGGATCGCGCGACGTTGAAGCGCATCCTCGAGAACGCGGTGCCGCAGACGTTGCAGGACGTGGTCATCGTCTATGCCGCGGTGGCGGGCAAGCAGGACGGGCAACTTCGTGAAGAGAACTACGTCAACAAGATCTATCCGCAGGTGATCGCGGGCCGGCTGTGGTCGGCGATCCAGGTGACGACCGCCGCGGGCATCACCGCGGTCGTCGATCTCGTGCTCGCGAACCCGCGCAAGTACAAGGGCTTCGTCACGCAGGAACAGTTCGACCTGCCGGCGATTCTCGACAATCGGTTCGGCCAGTACTACGCGCCGGGCGGCACGAAGGACGTGTCCTCGGCGGTCGTGGTCAAGGGACAGGCCGGTCATCAGCGGCGATCTTCCCAGGCCGCGGAGGCGTCGAAGGCAAGGACAGCAGCGAGGCGCAGGAAATGAATGCCGCCATCAAACCACTCGATGTGTCGGGCGTCCTGAAACGCCTCGGCATCGATTCGATCAACGCCGGCGCCTGGTCCGGTAGTCTGGGCTGGTCGAAGGACGTCGCCGGCCCGCTCATCGACTCGGTGAACCCCGCGACCGGCGAGTCGCTCGCGCAGGTCCGCGGCGCGACGCTCACCGACTACGAAGCCGTCATGCGCAGTGCCGTCGAGGCCGCCGCCGCGTGGCGCGCCGTGCCCGCGCCGCGTCGTGGCGAGGCGATCCGCCTGCTCGGCGAAGCATTGCGCGACGCCAAGGAAGACCTCGGCGCGCTGGTGACGCTCGAGAACGGCAAGATCAAGGCGGAGGGCCTGGGCGAAGTCCAGGAGATGATCGACATCGCCGATTTCGCGGTCGGGCAGTCGCGCATGTTGTACGGCCTCACGATGCATTCGGAGCGGCCCCAGCACCGCATGTACGAGCAGTGGCATCCGCTCGGCGTCGTCGGGATCATCTCCGCGTTCAATTTCCCGGTCGCCGTGTGGGCGTGGAATGCGTTCCTCGCGGCGATCTGCGGCAACGCGTCCGTGTGGAAACCTTCGCCCAAGACGCCGCTGACCGCCCTCGCCGTGCAGCACCTGTGCAACAAGGTGATGCGCGAGAACGAACTACCGCCCATCTTCCAGCTGTTCATCGACGCGGGCACCGAGCTCGCGACGAAGTTCGTCGAGGATCGCCGCGTCGCGCTCGTGTCGTTCACGGGCTCGACCGCGGTGGGCCGCAACGTCGCCGAACGCGTGGCGCGGCGCCTCGGCAAGGTGCTGCTCGAGCTGGGCGGCAACAACGCGATCATCGTGGACGAATCCGCGGACCTGAAACTCGCGGTGCCCTCGATCGTGTTCGGCGCGGTCGGTACGGCGGGCCAGCGCTGCACGACGACGCGTCGCGTGCTCGTGCACCGCTCGCGCATCGACGAGCTCGAGAGGAAACTCGTGCACGCCTACGCGCAGGTGCGTATCGGCGATCCATCCGATCCGGGAACGCTCATGGGTCCGCTGATCGACAAGGGCTCGGTCCAGCGCTACTCACAGGCCATCGAGCAGGCGAAGGCCGCCGGCGGCAAGGTCGTCACCGGCGAGAAAGTCCTGCCGGGCAAGGGCTACTTCGTCGCGCCGACCATCGTCCGGGCCGAGAACGACTGGCCGATCGTGCAACACGAGACTTTCGCTCCCGTTCTCTACCTGATCGCGTTCGACACGCTCGACGAAGCGATCGAGATGCAGAACGCCTCGGCGCATGGCCTGTCTTCCGCCATCTTCACCGACCGGCTGCAACACGCCGAGCGATTCCTGTCGGCGACCGGCAGCGACTGCGGCATCGCCAACGTGAACATCGGTACGTCTGGCGCCGAGATCGGCGGCGCGTTCGGCGGCGAGAAGGACACGGGCGGCGGACGCGAGTCGGGTTCGGATTCCTGGAAGGCCTACATGCGTCGCCAGACGAACACGATCAACTGGAGCCGCGAGCTGCCGCTGGCCCAGGGCATCACGTTCGAGATCAAGGAAGGACCGTAGTCAGGACTCGGGCGCGGGTGGCGGGCAGACATTCCGGAATCCCGCGATGTATTCGGCGAGCGGTATCAAGCCGATGGCCTTGCGGCGCGCGTCGACTCCGGCCGGATCCTCGATCTGATTCGGGGTCCATGCGCTATTAGGCTGACAGTTGCCCTGCGTGCCGTATTTCTGCGGACGGCCATCGGCGTTCGCGACGCGGTCGTATAGATAGGCCACGTTCTTCAAACTGGTCTTGCCTGGCGGAAGAGATTCGAGCATGGCCAGGACCTCGCGCTGGAATGCCTTGTCCCGATCCGCGTGCTGCACGAGCAGCCAGGCACCCTTGTCGGCGCCCGCGCCGAATCTTTCGATGTCGAACCAGCCTATCTCGGCCATCTGCCGCTTGAGCCAGGCGGTGTTGTCGCAGTCGACGGCCCAGAACCTCACGGCCATCACGGAGCTCCACGCTTCCTTGGCCTTCGGGGGAAGGTCGGCCGACCACGGAGTCTCTTCCAGGGTGCGGACCTTCTGATCCATCGCCACTCGCCGTTCGAGTTCCGCGATCCGCGTATTCTCCTTCGCCTTCGCCTTCGCCTGCTCGGCGGCGCGGCGCAGTCGCTCCTCGACCTCACTCAGTCGCGCACGAATCGCTTCCGCATTCGACTTCCAGTCGGCGGCATCGGTCGACTTCTGCAGCAGGGACATCCACATCAGTCCGTTCAGGCGCCGCAACAGGTCGGCCTCGCAACCGTCGTTCAAGTCCTCGGGCACCATGCCGGGCACAACGGATTGATTCCAGGCCAGGCGTTGCTCGGCCGTAAGCGCCCAGAAGTCCTCCGGGACCAGGTCGTGCTTCACGGGATCGACCGTCCCGTTGCTCAGGGCTTCGATGAACTTCGCGGGCTCGGGTGGCGCGGCCTGCGCCGCGGTCGAGACGAGGATCCACAACAGCAGCAAACGCATGTCCCTTGCCTCCAGGCCGCCGGCCTAACCACTCATGCGGCGGGGGATCGTATCAGTCGCCGGATCGTCCCGGTAGTTTGAGCTCGAAGCGGGCTCCGCCGAGGCGTGAGGCGTCGATGTGCATGCCGCCGCCGTACAACGCCACCGTGTCGTGCACCATGGAGAGCCCGAGGCCGTGACCCGGGGTCGCTTCGTCGGCACGGCCGCCGCGCTGCAGGACTCTCGCCCGATCCGCCTCCCGGATTCCCGGTCCATCGTCGTCGATGACGATCGACAGAGCCGACCGCGATTGGGCATCAGGCGCGATCGAAGCTTCGATACGCACGTTCGACCTGGCCCACTTGCAGGCGTTGTCGAGCAGGTTGCCGAGCATCTCCGTGATGTCGTTGCGGTCACCGATGAACTGCGCGCCCGGCTCGATCTCCGTCTTGAACAGCAGGTCCTTGTTGCCGTAGACCTTGAGCAGCGCCGAGCGCAGCTCCGCCACCACCGGCGCGAGATCCACCGGCGCCTGCCCCAGCAATGCGCCGCCGCTCGCCGCGGCGCGATTCATCTGGTGCTCGATCGTGCCGGTCATGCGGTCGATCTCGGCGTTGAGCGCCGCGTTGCGCGCGCTCGCGTCGCTGACGCCGAGCGACTGGCGCATGACCGCGAGCGGCGTCTTCAGGCTGTGCGCGAGATTGCCGAGCGTGTCGCGATAACGTTTCACGCGCGTGCGCTCGGCATCGAGCAGCGCGTTCAGGTTGCTCGTGACCGCCACGAGTTCCACCGGCCACTCGTCGTTGAGTCGTTCGCGCGTGCCGGCCTCGACTTCCTTGATCTCGCGCTCCAGGCGTTGCACGGGTTGCGAGAGCCAGCGGATCAGCACCGCGAGCGTCGCGACGAACAGCAACGCGAGTCCCGCGAACCATCCCACGAGTTGATGCCGGAAGCTCGAAACCTGCTCCTCGTAGGCATCCAGGCTCGACGCGACGCTGAACGTGAATCGCGCGGATTCCCCATGCAGGTTCTCCCACAGGATGCCGCGGCTCGCGACGGCCAGCCGGACCGGCGTCCCTTCGATGTGCGTGAAGAAGAAGCTGCGGTCGCCGGGTTCGAGCGGCGGGCCGAACTGCACGTCCGTGCCGATCGTCGATTGCGAACGCCAGATGCTCTCTCCGCTCGCGGAGCGGATCTCGGCATAGAGGCCGGAACCCGGCGTTTCGAAGCGCGTTTCGAGCACCGCGGTGGGCGTCACGGATTCGGGTCCGTCGGGATCCGCCGCGGCGATGAGCGCCACCATCTGCGCGTCGATGACCTCCCGCAGGCCGCGCTCGGCGGCATCGCGGAACAACATGTCGAGCAGCAGGACGGTGAGCCCGAAGAACAGGACCAGCATGCAGAAGACCGACAACATCAGCCGGCGTCTGAGTGACGGTCGCGACATCGCGGCTGGGCGCGCCCGGGTAGCTAGGCGCCCGGGGGGCGCGCCATGTCCGTACGGGCAAGCGCGAATCGATACCCGCGACCGCGCAGCGTTTCGATCGGCTGCAGGCTCTCCTCGGGATCGAGCTTGCGACGCAGGCGCCCGATGAATACTTCGATCACGTTGCTGTCGCGCTCGTAATCCTGGTCGTAGAGCCGCTCGGTGAGCTCCGTCTTCGAAATCACGTCGCCGGCGCGCAGCATCATGTGCTCGAGGATGCGGTATTCGAACGTGGTGAGTTCGATCGCCGCGCCGTTGAGTGTCACGGTCTGCGCACGCGTATCGAGCCGGATCGGCCCGCATTCGAGCACGGGGCTCGCCCAGCCGCCCGCACGTCGCAGCAGCGCCTGCATGCGCGCGAGCACTTCCTCGAAGTGATAGGGCTTGGCGACATAGTCGTCCGCGCCGGCCTGCAGGCCTTCGACCTTGTCCTGCCAGCGGTCGCGCGCCGTGAGGATGAGGATGGGAAATTTCTTGCCGGCCGCGCGCAACTTGCGGATCAGCTCGAGGCCCGGAAGCTTGGGCAATCCCAGGTCGATCACGGCGATGTCGAGCGGATATTCGGAACCTGCGAAGTGCCCCTCCTCGCCGTCGCTCGCCACGTCGACCGTGAAGCCGTGTCTGGAGAGCTGCTCGCGCAGTCCCTCGCGTAATGTCGCTTCGTCTTCGACGACCAGCGCTCTCATCGCATCCTCCCGGTGGCGGCATCGATCCGCACGGTGAACACGCGTCCGTTTTCGGACAGCAGCTTGAGCACGTACACGGTCCTTCCGTCCTCGTCCGTTACTTCCGTGCGCACCACGCGCGCCCGGTATTGGCGCTCGGCGCGGGCGACGGCCTCGTCGAGCGAAATCCCATCGCGAAACATCACGTCCTGCACCGGCGCCTCGCGCAGCGGCGTGCCGGGAACGACCGGCCCCGGCAGTGCGTGGGCCATCGCGAGCGGCGCGAATCCCGCGGCCGCGGTCAGCGTGAGGGGCAGCAACACCTGGCGGAACTTGGTCATGACGGCCGTCAGTTTAATTGTTTGCCGGCAAAAGGCGATGCGGGCGGCCGTCTCTTTCCAGAGAGGGGTTGCCCGCATCGCCCAGAAGGACCAAACCGTTGCCGCAAACAACTCGGTCATCATCATTCGGCCGGCGACACGTCGACCCGCACGCGGATGCGATCACCCGGGTCGTACGGCATCTCGGTCACCTGGCGACGACCGTTGTACAGGTAGGTCACCCGGTAGCCATCGACCCGCTCCTGCCACTCTTCGCGGTAACGCGTCTCGCAGCGCTCGACCGTGTACTCGCGTGCGGGGCCGACCGAGCCGTACTGCGCGTTGCGCTTCTCGGCCTGGTCGCGGCCGATGGCCGCACCGACCACGGCGCCGCCGATGGTCGCGGCGCGACGGCCGTTGCCGCTGCCGATCTGGTTGCCGATGGCGGCGCCGATCGCCGCACCGAGCAACGTGGCACCGGCGTTCGAACGCGGCAGCGGACCGTTGCGATAACCGCCGCCTTCCACTCGCGTCTCGTCCCAGCACTCGCGCACCGGCGTGCTCACGCGCACCCGCGTCATCAGCGGCTGGACGTCGACGACCTTGGCGTAGTCGTAGGCGTCTTCGTAACGAACCTGGTCGTAGCGTGCGTCGTGACGATGGTCGTGACGGTTACCAGCAAAGGCACTGGTGCCGACCAGCGCGGCGATCGTCGCCGCCAGGACACCCACCGCCAACTTCTTCTTCGCAACCATGATCGCCATAAACCCTCCGATTCCGGCCGTTTCGCGACCGTGGCGTCACTGTACGAAGGGGTCGATGAATCCTTACTGAACACCCTGCTTGGCCACCGGGGGCGCTGAATTCAGGTCCGCTTCACCTCGTTCCAGAGGGCGTCCCACGCGGCCGCATCCAGGGTCTCGAGCGCGAGACCGCGCTCGGCGGCGAGCTTTTCCATGGCGCGAAAGCGTCGTTCGAACTTGGCGTTCGCCTGGCGCAGCGCTTCTTCGGGATCGACGCCGAGATGGCGGGCCCAGTTCGCCGTGGCGAACAACAGGTCGCCGACCTCTTCCGCGCGTTTCGCATCGTCGCCGGGCGCGACGTCCGCGATTTCGCGCAGCTCCTCGTCCATCTTTTCGCGCACGCCCTGCGCATCGGGCCAGTCGAAGCCGACGCGGCCGGCGCGCTTGCCGAGCTTCGCGGCGCGCGCGAGCGCGGGCAACGCGAGCGGCACGTCGGCGAGCTCGCTGTGCGCGGCTCCCGACCTGGCGGCGCGTTCTCGCGCCTTGTGTTCTTCCCACGCACGATTGAGTTCGGCGGTCGTGCCGGTGCGGGCTTCTCCGAAAACGTGCGGATGACGCTCGGTGAGCTTGTCGGAAATCGCGTTCGCGATGCTCGCGAAGTCGAACCACCCGCGTTCCGCGCCCATCTGCGCATGGAACACGACCTGGAACAGCAGATCGCCGAGCTCGGATTCGAGCCCGCGCGGTTCGCCCTGCGCCACGGCATGACCAATCGCCTCGGCGACCTCGTACGCCTCCTCGATCGTGTACGGCGCGATGCTCGCGAAATCCTGCGCCAGATCCCAGGGACATCCGCCTTGCGGATCGCGCAGTCGCCGCATGATTCCGATCAGGCGCGCAAGCGCGTCCTGGGCCGCCTTCGGCGTGTCGTTCACTTGCCCTCTCCCTCCTGCACCATCCGAACCAAGGTCAGCAACATGCCGGCCGTCGCGCCCCAGATGTTCCGCTCCTGCCACGGGATGTCGTAGAGCAGCATGTCCTGGTCGCCCACGCGGCGCATCCGCGCCTTGTGATTCGCGCGGTCGAAGAAATGCGCGGCCGGCACTTCGAATGCCGCGGACACTTCGTCGGCGTTGAGCTGCAGCTCCACCGGCGGCGAAACCAGCGCGAGCACGGGCGTGACGCGGAACCCGCTGATCACCAGGTGATCGGGTAGATAGCCGAAGATCTCCACGCGCCCGGGATCGAGGCCGATCTCTTCCCGCGCTTCGCGCAGCGCCGCGCTGGCGAAATCGGGGTCGGTGTCCTCGAGCCGGCCGCCGGGAAACGCGATCTGCGCCGCATGCCGCGCCAGGTGGGTCGCGCGCTCGGTGAGCAACACGGTGAGACCCTCGTCGCGATCGACGAACGGTACGAGCACCGCCGCCGGCGTGGGATTCGGCGGGAAATGACGCTGCAGGGACTGCAATCGCTCGGGCGATACGCCGAGCAGGCGCCAGTCCTCGAGTTCGTGGCGCGGAGTGGAGCCCGCGAAGCGATGCAGGATCTTCGTGCGCAGATCGGATGGCGGGACGCTGGACACTCGTTGACTCAACTCAGCCGGAGCCTCCGCCGCCGCCGTGCAGGCCACCGCGCGTCAGCGCGCGCGGATCGAGCAGTTCGCGCAACTCGTCGGCGCCGAGACCCGACATCTCGACGGCGACGTCGAACACCGGCCGGCCCTCGGCATACGCGCGTTTTGCAATTGCGGCCGCGCGCTCGTACCCGATCACGGGATTGAGCGCCGTCGCGAGGATGGGATTGCGCGCCAGCGCCTCGTCCAGCCGCGAAAGATTGGGCTCCGCGCCGGCGAGGCACTGGGTGGCGAGCGCACGCGCGCCGTTCGCGAGCAGGCGGATGCTCGTGAGCAGATTGCTCCCGATCAGCGGCAACATCACGTTGAGCTGGAAGTTGCCCGTCTGCCCGGCATTGGCGATCGCCGCGTCGAGGCCGATGACCTGCGTCGCGATCATCGCGACGGCTTCCGGAATCACCGGGTTCACCTTGCCGGGCATGATGCTGCTGCCCGGCTGCAGCGCCGGTAGTGAGAGCTCGGCGAGTCCCGCGAGCGGCCCGCTGCCCATCCACCGCAGGTCGTTCGCGATCTTGGCGAGTGCGACCGCGAGCGTGCGCAGCTGTCCGGAATATTCGACGGCGGCATCCTGGCTCGCCTGTGCCGCGAAGAAGTTGCCGGCATTCGTGAAGGGAATGGCCGTCAGCGCGCGCAGTTCCTCGATGAAGCGCGCGGCAAACTGCGCATGCGCGTTTATGCCGGTGCCGATGGCGGTGCCGCCCTGGGCGAGTGCGAGCAGGCGCGGTTCGCTCGCACGCAGCCGTTCGATGGCGAGTTCGATTTGCGCGCGCCAGCCGGAGACTTCCTGTCCGAGCGTGAGCGGCATGGCATCCATGAGATGCGTGCGCCCCGTCTTGCAGACTTCCGCCCAGGCGCGCTCCTTGGCGCCGAGCACATCGACGAGCGCGCGCAGCGCGGGCAGCAGATCGCGCTGGGTCGCCAGCATGGCGCTCACGTGGATGGCGCTCGGGATCGCATCGTTGCTGCTCTGGCACATGTTGACGTCATCGTTCGGATGCACCACGCGGCCGAGCGCACGCGAGGCGAGTGTCGCGATCACCTCGTTCGCATTCATGTTCGTGCTCGTACCACTGCCGGTCTGGAACACGTCGAGGGGGAATTGATCGTCGTGCGCACCGAGCGCTACGGATTGGGCGGCCTGCGAAATGGCGGTACCCACCTCGGGCGGCAGCAGTCCGAGATGGGCATTCGCGCGTGCCGCCGCCGCCTTTATCAGGGCCAGGGCGGCGATGAAATCCGGCGGAAGACGCGTACCGCTGAGTTGGAAATTGCGCCGCGCCCTTTCGGTCTGCGCACCCCACAACGCGTCGGCGGCGACATCGATTTCGCCGAGGCTGTCGCGCTCTGTGCGGGTGTCACCTTGGGATATCATGCGCGGCCAGTCTAGCAGTCCTGTTCAGCAACCATCCGAGGCGTCTTTTTCATGGATTCCGCAGCACTTCTCGCGCTTTCTCCCGTCGATGGCCGGTACCGCAAGAGTGCCGACGCGCTGCGGGCCGTGCTGTCGGAAAGCGGCCTGATCCGCGAACGAATCCGCATCGAGGCGGCCTGGCTGCTGGTGCTCGCGGAGGCGGCGCCGGAGATCCTCGGTCAGCCGCTCGCCGATCCCATCGTGAAGCTCGCGTCGGGCATGGCCCTCGAGCCGGGCGAGGACGCGCCGGCGGCCGTCAAGGCGATCGAGAGCCGCATCAATCACGACGTGAAGGCGGTCGAGTACTACGTGCGCGAGAAACTCTCGACGGCCGGCGCCTCGCCCGCCGTGCTCGAGCTCGTGCACTTCGGCTGCACCTCGGAGGACATCAACAACCTCGCGTACGCACGCATGTTGCGCGCGGCGCGCATCGTGTTGTCGGGCGAGCTGGAGAAACTCGTCGAGAAGCTGCGCGCGTTCGCGCACGAATACGCCGCGCAGCCGATGTTGTCGCGCACGCACGGTCAGACCGCGAGCCCGACGACGCTCGGCAAGGAATTCGCCAACGTGGTGGCGCGGCTGCGGCGTGCGCGCAAGCGTTTCGATGCCGTCGAGATCCTCGGCAAGTGGAACGGCGCGGTGGGCAACTACAACGCGCACGTCGCCGCGCTGCCGAAGGTCGATTGGCCGGGCGTGAGCCGCAAGTTCGTCGAATCGCAGGGCCTCGCCTGGAACGAATATTCCACGCAGATCGAGCCGCACGACTGGATAGGCGAATACTGCGACGCGCTGGCCGCGATCAACACGATCTTCATCGATTTCGCGCGCGACGCCTGGGGCTACATTTCGCTCGGTTACCTGCGCCAGCGCGCGGTCGCCGGCGAAGTCGGCTCCTCGACGATGCCGCACAAGGTCAACCCGATCGATTTCGAGAACGCCGAGGGCAACCTCGGCGTCGCGAACGCGCTGCTGCATCACTTCGCGGCCAAACTACCCATCTCGCGCTGGCAGCGCGATCTCACCGACTCCACCGTGCTGCGCAACGTCGGCGTCGCGCTCGCGCACAGCCTGGTGGCGTGGAATTCGCTCGCGCGCGGGCTGGGCAAGATCTCGGCCGACTCCACCGCCATCGCCGCGGACATCGACGGCGCCTACGAAGTGCTCGGCGAGGCATTGCAGACCGCCCTGCGCGCGGCCGGCGTGCCCAACGGCTACGAACTGCTCAAGGATTTCACGCGCGGCACGCAGGTCGACGCGGCCGGCCTCGAGGCGTTCATCGACAAACTGCCGCTGCCCGAAGCGGAACGCGCGCGGCTCAAGGCGCTGGCGCCAGCGCACTACCTGGGACTCGCCGCCGAGATGGCGCGCGCGATCTGACCCCGCCTCACTACGCGGGCAGTTAGGGAAGCCGCGCAACTGGTTCGTACGAGGTCTCTGTACGGGGACCCCGTACGGGGCCCTCCAGGTGCGATCTGCGACACGCTTTCAGGCCGGTTTCGGCCCATTTCGGCTCAAAGCGTGACGCGGTTGGCACCGGAATACCCCGACGTCCACCTAACCTTTCACGTGCACAGGTCACAATCTGGCTGGGGTTAGAGCCAGGGAGATGTCGTCCAAACATGGCGACCGGGGATTTCGATTTCACCACGCTTTCGCAGCGCAATTCGGCGCCCGGGATCGCTTTGCCCAACGGCGACACGAGCACCACGGCTCCCAACCACATCCGCGTCATCAGCTCGCTCGAAGAGATGCGCGCCGCGGTGGATGCGGTCGCGGCCAGCGCGCAGCGGCTGATGTCCATCTACACGCCCGATCTCGAGCCGGAGCTCTACGACCAGAACGGCTTCCTCGAGATCGTGAAACGTTTCGTGCTCGCGCGCCGCTTCGCCAAGGTGCGCGTGCTGCTGTCCGATTCGAGTCGCCTGCTGCGCGACAACAACCGTTTCATCGCCATGGGCCGCAGGCTCACGAGCTGCATCGACATCCGCCCGGCGGTCACCGCCGCGCGCGTGCGCGCCTGCGGCTACCTGATCGCGGACGATCGCGCGATCGTCTACCGCGTACATGCGGATCGCTGGGACGGCATCGCCGATCTGAACAATCCGCCGGTGGCGCGTCCGTATCTCGACGAATTCGACGAAGTCTGGCACGCGAGCTCGCCCGAGGACTTCGCGCGCCAGGCGCAGCGCTAACTAGTCGGCCATGGCGTTCAACCCTGAGGTCACCGTGGCCGCGGTCGTAGAGCGCGATTCGCGATTCCTGCTGGTCGAGGAGCGCATCTCCGGCAGGCTCGTCCTCAATCAACCTGCCGGCCATCTCGAGGACCGGGAGACCCTGCTCGACGCGGCGATCCGCGAGACGCGCGAGGAGACGGCCTGGCGGTTCGTCCCCAGCGCACTCGTAGGCACCTACCTGTGGCGCAGCCCCGATGCGGGGCGGACTTTCCTGCGATTCGCGTTCTGCGGCCCGGTCGACGACTTCCGCGAAGGCCAGGCGCTCGATGCCGGCATCGTGCGTACCGTGTGGCTGACGCACGAGCAACTCCTGGCCCAGCAGGCCCGCCTGCGCTCCCCGCTGGTCCTGCGCTGCATCGACGACTACCTGCTCGGCCGGCGCCAGCCGCTCGATTCCGTGGCCGCGCTCGACCTCGCGACCGCGCCGCGCGTCCACGCCGTCGTCAATCTCTAGAAGGCCGCCGGACGGCTGCCACGGCGTACAATTCACGCCGTGAATTCCCTCTCCCGCGAAAGAATCGTCGTCGGCATGTCCGGCGGCGTCGACTCCGCCGTCGCCGCGCTGCTGCTGCGCCGCGCGGGCTTCGACGTGCACGGGCTCTACATGAGCAACTGGGACGAGGACGACGACTACTGCACCAGCGCGCAGGATTTCCAGGACGCGCGGGCATCGGCCGCGGAGCTCGGAATCCCGCTGCATCGCGTGAGTTTCGCCGCCGACTATCGCGCGCGCGTGTTCGACTATTTCCTGACGGAGTACCGCGCCGGGCGCACGCCGAATCCCGACGTTCTCTGCAACCGTGAAATCAAGTTCGGCCTGTGTCTCGAGTACGCGGGGCGGCTCGGCGCGCGACGCTTCGCGACCGGACACTACGCCCGGATCGATCACACCGGGAGCGGCCCGGTGCTGCGCAAGGCGCGGGACACCGAGAAGGACCAGTCCTACTTCCTGCACGCCGTCGATAGCCGGCATTTCTCCAACGTGCTCTTTCCGCTCGGCGAGTTCACGAAGGCCGAGGTGCGCGCGCTCGCGCGCGAAGCAGGTCTGCCCGTGTACGACAAGCCCGACAGCACCGGCATCTGTTTCATCGGCGAGCGGCCGTTCCGCGAATTCCTGTCGCGTTACATCCCTACGTCGCCCGGCGATATCGTCGACGAACGCGGCGAGGTGGTCGGACGTCACCGCGGTCTCGCCTTCTACACGCTGGGGCAACGCGGCGGCCTCGAGATCGGTGGGCGGTCCGGGGCGCGCGAAGACGCCTGGTACGTCGCCGCCAAGAACCTGCGCGAAAACCAGCTCGTCGTGGTCCAGGGTCACGACCATCCATTGCTCACCAGTCGTGCATTGACCACCGGCCCCTGCAACTGGCTGGTGCAGCGCGATTCGATCGAGTTCGATTCCGCGATCAAGGTGCGTTACCGGCAGCCCGATCAGCCCTGCCATGCCGTGGTCGGCGCCGACGGCGCGATCCGCGTGACGTTCGCCGAACCCCAACGTGCCGTGACTCCCGGGCAATTCGCGGTCCTGTACGACGGCGACCGGTGCCTGGGAGGAGGCGTCATCGAGCACACGACGCCGCAATAGCCGGGTGCGAGTGAGTTAGAATGCGCCGCTTTTTCGCCCCCTGACCAAGACAAGTGCTGGAGAGTTAAATGACTGGCAGTTCGAGTACCCGAGCGACCCTCAAGGTTGGCGACCGTTCCTACGACTACTGGAGCTTCGCTTCACTCCCCGCCGACAAGGTCGCGCGACTGCCCTACTCTCTGAAGATCCTGCTCGAAAACCTGCTGCGCTACGAAGACGGCGTCAACGTCACGCGCGAGGACATCGAGGCCGTCCTGAACTGGGACGCGAAGGCGACTCCGTCCTACGAAATCGATTTCACTCCCGCGCGCGTGATCATGCAGGACTTCACCGGCGTGCCCTGCGTGGTGGATCTCGCCGCGATGCGCGAAGCCGTGCAGAAACTCGGCGGCGATCCCCAGCGCATCAATCCGCTGAACCCGGCGGAACTCGTGATCGACCACTCGGTGCAGGTCGACGATTACGGCCGCGCGAACTCGCTCGCGGCAAACAACAAGATCGAGTTCCAGCGCAACGGCGAGCGCTACGCGTTCCTGCGCTGGGGCCAGACCGCGTTCGACAACTTCAGCGTGGTGCCGCCCAACACCGGCATCGTCCACCAGGTGAACCTCGAGTATCTCGGCCGCGTGGTGTTCCACAAGAAGAGCGGCGACGCGAATCTCGCGTATCCGGACACCGTCGTCGGCACCGACTCGCACACCACGATGATCAACGGCCTCGGCGTGCTCGGCTGGGGCGTGGGCGGCATCGAGGCCGAAGCCGCGATGCTCGGCCAGCCCGTGACGATGCTCATCCCGCAGGTCATCGGCTTCAAGCTCACCGGCTCGCTCAAGCCCGGCGCCACCGCGACGGACCTGGTGCTCACGGTCACGGAGATGCTGCGCAAGAAAGGCGTGGTGGACAAGTTCGTCGAGTATTTCGGCGACGGCCTCGCGAACCTGCCGCTCGCCGACCGCGCCACCATCGCCAACATGGCGCCCGAGTACGGCAGCACCTGCGGCATCTTCCCGATCGACGAGGAGACGCTGCGTTACCTCGAGTTGTCCGGCCGTCCCGCCGAACAGATCGCGCTGGTCGAGGCGTATGCCAAGGCCCAGGGCATGTGGCGTTTCAACGGCGCGAAGCCGGCCGACTACACCGACGTGCTCGAACTCGACCTCGGAGACGTCGAGCCCAGCCTCGCGGGCCCGAAGCGTCCGCAGGACCGCGTGCCGCTGTCGAAGGCCAAGTCCATCTACCAGGCCGCGCTCAAGCCGATGGCCGAAGAGCGCAGGAAGAAGTTGCCCGACGCGACCGGCTGCGCCGAGATCAAGCTCGACGGTCAGCAGGTGGAGATCAAGGACGGCGCGGTCACGATCGCCGCCATCACGAGCTGCACGAACACTTCGAATCCCTACGTGCTGGTCGCCGCCGCGCTGCTCGCGCGCAACGCGGCGAAGCTCGGCCTCAAGGCCAAGCCCTGGGTGAAGACCAGTCTCGCGCCCGGTTCGCGCGTCGTCACGGACTATCTACAGAAGGCCGGGCTGCTCGGCGATCTCGAGAAGGTCGGCTTCTACGTCGTCGGCTACGGCTGCACGACCTGCATCGGCAACTCCGGTCCGCTCAAGCCCGAGATCTCCGCGGGCATCAAGGCCGGCGACATCGTCGCGACCTCGGTGCTCTCGGGCAATCGCAACTTCGAAGGCCGCGTGCATCCGGAAGTGAAGATGAACTTCCTCGCCTCGCCGCCGCTGGTCGTCGCGTACGCACTCGCGGGCACGATGGACGTCGACCTGCAGAAGGACGTGCTCGGCACCGGCCCGGACGGCAAGCCCGTGGTGCTCGCCGACATCTGGCCGTCCGACAAGGAAGTGCACGACGTCGTAAAGAAGACGCTCGACTCGAACATGTTCCGCAAGAGTTACTCGAACGTGTTCGCGGGCGACGAGAACTGGTCGTCGATCAAGGTGCCGGCCGGCAAGATCTACGCGTGGGAGGAAAAGTCCACCTACGTGCGCAATCCGCCCTACTTCGACGGCATGACGATGACGCCGCGCCCGGTGACGGACGTGAAGGGCGCGCGCGTGCTCGCGCTGCTGGGCGACTCGGTGACGACCGATCACATCTCGCCGGCGGGCGACATCTCGAAGACCAGTCCGGCCGCGAAGTACCTGGTCGCGCAGGGCGTGCAGCCGGTGGACTTCAATTCCTACGGCGCGCGCCGCGGCAACCATGAAGTGATGATGCGCGGCACGTTCGCGAACATCCGCCTGCGCAACCAGCTCGCGCCCGGCACCGAGGGTGGCGTGACCATTCACGTTCCGACGGGCGAACAGATGTCGATCTTCGACGCGGCCATGCGCTACAAGCAGGACGGCACGCCGCTCGTGATCCTCGCGGGCAAGGAATACGGCACCGGCTCGTCGCGCGACTGGGCCGCCAAGGGCACGATGTTGTTGGGCGTGCGCGCGGTCATCGCGGAAAGCTTCGAACGCATCCACCGCTCGAACCTGATCGGCATGGGCGTGTTGCCGCTGATGTTCCCGGCCGGCAAGACCGCCGCGTCGCTGGGACTCACGGGCCAGGAGGTGTTCGACATCACCGGGCTCGACAACGCGGAAGCGAAGACCGTCAATGTCGTCGCGACGCCGCCGGCGAAGGACGGCAAGCCCGGCACGCCCATCGAGTTCGAGGCGCGTGTGCGCATCGATACGCCGAAGGAGCGCGACTACTATCGTCACGGCGGAATCCTGCAATACGTGCTGCGCCAGCTGGCGGCCAAGGCCGCCTAGCCAAGAGGCACACCAGAGGGGCACCGATGGAACGACGTACGCTGCTCGTGACCGGAGGTGCCCTGATCACGGGTCACGCGCTCCGTGCCCTCGCCGCCTCGCGCGAGCCGGTCATCGGCGGGCCGTGCCAGGGCTGCGAGTGGGTGTTCGACGATCAGCCCGCGAAGCTTTCGTCACGCGCCCGCATCGCGCCGCCCGATGAGCCGGGTGTGCCGATGGTCATCGAAGGTATCGTGACGGCTCGCGCCGTTCCGGCCGCCGGCATCATCGTGTACGCGTATCACACGGACGTGAACGGCATCTATCCAGCGGCCCGCAACCGGCACGGTCGCCTTCGCGGCTGGGCGATCACCGACACTCAGGGTCGCTACCGCTTCGACACGATCCGCCCCGGCGCATATCCATCCCGGGACGTTGCGGAACACGTGCACATACACGTCATCGAGCCCGGCCGCGGCACCTATTACATCGACAACCTGGAATTCACCGACGATCCGCTGAACACTCCGTCCAACCGGCAGACCCGCCACCGGGGTGGGAATGGACTGGCCACCCCCGAAAAACGCGGCGACTCCTGGCACGCGCGCCGCGACATCGCGCTCGGGCTCGATATTCCCTGACCCTCGGTGCCGGGTGTGAAATCGCGGAGTCAGCGGCCTGCGCTGCACTACGCGACTCCACCCGGCACGTCGACTCCGCGTTTCCTCACCCGCCTCCATCCGGAAGCCGGTGCGCACGCCCGCCTTGCTACTCGACTTCGTCCCGCGCGCGCTGCAGTCGCGCGACGTTCGACCAGTCGATTCGACGCGTCGCGATCATCAGGATCGCGAGCACCCCGAACAGCAGCAGTGCGCCCATGAGCAGCGAGTAATCCTCGGAGCGCAGGATCCAGTACAACATCGTGTACAGGGTCGCGAGTCCCGCGCCGGCGCCCAACGACAGCGGCAGACTCTTCAGAACGCCAGTCAGGTATATCGTGATCAACGCGACCAGCGCGCCCGCCGATATCGCGTAGGCGGCGTCGAAGCTCACGTGCTCCGACAGCGCGAGCAGCAGCAGGTAGAACAGCGCGAGGGCGAGGCCCACCAGCAGGTACTGCATGCCGTGGATCGCGATACCGCTGAGGTGTTCCCAGAGGAAGAACGTGAGGAACGTGATCGCGATCAGCAGCACCGCGTAGTGCACCGCGCGGTAGTTGCGCTGGTACACGTCGACGGGTTCATAGAAGGACACACCGACCGCGCTCTGCCCCAGCGCCATCTCCACCGGCATGCCGTGACGCACGTGGGAGTCCCACCAGCTCTGGCCGAACGAGCGATTGATCTCGAGCACCGACCATTTCGCGGAGAAGCCCTCGTCGCCGATCGCGGGATCGAGCGGCGCCGGCGCGCCTTCGAACTTCGGATGCGGCCAGCGCGACTGGATCGCGATGTCCGCCTTGCGCGCGAGCGGCAGGAACGACAACTGGCTGCTGCCCGCGAGCGTGAGCCTGACGCGGAATGGAATGGTCGCGCTTTCCCGCAGCGCTGCGATCGGAACCACGGTCGAGATGCCCGCCGATCCGGCGTAGGCGTCCGCGGCCACCTCGCCCGGCTCGCCCCCGACGACGAGATCGTCGACCGCGCGCAGCGCCCTCGATTCGGAATTGAGAACCACGAGGCGGGCTTCGTTCCACTTCACCTCCCGCCCCTCCCTGGGCTGCGTGAGATGCGCGAAGTCGCGCGTCAGGAACTCGCCGGTGATCGTGACCTTCGCGAGGTAGACGGGCGTCGAGTACAAACCCACCGTACGCGTGCTGGGCTCCGCATTGGCACTCACCGAAAGCGTGTCCGGCAGCACGTACAACACGTTGCGGTCGGTCTCGGTGCGTTGGGTCTCGCGCCCCGCCGCGCTCTGTTCGACGATCACGCGAGTCGTTTCGACCGGGATCGCGAGCAGGACGCCGCCGGTGGTTTGCGGCCCGCCCCAGGACTCGGCGACACGGACCGCGGCGGTCTCGCGCATGTGAACCCGCTCGCCCACCAGGCTCTCGACCTGGCTGATCGGGATCAGCAGTAGTATGACGAGGGCGCCGATGACCAGAAGTTTGGCCAGCAGCGGCGGTATGAATCTGCGACGTTCGGACATCTTTCACTCCCATTGGTGCGAACCGCCGGGAGTGTCGAAGCGCAAAGTGGCAAACCTCGCGGTGCAATTGTGGCGAATCGTGGCGCGCGCGACGTGTAAGATTTCGCCACCATGACGATGGCCATCTTCGATCTCGACGGAACGATCACTCACCGCGACACCCTTTTTCCGCTGGTCGTGCGGCACCTCGCGCGGCGGCCATTCGCCTTGCTGCGGTTGTTAGGCGTGCTTCCCGCCGCGATCCGCTTCGTCTTCGATCGCGACCGGGCCACGCTCAAGCAATCCCTGCTGCGCAGCACGTTGCGCGGAACGCCCCGGGAGGAGTTGCGCGCGACCTCCGAGCGTTTCGTGAAGGACACGATCGAGCGTCGCTGCTACCGGGAAGCGCTCGCCACGATCCGCCGGCATCGCGACGCCGGTCATTACCTGGTGCTCATGTCCGCCAGCGTCGATTTCTACGTCCCGGAGTTCGGCCGGCAGCTCGGATTCGACCTCGTCATCTGCACTGGCGTGCGCTGGAACGGCGATCGCCTCGACGGCACGCTGACCACCGCGAATCGTCGCGGCGAGGAAAAGGCGCGTTGTCTGCGCGAGCTCATGGCGACGCGCGAAGAATCCGATACGTTCGCGTACGGGAACGCCGAATCCGATCTGCCCCACCTCAAACTCGCGCGCCACGGGGTGCTCGTGAACGGCAGCCTGGCGGCCCGCCGCGCCGCGGCGGAGTCCGGCGTTTCGACCCTGGAATGGACCTGATCCTGCCCGGCGCGCGTGACTCGCATCACACTTATGCCGGCGCGGCGCCCCAACGCGGCGCGTGCTGACCGGGGCTTCTGACGCCTATCACATCGACTTTTTCCGCTGGCATCTACGATATGGATCGGAGTCGTCCGGTCTTTACAAAATGCCAGAAGAGTGGGGAACAACCAGGCCTCCCAGGCACCGCTTGCGCGCGGTGCTCGCATCACTCTGCCTGGCGTTCTCCGCCCTCTCGTTCGCCTCTCTCGCCCACTCCGCACCGCCGCTCAGCGTGCAGCGCTACAGCCTCGAGGAAGGACTGTCGCAACACGCCGTGAATGCCATCGCCCAGGACAGCGAAGGCTTCATGTGGTTCGGCACCGAGGACGGGCTCAATCGCTTCGACGGCTACGACTTCCGCCAGCTGCGTCACGTGCGCGGTGACGCGGGCTCCCTGCCCGCGCCGTGGATCTACTCGCTCGCCGCCACCGAGGAAGGCCTGTGGATCGGCACCGACGGCGGCGGCATCGTGTTCCGCAATGCGCGTACCGGAAAACTCGAGGCGCCCGCCGCATTGAGCGACGAGCCCTGGTTGCAGCGTGCGCGCAGTCTCGCGCGCGACCGGCTCGGCCGCCTGTGGATAGGCACGCGCGAAGACGGACTCGCCGTCTACGACGTGCGCTCGCACGAGCTGAAGAGATTCACGAGCAAACCCGGCGATGCGCGTTCGCTTTCCGACGACTCCATCAATGCCATCCTCATCCTGCGCAACGGCGATACGCTGGTCGCGAACAATCGCGGCGTCGACCGGATTTCCGGCACGACGCTCGCCGTCACCCGCATCGCGTTGCCCGCCGGGATCGCCGGCGACCAGGGCGTGCGCGTACGCGCGCTCACCGAGTCTCCCGACGGAATGATCTGGATCGGCACCGATGCCGGCCTCGCGCGCTTCGAGCCCCGCGCCGGCGACTGGCGCGTGTATCGCCAGCCGGAATCCGCGGGCAAGCCCGGCGCGAACTCGCTGCCTTCCAATCGCATCTGCGCGCTGTTGTTCGACACCGCGGGCCGGCTCTGGGTCGGGACGATGCGAGGCCTCGCCTGGCTCAACACCGCCACCGAATCATTCTCGAGCTACACGCGCGACCCGGCCGAGCCGCGCTCGCTGCCCGACGACTACATCGTCTCGCTGTTCGAGGATCGCGGCGGCAGCCTGTGGATAGGCACGAAGACCGGCGGCCTCGCGAAATGGAATCCGCGCACCTGGTCCTTCGGTCATTCCCAGGCGAGCGCGGCCGACGGTTTCACCGACCGCAACGTCACCTCGTTCGCGGAGGATCCGCAGGGACGATTGTGGATCGGCACGTTCGGCAAGGGCATCAACGTGCTGGACCGCTCGACCTCGCAGGTCACGCATGTGCGGCACATCGCGGGCGCGCGCAATTCTCTCAGCGATGACCGCGTGATGACGATGCTGGAAACCTCCGACGGCTCGGTGTGGGTCGGCACCATGAGCGGAGGACTCAATCGCTTCGACCCGCAAACGCTGCGTGCCGAGAGCTTCCAGCACGATCCCACCGTGCCGACCTCGCTGGCCGCCATCGGTGTGATGAGCCTGCTCGAGGTGGATCACCAGGTCTGGGCCGGTACCTACGGAGGCGGCGTCTCGCGCTTCGACGCGCGTTCGCGCCGCTTCGACAATCTGCGTCCGGGCCCGGAAGACGGACTGCACCTGTCGAGCGGCCGCGTGACCGCCCTGGCCCGCGACCGCACCGGGCACGTCTGGATCGGCACGGACGGCGGCGGCCTCAACGTCTGGGATGCGAAGTCGCGCCGGATCCACTACTACAAGCGCGATGCGAAACAGCTCGACTCGCTGAGCGACGACACTATCTACTCGATCCTCGTGGACGACAACGGCCGCGTGTGGATCGGCACGCGCGCGGGTGGGCTCGACCGCGTCGTGAACCCCGGCGAGGCGCCGGCCAACCTGCGTTTCGAGAACTACTCCGAGGCGCGTGGCCTGCCCAACAACTCCGTCTACGGCCTGCGCGCGGACGGCACCGGCAACATCTGGATCAGCACCAACTTCGGACTGGCGCGGCTCGATCCCGGGACCGGCGCGGTGCAGCGCTTCCACCGCCTGCACGGCCTGCAGGCCGAGGAATTCAACTTCGGCGCTCACTACCGCGATCGCAGCGGCAAGCTGTACTTCGGCGGCAACGCCGGCTTCAACGCGTTCTACCCGGAAGTACTCGAGTTCAACGAGCGTCCGCCGCGCGTGGTGCTCACCCAGTTCCTCAAGCTGAATACACCGGGCGACGAGGGCGTGCCCGAGGAGCGCATCGAACGCCTGCAGCTCGGCCACAAGGAAGACGTGATCACGCTGCGGTTCGCCGCGCTCGATTTCGCCGACCCGCGCTCGAACCGCTACGAATACAAGCTCGATGGCTTCGACAAGGACTGGGTGCGGGCCGACGAACGCCGCGCGGCCACCTACACGAACCTGCCGGGCGGCGCTTACGTCTTCCGCGTGCGCGCGAGCAACAGCGACGGCGTGTGGAGCACGCAGGATCTCGCTCTGCCCATCGACGTGGCGCCCTCGCCCTGGTTGTCGAAATGGGCGCTCTTCGGCTACACGATCGTTGCGATGCTCATGTTGCTCGGCGTCTGGTACGCGCAGCAACGCCGCATCGCGCGCGCGGCGGCCCTGCGCCTCGAGCTCGAGCAGCAGGTCAGTGACCGCACCTATGAGCTCGCGCAGCGTTATCGGGAGCTCGAAGACGCCAACCGCCGCCTGGAGATGGCCAGCTTCACCGATACGCTGACCGGCCTCGCGAACCGGCGTTACCTGATGCAGCAGTTCCCCCACATGCTGGCCGAATCCAAGGGCGCCCAGGGCCTCGCGATCATGATCATCGATCTCGATGCGCTGAAGCCCATCAACGATCAGCACGGTCACGCCGCCGGCGACGAGGTCATCATCGAGATCGCGAAGACGCTGCGCGCGGCGATCCGCCCGGACGACATGCTGGCGCGCTGGGGTGGCGACGAATTCGTCGTCGTCGCGCAGGCGCACCACGTCGAACACGCCACCATCCTCGCGGAACGAATCCGCGAGCGCATCGCCAAGCTCAAGTGCGTGCTGCCCAAGGGCGCGGTCGTACGCACGAGCTGCAGCATCGGTTTCACCTGCCTGCCGTTCGTACCGAGCCGGCCGGAGGCCGTGAGCTGGGAACAGGCGATCAAGATCGCCGACCTCGCGCTTTATCGCGCCAAGCGCGGCCGCAATGCCTGGCGCGGATGGTTCGGCACCGAGGCCGTGGCGCAGCTCAATTCGGTCATCGGCGCGGTCGAGACCAACGTCGACTCTCTCATCGCCAACGGCATCATCATCGAGCACTCGTCCACCCGCGGCAGCGACGACACCGTGAACGCGCTGCGTGTGCTGCGCGAGGCGCGCTAGGACATCCGCATGGACGACATCCAGCAGCAACTTGCGAGCGCCCTGCCCGATCTTGCGCTCACCGTGCGGCGTGATGGGACGATCCTCTCGTGCCTCGGCGGCAATGCCGTGCGCGGCCTGGCCGCGACCGAAACGGAGATCCCGGGACGAACGCTCGCGGAGGTCTTCAACGAGGCGATCGCGACGCACATGCTGCAGACCGTGCGCCGCATCCTGAAGACGCGCAAACCCGCGCAGCAGCGTTATCGCGACGGCGACATCAAGTACGAGGTGCGCTTCCAGGTGCAGGGCTTCGACCGCGCGCTGGTCGTGTGCCGCGACCTGGGCGCCGGTGCGACTTCCAACGACTCGGGGCTGTATCCGCAAGGTTCGAGCGCGATGCTGCCGCACCGCGACGGATTCGAGAAATCGCTGCGCATGGCGCTCGACATGGCCGCGCTGCGCGAGGACACGGTCGGCGTCGTGCTGATCCACATCGGCGGATATGCCACTTACCAGCGTGTGTTCGATTCCGCGCTCGCGAACCGGCTGGTCGAACACGCGGCGAAGACCATCGCCGACACGCTGCCCGAAGGCCGCTCGAATTTGCCGCGCATCGCGCGGGTTTCCGACGACGTGATCGGCGTGGTGCTCGCGGACATCCGCTCGCGCGCCGACGCCGACACCACGGTGGATAGCCTGATGCAGGCACTGCGTCATCCGGTCGACCTCGAGGGACAGGTTTTCCAGCTCGCGGCGCGCGCGGGCGTCACGTTGTCGGGCTCCGACGGCGAACGCGCCGCCGAGCTCATCGAGCGCGCGCTGACCACGCTCGATTCGATCCGTCGCGAGGGCAAGGACCGCACCGTGCTGTTCTACTCCGACACGCTGCGCATCGCCTCGCTCACGCGCCTCGACTGGCAGCAGGAGCTCACGCGCGCGATCCAGAACGACGAGCTGGAACTGCACTATCAGCCGCGTTATCTGCTCGCCACGCGGGAAATCGTCGCGGTCGAGGCTTTCCTGCGCTGGCCGCACAAGATCCGCGGCCTGGTGCCGACGTCGGAGTTCCTGCCCATCGCGGAGTTGTCCGGGCTCTCGGTGCAGCTCGGCCGCTGGGTCTTGCGGCGCGCCTGCCGCGATCTCGCGACATTCGTGGAGCGTGGCCTGCCCGACATCCGCGTCTCGGTGAACGTCGGCCGCCAGTATCTTTCCGCGGAGAGCCTGGCCGAAGACGTCACGAATGCCGCCGCGACAGCCGGAGTCGATCTCGGCCATCTCGATCTCGAGATCACCGAGCAGATGTTGTCGACCGGAAGATCCGGACTCGCGGCGTTGCACCAGTTGCGCGGCCAGGGTGTGCGCGTGCTGGTCGACGATTTCGGCACGGGTTACGTATCGCTGGGACGCCTGCGCGCGAGTCCGCTCGACGGAATCATGATCGACCGCTCCTTTGTCGAGGAAGTCGGCCACGACCACGAGGCGCGTGCGATCTGCCGCGCGGCGATCGCCCTCGGCCGCGCGTTCGGCCTGCGCATCGTCGCGGAAGGCATCGAAACGGAGGCGCAGGCGCAGTTCCTGATCGCCGAACAATGCCTGGAGGGACAGGGGCATCTCTTCTGTCCCGCGAAGCCGCTAACCGAGCTATTGGACAGAATCCTGCCCGGCGCCGCGTCTGCTTCCTCGCCGCAACGAGCGGTCCGTAAATAGAAGAATCGCTCTCAGAGCTTCCCCGGCTTTGACATAGCGGCCGGATTTGACCGGCTCTTATCAGACGTCGGTCACATTTTCCCCGAGAACGGCATCACACACGCACGGTGTGGTCGCGGCCTCCCCGCCTCTAATGACCCCATTCGCGCAAGCGAATTGGGGCCACGAACAGGGGCGAATTCGATGAAGTTGAAGATTGGCTTGTTCGCCGTAATCGCTGCGGCGAGCACCGCGGTACTCATTTCCTGCTCGCCGGCGACCTCGGGTACGCCGGGAGTCGACGTGGCGAAGACAGGGCCGGCGCGCAGCTACATCGTCGAGGCGGCGGATACGGATGCGGCCGCGGCGGCCGTCGTTGCCGCGGGTGGCAAGGTCGTTTCGCGCCTCGGCGTCATCGACGCGGTGGAAGCGAATCTCACGGATGCCGAGCACCAGCGCGTCCTCGAGACCGCGGGCATCAAGCAGATCACGCTCAATTCGCGGGTCGTCACGCAGGCCGCGGCCAACGTGCGCGACGACTTCGAGCGCGACTCGTTCGCCAACAACGACGGCACGCATCGCTGGTACGGCGACTGGGTCGAGCAGAACGACGACAACAACCCGAACGGCGGCTACATCGTGCTCGGCTGGAGCGATCGCGGCGGCAAGCGCCTGATCCTCACGGGCCGTGGCGCGGCCATCTACCGCCGTGCCGCGACGCCTTCGGACGCGCCGAACGTCACGCTCGGTTTCAAGTATCTGCGCAACAGCCTCGAGGCGGGCGAATACGTGTCCGTGCAGGCCAGTGGTAACGGCGGCGGCTCGTGGACCGAGCTCGGCCGGATCAACGGCCCGGCCAACGACTACGCGTTCGCGAGCCAGAGCTACAACATCACGGCGTTCCGGGGACGCGACACGGCGATCCGGTTCGTTCCGTCGATGAGCGGCCGCTTCGGCGACGACAACGTCGACATCGACGAAGTCGCGATCTCGTACACGACGAACTTCGGCGAAGGCGATCCGGTGCCGGTCGACGTCAACGCGCGCGACCTGCACAACGCGAACATCCGCGGACGCGACATCGGCGTGGCGGTCATCGACACGGGTTACTGGAAGGTGGATTCGCTGGACAAGGACTCGCTCGGCAATGGGCGTGTCGCCGCGCAATACGACGCGGTCAACAACGTGTTGCAGGCGCAATGGTCGTCGGTCTCGACGGATCTGAACGGTCACGGCACGCACATCACGAGCCTCATCGCCAGCAGCCGCAGGGACGGCGCGGGCCGCTTCTTCGGCGTTGCGCCCGACGCGCGCATCATCTCGATCAAGGCGTTCGCGGAGGACGGATCGAGCACCTACGCGACCGTCATCCGCGGCATCGACTGGGTGTTGAACAACCGGCACTCGTACAACATCCGCGTTCTCAATCTTTCGCTAGGGGCCCCGGCGCGTTCGCGCTATTGGGACGATCCGCTCAACAAAGCCGTGATGCGCGCGTGGCAATCCGGCATCGTCGTCGTCGTATCAGCGGGCAATGGCGGACCGCTGCCGCAGACCGTGGGCGTACCGGGCAACGTCCCGTACGTCATCACGGTCGGCGCGATGACCGACAACTACACCAACAACAGGAGCGACGACCGGCTTGCCTCTTTCTCGGCGGCCGGTCCGACGTTCGAAGGATTCGTGAAGCCCGACCTGGTCGCGCCGGGCGGTCACGTCTGGGGGTTCATGGCGACGTACCAGAAGATCGCCGTGGATCATCCGACGTTCATGAACAACGGCGACTTCTTCACGATGTCGGGCACGTCGCAGTCCGCGGCGATCGTGTCGGGCGTCGCGGCGCTGATCATCAGCCGCGATCACGGCATCACGCCGGACCAGGTGAAGTGCCGCATCATCGCGAGCGGCAAACCCGCGGTGACGCCGCAGGGCCAGCTCGCGTACAGCGTGTTGCAGCAGGGTACCGGCCTCGTGGACGCGAAAGCCGCCGTGTACGGCACGGCGAGCAACTGCGCCAACCAGGGACTCAACATCCATGCGGATCTCGCGGGTACGCAGCACTACAAGGGTCGCGTGATCCAGCGCAACGACGGCACGTTCGAGGTCACCAGCCCGGGCGGCACGCTCGCCGATCAAGGATATCTCTGGGGCGACGGTTACCTGTGGGGTGACGGCTATCTCTGGGGCGACGGTTACTTGTGGGGTGACGGCTACCTCTGGGGCGACGCCTACCTGTGGGGCCATGCCGCGCCCTATACCGGCGACATCCCCTGGGTCCACGGCTACCCCAGCCCGATCGGCACCTCCGTCGGCACCTCGCACACCATGTCCATCAACACCTGGGTCGCCCCCGAGTAGTTTTACCGGGCTACGGTGCCTGGCACCGAAACCCGGTAAAACTCGCGGCGCGAGTCATTCCGGAATTTCCGTGCCAGGCACCGACCTCACATCGAGGTGCGGACGTGCCAGAGTTCGGGGAAGAACTTGAGCTCGAGCGCCTTCGCGAGATAGGAGACGCCGGCGGTGCCGCCGGTGCCGGGCTTGTAGCCGATGACGCGCTCCACCGTCTTCAAGTGATGGAAGCGCCATAACTGGAACTTCTGGTCGAGATCGGTCAGGCGTTCAGCCAGCTCGTAGAGATCCCAGTCCTTTTCCGCGTTGTGATAGACGCCGAGCCACGCGGCGGTCACGGCCTTCGACGCCACGTGCGGCTGCGAGAAATCCCGTTCGATGAGTTCGTCCGGAATTCCATAACCGCGGCGCGACAGCAGCCGCAGCACTTCGTCGTAGATGGACGGTGCGTGCAGCGCGCGTTCCAGCTTCTCGTACGCCGCCGGATCGCGCTTGTGCACGGCGATCACGTCGCGGTTCTTGTTGCCGAGCTGGAACTCTAGCATGCGATATTGAAACGACTGGAAACCCGACGAGCGCCCCAGCGTATTGCGGAACGAGGAGTATTCGAACGGCGTCAGCGTCGACAACACGCTCCACGCGCCGAGCAGCTCTTCCTGCAGCCGCGAGATGCGCGCCAGCATCTTGAACGAGGGATCCAGGTTGTCCCGCCGCACGCACTCGAACACGGCGCCGAGTTCGTGCAGGAACAACCGCATCCACAATTCCGAAACCTGGTGGACGATGATGAACAACATCTCGTCCTGCTCGATGGAATTGGGCTTCTGCGCGTTCAGCAGCTTGTCGAGTTGCAGGTACTCGCCATAGGACTGGGATGTGCCCAGGTCCCAGTGCACGCCTTCGTACTTCGGATCTACCTTCTCGTCATTCATTTCACTCTTCCGAGAAAACCCAGCGCGGCACGTTGCGCCAGCCCTGCAGCAGCTCGCGATCGAGCGCACGCCAGTCCGCGCACTGCCGCTCGACGGCCGCCCAGAAACGCGCCGAATGATTCATGTGTGTCACGTGTGTGAGTTCGTGAACGATGAGGTAGTCGACCACTTCAGGCCGCTGGAACAGCAGGCAGGCATTGAGGCTGATGGTACCCCGCGCCGAGCAGCTGCCCCAGCGCGATCGCTGGCGGCGGATCGAAACCCGCGCATACGGGACGCCCATCGTCGCGGACAACGCAGCGACGCGCGGCTCCAGCCGTTCGCATGCCGCGCGCATGAGCCAGGCGCGCAACGCCCCGCGCAACGCGTCCGCGGGTCCACCGATGCTCAGTACATCACCCCGCTCCCGGATCGACGGCCGCCCCGCCCCGCGGGCCAGGTGGACGCGCCAGCTCTCACCCGTGGCCGCGAATGCGACGACCGGCGGCGGAAACACTTCGGGCGCGGGCTTGTTGCGCAATGCCGACGCGCGTCGCGTTTCTATCCACTCGCGGTGCTCGGTGAGGAACCGTTCCACATCGCGCGGTCGCGCGCGCGGAGGAACGACCACCTCGACGCGCGCATCCGGATAGACGCGCACCGACAATCGCCGTGCCCGCACGCTCACGCGGATGCGCGGCTGGAGGCTGCCCCCATTTTCACCGCGCGCGTGTTCCTCGAGCAGGTCCATCTGTAAGCGGGGGCTGCCCCCATTACCGCCGTCGCCCGATCGCCGATGTCCGTCGAATCCGCTCATAACCTCGCCGCCAGCGTAACGCCTTCGCGGATCGCACGCTCGGCGTCGAGCTCGGCCGCGAGCAATGCGCCGCCGATCACGTGCACCGGGCGGCCGAATACCGCGAGCGACGTCGCGAGCTCGTTCACCGACTCCTGGCCCGCGCAGATGACGACGTTGTCGACCTCGAGCACCTCCGCGCCGGCCTCGGTCGAAATGTGCAGTCCCGCGTCGTCGATGCCCACGTAGTTCACGCCGTTGCGCATGACCACGCCGCGATGTTTCAGCGCGGTGCGGTGGATCCAGCCCGTGGTCTTGCCGAGCGTGGCGCCGAGCTTCGAGGCCTTGCGCTGCAGTAGATAGACGCGCCGCGGCGATGCCACCGGCTTCTGCGGCAGGATGCCGCCGCGCTCCGTCAGCGTGCGATCGATGCCCCACTCCGAGAAGTACTCGTCCGCCGCGTCGGCGCCCGTGTCGACGTGCCGCGTCGTCAGGAACGTCGCGACGTCGAAGCCGATTCCGCCGGCTCCGACAATGGCGACGTTCGCGCCCGCCGCCTTCGTGCCCGACAGCAGATCCGGGTAACTGATGACCTTTTCGTGCCCCATTCCCGGGATGTCCGGTACACGCGCCGCGACTCCACTCGCGACGATGTATTCGTCGAACTCCTCCGTGGACAGCAGCTTCGGTTCGGCAACGGTGTTCAATCTCAATTCGACGCCGGTGAGTTCGATACGCCGCGCGAAGTAGCGCAGCGTCTCGTGGAAATCCTCCTTGCCCGGCACCTCGCGCGCGTAACGGAACTGCCCACCGATTTCATGCGCGCGCTCGAACAACGTCACGTGGTGTCCGCGCTCGCCGAGGGCCGTCGCGCACGCCAGCCCCGCGGGGCCGGCGCCGATCACGGCGATGCGCTTCGCGCGCGCCACGCGTCGCAGCAGGATCTCGGTCTCGTAGGCCGCCTGCGGATTCACGAGACAGGTCGCGCGCTTGTTCTCGAACACACGGTCGAGGCAACCCTGGTTACAGGCGATGCAAGTGTTCACCTCATCTTCGCGGCCCGCCGCGATCTTGCGCGGCAGGTCCGGATCCGCGAGCAGCGGTCGCGCCATCGAAATCAGGTCCGCGCCCCCGCTCGCGAGCAGCGCCTCGGCGTCTTCCGCCACGTTGTACCGGTTCGTCGCGATCACGGGCAGCCGCGTCGCCGCCTTGATGCGCGCCGTCACCCAGCCGAAAGCGCCGCGTGGCACCATGCCCGCGATCGTCGGAATGCGCGCCTCATGCCAGCCGATGCCGGTGTTCAGCATGCTCGCGCCCGCGCCTTCCATCTGCGACGCGAGCCATTCGACCTCGGCGCCCGTCCCACCGCCTTCGACGAGATCGAGCCCGGAAATACGGAAGATGATGATGAAATCGCGACCGACCGCGGCGCGCGTCCGGCGCACGATCTCGAGCGCGAGGCGAGCGCGATTCTCGAGCGATCCGCCCCACTCGTCCGTGCGGCGGTTGGTGCGCGGCGCGAGGAACTCGTTGATGAAATACCCCTCCGAGCCCATCACCTCGACGCCGTCGTAACCCGCCTCGCCCGCGAGCACCGCGCAATCGACGAAGTCCGCGATCTGGTCGCGCACGCCATCGGACGAAAGTTCGCGCGGCTTGAAGCGGCTGATCGGCGCGCGCAACGCGCTCGGCGCCACGGAGAACGGGTGATACGCGTAGCGGCCGGTGTGCAGGATCTGCATGCAGATCTTTCCGCCGGCCTCGTGCACGGCGTCCGTCACGAGCCGGTGGCGCGCCACTTCGCGCGACGACGACAATTTCCCCGCGAACGGCTTGGCCCACCCCGCGCGATTCGGCGCGATGCCGCCGCTGACGAGCAATCCCGCGCCGCCGCGCGCACGCGCGGCGAAATATTCGGCCAGCTTCGGGAAATCGCTCGCGCGGTCTTCGAGCCCGGTGTGCATCGAGCCCATGACGATCCGGTTCGCGAGGCGGACGGGCCCGAGATCGAGCGGCGCGAAGAGGTGCGGGTACTTCACCCCGCGCATTCTAGCTGGAGATGGCGGGCCGGTTCTTACCGCGTGATCTGCGACATCAACTGCCGCGCCATCGCGTAATCGGGCGCGATGAGCAGCGCGCGCTCCAGCGCCTCGCGCGCGCCGACGACGTCGCGCTGCTCGAGCAACACGCGGCCGAGGAAGGCATAGGCATCCGCCGCGCCCCACTCCGGCGTCGTCGACGGGCCCGCGCGCGCCGCCTCGAACATCTGCGTCACCGCGCGCAGCTTGGCGACGGCCTCGGCCTTCGCGCCTGAATCCTTGCCGGCGCGTTCGTACGCGGCCAGCGCCTCGACCAGGCGCACGCGCGGATTCTTGGGCTCGAACGTGACCGCCTCGTCGATGCGCGAACCGATCCGCCCACCGAGCAGCGGCAACGAGCTCATCTCGCGGCCCGCGAGCGTACAGGCCGTCGCGAGCGCGTAGTTCTCCGCGCGCAGACGCCGCGCTTCCGGGGAATCGTCCAACCCCACCGGAACCTTCGGCAGCGCCTTCACGGCGGCATCGGTTTCGTCGCCACAGGCGCCGATCGCGCGTCGGGAACGCGACTTGTCCGTCGCGGCCAGCACCTGCGCGACGCGGTAGTGGGCGAGCGCGCTGAAATAATGGCGCGAGCCCGCATCGTCCGCCGCCTCCGGGTCTTCACCCTCCACGGCCTTGGGCTCGAGCGACGTGAGCACGCTTTCGAGCGCGCGCGCATCGTTGGTGTAGTACGCGTACTGGATGCGGCCTTCGATGTCGGCCCAATTGGCCTGCGACTGCGCGAAAGTCAGCGAGCAGAAGAAAAACGAAGAGGCGCCGGCCCAGGCCAGCGCCCCTGACCACCTGGAATCGGCGTCGCGCCTCACAACTCGCGCAGACCCGTGGTGATCGGCATGCGCGCCGCGCGAATTCCCGGGAAGATCCCCGCGATGAACGTCAGCACCAGGCCGTAGATGATCCCCGCGACCATGAGTTGCGGAGTCACCGTGAACGCATACGTGATCTGGCTGAACGTCTGGAAATTCATCGTCGAGCTCTGCATGCCGTTGAGGAATGCCATCGCGAGGATGCCGCCGAGCAGGCCACCCGCCGCGCCGAGTAGTATGGCCTCGATCAGCACCGAAAACACCACCGGCGCCGCGCCGAATCCCATCGCGCGCAGCGTCGCGATCTCGCGTACGCGGCTCGCCACCGCATTCAACATGGTATTGACGGCGGCGAGGATGGCGGCGAGACCCATCATGATCGCGAACGCGAAGCCCGCACCCTTGATGAGCGTCGACATGAGCTGCTGTTGCTCGGCGTAGAACTCCGGTTCGCGCTGAATCGCCACCTGGACGCGCGGATCCTTGGTGAGGGTGTCCTTGAACTTCTTGAGCGTCGCATCCGAGGCGTCCGCGAGCCGCACGCGCACCGACTGATAACTCGTGCCGCGATTCCAGACCGACTGCACGAGCCGCGCGTCGCCCCAGGCCTCCGACTCGGCGATACCGCCGTCGTCGCTGAAGAGACCGACGATCACCCAGTCCGCGTTGCCCCAGCGTACCGTCTTGCCGACGTCGATGTTTTCGTAGTTGGCGACGACACCTTTGCCGACGACGATTTCGTTGGTGCCCTCGCGCATCATCCTGCCCTTCTCGATCTTGAAGGACTTGCGCAACTGGGGCGCCGAGGGCGACACGCCGCGGAACGGCAGATTCGCGCCCGTCTCCTTGTTCTTGAGCTTGCCTTCGGCGAGCACGTACAGCTCCGCGGACACGATGGGTTTGCCATTGGCGTCGCGCTTCACGCCCGGCGCGTCGGCGATGATCGTGACCTGGTCCTGGCCGAAGCCCGAACTCATCTCGTTGGTCGCGCCCGATCGCAGGATCACCCCGACGTCGGGCGACCCAGACAGTTCGAGCGCCTGCCGGAATCCCGCCGCGATCGACAATACCGCGATCAGTACGAGCGTCACGCCCGCGATGCCGATCACCGCGACGAGCGAGGACGCCCAGCGCTCCGGAATGTTGCGGATGTTCATCGCCGTCACGGCGCCGATCTGTGAGAACGTGTTTGCCATGTCGGTTACCTCAGCCTCTGCGCAGCGCGTCGACGATCTTGAGTCGCATCGCGGTCATCGCGGGCCATAGCCCCGTGACGACGCCAAGCCCGATCATCAGCACCAGCGCGGTGATGAGCGTGCTGTCGGCGATCTCGAACAGCGGGAAATACCGGGTCATCATCGGTTGCAGGCCTTTCACGAACAGCGCTCCGAGGCCGAACCCTATCAACCCGCCGACGACCGTGAGCAGCACGGCTTCACCCACGATCAGGCGCAGGATCGATCCGGAGCTGAAGCCGAGCGTCTTCAACACCCCGATTTCATTGGTCCGCTCGCGCACGGACAACGCCATCGTGTTCGCGGTCACGAGCAGCATCACGAAGAACACGGCGAACACCACCGATACCAGGATCTGGCCGATGTTGCCGATCTGCTCGAGGAACTGCTTCGTGAATGCCTTTTCCGTCGCGGTCTTGGTTTCGTCGGCCGAGTTCTCGAACTGCGCATCGATGCGTTTGGCGATCGCCTCCGACTGGGATGGATCCGCGACCTTGATCGTCATCCAGCCGATCTGGTCGCGACCGAATTGCAACGACTCGTTGTAGTAGTCGTAGTGGAACATCGCGCTCTGGTTGTCCCAGCCCGCGCTGTTCTCCACCGTGTAAATGCCGACGATGTTGAATTCCCAGGTGTCGCTGTTGTTCGCCTTGCGGAAGATCGAGGATTTGATCGGCACGCGATCGCCCTTCTTCCAGCCGTAGTTGTCCGCGACCACGCGGCCGATGACCATGCCCTGCCGATCCGCCTTCCACGCGGCGAGTTCTTCCGGCGAAAGCTTCACCTCGGGGTACACGTCGAAGAATTCGTCGACGTTCAGCGGGAACACCGGGATCTGCTGCTTGCTGTCCTTGTAGACACCGCCGAACCAGTTCAGGTGCACCACGGCCTTCACGCCCGGCACGGCCCGCACCTTCTGGTAGTGAGACACCGGGAAGGAATCGATGATCGACACCTTGCTGATCGTGATCAGCCGGTCCGCGCCGGTGAGGTTGACCGCCTGGGACAGCGACGTGCGCAACGCGTCGAGCATTCCGAACATCAGGAACGCAAGGATGATCGATGCAAGCGTGAACACGAGGCGCAACTTGCGCCGCGTGAGGTTCGCCCAGAGAAACGACAGCCAGGCCATTTACTTGACCTCCCGCTCGAGGCGCCCCTTCTCCAGGTGCAACACGCGATTCGCGCGCTCCGCGGCGTGGGGATCGTGGGTGACCATCACGATGGTCTTGCCGTGTTCCTTGTTGAGCGCCTGCAGCAGGTCGAGCACTTCGTCGCCCGATTTGCGGTCGAGGTCGCCTGTCGGCTCGTCGCACAGCAGCAGCGTCGGGTCCGTGACGATCGCGCGCGCGATGCCCACGCGCTGCTCCTGGCCGCCCGACAGCTCGCGCGGCTTGTGTTTCATGCGTTCGCCGAGACCCACGAGTTTGAGCGCCGTGTGCACGCGCTTGAGCCGCTCCGCGCGGCCGAGCTTCGTCAGCAGCAACGGTAGTTCGACGTTGCGTTCGGCCGTGAGCACGGGCAGCAGGTTGTACATCTGGAACACGAAGCCGACGTGATCGGCGCGCCAGCGGCCGAGCGCAGCGTTCGAGAGCCGGTCGATCGAAACCCCGTCGACGTCGATGCTGCCCGTGGTCGGACGATCCAGCCCACCGATGAGATTCAGCAGCGTGGTCTTTCCCGAGCCCGACGGCCCCATCAGCGCCACGAAGTCGCCGCGTGGCAGGTCGAGATCCAGCTTCTCGAGCACCGGAACGACTTCATTGCCGCGCTTGTACTGCTTGGCGACGCCACGCAGCTTGACCACCACCGGATCCGCCCGCCCAACTACCTGCTGCTCGACTGCCGACATGTTCCTGCCCTCTTCCAGTACTGGAATGTGTTCTCAGCTTTGCTTGAGTCTGATCTTGCTGCCGTCTTCGAGACCCTGCACGACCGGCGAAATCAGTTGCTCGCCACTCTGTACGCCCGCACGGATCTCCACCGAGCCGTCGCTCTGGGCGCCCAGCGTCACGGCGCGCCGTTCGGCGCGGCCGTCATTGACCACCCACACGTAGGCCTCGCCGCCCTCGCGTTGCACCGCGCCCTCGGGCACGCGGATGCGCGGACCCGCGTTCGCATCCTGCGCGGGAGCGTCGTCGAGGAAACGCACCTTGATGCCCATGTCGGGCAGGATGCGCGGCTCGAGCTTCTCGAAGCCGATGCGCACGCGTACCGTGGCCTTCGTACGATCCGCCGTCGGCACGATGTTGATGACACGCGCCGGCAGCGGCGAATCCGGATAGGCATCGAGCGTCGCCTCGACGCGCTGGTTCGGCTTCACGCGGTTGATGTACGACTCGTTCACGTCGACCTCGATCTCGCGAGAGTCCATGTCGACGATGGTCGCGATGCCGGTGCGCGTGAATCCGCCGCTCGACATCGGCGAGATCATCTCGCCCGGCTGTGCGTTCTTCGAGATCACGACGCCCGAGAACGGCGCGCGCACTTCGAGATCGGCGTAGTCGACACGCCGCACCTGCAGGCCGCTTTCGGCGACCTTCACCTGCGCCTTCGAAGCTTCGAGCCGCGCCTTGAGCGCGTTCACCTCGGCGCGCGAGGCGTCGAGCGCGGTCTGGCTGATGAGCTGCTGCTTGACCAGTTGTTCGTTGCGTCCGAGATTGCGCTCGGCCTCGGCGAGCCGCACCTCGATCTCCGCGAGATTGCGGCGCTGCGCTTCGAGCTCGCGTTCCGCCATCGTGAGCATGGTCCTGGTGTTGATCGGATCGAGGCGCGCGAGCACGTCGCCTTCCTTCACCTCCATGCCTTCCTCGACATAGATCTCGGCGATCTTGCCCATCACTTTCGAGGACACGGTGGAGATGCGGCGCGCGACGACGTAGCCCGACGCGTTCAATACGGAATTGCCGAGACTCGGACCCGTGGTCTCCGCTTCCGCGGTGATCGTGGTGACTTCGGTGGTCTTGCCACCGAACAACATGATGCTCGCGACGATCGCGGCGGCGAGCGCGCCACCGCCGATGAGCCAGGCGAGGATGCGTTTGCCGGGGCCGCCGTCCGAGGGTTGCTGTGTGCGATCGATGCGAAGCGAGCTCAATGTCTCGGTGTCGAGAGCCATGCGCTATAAGTCCCTGATCCTGTTGGCGATTTCGCCGTGTTTTCAAAGAGCTCGAAGCACGGCAGGCGCAAAGAGTAAAGGAAAACCGGCGGGGGAACACCTGTCATGTGTCATGCGTGTCATGTGAGATTTCGCATCGTCGCTCTTATCCAGTAGTGGACGAATGCGAACACTGTAAATCGACACCGCTCCCCGATCGCGATCTAACTAAAATCATGGCGGGCGCAGTTATTCCTGACGGCACTGCCGCGAGCGGAAGATTTGGTATTGGCGCGGTCCGCTTCAGCGTGCCGCAAAAATCCCTAGAATGGGCGCAAGCGCCAGGACGGCCACGACAAGAGGTATTCAGATGGCCGGCCGGAGTATGCGTTGGGACGCCCTCGATGTACTGCGCGGAATCACGATCATCGTGATGCTGCTCAACATGACGCCCGGGTCATGGTCGACCAACTACTCGTTCATCACCCACGTGCAGTGGGAAGGCTGGGCGGTCGTCGACATGGTCGCGCCCGGATTCCTGTTCTGCATCGGCGTCGCGATGCCGTTGTCGTATGCGCGACGCTCGGCCAAGGGCGATTCCCGCCAGGTGCTGCTGCGCCACGTCTTGTGGCGAGCATTCGTGCTCGTTGCGCTTGGCTTCCTGCTCAATTTGTATTCGACGCCGGACCTCGAGACCGTGCGCATCCCGAGCGTGTTGTCGCGCATCGGTCTGTGTTACGGCATCGCGGGTGCGTTCGTCGTCCTGACCGCGCGCCAGGATGCCTCCGGCGCGCTGAGCTTTCGCACCGGGCTCATCGCGTGGACCTCGGTCGGCATCCTCGTTTCCTACTGGGCCCTGCTCTATTTCGTGCCGGTGCCCGGCTTCGGCGCGCCGCGCTTCGATCCGGTCGGCAACTGGGGCGCGTACATCGACCGCGCCGTGATCGGCACGCAGCATTTCTTCCAGCATTATAGGATCGACGGCGAGGTCGTGTTCGATCCTGAAGGCATCCTTTCGACCTGGCCGGCGTGTTTCAACGTGCTCGCGGGCGTGCTCACCGGCATGCATCTCGCGCGGCCCGATGCGCAACGGCCGGCGGCCACGGCGATGCTCGCCGGCGCGGCGATGATGACCCTCGCCTATCTTCTCGAGCCGCTCTGCCCGATCGTCAAGAACATCTGGACGAGCACGTTCGCGCTGTTCAGCGCCGGCTTCGCGCTCGCGCTGCTGGGCCTGTTGATGCCGGTCTCGCAGCAGCCCGGGGTGACGCAGGTACTGCAGCCGGCGCGCATCTTCGGCGAGAACCCGCTGCTCGCCTACATCATCAATTGGCTCATGATGCCGTTGATCGACGCGAACTGGTTCGGCACGAAAGACGCGCCACTGTCGTTGCGCGACGGCGGCCAACAGTGGCTCAGCCAGTTCCTCGAGCCGCGCGCGGCGTCGCTCGTGTTCGGCCTGCTGTGCATGGGGTTCATCCTGCTGATCCTGCTGTACTGCCACCGCAGGCGCTGGATCCTCAAGATCTGAGTGACAGCTGTCAGTTTCCGGTGTGACAGCTTCCACTACGACGGCGCGAAAGGTTCGCTCAAGCTACTCCCGCGATTTGTGACAACCGGGAGTAACCATGAATCCGTCCATCAAGTTCCTGCTGAAGCGCGTCACCACGTTGGTCGTCGTCACGCTCGCGATCGCAGCCGTGTTCGACTGGTCCGGTCTTTCCGTCTGAGCCGGGCTCGAGCTTTTCGGGTCCGCCCGGGCGGGTAGAATCCGCGCCCCCGGACCTGGAAAGCCATCCGTGCAACTCATCGACATCGGCGCCAACCTCGCCCACGACAGTTTCGATTCGGACCGCGACGCCGTATTGGCGCGCGCGGCCACCCAGGGCGTCGTGCAGATGGTCGTCACCGGGTCGAGCGAGGAAAGCACGGCCAAGGCCATCGAGCTGTCCCGGGCGCATCCGGGCGTGCTGTTCGCCACCGCCGGTGTGCATCCACATCACGCGGCCGATCTCACCACCGAAGCCCTGCCCGCGCTCGAAGCGGCGGCGCGCGAGAACGAAGTCGTCGCGGTCGGCGAATGCGGCCTCGACTATTTCCGCGACTTCTCGCCACGCGACCTGCAACGGCGCGCGTTCCACTGGCAGCTCGAAGTCGCCGCGAAAGTCGGCAAGCCCGTATTCCTGCATCAGCGCGACGCTCACGAGGATTTCTTCGCGATCCTGCGCGAGCATCGCGCCGCGATCAAAGGCGGCGTCGCGCATTGTTTCACGGCCGGTGAGAAGGAGCGCGATGCCTATCTCGAGCTGGGGCTCTTCATCGGCATCACCGGCTGGATCAACGACGAGCGCCGCGGCCTGCACCTGCGGGAGGTCGTGAAGGGAATTCCGGCGGACCGGCTCATGATCGAAACCGACGCGCCCTATCTATTGCCGCGAGACATCAAGCCCGCTCCGAAGACGCGGCGCAACGAGCCGGCATACCTCCCCTACGTGCTGCGGGCGATCGCGGTTGCGCGCGGCGAATCACCCGAAGCCGTCGCGGCCGCGAGCACGGCGAACGCACGCGTGTTCTTCGGAATTCCAGCACGTTAGGATCGGTGCCCAGGAACGGTGCCTGGCACGGAAAAGCCGGGAGAAGCCGGATCGGGATGTTCAACGGGACGCGAGCGCTTCTCCCGGCTTTTCCGTGCCAGGCACCGTCTTCCACGCCGACTGCGCGCGCGCTTCGCGTCGATACTTCGCCGGCGGAATCGCGAAGCGCCGCTTGAACGCGCGGTTGAACGCGGCTTCCGACTCGTAACCCACGTCGAGCGCGACGCGTTGCACGCTGCGGCTGGTCGAGCGCAGCGCCTCGGCGCCGAGCTCGAGCCGCCATTCGGTCAGGTACGTCATCGGCGCCTGGCCGAGATACTTGGCGAACTTCTCCGTGAGTCCCGAACGCGAGACGCCCGCGTGCTGCGCCAGCGCCTCGAGCGTCCACTCGCGCGCGGGTTCGCGGTGCAGGGCCGCGAGCGCGCGGCCGACGGCCGGATCGCCCGCCCCGGCGAGCCAGCCGCTGCGGCCTTCCGGCAGGCTGAGTAGATAGCGCCGCAGGACCTCGGCGAACAGCACTTCGGCGAGGTGCGCAAGGATCACCGCGCTGCCCGGCGCGGCCACGCTCGCCTGGTCGACCGCATGCCGCAGGGTCTTCTCGAACCACTCGCCTGACGGATCCGAGCGCAGATTCACGCGCAACGCGCGCGGCAGACCCGCGAGCACGGGCTTGATCAACTGCGCGTCGCAGGCGAGATAACCGCAGACGAGCCCGGTGTTTTCCCCGCCGCCGCCGAAATCGGCGAGCCGCAACCGTCCGGACATGAGCGCATCGATCGCCTGCGAGCCATCGATGGTCTTGCCGCCGGTTCCGTTGCCCATGAAATGCGCATCGCCGTGCGGAATCATCACGATGTCGCCCGCCACCAACGGCGTGGTTTCCTCGCCGACGCGCACGTAGGCCGTGCCTTCGCTGATGTAGTGATATTCGATGCAATGCGTCGCCTCGGGCGCGACGAACGGCAGGAACGCGCTCGAGGGCGGCGCGTTCAAGCACCACGGCGACGTGCAGCGGGACTTGAAGAACATCGCACCCGAGAGTTTCACGGCGCGAAGTAGTTCGGAAAGTGCGTCCATTCCCCTCTCGTCGAATTGAAGTCTCGGCCGGATTCCGGGGCAAATTGTGCGGCAGATCGGTCAAGTGCGCGAGGGGCGCTGGCCTCTGAGGCAAATGAACCGGCCGCTCGGCAAATCCCGCACCGCGGCCGATCCGCACAATCGCCGCCCAGTCAACTGGAGACCGTCATGCAGGAAACCCCCGCTTCCCCCATCGATCAGCATGCCCTCGAGGAACTGCTGGGCCGCGCGATCAACGACGTCGGCGCAACCTCGCTCGCCACGCTCACCATCGTCGGCGACCGGCTCGGCCTATATCGCGAGCTTGCCGCCGCCGGCCCGCTCACGTCGGCCGAACTCGCCCAGCGCACCAGCACGCACGAGCGCTACGTGCGCGAATGGCTCAATGCGCACGCCGCGTCGGGCTACGTGAACTATCTGGCCGACACGGGCAAGTACACGATGACGCCCGAGCAGGCGATGTTGTTCGCCGACGAGAACAGCCCGGCGTTCGTGCTCGGCGGATTCCAGATCGCGCTGGCGGCGGGCCGCATCGTCGACAGGTTGTCCGACGCGTTCTGCACCGGCGAAGGCATCGGCTGGCACGAACACGATCACGGCGTGTTCGAAGGCTGCGCGCGCTTCTTCCGTCCTTCGTACATCGCGAACATCGCGCAGAACTGGATCCCGGCGCTCGACGGTGTGCAGGCGCGGCTCGAGGCCGGCATCCGCGTCGCGGACATCGGCTGCGGGCACGGCACGTCGACCATCATCATGGCGCAGGCGTATCCGAACTCGCGGTTCTTCGGCTTCGACTACCACAAGGAGTCGATCGAGGCGGCGCGCAGGGCCGCGCTGGCCGCGGGCGTCGCGGATCGTTGCACGTTCGAGGTCGGCGGCTCGCACGACTACGCGGGGCATTCGTACGATCTCGTGACCGTGTTCGACGCGTTGCACGACATGGGCGATCCGGTCGGCTGCGCGCGCCACGTGCTCTCGACGCTGGCGCCGAACGGCACGTGGATGATCGTCGAGCCCTACGCCGGCGATCGCATCGAGGAGAACCTGAACCCGCTGGGCCGCGCGTTCTACGCCGGCTCGACGCTGATGTGCACGCCCTGCTCGCTGTCGCAGAAGGGCCGCCTCGGCCTGGGCGCGCAGGCCGGCGAAGCGCGACTGCGCAACGTGGTCACGTCGGCGGGATTCCGCCACTTCCGCCGCGCGTTCACATCGCCCGTGAATCTGGTGCTGGAAGCGCGCGCGTAGAAAATCGGGAAATCCGGGACAGATTTATTTTCCGACGATAACTCGCCGTTATCGTCGTTAAATAAATCTGTCCCCTACGCCACCCTACGCCACCGCGATCGGGTTCGAGCGGTAGTGAGGGCTGGGTTTGCAGATCTCCTTGATCCGCTGCCAGCCGGGGCGGTACTTCGCGACGGAAACCTCGAGTTCGGTCGGGCCGAGTCTGGGAAACTCGGCCGCGATCGAATCGAGCATGACCGTGAAGCGCGGCAGGCCCTTCGGAAACTTCGCGCTCTTCGTGAACACGATGCGGCCTTCGACCGGCGTGTCCTGCGCGAGGGCCTTCACGCTCGCGATGCGGTCGTAGAGCGCGGACTGCGGATTCACGAAGGTGCTGCGGCGCGGTCCGTTCATCAGCGTCCAGTCGGTCATCTGGTCACCGCCGAACACGATGCCGGCGACGTCGCGCATGTCGATCACGATGACGCCGCGGCTGGTCAGCAGCAGGAAGTCGAGGTGGAAAACTCCGCCGTTGCCGTCCGGCACGAGCACGTTGCGCAGGTAGTCAGCCGCCCCGCTCGTCACGCGCGCGACGCGGCGCGCATCGCGGCGTCGCATCATCACGGCGCGCCCGCCGAAGAACCCGAGGAGCAGCACCGCGAGCACGCCGACGGCGATCGCGGCGAGCTGAATCTGGGTCAGGCCGAACGGGGGATTCAACGCGTGCTCGCTCTGCTCTAAGTGTTTTGCAATGCCGCGGAAAGTGCTGCGAGCTCGGGGTCGAGATCCTCGCAAGACACCGGCCGCGAGAACAGTTTAGCAAGGCTTTCCGGCATTTCGATTCGCGAACCTGTCAACGGCTCCACGATTTCGCGAAATTTAGCCGGGTGCGCGGTCGCCACCAGGATCCAGCGCCCGTCCGCGCGCTCGGCCGGGTTCATGCGCGCGAAAACCTCGGCCGCGGTGGCCGTGTGCGGGCACCAGGGCTTCCCGTATTGCGTGAATTGCGCGAAATCCGTCTTGATGCGCGCCGAAATTTCTGCATCGGTCACGCTTTCGGCGCGCACGGCCCTGCGCACGTCGCCGATGTCCGGAAACAGTGCACGCAGGCGTTCCATGTTGCTAGGCGCGCCCACGTCCATCGCGGAAGCGAGCGTCGGCACGCTGGCGCGCGGCTTCCAGTCGCCGCTCTGCAGGAAATCCGGCACCGTGCGATTCGCGTTGTGCGCCAGGATGATGCGCCCGATGGGCAGTCCGAGCTTGCGCGCCCAGACGCAGGCGACCGAGTTGCCGAGGTTGCCGCTCGGGATGATGAAATTCGGCGCGACGCCGTGCGCGCGTTGCACCGCGAGACTGGTCGCCGCGTAGTAGACAGCCTGTGGCAGCAGCCGCCCGAGATTGATGCTGTTCGCGCTCGACAGCTCGAAGCGCGCCTTGAGCGCCGGATCGACGAACGCCTCCTTCACGAGCCGCTGGCAGTCGTCGAAGGTGCCGTTGACGCGGTACGAATGCACGTTGTCGCCCCAGCAGGTGAGCTGGCGCTCCTGCGTCGGGGACACGAGGCCCTTCGGGAAAAGCACGGAGACTTCGATGTTCGGACGCTGGTGGAACGCGGCCGCGACCGCGCCGCCGGTGTCGCCCGAGGTGGCCACGAGAATGTTGAGCGGCCGGGTCGCATTCCTGCGCAGCCGCTGCATCGACGCCGCGAGGAAACGCGCGCCGAAGTCCTTGAACGCCGCGGTCGGGCCGTGGAACAGCTCGAGCACGGACAGCTTGCCGCCCTCCGCCACCGGCACCAGCGGCGCCGGGAAATCGAACGCATCGCGCACGATGGCGCCGATCTCGGTCGCGATCGGATCGCCTGCCGCGAACGGCTCGATGAACACTTCCGCGACTTCGGGCAGCGTCGTCGCGCCGTCGAACGCGGAAAGCGGAATCGTCGGCCAGGTCTCAGGAATATAGAGGCCGCCATCCGGCGCCAGGCCCTGCGTCAATGCCGCGCCGAAGGAGACAGGAGCCGAGCTCCCGCGAGTGCTGATGAATTTCATGTGGGGGTGGGGCGGCACCGGACTTTCAACTGGGGATTACGCCTGGCTCACGACATGCGCGCCGGTCGAGGAGATCGGGACGATCCAGTGATCGACCTTCATGTCGGAAGCCTTGAACGCGGCGACCATCGCGTCGCGCACGCGCGGCGCATCGCAGTCGAGCGACCACGCGAACATCGACGGGCCCGCGCCGGAGATCGTGCAGCCGAGCGCGTTGTTCGCCATCGCGGCCGCGCGCACGTTGTCGAAGCCCGGAATGAGCTGCGAACGCTGCTTCTCGATGATCACGTCCTCGAACGATGCGCGGATCACGTCGAGATCGTTCGAATAGCAACCGGAAATGAAGCCCGCGAGGTTCGCGGTCTGCCAGATGAAATCGGACATCGGCACTTCTTTCTTGAGAATGCCGCGCGCCTGCTTCGTCGACAGGAACAGGTGCGGATGCACGAGGATCGCGCGGATGCCGTTCGGCACCGGAATCTGCTTCACGCGCGGATTGTCGATGCCGACGGTGAGCACGAGGCCGCCGAACAGGCTCGGGCTGATGTTGTCGACGTGCAGCGAACCCGAGGATACGGCCTCGCCCTGCATCGCGAACTTGAGTAGTTCGATCTTGGTGAGCTGGTTGGACAGCAGCGCGTTCGCCGCGACCACTGCCGCGACGGCGGAAGCCGCGGAGCCACCCAGGCCGGAGCCCAGCGGAATGCCCTTGTGGATCGACGCGGCGAAGCCGAAGCCCGGGTTCAGCGCCTGCTGCATGGCAAGCAGCGCGCGACCCGCGGTGTTCTTCTCGGGATCGCTCGGAATGTTCGTGACGACGCCGGTCGCGCCCGTCATGACGACGCCCGGCTTGTCCGTGCGCTCCACGGTCACCGAATCGCCGAGCACGTCGACCGAGAAGCCGAGGATGTCGAAGCCGATCGCGACGTTCGCCGCGGAAGCCGGTGCGAACGCGGTTGCCTTCGTCACCGCGCTCACAGGTGTGCTCCCAGGTAGCTGCACACGCGCAGCAGGTCGGCGAACACACCCGCCGCCGTGACTTCCGGACCCGCGCCCGGGCCCTGCACGATGAGCGGGTTCGTGTTGTAACGCGCCGTGGCGTAACGCACGACGTTGTCCGTCAGCGCGATGTTCGCGAACGCGTGCGTGCGATCGAGCTCGCGTACGCCCACCGACGCCTTGCCGTCGGCGGTCAGGCGGCCCATGTACCGCAGCACCTTGCCGCGCGCCGCCGCCGCGTCGAAACGCTTCTTCATCTCGTCGTCGTACTTCGGCAGACCGTTCATGAAATCGTCGATCGAGCCCTTCTCGAGCCCCGGCGGAATGAGGCTCTCGACTTCGACGTCTTTCATCTCGAGCTTCAGGCCCATCTCGCGGCCGAGGATGATGACCTTGCGCACGAAGTCGGTGCCCGAGAGGTCGTCGCGCGGATCCGGCTCGGTGTAACCCTTCGCCTTCGCATCCTTGACGATCTGCGAGAACGGCGTCTTGCCGTCGTACACGTTGAACAGATAGGCCAGCGTGCCGGAGAAGATGCCCTCGACACTCGAGATCTTGTCGCCGGTCTCGCGCAGGTCGCGCAGCGTCGAGATCACGGGCAGGCCCGCGCCCACCGTGGCTTCGTATAGATAGGACGAGCTGCCGAGACGGCGCGCCTCCTTCAGCGACTCGTAGTACGCGAGCGGCCCGCTGTTCGCCTTCTTGTTCGGCGTCACCACGTGGATACCGGCCTCGAGCCACTCCGCGTAATGCTTCGCCACACCCTCGTCCGCCGTGCAGTCGAGGATGACGGTGTGCGGCAGGTGATCGACGTGCAGATGCTCGGTGAACTTCGCGATGTCGGCCGGCGTCTTGCTCGCCTCGAGCGCGGCTTTCCAGCCACTCACGGCGATGCCCTGCTCCGACAGCAGCATCTTCCTGCTGGTCATGATGCCGCGCAGGCGCAGGTCGAGCTTGAAGTCGCGCAGCAGTCGCTCGCGCTCCGCCTCGATCTGCTCGAGCAACACGCGGCCCACCGCGCCCGGGCCGATGAGGCCGATCGAAATCGTGTGCGGCGATAGATAGAAGCCGGAGTGCACGGCGCGCAGCGCGCGCGTCGCGTCCTTGCCGTCGACGACCACCGAGATGTTGCGCTCGGAGGCGCCCTGCGCGATCGCGTGCACGTTGACGCTCGCGGAACCGAGCGCGTTGAACACCTGGCCGGAAACGCCCGGCAGGCCGGCCATGCCGTCGCCGACCACGGCGAGGATGGCGAGGTCCTTGTCGACCTGGATGCTCTGGATCTGCCCTTCCTTGATCTCGCGGTCGAATGCGGCCGAAACGACGCGCGCGGCGCGTTCCGCCTCCACGCCCGGAATCGCGCAGCAGATCGAATGCTCCGAACTACCCTGCGAGATCAGGATGACGGAGATGCCCTCCTCGCGCAGCGCGCCGAACAGTCGATGCGCGGTGCCGGGCACGCCGATCATGCCGGCGCCCTCGACGTTCACCATCGCGATGTTCTCGATCGAGGTGATGCCCTTCACGGGCAGCCGGGAATTCGGTTTCGCGCAGATCAGCGAGCCCTGCTTCTGCGGGGCGAACGTGTTGCGGATCCAGATCGGGATGCCGCGGCCCACGGCCGGCGCCATCGTCTGCGGATGGATGACCTTCGCGCCGAAGTACGCGAGCTCCATCGCTTCGTTGTACGACAGCGCGTCGATGACCTTCGCGTCGGGCACGCGGCGCGGGTCCGCGGACAACACGCCGTCGACGTCGGTCCAGATGTGGATCTCGCTCGCGTCGAGCAGCGAGCCGAAGATCGAGCCCGAGAAGTCCGAGCCGTTGCGACCCAGCGTCGTCTGCACGCCGTTGGGCTTGGAGGCGATGAAGCCGGTGATGATCAGCGTGCCCTGGAAGTCCGGGCCCACGAGCGCCTTCAACTTGGCGCGCGACTCGTCCCAGAGCACGGCGGGACCCAGCGGACCCCACTCGACCACCACGGCCTGGCGCGCATCGACCCAGCGGACATCGCCCGGACGTTTCGCGCGCGCCGCGAAGAACTCGCGGAACAGCTTGGTCGACCAGATCTCGCCGTAACCGGCGATGAGGTCGCGCACGTTGTTGGCCGCCGAACGCGTCAGCTTGACGGTGTGCAGGATGCCTTCGATGTCGTGACGATCGCGATCGAACGCCGCCATGTAGAGCTGGAGCGCTTCGGGCTCGAGCAGCGCCTCGGCGATGGTGTTGTGGCGCGCGCGCAGGGCGTCGAGCTCGCCGCGATACGCGTCGTCCTGGGCCTCGGCCCGGGCGACGAGGTTGAGCAATGCATCGGTGACGCCGCGACAGGCGGAAAGCACCACACCCAGGCGACCCGCGGGAAGTGAATCGAGGATGTGGGCGACGCGCTTGAAGCATTCGGCGTCCGCGACCGAAGAACCGCCGAATTTGTGTACGACCCAGGCGGCAGGGTCAGGAGCTGGCATGAAGGATTGGGACCTGGAGGGTGCAAAAAAGCCCGGCAAATCTACTAGTTGCACCCCTACGGGTGCAAGCACGGGGCGCCGGGATTGCATATATTTGCGACACAGATGAGTCTCCACCGGCTTCTGCCCTTGTACGAGCGAGCACGCCTCGCGAACGAGCCCCTCGTGCTCGCCACCGTCATCCGGACCGGTGGCTCGACCTATGCCAAACCCGGCGCCCAGATGCTGATCGCGGCCCATGGCGAATACGCGGGTCTGCTGTCCGGCGGATGCCTCGAGGGCGACCTGCGGGAGCATGCCCGGGAGGTCGCGAAAACGGGCGCCGCGCGGATCGTGAGCTACGACCTGCGCAGCAGCACGGACCAGCTCTTCGGGTTGGGCGCGGGCTGTGAGGGCGCCATGGACGTGCTCCTGACGCGAGCCGGCCCCGAGGATGGATGGCAGCCGCTGCCGTATCTCGCGGGCGCGTGGCAGCGCGCGGAGACCTCGCGGCTGGCGTTCGTGATCCGCACCGGTGAATCGAACATCGCGCTCGGGACGATTTTTCCGGCCGAGGGCGATGTGCCCGAATCGGTGCGCGGCGATGCTGCCCTGCGCGAGCTGTTCGACGAGGCCGTGTGCGTGAGCGGCACGGCGATCGCGCGTGCGCCGCGGCTCGACGTCGAGATCTTCGTCGCCACCTTCGCGCCGCCGCCGCGCCTGCTGATGTTGGGCGGCGGTCCCGATGCGCGGCCCGTGGCCGAGCTCGCCGATTTCCTCGGCTGGCGCGTCACCGTGGTCGATCATCGCGCGGCCTATCTCGTGCCCGCGCGTTTTCCGGCGTCGGTGCGGCTGGTGGAGTCGCGCACCACCGAGCTCGCGACGGCGGTGAAGCTGGCCGACTACGCGGCGGCCATCGTGATGAGCCACCACCTGGAATCGGATCAGAACTACCTGCGCGCGCTCGCGCACAGCGCCGTGCCCTACGTCGGCCTGCTCGGCCCCGCCGCGCGCCGCGAGAAATTGCTGCAGGACCTCGGCGCCGATGCCGGGCCCTTGCGCGAACGCCTGCGCGCCCCCGTCGGCCTCGACATCGGCGGCCGCGCCCCCGAGTCCATCGCGTTGTCGATCGTCGGCGAGGTCCACGCCTTCCTCAACGGCCGCGCCGGCCGCCCCTTCACCGAGACCGCCCGATGACCGTCGGTGCCCGGCCCCAGAGATCTGGAATTGCCGGGTTCCGGTGCCTGGCACCGCTACCCGGTAAAAGTCGGTGAGCGAGGAACTCCTGGGGCTGATGCTTGCGCTGGCGGTGTCCGGCGTGATCGCCGGGTTCGTCGCGGGGTTGCTGGGCGTCGGCGGCGGCATCGTCACGGTGCCGGTGCTCGAGTACGCGCTGCGGTTCGCGGACGTGCCGGCTGACTACCGCATGCACGTCGCGGTCGCGACGTCGCTCGCGGCCATCATCCCGACCTCGATCAGCTCGGCGCGCACGCACCATGCGCACGGCGCCGTCGATCGGGAACTCGCGCGGAGCTGGGGCGCGCCCATCGTGATCGGCGCGATCCTCGGCAGCTTCTTCGCATCACACGCACCGCTGTTCGTGCTGGCCGGCGTATTCGGCACCGTCGCATTGCTGATCGCCGCGAAGATGCTGCTGCCGCTCGACGACCTGCGCTTCGCGCAGAACGTGCCGCGGCGCGCGGGCGGCGGCGCGCTCGCCACGCTCATCGGCATCGTCTCGGCCATGATGGGAATCGGCGGCGGCACGCTCACGGTGCCCACGCTGAATCTGTGCGGCTACCCGATCCACCGCGCGGTGGGCACGGCCGCGTTCTTCGGCATCTTCATCAGCATCCCGGGAACGGTGGCCTATCTACTGGCGCGCCCGCCGGCCGAACTACCCTGGGCCACGGTCGGCTTCGTGAGCCTGATCGGCCTCGCCATCATCGCGCCCGGATCGATGCTGACCGCGAAACTCGGCGCGCGGGTCGCGCACCGGCTCAGCCGACGAAGGCTCTCGCAGGCGTTCGGGTTCTTCCTGCTGATCGTCGGCGCGCGGATGCTCTACCGCGCGTTCGCCTGAGACGTCCGCGCGACGTCGCTGTCTTCGTAGACGACGTCCGGCGGCAGTACCGGCACCGGGCAGTCGACCAGCAGGCAGGTCGCGCGCAGCAGGTCCACCTGGGGCACGGTCAGGGCGCCACCCACCGAGATCACGCGCACCATGCCTTCCGCGAAGGCGCGTTTGCCGGTGGGATGAATCTGCGCGACGCCCGCGATCGCGGCGTCGAGCTGCGCCGGCGCGGCCAATGCTTCCGGATACGACGCCCACTTCGGCGGCGGCAGCAATCCCATGAGGCCCGCGCGATACGCATTCTGACCCTGGTTGCCGGCCGGGAAGCGGCACCTCGCGAGCGCGGCATACAAGGCGCACACCGCTTCCGCGCGCTCCGGCAGCGGGACCGGCGGCTGTGTGTCCTCCGCTTTCTGCGGAGCCTTTTCCGGAGTCTTGACGAGCTTCTTCTCGAGCAGTCGCGTCACGGCGTGACGCAGCATGTCGCCCGTCGCCACGGTTGGCGCGAAGGCGCGCGCGACCGCGCGCAGCCGCTTGCGCTGCGCCGGATCCATGTTCTCGAGCAGCGGCAGCAGGTCGATGAGAAACGGCAGTTTCGACGCCGGCGCGAGTTGCGCGATGCGCGCGATCTGCGCCTGGGTCTCTTTCATCAGTTCGATGCCGAGCACGGGCGCGAGCTTCGTGAGCTGCATGCGCCACTTCGCCGGCTCCGACGCGAGCATGGTCGCGACGAACGCGCCCTGCACGGCTTCGGGCGAGCCTTCGATCTGTCCGAGGTAGGAAACGATCGCGTGCTGCTGTTCCTCGCTCAGGCGATCGCGCAGCACGTCCGGAGGCAACACGCGGCCCGCGAACTTGCGCACGCCGCTGGTCATCGTGTCGGCCAGGGAAAGACCGCCCAGTCGAATGCTGCTGGCACTCGCGGGCATCGACGCCGGCGCGGGCGCGGTCGCCCCCGCATCCGCTTCCGCGGGTTTCGCGGCCGCGGCCGGCTCGGCGGCGGCAGCCGCCAGCACCACGCCCGCGATCACGGGACTCGTCATGCCCAGCGCGCCCTTTTCCAACGGAGCTTGCGGCGGCGGTGGCGGCTCACCGGCCGCGGCGGCCTCCTCGGCCAGTTGTTTGGCGACCAGACGGCGGCGTTCCTCGCTCACCAGCGATTTGAAACGGCTTGGCGTCACGCGCGAGTCGAGCGCGCGCACGCGCTCCTCGAGCGTCGGGTGAGTCGCGAAGAAGCTGCCGAACTTGGATGCCCACGAAGGCTCGCTGCTCGCGATGAACATGTGCGCCACGCCGGCGGCGGCCGCGTGTTCGAGACGGGTGCCCGCGTGATTCGCGGCCATCGCGACGAACGCGCTCTGCAGCGCGCCGGGATTGCGCGTGAACTGCACGGCCGAGGCATCCGCGAGATGTTCGCGGCGCCGCGAGATCGCGGCCTGCAGCATGCGGCCCGCGACCATGCCGACGCTGCCCGCGGCCCAGATGCCGAGCGCGATCATCTTGAGGCGCGCCGCGTCCTTGCCGCGGCTGCGGCCGCGCAGCATGCGCAGCGCGATGTCGGTGATGACCCAGAGACCGAAGACCCACGCGGCGAGCCGCATGTTGAGTTTCATGTCGCCGTTGAGGATGTGGCTGAACTCGTGGCCGACGACTGCTTGCAGCTGCTCGCGATCGAATGCGTCGAGCGCGCCCTGCGTGACGGCCACCGCCGCCTCGTCGGGCGAATGCCCGGCCGCGAACGCGTTGATGGCTTCTTCGTCGGGCAGTACGAAAACCTGCGGTTTCCTGATGCGCGCCGCGATCGCCATTTCCTCGACCACGTTGACCAGGCGCTGGCGCTTGAGATCGCCGTCGTTCGCGGTCACGGGGACGCCGCCGAGCGCGCGCGCCACCGCCGCCCCACCGGCGCGCAGCTGCGAGAACTTGTAGAGCGACGAACACAGGATGATCGCGCCGACCACGCCCGAGATCCCGAACACGATTCCCGGGTTCTCCACGAGCTCGCTCGGCGGCACGCCGAACCCGACGATCACGATGAGATTGATGACCAGAATGACGAGCAGCATGGCGGCAATGAATCCGCCCACCAGGATCCGGGTGTATTTGCGCTGCGTATCCTGTCGCTGGAAGAACTGAGTACCGCTCACCGTCTCGCTAACCCTTTGAAAAGGCGTGGACTGAACAGAACGCAAACTACCCTCAAACGGCCTGGCCGGGCGTGCGCTGGCGCACGCGGGGCGGCAAAAAAGTCGCTCCAGATGAGACCCGTTTAACGTTCGCAGGGGCCCCTGGGCGGGGCGGGCGAAGGCAACCGGGTTAATATCCCGTCCCATGAATCTCGAGCCGCAAAAGTCCGATTCCGGAATCCGTACCCTGGGCGGCACGGCGCGCCTGTTCGTCGGCCTCGCAATTCTCGTGCTCGCGGCGATGGCAATCCTGACAGTGCTCGAAGTCATCCCGCGCGAGGCATTCAGCGAGGTGGCGGCCAAGGCCGCGATCATCGTCGGCATCTGCGCCGTCGCGTCGGTCGCGATCGGGTTCCTGACCCGACGTTAGGTCCGATGACCGAATCCCCGTCAGCGGACCCCAGCCACGTCCACGTGGTGGTGCTCGCGGCGGGCGCCTCGACGCGTTTCGGTTCGACCAAGCAGCTCGTGCGCGTCAACGGGCGGCCGCTCATGCATACCGTGGTGAGCCGCGCGGTCGAGCTGGCGGGCCACAGCGTCACCGTCGTTCTGGGCGCTCACGCGGGCGAGCTCGCGCCGCTGCTCAAGCACACGCCGGCCTCCGTGACCGTCAACCGCAACTGGGCCGAAGGCATCGCAAGCTCGATTCGCGAAGGCGTCGCCCACGCTCCCTCGACCTCCGATGCCATCCTGTTCCTGCTCGCCGACCAGGCCGCCGTGACCACCGAGGATCTGCGCCGGCTCGTCGGCGCCTGGAAACGCAATCCGAATTCCATCGCCGTGGCGCAGTACGCCGGCAACATCGGCGTTCCGGCCATCTTCCCGCGCTGGTGTTATCGCGAACTCAACGAGCTGCGCGGCGACCGCGGCGCCCAGCCGCTGCTGCAGCGGCATCTCGATCGCCTCGTGCGTCTGCCGATGCCGAGCGCGGAGTTCGACATCGACCGGCCGGAGGACCTGCTGGCGCTCGAGGCCAACACGCCCATCAAGAGGCGCTCGCTGTCGGTCGATTCCTGATACATCCTCCCGCGCGCCTACTAACTACCCTCCCATCGCGAGCGCGAGCATCCGCGCCATCGGGTAGGCCAGTACCACCACGCTGCAGGGTGCCAGGCACAGCAGCAGCGCGGCCCACAACTTGAGCGGCGCGGCGCGCGCCACGTATTCGGCCCTGGCGAAGCGTTGCGCCGCGCACTGCCGCGCCTTGTCGCGCAGCACCGGCGCGAAGTCGACACCGAGCTTGTGCGCGGCACGCAGCGCCTGCAGCAGCGAACGCATCGGCGCGAGCCCCACACGCTGGTCGAGCGCGCGCAGGATCTCGAGCGGCTCGGCCTCCACGCCCTGCTCCGCGATGGTCCGCTGCCAGGCCCGCCGCAGCGCCCCCTCGGGCGCACGCTCCGCGCACGCGACGAACGCCGTCGACAAACTACTTCCCCCTTCGAGCGCCAACGCCAGCAGGTCCAGGTGCAGCGGCAGGTCGTCGAGCATCTCCCGCTCCACCCGCCGCCGGGCGGACGCGAGGAACTGCGGGGCAGCCGCGTACCCAATGGCAGCGGCCGACGATGCCGCCAACAATCCAATCGTCCCAAGGGAAATCGTCGCAGCCATCACCGGCGCCGCAACGAGCGCGCCGCCAGAAGCACGCGTCAGGGTCCAGTGATCCGGCGCGTCGAGCCGCGCGAGTTCGCCGAAACGCAGCGCGTCGCGAAGCTCGACGAAGCCGCGAAACCCGAACACGGAGAGCGCGACGATTGCGCCGCCCGCCACGAGCAACACGAACGCGGGTATGCCTTCCATGGCTCATACCACGGCGCGCGTGATGCGCCAGAGCAGGAAACAGCCGAGCGACTCGACCAGCAGCACGAACAGCAGGGCTGCGTCCGGCAACCGCAGGTCGAACGCGAGCAACGTGGCCCAAAGCAGGATGGGAAGCGCGGCCGCGACCGCGGCACGCTCGAGACCGGAGCGAGTGCGCGCCAGCATCTTGCGTTCGAACGCGACGCGCCGGCGCAAGCGCAGCCCGAGACGTTGCGCCGCATCCGCGAGCATCGCCGGGCCCAGTCGGTTCAGCTCGAGCGCGAACAGGAACGCACGCGATTCCGGCACACGATCGGAGAGCCGCGCGATGCGCTCCGCCAGCTCGGGATCGGGCTTTTCGACGGAGTGACGCCGCAACTGGTGCGCGAAGGCCTGCAGGGCCAACGCGAGTTCGCTGTCCTCGCGGCTCTGCGCGCGACGCCGCCAGGCGTCCAGCGCCGGCAGCGCCACGAGCAACGCGGCCACGAGCATCACGGCCGGCACGCCGACGCCGTCGATCACCATGGCTGCACCCGCAGCGGCAGTCCGTCACGATCCTCGAGCAGCACACCGTACGACTGCCACAAGCCGACCAGCACGAGCACGGCCAACAGCGCCGTCGCGATGCGTTCGTGTTTCGTCATGGGTTTGCGCTTCCGTGCGTCCATGCCCCATTGAAGCGCGACGCAGGCGGCGCGGTGAATCCGACTATCCGACGCAAATGCGCAGCTTTGCCGCTTGCCACGCGGCCCGCGCGGCGCCGGTCATTGCGCGCTCAGGAATTTCTCGATCGCGACGAAAACGTCCGGCCCCTGCACCGTGTCGAACAAGGCCTGCGCGTGCGCGGCGCCTTCCACCACGACGAGCTCGCGCGGCTCCGGCACGGCTTCGTATTCCTGGCGGATCCCCGCGAGCCGCAGCGTGTTCGTGCCCTGCACATCGTCACGCGCCACGATGAACAGCTTGCGGCCCGGCATCTTCGAAACGTCATCACCCGACAGGGTCGCGCGCGATCCGAGGAACACCACGCGGTCGATCTCGCCGGGTTTCATGCGCAGCAGCGCATCGCCCGCCGCCATCCCGCCCAAACTACCGCCGACGATGGCTACAGTGCGCACGCCGCGAGTGCGCAGATAACGCGCCGCCGCGAGCAGGTCGAGATGCAGCGGCGCGGACAACGGGTCGTCCTGGCCCGGCCCCACGGACTTGCCGAAGCCGCGAAAATCCGGCGCCAGCACCGTGAAGCCGCGTCACGGTCTCGGCCGCGAATGCCGGGCCCGCTGCGACCAGCAACGCGACCACGACGGTGCGCGCGGCGGATGCCATGACTATTTCATCGTCGGCATGACGAACTCGGCCGCCTGCCCTCCATCGGGCCAGCGGCTCGTGACGGTCTTCAGGCGCGTGTAGAAGCGCACACCTTCCATGCCATGCATCGCGTGATCGGCGAAGCTCGAGCGGCGCCAGCCGCCGAAACTCATGAACGCCATCGGCACCGGGATCGGCACGTTGACACCGACCATGCCGACTTCGATCGACTGCACGAACGCACGCGCGGCGCCGCCGTCGCGCGTGAACACCGACGTGCCGTTCGCGAACTCGTGGGCGTTCACCAGCCGCACCGCCTCCGCGAACGTCGGCACGCGCACCACGCACAACACGGGCCCGAAGATCTCCTCGCGATAGATCCGCATGCCGGGCTGCACGCGGTCGAACAAACTGCCGCCGAGAAAGAATCCTCGCTCGTATCCGGGTAGTTTGAAGCCACGGCCGTCGACCACGAGCTGCGCGCCCTCCTGGACGCCGGCGTCGATGTAGCCGCACACGCGCTCGCGATGCGCCGCCGTGATGAGCGGCCCCATGTCCGCATCGCCGTTCTGCGAATGATCGATGCGCAGCTTGCGAACGCGATCCGCGAGCGCGGCGACGAGTTTGTCCGCGGCGGCATCGCCGACCGCGACCGCGACCGAAATCGCCATGCAACGTTCGCCGGCCGAGCCGTACGCCGCGCCCAGCAACGCATCGGCCGCCAGGTTCACGTCCGCGTCCGGCAACATCACGAGGTGATTCTTCGCGCCGCCGAGCGCCTGCACGCGTTTACCGTGCGCAGTGCCTTCGCGCTGCACGTATTCGGCGATCGGCGTCGAGCCGACGAAACTCACGGCGTCCACCTGCGGGTGTCGCAGCAACGCGTCGACCGCGACCTTGTCGCCGTTGACGACGCCGAATACACCGGGCGGCAACCCCGCCTCCGCCAGCCACTTCGCGAGCAGCATTCCGGCGCCCGGGTCGCGCTCGGAGGGCTTGAGAATGAACGTGTTTCCGCACACGAGCGCGATGGGGAACATCCACATCGGGACCATCGCCGGAAAATTGAACGGCGTGATGCCGACCGCGACACCGACGGGCTGACGCAGGCTGTAACTGTCGATGCCGCCGCCGACGTTGTCCGCGAACTCGCCCTTCGTGAGGTGCGGCGCACCGCAGGCGAACTCCACGACTTCGAGCCCGCGCGTCACCTCGCCCGCCGCGTCGCTCACGAGTTTGCCGTGCTCGGAGGCGATCAGCGTCGCGAGCTCCGCGCGGCGTTGCTCGAGGATTTCCTTGAACCGGAACAGGATTCGCGCGCGTTTCAGCGCGGGTGTCGCGGCCCACGCGGGAAACGCCGCGCGCGCGGCACGCACCGCGTCATCGACTTCGGATTCCGAAGCGAGCGCGACGCGCGAGGCCACGATGCCCAGCGAAGGATTGAAAACATCGGCCGCGCGGCCGGAATTGCCGGCCACGGCGTTTCCACCGATCCAGTGCGTATAGGTGTTTACCCGTTCGTGCGTCATGGCGTGCCGAGTGTAGCGCCGCCCAACAACGGAGACGAATTCGGCGATACTGTCGGTGATGACCGAACCGCCCATGGAGCACAAGCAGCTGCTGAACGACATCGACCGCGCGATGTCGGAGGCGACCGACGAGAAGACCCGGGCCGAGCTCGCGCAGCTGAAGCAGCGATTGAGCACGCCGGAGATGCTCGAAATAGCGCGCGAATTGGCGACCCATCGCGATCGCGGCCGGCGGCCGCGCGATCCCGTACTGGAATTTCACGTGCCACTCGTGCCGATGGTCCTCACGGCCGCGGCCGGCGTGATCGCGACGGCGGTATGCCTGTTCGCGGTCGCCGACGGGCTCAAGAGCCCGGTGGCGTTCCTGCTGGGCAAACCCTTCAATCCCTGGGTGGTGGCCGCCGTGGCCGGCGCGTTCGCCGTGGCTTTTGCGGCACTGTCCCTGATGCGCGGCTTTTCGGTGCGCTGCGATACGACGGGCATGTTGTCGCGCGCCCCCGGCAGGCGCTTCGGTCGCTTGCGCGTCGGTGCAATGCGCTGGGAGGACATCCGTTCGCTTGCGGAGCGCGATTCGGACCGCGTGCTCGAGGTGCACGCCGCGGACGGCAAGGTGTTCGACATCCCCATGCGGATAACTAACTACCCCGTCCTCAAGCAGCACCTCGAGAACATGGTGCGACTGTACGGAGAATTGGGGGCAGCCCCCGTTTCCTAGCAAAAGGGGTCAGCCCTCCCGCATTGCCGCTTCCCGCAGGTGAATCAGCGGAAACGGCCGCCCCGCGGTATCGGTCGGGGAGCGCCCGATGACTTCGAATCCATTCGCGAGATAGAACCCGAGCGCCGCGGGATTCTGCTCGTTCACATCGACGATGAGCGGGCCCTTCAACTTCCGCGCGTGCGCCAGCATGAGCTTGCCGCCACCGCAACCGATGTGATCCGGATCGATGAACAAACCCTCGAGCGAGTTGCCGCTCAGCACCATGAAGCCGATGGGCCCATCGGCATCCGTGCAGAGCACCCAGGTCTCGAGCTTCGGCAGCACCTGCTCGCGCACCAGCGGCTCGAGCGTGCGGATGTCGTCTTCGGAAAGGAACTGGTGAGTGGCGCGCACCGAGCGCAGCCAGACCTGGACGAGCGGCTCGATCTCGCCCGGCGCGATTTCCCGGATCTTCATACGCGCATGCCGGCGTAGATCGTGTGTCCCTGGTCGTCCTCGAACACGAGCTCGCGCGTACCCCAGTCCGTGTCGCAGGGCGGCCGGATCAGCTCCACGCCCGCCTCGCGCAACCGTTCCGCGAACGCGTCGACGTCGTCGACACCCAGGTACAGATCGAAGTGCCCTCCGTCCCTGACGAATCGCACCGATGGGTCGGTCGTGTCCACCTGCTTGAGATGAAACGCGCCGCCGCTCGAACGGATGCCCGCGTAGAAATCCGCGTGTCGGAAAGCGAGTTCGAGCCCCACCTTCTCCGTGTAGAACCGGATGCTGCTGTCGAGATCCGTCGTGCGCAGCTGCGGCGTGATGGTCAGAACGGACATGCGTCCTCCTAGGCTTTCGACACCATCATGACGCCGGCAATCGTAACCGCTCCGCCGACCAGCATCGACACCAGCAGCTGCTCGCCTAACAACAACACGCTGATCGCGACCCCGAACACGGGCACCAGGTTGTTGAAAATGCTGGTCGGACCGGCGCCGATGCGTTTGACCGACGTGTAGTACCACACGAAGGCCAACGCCGTGCCGAAAACTCCCAGGTACAGCAGCGACACGTTCACGCGCCAGTCGAAGTGCGCGGCCGTGAGGGTCGCGAACTGCGGCGCGGAGACGATGCCGAGCATCACCGCGCCCCAGAGCGCGGCGTAGTTGGTCGCCGCGAGCGGCGACAAACCACCGAGCACCTTGCGGCCGACGACGGTGTACAGCGCCCAGGAGCTTACCGCGCCGAACATCAGCAGCTCGCCCACCCCGATGCTGCCGGACGCGAGACTGGGAAGATCGCCGCGCGACACGACTATCGCAACGCCCAGCAGCGCGATGACGACACCCAGCCAGCGGCGCGGGCTCAGGCTCTCGCGCAGCGCCAGGGCCGAGATCGCGATCGTGATGGCGGGATTCAGCGCGATGATCAGCGCGGCGCGGCTCGCCGGCAGCCGATCGAGCGCTCCCATGAAGAACAGGTTGTACGCGAAGACGCCGAACAGGCCGAGCACGAACGTGCCCATCCACTGCCGGCGCGTGAGTTTCGGCAGACCGCCTTCGAGCGCGAACGCCGCGACCAGCAATGCGATGCAGGCGACCACATACCGCGCGAACGAACCCATGAGCGGCGTCAGCGACGCGACGACGATCTTGCCGCCGACGAACGTGCCGCCCCAGATCGCGGGCACGGCGATGAGCCGCGCGTAATCCGCGCCGCGCGGTCGGGTATCGCTCACGACGCGCGGCCCCGCGCGATGCTCACGACGCGCGGCCCCGCGCGACGCCACGAGCGACAAAGTCGCCGTTGCGGAAGCCCGGCTTGCCGTAACGGAACGGCGCACCCTCGAGATCCGTGACGCGTCCACCCGCCGCCATGAGCACGGCCTGCCCCGCGGCGGTGTCCCACTCCATCGTGGTGCCGACGCGTGGATAGATGTCGGCCTCGCCGGCCGCCACCAGGCAGAACTTGAGCGACGAGCCGATCGAACGGAACTCCTTGATCGGGTAGTTGGCGAGCAACGCATCCGTCTCCGGCGTGCGATGCGAACGCGACGCGACGGCCGTGAGGCCATCGGCCGGCTCGGGGCGCGCGCGGATCGGGGTGCCGAATGACGGCATCGTGCCATCGGGATCCGCATCGATGCGCCCCGCTCTCCCGGCGCGCACGTCACCCCAGTACAACTCGTGCCGCGCGGGCGCGAACACGACGCCGAGCACCGGCTCACCGGCCTCGATCAGCGCCACGTTCACGGTGAATTCGTCGCGATGACTCACGAACTCGCGCGTGCCGTCGAGCGGATCGACCAGGAAGAACCGATCCGCGATGACCGGCACCTTGCCCGCGGCCACGGCCTCTTCCGCGACCACCGGCACGTCGGGCGCGATGACCGCGAGATCCTCGAGGATGATCTTCTCAGCGGCCTCGTCGGCGATCGTGACGGGCGAGGCATCCGCTTTCTCCCTCACGGTGAATCCCTGCGCGTATACGGCCATGATCGCGCCGCCGGCGCGCTGCGCGGTGTAGATGAGGGACTGCAGCAACGGAATCATGCGATCAACATCTCCGGTTCCTTGCGCGCGGCGGACATCGCGGCCGCGAGCTCGCGCACGTCGCCGCGGGCGAAGATCTCGCGCGCGCTGGTCGTCATGCGGCGCGTCCAGTTCGGGTACTCACTACTCGTGCCGGGAACGTTGACGGGATCCAGCATGCCGATCATGTCCTCGAGTTGAATCGTGACCAGCGCGGCGCGGCTGCGGCACAGGAACACGTGCACGGCGCGCGCGAGCGCGGCGGAATATTCTGGCACCCCGTCGCCGCCCTCGGGCCAGAGATTTTCACGGCGTAGCGCACGCAGCAACCGTTCTCTCTCGATCACCCGCCGCTCCCGGGCCCGGGCCGCGTCCTGCGGTTGTGGATAGAAGTCGAGCCGCTCCCAGATATCGATGTCGTGGCCCTTCCACCACCCGTGCAGGGTAGGCAGATCGTGCGTGGTGACCGTGGCGAGCGCATGACGCACGTATGACACGGGCGCGACGAATTCACCGTTGCGCTGCTCGAACATCACGACCTTGTAGTGATAGACGCCGAACTGCGGCAGCGCGCGACGGATCTCGTCCGGGACGACGCCCAGGTCCTCTCCGACCACGAGGCATTGCTGGCGCTGGCTTTCGAGCGCGACGATGCCGAGCAGGTCCTCGAGTGGATAGTGCACGTAGCCGCCGTCCACCGATTTCATGCCCCGCGGCACCCACCACTGGCGGAACAATGCCATCACGTGATCGAGGCGCAACGCGCCGCAGTAACGCATGCTGCCGCGCAGGAGCGCGACGAACGGCGCGTAGGCGGCGCGCCGCAGCGCGCGCGGATCCTGCGGCGGAATACCCCACTCCTGGCCCGCGATGCCGAGTGGATCGGGCGGCGCGCCGATGGCCGCGCCCGTGCAATACAGCGATTGATCCGACCAGGTCTCCGAGCCCGAGGCGTTCACGCCCACGGCGTAATCACCGTAGAGCCCGATGCCGAGCCCCAGGTCGCGCGCGAGCTTGCGCACGGCGCCCAATTGCTCGGCGGCCAGCCATTGCAGATAGCCGTGGAAATCGACCTCGTCCGCGTGATCCTGCGCGAAGCGGCGCACGGCTTCACCGTGCGGACTGCGATATTCCGGCGGCCAGTTGTGCCAGCCCGCACCGGTTCCGAGCGTGCGGCGCAGGTGGCCGTCGATCGCATCGAACAGGATGTGCAGCCGCATCGTCTCGCCACGCTCGCGCAGGAACGCGCGGCACGCGGCGGCGCGCGCGGTGTGTCGCTGCAGGTGTTCGGTCTTGAAGCGGTCGAAAGCGGCGGCGAGCACCGGCATCTTGAGACTGGCTACCGCGGGATAGTCGACGTGGCTCGCGGTGCGCAGCGCCGCCAGCCGCGCGCGAAAGCCCGGATCGCCCATCAATGCCCGCGCACGCGCCGAGCTCTGCACCTCGAGCACGGCGCCGACGTCGATGAACATCACGTTCAACGCATGGCGGCTGGAGGCCGAATACGGCGAGTACAACGACGCATCCGACGGAAACAACGCATGTAGCGGGCTGACTCCGACGAAGCCCGCGCCCGCCTGCGCCGCCATGCGCAGCACTTCGGCGAGGTCGCTGAAGTCGCCGATGCCCCAGTTGTGATCCGATCGCAGCGTGTACAGCTGCACCGCGACGCCCCAAAGCTTGTCGCCGCGCTTGAGCTCCGGAGGCTCGTAACACTTCTCCGGCGTGACGATGAGCGGGCAGCTCGCGGGGCCGGCGAATTCGAGCTCGAGCTCGAGCTTGTGATAGCCGGTGGGCAGATCCTCCGGCAGCGCGAGGTCGCGCAGCACGTACCAGCGAGCGTCCTGCTGATGCGAACCGCGCTCGGGCAGATCCCACGCGCGCACTTCGCCGTGGACCTCGCCACCTTCTTCGAGCCGCACGGTCCAGCGCAGCAGCGCGTTCTGCTCGATGGCCGGCGTGTTGATGCGCGCGGCGCGCGCGCCGTTGCGCAGCACCACGACATCGCCCAACAACCCGATCGGGTGCGCGGCTTCGGAGTCGCGGATCTGCGCTTCGAGCACGGACGGATCGTCGAGCCGGCAATGCATCGCGCGCAGGATGCCGGCCTTGGTCGCGAGCGAGAAATGCTTGAGCTCGCCTAGATAGGAGTGATACGCGTCGCCCAGGCCGCGCGCACGCGCGAGGCGCTGGATCAGCGGTTCGAGCGATTCGAGCGCTTCACTTGCCACGTTGCAACGCCAGTGTCTGGAAAGGTCCGACCTTGACCGGACCCGCGGGCAGCAGCAATTCCGGCACGATGCCGACGGGATGCGCCGTGTCGATGATCACTTCCCAGCCGCGCGTGTCGACGGCAGGAACGCGAAACTCGCATTCCTGTTCGGTGGGGTTCAGCAGCAGCATCAGGTGCGGTTCCGCCGCCGTGCCGCCGAGCCCGATCGCCAGTTGCCGCAGATCCGGGTTGTTCCATTCGTGGTCGGCCATCTCGTGACCGTCCGGATGCCACCAGGAGATGTCGCGGTGACTCGAGCGAATCGCGCCCTTGAGAAAGGTCTCGCGACGCAGCTCGGGACATTCGCGCCTGAGACTCGCCAGGCCGCGCACGAACTGCAGCAGGCCGTCGTCTTCCTTGAGGCCGGTCCAATCCACCCAGCTGATGTCGTTGTCCTGGCAGTACGCGTTGTTGTTGCCCTGCTGCGTGCGATACAGCTCGTCGCCGGCGAGCAGCATCGGCACGCCCTGCGAGAAGAACAACGTCGTGAGCATGTTGCGCACCTGGCGACGGCGCAGCGAGACGATGTGCGGGTCGTCGGTCGGGCCTTCGACACCGCAGTTCCAGCTCTGGTTGTGAGAGTGGCCGTCGCGGTTGTCCTCGAGGTTCGCCTCGTTGTGACGCTCGTTGTACGAGACGGCGTCGCGCAAGGTGAAGCCGTCGTGCGCGGCGACGAAGTTGATGCTCGCGCTCGGCTTGCGGCCATGGCGGCGGAACAGGTCGCTCGATCCGGCGAAGCGCTCCGCGAATCCGCCCAGCATGCGGCGGCCCCCGTGCCAGAACGCGCGCATCGTGTCGCGATACCGGTCGTTCCATTCCGACCAGCCGGCCGGAAAGTTGCCGAGTTGATAACCGCCGAGGCCGACGTCCCAGGGTTCGGCGATGAGCTTCACGTAGGCCAGCACCGGATCGGCGCGCAGCGCGGCGAAGAAGGGCGAGTTCGCGTTGAAGCCGGAGCGGTCGCGGCCCAGCACGGTCGCCAGATCGAACCGGAACCCGTCGATGCGGTACTCCTGCGCGAAGTACCGCAGCGAGGACAGGATGTCCGCCTGCACGATCGGATGGTCGCACGCGACGGTGTTGCCGCAGCCGGTGACGTCGTCGTAGAAGCGCCGGTCGGACAGGCGATGGAAGTAGTAAGCCCGGTTGTCGATGGCCTTGTACGAGAGCGTGGGACCGAGATGGTTGCCCTCGGCCGTGTGGTTGTAGACGACGTCGAGGATCACCTCGATGCCCGCGGCGTGCAACGCCTTCACGGCCTGCTTGAGTTCGACCACCGGATCCTTCACCGCGTAGCGGCGCGTGGGCGCGAACCAGCCCATGGAGTTGTAACCCCAGTAGTTGGTCAGGCCGCGCTCGGTCAGGAAACCCTCGCTCATCATCGCGTGCACCGGCATCAGCTCGACGGCGGTCACACCGAGGGATTTCAGGTGATTGAGCACCGCGGGCACGGTCAGCGCCAGGTATTTGCCGCGCCATTCCGGCGGCACGTCCGGATGTTTCCGCGTGAATCCCTTCACGTGCAGCTCGTAGATCAGCGTGTCGCGCCACGGCACGGCGGGTTGTTTGTCGCCGTTCCAGTCGAAGACACCGTCGACGACGCGGCATTTCGGCATCGCGGCGGCGCTGTCGACGAGGCTGGGCTTGATGCCCTCGGGGTCCGTGGGATCGTATCCGAGGATGCTCGGATCCCACTTCGGCTCGCCCACGATGTCGCGCGCCCAGGGATCGAGCAGTAGTTTGTTCACGTTGCAGCGGTAGCCTTCGCGCGGATCGTACGGGCCGTGCACACGGATGCCGTACAGCGTGCCGACGCGCGCGAACTCCTGTTCGACGAAGCCGTGGTGGGTCGCGCCCGTGCGGCCCGGCAGGGTGAGCCGCGCGGTTTCGTTTTCGCCGCTCGCGTCGAAAATGCAGACGTCGACGCGCGTCGCGGCGCGCGACTGGATCGCGAAGTTGACGCCGTTGCCCGTGAAGGTGGCGCCGAGCGGGTCCGGCGAGCCTTCCTTCATCAGGCGCTCCGCTTGAGGTACAGCCCGGCGAGCGGCGGCAGGCGCACGCGAATCGCGTACGGAAACCCGTGAACCTGGTGCTCGAACGCGTCGTACCCGCCCGTGCCCGCGAATCCGGAGCCACCGAAGCCGGGGTGATCGGAGTCGAAGATGACCTCGTAACGCCCGAGGTCCGGCACCCCTAACCAGTAGTCGGCGCGCGGCACGGGCGTCGCATTGAACACGCAGAGGACGGGCGCGTGGCCGTGCTCCTGGCGCAGGAACGCGAACACGCTTTCGTCCGCGTTGTGCAGGTCGCTCCAGCGGAATCCGCCCGCGTCGCAGTCGCTGGCGTGGAACTGCGGCATGCGGCGGTAGAGAGCCGCGAGCTCGCGGTTGAGGTCCGAGAGTCCACGATGCTCAGGCTTGGCGAGCAGGCCCCAGTCGAGTTGCTCGTGGTCGCGCCACTCGTGCCACTGGCCGAACTCGGAGCCCATGAACATGAGTTTCTTGCCCGGATGCGCGGTCATGTAGGCCATGAACAGGCGGTAGTTCGCCCGCTTCTGCCATTCGTCGCCGGGCATCTTGTCGAGCAGCGAGCGCTTGCCGTGCACGACTTCGTCGTGCGAGATCGGCAGCACGAAGTTCTCGCTCCACGCGTACATGAACGAGAACGTGATCTTGTTGTGCTCGTGGCGGCGGTAGACCGGATCCTTCTCGAAGTAATGCAGGGTGTCGTTCATCCAGCCCATGTTCCACTTGAAGCTGAAGCCGACGCCGCCGAGGTGCACGGGGCGCGAAACGCCCGGGAACGCTGTGGACTCTTCCGCGATCGTGAGCACGCCGGGATGATTGCCGTGCGCGACGGTGTTGAATTCGCGCAGGAACGCGAGCGCGGCGAGGTTCTCTCGCCCGCCGTACTGGTTAGGCACCCACTCGCCCGGCTTGCGGCTGTAGTCGAGGTAGAGCATCGAGGCGACCGCGTCCACGCGCAGGCCGTCGATGTGGTAACGCTCGAGCCAGTACAAGGCGTTCGCGACGAGGAAATTCTTAACCTCGTGGCGGCCGTAATTGAAGATCTTGGTGCCCCAGTCCATGTGCTCGCCCAGGCGACGGTCCTCGTGCTCGTAGAGCGCGGAGCCGTCGAATTCGGCGAGGCCATGGGAATCCTTCGGAAAGTGCGCGGGGACCCAGTCGAGGATCACGCCGAGGCCAGCCTGGTGGCACTTGTCGACGAAGTACATGAAGTCCTTCGGCGAGCCGTAACGGGATGTGGGCGCGTAGTAGCCGACGACCTGGTAGCCCCAACTACCGTCGAACGGGTGCTCGGCGACGCCCATCAGTTCGATGTGCGTGTAGCCCATGTCGACGACGTAGGGGATCAGGTGCTCGGCGGCTTCGTGCCAGGTGTAGAACGGCGGATGGCGATCCCAGGCGTGTTTCCAGCTGCCGAGCTGCACCTCGTAGATGTTGATCGGAGCGCGGCGCCAGTCCGTGTTGGGGCGCGCGTTCATCCAGGGGGCATCGCCCCATTCGTAGCCGTCGAGCGAGGCGACGATCGAGGCCGTCTCGGGGCGCTTCTGCATGAAGAAGCCGTAGGGATCGGACTTGAGCAGGATGTCGTCGCGGCGCGTGCGGATCTCGTATTTATAGGTGGCGCCCTCGCCGATGCCCGGCACGAACAGCTCCCACACGCCCGAGCTGCCACGTGCCTGCATCGCGTGTTTGCGGCCGTCCCAGAGATTGAAGTCGCCGACCACGCTCACGCGCCTGGCGTTCGGCGCCCACACCGCGAAGTGGGTGCCCGCGACGCCGTCGCGGACGCGCTGGTGCGCGCCGAACTTGTTGTAGAGGCTGTAGTGCCGGCCCTCGCCGAATAGATAGAGGTCGAAATCGGTGAGCTCGTGCGAGAAGAAATAAGCGTCGTGCTTGACGACTTCGTGGCCGCCCTGGAAGCGGATGCGCAGCTTGTACGGAACCACGGGGCGGCGATGGCGGATGTTGCCTTCGAACAGGCCCGCGTCGTGGATGCACTTGAGCTCGGTGGCCTTCTCGACGCCCTCGTCTTCCCAGAACACCGCGACGGATTCCGCGCCCGGCTCGAGCACCCGCACCACGCACAGTGGTGTGTCACCCGCGCGCGGGAACTCGTGGTACCCGAGCAGCGACCGCGGCTCGTGGTGGCTCGCGCTGATCAGCGCCCCAATCTCCGATTTTGTCAGCTTGCCTTTAATGGGGACATTCCTCGTTTCCTAGCAAAAAGGGACAGACCTGCCCACGGCCCACCCCAACACTTCAATTCTCCTGAGGCCTGTCCCCGTTTGCTAGGAAACGAGGAATGTCCCCATTACATCACCGAGCGGATCTTCCAGATGCGTTCGGCGTACTCGCGGATGCTGCGGTCGCTCGAGAACGGACCCATCGACATCGTGTTCAGCACGGCTTTGCGGCTCCATTCATCGTGGTTTCGATAGAGCGCGTCAACGCGGCCCTGGGCTTCGCAGTACGCCGCGAAATCCGCGAGCACCAGGAACGGCTCGCCGTCCGACGTCAATCGGTCCACGATGAGCCGCGCATGATCGCCTTCGCCGAACGCGCCGTTGCGGATCATGTCCAGCGTGTTGGCCAGCTCGGGATTCGATGCGACGATCTCGCGCGGCCGGTAACCATCGGCGCGCCGCGCTTCAACCTCGTCCGCCGTCATGCCGAAGATGAATATGTTCTCCGGCCCCACCGCATCGCGAATCTCGATGTTCGCGCCGTCCAGCGTGCCGATCGTCAACGCGCCGTTCAGCGCGAGCTTCATGTTCCCGGTGCCCGACGCTTCCATGCCCGCCGTCGAGATCTGCTGCGACAGGTCCGCCGCCGGCATGATCAATTGCGCGAGCGACACGTCGTAATCCGGCAGGAACACGCACTTCAGCTTCGTCAGCGTGTCCGGATCCTGGTTGATCTTCGTCGATGCATTGTTGATGAGCCGGATGATCGCCTTCGCCATCAGGTAACCCGGCGCGGCCTTGCCCGCGAACATCGTCGTGCGCGGCACCCACGGCTCGTCCGGCTTCGCCTTGATCCGGTTGTAACGCGTGATCACGTACAGGATGTTCAGCAGCTGCCGCTTGTACTCGTGGATGCGCTTCACCTGCACGTCGAACAACGTATCCACGCTGATGTCGATGCCCGTACGCCGATCCACTTCTTCCGCCAACGCGATCTTGTTCTGCCGCTTGATGTCGCGGAACAGCCCGCGGAAATGCGGATCGTCCGCCGCCCAGCGCAGCCGCTCGAGCTCCTCGAGATCGTTCTCCCACGCCGAACCCAGCCGCTCCGTCAGCAGCCGCGACAACCCCACGTTCGACTGTTTCAACCAGCGCCGCACCGTGATGCCGTTGGTCACGTTCGTGAACCGGTCCGGAAACATCCGCGCGAAGCCCGCGAAGATGGTCTTCCTCATGAGGTCCGAATGTAGTTTGGCGACGCCATTGACCTTGTGCGACCCCACGACCGCCAGGTGCGCCATGCGCACCCGCCGCCCGTGGTGTTCGCCGATGATCGACAGCGCGGTCTTGGCCGCATCGTCTCCCTTGAAGCGTTTCTCGACCTCGAGCAGGAACTCCTCGTTGATGCGGTAGATGATCTCCAGGTGCCGCGGCAGGAACCGCTCGAAGAATTCCACCGGCCAGGTCTCGAGCGCCTCGGGCAGCAGCGTGTGGTTCGTATAACCGAACACCTTCCGGCAGATCTCCCACGCATCCGCCCACGCCATGTCGTACTGATCCAGCAGCAGCCGCATCAGCTCCGGGATCGCGAGCGTCGGATGCGTGTCGTTCAACTGCACCGCGAGCGCCGTCGGCAACTCCTCCAGCGTGCGGTCTTCGGCCAGGTGCGTCGCCAGCATGTCCTGCATGCTCGCGCTGACGAAGAAATACTGCTGCTTGAAGCGCAGCTCCTTGCCCTGCGGCGTCGAATCGTCCGGGTACAACACGCGCGAGAGATTCTTCGCGTCGACCTGGTCGCGCACCGCGGCCGCGTATTCGCCCGAGTTGAAATTCTCGATGTGGAACGGCTGCAGCGCGCGCCCCGACCACAACCGCAGGTGATTCACCGTCGGCGAGCGATTGCCCGGCACGAGCTGGTCGAATCCCACCGCGAGGATGTCCTGCGTTTCCACCCAGCGCGAACGCTCCTGCCCACCTACTTCGTGCGTGACGATCACGCGCCCGCCGAAGCGCACGATGTAGCGCGCATCCGACCGCGGCGTTTCCCACACGTTGTGCAGCCGCAGCCACGTACTCGCGGCTTCCCGCTGCCCGCCGTTGTCGTCGATCGACTGCGTGAAGATGCCGTAGTCGTAGCGGATGCCGTATCCCGTCGCCGGGTATTGCAGCGTCGCGAGCGAATCGAGAAAACACGCGGCGAGCCGCCCCAGGCCGCCATTGCCGAGCCCCGGGTCCACTTCGAGCGCGACCACCGCGTCGAAATCGTGTCCCATGCTCGCCACGGCCGCGCGCGCCTCGTCGATCAACTCCGCGTCGATGCTCGACAACGCGTTGAGCAGCGAGCGGCCCGGCAGGTATTCGACGGACAGATAGCAAAGCCGCTTCACGCGCGCCCGCGCCACGCGCCGCTGCGTGGCGAGCCAGCGGGCGGACATTTCCTCCCGGATAGCCAGCGATAACGCGTCGTATATGTCGCGCGGCGTCGCCGTCTCAGGGTCCTTGCCCAGCGAGCGCGTGAGCCTGTCGTAAATCGCCGAACGCAGGCTGCCCCGCCTGAGGATCGCGCCCGAAACGAGCGGCTCATTCAACACTGGGTTCTACCTTTCATTAGTTCTACGAGACATTTCAGGACAATTTTCGATGACGTGCCGACATTCCATGCAAGAAGTATGTCGGACTCCGGAGACCGGTATCATATGCACGTCGTGCGAGGGGGCACAGATTACCAAGGTTGCTTGGTGTCACCTTTCGCGCGCTGCACCACATTGGCTTCGAGTACACGCGGAATGCACCGACAAGCAATCGGCATCGATATCGGCGGATCGTCCATCAAGGCGGCGGTTGTCGACCTCACAAAAGGCAGCCTCGTCGGCGAACGACGGTCGGTGCCCTCGCCGGCCATGTCGGCCGTGAGTGAAATGATGCATGCCATGGCCGATGCGGTGCCGGAGGGCGCCGAGCATCTTCCCGCGGGCGTGACGTTTCCGGGCGTCGTGGTCGGCGGCACGGTCTACACCGCCGCCAACGTCGCGAAGTCGTGGATCGGCCAGCCGCTCGCCGAACCCGCCGCCGCCAAGCTCAACCGCGAGGTCGTCGCGATCAACGACGCCGATGCCGCGGGCCTCGCCGAGGTGCACTTCGGCGCCGCGCGCGATGTGAAGGGCACGGTACTGGTGCTCGCGCTCGGCACCGGCATCGGCAGCGCGTTGTTCGTCGACGGCCTGCTCGTGCCGAACACCGAGCTCGGACATCTCGAATTCGACGGCATGGAAGCCGAGGCGCGCGCCTCGGGCCGTGCGCGCATGGAGCGCAAGCTCGAGTGGAATGACTACATGACCGAGCTGTCGTACGTGCTGACGCGCATGCACGCGTTGTTCTGGCCGGATCTCATCGTGCTGTGCGGCGGAATCACCGGGGACCATCCGAACCTGGTCGACGACCTCAAGGTCCCGACCCAGCTCAAGCTGGGCTCGCTGCGCGCGGATGCCGGCATCGTCGGCGCCGCGTTCGCCACCACCCTGCGGCAAGGGGTTTGGATCAAACAGGCAAAAGCCGCGGGAAAATAGCTGCCGCCCGGGACTACCCGCATCACAATTCCGGTAGTTGGCGCACCGCACACCCCGGACATGCCAACCAGTCAGGTTGTTCGAGGTCGCCCGATCAGCTAACAAGCGGGGCATGGCAGCGCGGCAAAAGCTCCAGGTTCTCTGCGTGGACGATGAGCCCAGCATCGTGGAGGCCCTGTGCGCCGTTCTCGCCGACGAATACGACGCGCAATGCGCCACCAGCGCCGCGCAGGCGCTGCAGAAGGTCAATGAGCTCGAGCGCCTGGCCGTGGTCGTGTCCGATATGCGCATGCCCGGCATGGACGGCGCCAGCTTTCTCCACGAGGTCATGCTGCGCCGGCCCGACGTCACACGAATCCTGCTGACCGGCGATTCCGGGCGCGACCTCGCCGTCGACGCCGTGAACAAAGGCCAGATCTTCCGCTTCCTCACCAAGCCCGCCGTCGTGAGGGACATCCTTCACGCGGTCGAGGCCGGCGTCATCCAGTACCGGCTGGTACATGCAGAGCGCGCCGTGCTGCAGGAGACGCTGATCGGCTGCATCCGCTCGCTCATGGAAGTGCTCGCGATCGCGAATCCTTCGGCCTTCGGTCGCGCAGAGCGAATCAAGCGCATCGCGATGGAATGTTCCGCCCGGTTCGCGTGTACCGACTACTGGCAGCTCGAGGCGGCCGCCCTGCTCTCGCAGGTGGGTTATGTCGCCCTGTCTCCCGTGGTGATCGAAAAACTGCACGACGGGGCAACGCTGACGTCGGAAGAATTGCAACAGGTCGGCGGGGTGCCGAACATCGCGCACAAACTACTCGCGCACATCCCGCGCCTCGAACCCGTCTTCCAGATCCTCGATGCGCTGACCTGGCCCGACAATCGCCTGGCCGCCATGCACGACGGGATCGTCGGGCTCGGCGCGAAGATCCTCGGCGCCGCGCTCGAATTCGAACAGCAGGTCGCGCAGGGCAAGTCGGTCGACGACGCCTTCGAATATCTGCATGACCGCGAGGTGCGCTACGGCGAAAATGTGGTCATCGCGCTCGAGAAGTGCCTGTCCACCCGCTGGCACACCGGCGAGAGCATGGAGATCACGCTGCGCAACGTGCGCCCCGGCATGATGATCCTCGAGGAGGCGCGGCGTCAGAACGGCATGCTCGTCATCCCGCGCGGCGCGGAAGTGATCAAGACCTTCCTGCAGCGGATCGAGAACATCGCGCCCGATCCGCTGGATGCGAAGGTGCGCGTGCGGTTGAGCGCGGCCGCGGCGCCCGGCACGACCGTCTAGCTTCTCTCGAAACGGGGCCTGACCCCGTTTCCGTCACGGATTCGTCGGCCTGCCAGCCAACACGCGCGCCGCACGTAACGTTGTCCTACAAACATGCCGGCTCACAGGCTTGCAGCGCTGGCGCGACATTCCTAACAAACTTCTCCGCCACGGGAGCCGCTCGCCGGGCTCTGTCAGAGGAAGGAGAAAACGATGCGTCAATCCAGGTTGATTGTGCCCCTGCTCGCGGTCCTGGCCCTCGCGGCCGGCTGCTCACAGCAGAAGTCCAACGCCACGAAGGCGCTGGAAGGTGTCGAAACCTCGCTCGCCGCGATCAAGGAAGACGCCGCGCGCTATGCGCCCGAGGGACTCAAGGGCGTCGAGTCCAACATCGCGCGACTCAAGACCAGCCTCGAGAACAAGGACTATGACGATGTGCTCGCCGGCACGCCGCAGCTCCAGAAAGCCGTGGATTCGCTCGGCGCCGCGATCGAATCCGGCAAGGAACAGGCTCGCGCCGCCGTGGCCGCGGCGACCACCGAGTGGGAGTCATTGAGCGTCGAAGTGCCGAAGTCCATCGATACCATCCAGGCGCGCGTCGACGAGCTCGCCAAGAAGAAGCGTCTGCCCTGGGGCATCGACAAGGATGAGTTCGCGGGCGCCAAGGCCGGCCTCGAAAGCATGAAGGCCCAGTGGGCCGAAGCGACCAACGAGTTCCAGTCGGGCGACAAGGTCGACGCCGCTCAGAAAGCGAAGTCGGTGAAGGGAATGGCCCAGGAAATTAGCGAGAAGCTGAAGATCGAGAAAGCTTGATTGCCTCGAAGGGCATGTATGGGGAAGTTGAGCCGCGGTGATGAGCCGCGGCTTTTTTCATGGCTCTATTAACGCGATCTCCAATAGCCGGGTTCAGCGGTGGGGATAGCGGTGCCGGTGTAAAAAGTGGGGATGGATTCCGTGCGATGTCTTACAGGCCCGCGGGGCGCCCACTGATCAATGCGCGCACGCGCCCCGCCCTAGGCTGTCCTCCACATCCGCGGATGCGGAGGCGACCATGACGACACCCCAGCGACAGCAACCCATCGACGAGCGCGAACCGCGCATCGAAACGCCCGTCATCGACATGCAGGATCTCGAGCACAATCCCACGCCCCAGACGCGTGTGCCGAACACCGGCGTGAAGGTCGAACCCAAAATCGACAGCGACGACCTGCGCGATTTCGCGAAGGAGGACGAAGCCGCCATCAAAGCTCTCGAAGAACTCGAGAAGCAGATCAAGCGGCAAGCGCCCGGCTGATTCTCAATGCCCCACCTGGCCGTGCGTCCACTGACGCGCGGAGGCGCGCAGCGGCCGCAACATCCAGCGATCGTTGTGCTCGTGCCCCGTGGATCCCAGCGGCGAATTGAGCCTGCGGAATCCATGCCGGCCGTAGAACTCGATCGCGGGCTGCATCTGCTTCACTGTTTCGAGGTAGCAGCGCACGTAGAGGAGCTGCCGCGCCGCCGCGAGGCAGCGATCGAGCAGCGCCTCTCCGATGCCACGCCCGCGCACATCCGCGCGCAGGTACATGCGCTGCAGTTCGCAGGTGAGCGGATCCGAGCCGGCGAGCGGCGCAATGCCCGCGCCGCCGACGATCTCACCCTCGCGCACCGCCACGAAGTACAGCGAGCGCTGGCGCTGGTAGGTGGAGTACAGCGCGCGATCCGCCGGCGCGAGTAGTTCGACACCGCGCTCGGCGATGCCGTACTCGGCGCGCGAGTCCGCGATGATCTGGAGCAGCGCCGGCACGTCGGCCGGCTCGATGAGTCTTATCTGGGTTGTCGTGGGCATGTTCGCGTCCTTTGGGTTCCTCCCCCCGCGGACGCGCACAAAAAAGCCTCCGCTGGGGAGGCTCGTTTCGGTTGAGTCGTCAGCTACACGCGCTCAATCGCCGGCCTCCACGTGATGTGGCGACCAAAAGTAATACTTGCAGACGAGGTTGAGCACGGAAGTGAAACTACTTGGATCGGGCCGCGCCTGTCAACCCGGCGGAATGCGCGTGGTCGCGCGATCGAACGCAGGTTCCGATTCGCGAGCCTCCTGCTCCTCTTCCGTTTCCTCGCGTTCGTCCGCCTGCTCGCGATCCTCATCGGGTTCGGGCTGCTCGTCCGGCGGAATCTTCGGGTCGAGCGGCTCTCCCGGAATGGTCGCGGGTGCGATGGGTTCGAGGGGGCGCTTGCGGGGCATGGGCACGCTCCTTATGTGCAGAGACCGCCGCAAGCATAGGATTTCGCGGCGAGCGGTCACGTCAGCCAGCGCCGATGGCGCAGGTAGGTTGGCTGCGCGAGGATCGCCGAATCGGCGTGCGGCGCGCCATATGACACAATGCCTCATGTCCACACTGCCTCCCTGCCCCAAATGTGCGTCCACACTCACCTATGACGACGGCACGCTGCTCGTCTGCCCCGAGTGCGGACATGAGTGGAAAGACACCGAAGTCGCCGCGCCCACCGAGGAGACGCCGGTCATTCGCGATGCCTTCGGCACGCCGCTCAGTGACGGCGACAGCGTCACCGTGATCAAGGATCTGAAGGTCAAGGGTTCGTCGTCGGTGGTGAAGGTCGGCACCAAGGTGAAAGGCATCCGCCTCGTTTCCGAGGGCGATCACAACATCGACTGCAGGATCGAGGGCATCGGCGCGATGGCGCTGAAGTCGGAGTTCGTGAAGAAGGCCTAGGCCGCCGGGCTTACCGCGCCACGCATCGCCGCCATCACGATGAGCGCGATGAAACACGCGAGCTGCACGCCGTAGAACGAGAAGCGCACCGCGACGAAGGCATCGGTCTGCTCGTGCGACACGTGGACGATTGACTGGACGACGCGCGCCGCAAGGATGGCGAAACACATCGCATCGATCCCAGGTCCCCGCAGGCCAATGGCCGTGATCACGTAAACGATCGCGCCGAACACCGGCAGATTCTCGATGCAGTTCGCGTGCGCGCGCGTGCCGCGCTGATACCACCCGCCCTCGGGCGCGTCGAATCGAAACGACGCGATGCGCGCCTTCGCGAACAGGATGTTCCCCCAGCGATACACGCCGACCGTGGCCACCAGGAGCGCCAGAGTCCAGGCCGTGAAGCCGAGCAATGTCCACTGGGGGATGCTCATCGCCGTCTCACTACCCGCCGAGGATGGGTGCGAGCGCGGCCTGGATGCGCGACATCTGCGCCGGTGTCGTCATGCTCGTGAGCAGCTTGCCGAAGTGCGGATGCCGCACGCCCGAGACGATGTACTGCCAGCGATACGCGCCGAACACGACGGACTCGATCTCCTTCACCTCACGCTCGCTGTACGCCTGCGCCGAGTAACGCACGAAATACTCCACGTCGGCCGAGGACTGCGCCCGCAGGATTCCGTCCACCGCGCCCACGAGCGCGATCAGATCGTCCACCGCCCGATCGCGCTGATCGGGGGTGAGACGCGCGTGTTCGTCCTTCCACTCGAGCTCGTCCAGCACCACGTGCTGGCTTTCGTCCTTCCAGTGGTATTTGAAGACGTCCTTGAACAGCGGACACAGGTCCGCGTCCATGATGGACTCGGCGTAATGCGCCTGCACGAACAGCTCGATGTGGCACGTGAGTGCCAGCACCGCCCAGGTGCTCGCCGCAAGCACCGCGCGCGCCACGTCGTTCGGATCGGCGGTCTGGCGATAACCCTGCGGCATCTTCCCGCCGATCATCTCTTCCATGCGCCGGAACAGCTCCTGGTGCTTGATCTCCTCGTTCGTGAAGCGCACCAGCGCTTCCATGGCGTTCTGATCGTCGAAGGCATGCGCCCGGCCCTGGTCGAGCATCTTGGCGCTGATGAATCGTTCGACGAGGCCGAAAATGTACGCGTAGGTGCGCCCCTGCACCTGGCTCAGCAGCCGTGCGTCCCGCGGATCGAGAAACGGCAGCATGTCCACGCGCGAGAGCGCGTCGGGCAGGAACTTGCGCGTGAAGTCGAAGTGGCGGTCGCGCATCAGGTCGCGGTCGATCTGCCATTCGGCCTTCTTCGACAGCCTTACGATCTGCGCGTAGCGGGCGGTGCGGCCCGATTCGGCGGCGGGTGAGAGGACGGCATTCATGACGGTCTCCGATTAGCTAGTGTGGTGAAGCTTTGTTGAGTGCTACTCTCCCCTCGCGGCGTCCGGGATTGAATGTCCGCGGCTCCAATTCACTTGCTCCAGGCTCCAGACAGGTCAGTCACCCTTGGATGCGTTCTCCGACGTGTTGCGTGTGATCCGGCTCTCGGGCGGCGTCTTCCTCGAGGCGCAGTTCTCCGCGCCGTGGTGCGTGAGCGGCCGGATGTCGTCGGAGGATTGCAAGCCGTTCCAGGTCACGCCGCGGCACGTCATCGGGTTGCACTACGTCTCCTCGGGGCGGATGAACTTGCGCATCGGCGATGGCGACGCGATCGAGGTGCGCGCAGGCGAACTCGTGCTGCTGCCCCACAACGACGCGCACGTATTGGGTAGTGAGATCAGCGATGCTCCCATCTCGGCGCGCGAACTGGTCCGGCCCTCGCCCGCGGGCGCGCTCGCGAGCATCGAACACGGCGGCGGTGGAGAAAATACGCTGCTGTTGTGCGGCTTCCTGGGCACGGATCATCCCTTCGGCCCCCTGCTCGCCTCACTACCCGCCGTCCTCAAACTCGATGTCGGCGCGACACCCATCGGTGCCTGGGTCGAGAGTTCGTTTCGATTTGCCGCCAGCCAGATCGCCGCGGGACGCGTCGGATCGTCGAGCATCGTCGCCAAGCTGGCGGAGTTGTTGTTCGTCGAGGCCGTCAGTCACTACATCGACAGCTTGCCCGCCGACAAGGCCGGTTGGCTCGCCGGCGTGCGCGATCCGAACATCGGTCGCGCGCTCGCGCTGCTGCATGGAAGTCCGGGCAAGGAATGGACCGCGGAAGCACTCGCCGTCGAAGTCGGGATGTCGCGATCGGGGTTCGCGGAGAGATTCACGTCATTGGTGGGCCAGTCGCCGATGCACTACCTGGCGTACTGGCGCATGCAGCTCGCCGCACAGCAGTTGCGCGAGTCGCGCGACAGCGTCGCGAAGGTCGGCTATGCGGTGGGGTATGAATCCGAAGCCGCGTTCAGCCGCGCGTTCAAGCGGGAGTTCGGCGCGTCACCCGCGGAGTGGCGCAGGCGCGGAGGATGAGGCGCGCGGAATTCAGAACACGGTGATCAGCGCGATGCCCAGGATGATGTAGATGGCGATCACGGTGGCGAAGTAGCCGGGCGAGTCGTTCCGGTACACGGTTCTCCCGCTCCAGCGATGCTTCGCGTACACCTCGCCTTTGTGGAGCGCGTACGCCACGTAGACGAGGAGCAGGATGCCGAGCAGGCGAAACATCCGCTCAGTTCCGCGGCCGCAGGAAGTATTCCACCGCCATCGTGACCAACCCGATCAGTGATCCGATTGCGGCCACCGGCACCGCCAGCATCGCGAGCAGCCCAAGGCCAATCGGGTTGCCGTCCTTCGGGCCCAATAACGCGTAAAGCAGCAAGGGCGCGATGCCGATCGCGCCGGCAGTGAGGCTCCCAAGGAGTATCTTCAATCCACGGCTGCGCTTGTCTGCCGTCTGCGGATTCGCGTTCACATTTCGGCTCGGTCTCATGGGCGGCCTAACTATGAATCTTGAAGCGCCCGCTGATCAGCGCCCAGGTGCTCTTGCGAGCGCCCGTGACCTTGTGCATCTGATCGTCCGCCGCGGCGACGACGCAGTCGCGGCCACGACTTTTCGCCAGATACAGGGCCTCGTCGGCCTTGCGGAACGCGTCGTCGAAGGGCTCACCCGCCTTCGAAACCGCCACACCGAAGCTCGCCGTGATCGGCAGCGGCTCTTCCGGAATGAAGTTCGTGTCCTTGATGCGTTGGCGCAGCTTTTCGGCGAGCTCCGCGGCCTTCGACAGGCTCGCGCCGGGCAGCACGAGCACGAACTCCTCACCACCCCAGCGGCCCAGCCCATCGGTGTTGCGCGAGTGCGTGCTCAGGATTTCACCCATCAATCGCAGCACGCGATCCCCGCCGTAGTGGCCGCGCTGGTCGTTGACGTGTTTGAAATGATCGATGTCGATGACGATCACGCTCGCGGGCGTGCGAGTGACCTGAAGCTGCTCGACGAACCGCTCGATGCCGTGACGGTTCAGGACATTGGTCAACGCGTCGAGCGTCGAGAGCCTGCGGTACTTTTCCTTCTCGGTCTCGAGATGGTCGATTTTCCTGCGTTGCTCGCGGTGCTTGCGGCGCAGCCTCACCCACTGCGAGATGCCATAGGTGGTGGCGAGGATGAGCCACGAGCACAAGATGCCGAGGTACCACAATTCCGCGCTGATCCAGTGCCCGACGAATTCGATCTTGTCGATCTGGATGTCGTGCGCGGTGTCGGAAAGATTACCGCCGCGCAGATCGATGGAGAAAATGGTGGCGTTGCTGAGATCGGGATGCGACAGCGAACGCGGGAGGTCGTATTGATCTATCCACCACTCCGGCACCCAGAACTCGCCCAGGCTGATCGCGACGGGCTGCGCCATGTCGCGGGCGGGAATGTTCACGAAGTTGTACTTCGGAGAATTGAGGTCCTCGATCTTCGAGAATCGCGGATCGAAATTGCGCACGGCGACGCGCAGGTAGCGCGCGTTGCCCGAATATCGGATCGCCAGGTTCAGCGTCTGGAAGCGCGAGAGGTCGACGCCCTGGTCGACGTTTCCGTTGTGCAGCTGATAACCGAAGCTGCAGCCCTGGTCGACCGTGGCCTTGGGGAACTTGCATGCGAAACGAAAGCGCGACTGGTCGATCCACTGGATGTCCGCCGGCGCGCCATCGCCTGATTGCATGACGAAGGCGTTTGCGAGGTCCTGCGTGGGATCGAGTGAGAGCCTGCGTTCCGGCAGGAAGCCATGGCCCACGACGGCGAGGCACGTCAGGAGGATCCCGATCGACAGCGCCGTCGAGTGGCTGGTCTTCCGGGGAATCGAGACGTCCGTTTCCTGCATGGTCCCAAATGGTGCCCTGTGAAGGGGCATCGCTACCGAGACGGCTATCGGTAATTCCAAGTGGGGATTTAGTTACAGCGCCCCTTTTGTTCCGCGTTTGTGATGGAGCGCAAGCAATGGGGCCGGGAATTCGATTAATGGGCCGCCGGTAGGCCGCCTGTCGGAAGCCGCATGGCCCGGGGAAATCGCGGGTGTCTAGCTATTCAACACCGACGTAATGCCCACGATCGTCAACGCCGCGATGAGGTTGAATGTCGAGTGCATCACGATCGGCGCCAGCAGCCCTTCGCTGCGTTTGACGAGCCAGGCGCCCACGAGGCCGAACAGGAACAGCGCCGGCATGTCCGCCCAGGATTCGTGAATCAGCGCGAATAGCGCGGCCTGAATGACCGCGGCGAACAGGAATGTCACCTGGCCGCGAGACGCCTCGAGCAGCACGCCGCGAAACACCAGCTCTTCGATGACCGGAACGGCCACCGCGAAGATGAGCAGCATGGTGACGATGCCGTACAACTGGTGTGTGCCCTGCATCGCGCGGATCGTGTCGGTGCCCAGCGCACCCGCCGATTGCAGTCCCAGGCCGATGATGCCCGTCACGACCTTCAGCGCGATCGCGAAGCCGATGCCGACGAGGATCGACTTCGTCACCGACCAGTTGCCGAACAGCAGCGACTTCAGCGATCGCCCGCGCAGCAGGGGCAGGATCAACAACAGCGTGAGCAGCGTGGTCCAGAGCATTTCCCGGGCGAGCACGACGTCCGTGGCGCTCGTCTGGCCGCGCTTGGTCCAGGGAAGCATCAGCTCCAGGAATGCCGCGTGGAATACGTAGATGGAAATCAGGCCGCCGATGGAAAAGACGGCGAGTGCGTACCACGCGTGCCGGAGAGTCCAGGCCGGCTGAGGCTTGTCGGGCTCGAGGCCCGCGACCCGGCGCCCGAGACCACGGTAGTGGATAGGCGCGATCACGGCCGCGGGCATCGCGGCGGCCGACAGGAGCAAACCGAAGAACAGCAGGAAGCCCCAGACGTCGCTTCCTTTCCACGGCGCGCCCGGATGCGCCAGGAACAGTGAGAGTCGTTCGCGGCTGAGGAGGTCCGCACCGAACCCCTGGTCGCGAAGTTGTTCGTAGGCGGCGATGGCCGCTTCGCGGTTGCCGTGTTTGCGCTCGAACTCGAAGTATTCGACACGGTTGTCGTACAGGACGAACTCGCCTCCGATGACGCGGCGATACATCTCCCGCGCGGCTTCGATCTCGCCGTTTTCCGCGAGGATGCGCGCGAGCATGACGTTTCCGCCCGGAGCCTCCTTGTCGGCACGCAGGATTTCACCCGCCGCTTTCGGATCGCCCATGTCCACGAGCAGCTTCGCGGCGCTGAAGCGCGGCACGTTTTCCCAGGTGCTCTCCGGCGCTTCGAGCAGCAACCGGCGCGCCTTGTCCTTCGCCCCGAGCTGAATCCAGCGCTCCACGGCAACCAGCAAGACGCGCGAACCGGGATTGAGGCTGACCGCCTGGATCGCGTATTGGGAAGAGAGTTCCGGCTTGGTCCAGTGGAACTTGTCCGAGAGTAGTTCGTACAGGACCGCCTGCTGCTGCGGCGACCAATGACGCGAACGCGGAATGAGCGCCTCGGCCTTGCTGCCCGCGTCGTCTCCCCATGACTTCTCGATGTCATAGAGAAGGATTTCGGGATGTTCCGCGTGACGGCCCTTGCGAAGCTGCTCCTGGCACGCCTCCAGGTCGTCGCTCGAGGACTCGATGTACATTTCCTCCGAGTACGCGAACACCTCGATGAATCGGCACTTTTCGACCTGCGGCGTCGGCTCGAAGGGATCTTTCGCGATTCGCGCGTCGTATGCGGCGAGTACTTCGCTGTAAATGGCCGTCTGGGCGTTGTCCACCCGTTTGGCGAATCGCAGGTGCGAGCCGGGCGCGAAGTCGGTTTCGATGTCGATGGGAGCCTGGGCGAGGACTGCCCCGGCGAGGAAGCAGAGAAGAAAAGCGAGTGACTTTGTTGTTCTTGTTGTCACGGGGCGATGCTACTACTGGGTGTTCAGCCTGGTCACGTACGTGCGGTGGCCCGGTCGCGCGCAGGCATGCACCCACTCTGCCTCGTGGGGCTTTCGAGTGACATTCGCTCGATGACCAGGCGCTATTTGCGGGTGGACGCGCCGGCGCCCCATATCCGCCGGGCGTTACCGCTCAGGATGGCCGCCTTTTCTTCTTTCGTTAAATCGAGCTTCTCCAGCGCCTCGACCGTGGGTGCTATCGCAATCTGCGGATAGTCAGAGCCCATGAGCACGTGATCGATGCCCACATTGCGCAACGTCCAGACGAATTCCTTCTCGATGGGCGAGCCGGCCGCGAGCAGCACGACGCCGGAGATGTCGAAGTACACGTTGTCGAGCGCGAAGCCATCCGCGGTGCGCGCGAGCACGAGGATGTTCCAGTAGCGGAAATTGAGGCCGCCCATGTGGGCGAAGATGAAGCGCGTTCTGGGCGCTTTGAATGCGAGGTTGAACAGGTCTTCGCAGTCGCCCGGCACGATGCCTGCGTTGTCGATGAGCACCGTCATGCCGAGCTCGCCGGCTTTCGTCATGAGCGCCAGTACGCGCGGGTCGGAGATCTGGAAGTTCTGCGTGTGCGGATGAATCTTCAGCGTTTTCACACCGCGCGCCGCGATGCGCGCGAGTTCGTCGAGCGCCGCCTGCCCGTCGTACGGGTGGACCGTTGCAATGGGAACCACCTCGGGATGATTTGCGGCAAGCGCGATCAGGGCATCGTTGCTCGAGCGAATAGAAGCGGGATTACCCGCAGGCGCCTGGTGCGGACCGCCGAACCACATTGCACCGATGCCCGCGAGCTCTACGCCGGCATCCCGTGCTTCGGTCTTGAACTTTGCCAGGGACGCCTCGCCCTCGCGCAAATGCACGTGGACGTCGAACACCGGGTCCGTCGAATGGGCGTTGCCGGCCAGACAGAGACCGAGGGAGAGAACGAGAAGACGGTAGAGGTTCATCGTGAGCCTTGCTGCGGACGACTTCGACAAGTTGCAGTTTAGCCCAGACCGACTTGCGTGCCTCGCTACCGATGCAGCTTGAACCTTCCACTCATCAACGCCCAAGCTCCCTTGCTCGCCCCCGTGACCTTGTGCATCTTCTCCTCGTTCGCCGCGACCACGCAGTTGCGACCGCGACTCTTCGCAAGATAGAGCGCCTGATCCGCCTGGCGGAACGCCTCGTCGAACCCCGCCCCACCCCTCGAGGCCGCGACACCGAAGCTGGCCGTGATGTCGAGCCTGTCTTCCGGGACGAAGTTGGTTTCCATGATCTTGTGCCGCAGCTTTTCCGCGAGGTCCGCGGCTTTCTCCAGGCTCGCGCCCGGACACACGAGCACGAACTCCTCACCACCCCAACGGCCCACCGCATCCGTGTTGCGGATGCCGGCGCGCAGGATCTCGCCCATCGTGCCCAGCACTCGGTCACCCACGTGATGCCCACGCTCGTCGTTGACGCGCTTGAAGTGATCGAGATCGATGACGATGACGCTCGCGGCCACGCCCGAATCGGCCAAGGACGCGACGAACTGATCGATGCCGTGACGATTGAGTACGCTGGTCAGCGCATCGATCGTCGAGAGCTTCTGGTATTTCTCCTTCTCCCGCGCGAGCTCGGCGATCTTCTGGCGCTGCGCGCGATGCGCCCGCCGCAGCTTCACGAGCTGCGTAGTCCCATAGGTCGTGCCGAGGATCATCCACAGGCACAGGATCCCGAGGTACCAGGACTCCGCGCTGATCCACTCGCCCACGAACTCGACCTTCTCGATGCGGATGTCGTGCCGCGTGCCGCCGAGTTCACCCTGCAGGTCGACGTTGAAGACGGTCGCGTTGCTGAGATCGGGATGCGAATACTCGCGCGGGTGGTTGTAGGCCGTCGTCCACCACTCCGCCACCGAGAACTCGCCCATGCCGATCGCGATGGGCTTGTCGAGATCCTTGGTCGGGATGTTGACGAAGTTGAACTTCGGGGAATTCACGTCGTCGACCGTCGAGAATCGCGGGTCGAAGTTGCGCAGCGCCACGCGCAGGTATTGCGCGTTGCCCGTGTAGCGGATCGTCAGGTTCAGCGTCTTGTAGCGCGAGAGGTCGATGCCCCGGCTCACGTCCTCGCCCGCCAGCATGTAGGCGAAGCCACAGCCCTGAAAGATCGTCTCCTCAGGGAACTGGCAGGCGTAGTGGAAATTGAGCTGGTCGAGCCAGTCGATTTCCGCCGGCGCGCCCTGACCCGATTGCACGAGGAGCGACTTCCACAGGCGGTCGTCCGCGTGGGTGAACGTCAGCTTGCGTTCCGGCAGGAAGCGATGCCCCACCACGAGCAACAGCGTGAGCAGTATGCCGAGCAGCAGGGCCGCTGATTGGATGGGATTTCTGTGAGCGGTGTCGCGCATTGGGCGGCGCGCCTGCGATATTCCCCGGTTTGCGCAGAGGCACCGGGATGGGTATCGGCAGGTGTGGGCAAATGTTTACCTGTTCCGAAACCGTTCGCCCGCCATACCTCTTTCAGGATCGCGGACTTTTCACGCGCGCCGCCGTGATAACGTCGGCGCAAACAAGAGAGGGGTTCCCGAATGAGATTCGTACGCGCCATCGCATGCGTGGCCATCGCCGCGCTGTCGCTCCCGGCTTTCGCCGCCGATGACACCGTCAAGGTCACGATCGACGCCGCCAAGCCCGGCGCGAAGATCGAGCGCCACATCTTCGGTCAGTTCGCCGAGCATCTCGGCCGCGGCATCTACGAAGGCGTGTGGGTCGGACCGGAGTCGAAGATCCCCAACACCCGCGGCATCCGCAACGACGTCGTCGCCGCGCTCAAGGCCATCAAGGTGCCCAACGTGCGCTGGCCCGGCGGCTGCTTCGCCGACGAGTATCACTGGAAGAACGGCATCGGCCCGCGCGACAAACGCCCGCCCACGCTCAATCCCAACTGGGGCGGCGTGATCGAACCGAACACTTTCGGCACGCACGAATTCTTCGACTTCCTCGACCAGGTCGGCGCGGAGGCCTATCTATCCATCAACGTCGGCTCCGGCACGCCCGCCGAGGCCGCGGACTGGCTCGAATACCTGACGACTCCACAGCCCACGGCGCTGCAGCAGCAGCGCGCCGCGAACGGACATCCCGCGCCCTACGCCGTGCCCATCCTCGGCATCGGCAACGAGAACTGGGGCTGCGGCGGTTCGATGACGCCCGAGTACTACACCGATCTGCTCAAGGTGTACGCCCGTTACTCGCGCAACTACAACCCCGACGTGAAGATGCGCCGCATCGCGGTGGGCCCCGACACGGCCCACACCGACTACACCGAGGCCGTGATGGCCGCGTGGAAGGACAAGACCTGGGCGTGGGACATCGAGGGCATCTCCCTGCACTTCTACACCGTCGTCAGCTTTCCGCCGAAGTTCAAGTCCTTCGACTTCGACGAGGCCGACTACGCCAAACTACTGAACGAGACCCGCCGGATGTACGACCTGCTGAAGCTGCACGGCGACATCATGGACAAGTACGATCCGGAGAAGAAGGTGCTGCTCTCCGTCGATGAATGGGGCGCGTGGCTCGCCAAGATCCCCGGCACGCCCGAAGGTTTCCTCGAGCAGCAGAACAGCCAGCGCGACGCCATCATCGCGGCGCTCAACATCAACGCCTTCGCCCGCCACGCCGACCGCGTGAAGATCGCGAACATCGCGCAGATGGTGAACGTGCTGCAGGCCATGATCTTCACGCGCGAAGAGAAGATGGTGCTCACGCCCACCTACCACGTGTTCAAGCTGTACGTGCCGTTCCAGGACGCGACGTTCCTGCCGGTGACGTTTGATGCCGGCACGTACCAGCACGGCGAGTTCCAACTACCGCGCGTCGACGCCATCGCCGCGAAGGATGCCGCCGGCAAGGTGTGGGTGGCGTTGACCAATCTCGATCCGCACCGCAAGGTGAAGATCGACCTCGCCGCAGCGGGGTTGAAGGCGGCCCGCGCGAACGGCCAGACCCTCGCCGCGCCGAAGTTCAACAGCATCAATACCTTCGAGGCGCCGAATACCGTGCAGCCGAAGCCGGTCAGCGCCAGGGCGAGCGGCGGGAAGCTCGCTATCGAGCTCGCGCCCGCCTCGGTAACCGTCGTCGCACTGGAATAGCGACGGTTGCGACGTTCGACCGGATTGCGGCATCTTGGTCCGCATGCGGCGAACTTCAGCGTTTCTCTCCCTGACCGCGGTGGCCGTGCTGGCCACCGCGGCCCAGGCGCAGATGTCGGCAGACATCGAGGCGATCGCGGTCGTCATCCACGACCATTACTTCGACCCGGCTCGCGCACACACGATCGCCAATGAACTTCGATCACGCGCCAAGGCGGAAAAGCTCGACGAGCTGACCGACCGCGGGAAACTCGCGCAGGAGCTCACCGCGATCCTCAGGACCTATGACCGCCACTTCCGCGTGAACTACGAACCGCCGGAAGCCGGCGGCAACGGAGCGCCTCGCGAAATGCGACGTCCGTACGACCCCAGCGCGTTCAACTACGGATTCAAGCGCGCGGAAAAGCTACCCGGCAACGTGGCGCTGATCGAACTCGTAGGCGTCGCGGATATCGACTTCGGCAATCCGGAAGATCCCGCGCGGCGCGCCGCCGACGCCGCGCTGTCCCTCGCGCAGGACGCCGACGCCGTCATCCTCGACCTGCGTGCAAACGGTGGCGGAGCCCCATCCATGGTGGGCTACCTCATCAGCGCATTCGTCAAACCCGGCGCGAACGTCTACAACACGTTTCATTCCCGCACCGGGACGGAGAGCGAGCGCCCGGCCATCGAGTATCCGCGCCCCATGCTCGATGTGCCTGTGTTCGTGCTGACGAGCCGGCGGACATTCTCCGCCGCGGAGTCGATTGCGTTTTCCCTGCAATCATGCGGGCGCGCGAAAACCGTCGGCGAACGTTCAGGTGGCGGTGCGAATCCCGGGGATATTTTCCCACTACCGCAGGGCTACAGCGTGTTCGTGTCCACCGGATCCCCGCGCAATCCGATCAACGGGCGCAACTGGGAAACCACGGGCGTGACGCCGGACGTCGAGACGGCCCCCGAAGAAGCGCTCGATCGCGCGCTGGAACTGGCCCGGAAGAAATGATCCGGGAGAGTAGTTAGCCAGGCATTGCGATTGTCGGAGCGGCCCAACAAACCCGGGCGTCAATTCCGGGTAAGCGCCTTTCTCCTGGCGAAGTATTCCTCCTTTGTGATCCGGCCTGAGGTATAGGCGTCCACCAGGGCATTGAGCTCCCGTTCGATCGAAGCCGGGGAAGTCAACGGCTCATTGGGTCTTTCGGGGGCCTTGCGCACGACGGCGATCGGCTGGGAAACGTTGACGAATAGTTCGTCGATCACGGGGAAGAGTTTCTTTTGCGTGCTCGCCATCTGCAGCGGCGAGAAGGGCTTCAACATGAACTTGCCCGACGCAATCGCGCGTCCGTCCCGGAAGATATCGATCTTGGCGTCAGTCATGTTGAACTGCAGATTCCATTTCTGAACCGCCGTGTACTTCACCGCGTACCTGCAGTGGCGAGGGACCACGCCTTCGTACACCTCGCTGGTCACACCGTGCCGCGCAAAGCCTTCCTCCAACGCGGGTATGAAATCATTCACCTTCACCTTGGGATTCTTCTGGATACACAGGTGATCGATCCCTTCGTTGGCATCTATCGGACCCAGGCGATTCGTGCTGCACGCCGCGAGCACGGCGAATGAAGTCGTTAGCAAAGCGACCGCGATCTTCGATCGCATATCGACCCTCCCCTTCGAAAACCTGCATCAGCGGAGCGAGATTACGACGGACGCCGGTTCGCCTATTCTTCCTCTTCTTCCTCTTCTTCCCCTTCCTTTTTTTCGTTCGGCGGCAAACCCAGTCTTTCGAGCTTTGATATGGCTTCCGACATGACTTCTGTCTCGCCAAGCTCATTGATGAGAGCCGCCACTTGCGCCGCGTATTCGAGCTTGTGCGGGTTGTTGGCGAATGGCTGCAAAGCCCGGATCGCTGTGTTCTTGTCGCCTGCCCGCAGATTTACGAGGGCCGCATGCAACGCGTACTCCGGCACGCTCGGCGCGAACATGGCCGCGGCCGTGCCGGCGTTCACCATGGATTTCGAGGGCGTGCCGCCCGTGTCCATGCTGACCGACAGGTAGTAGAGGTTCGGGGCGTGACCCTTGTCCAGCTTGTACGCTTCGAGGAACTGCGCGCTGGCCTTGTTTCGATTGTCGAGGTGTTCGGCACTGTTCCCGTCCGCGTCCTGGTAGTAGCTGCGTCCGAGTAGATAGTGTGCGTCGAATGATGACGGACCCTTTGTCACGATTGATTCGAGATTCGCGCGCGCCGTTTTCGCGTCACCGAACAGCAACTCCGCGCGACTCAGCTCCAGTCGAAGATCGAGATCGCCGGGTCGTTTCGCACTCAGTGAACGCAGTTTCTCGGTCAGCTTTATGCCGTGCTTCTTCGTCGGGCAGGTGCGCAGCGCGGCCGCCTCCATCAGGTAATCGCCTCGTTCCTTGGGCAGACGCGCCACCGTGATCGGCGCGTCCGGCATCTCCGGTACTTTCACCTGTAACGCTGAATACTTGCGGCGATAGGAGTTGATCTCGCTGCGCAGCTGCGACGTCGTCAATCCAGTCGTCGCCTTGAAGACTTCCGAGCCGTCCTCCCCGCGTGCGATGCGGTCGAAATAGGAGTTCAGCGCCTGTGCCCGGGCCGAATCCGACAGCATGTAGTGTGCCGTGATCCACGACTGCGCGTAGTACTGGAAGGCGTTCACCTGCTTCTTCTTGACCGCCTCCGTGAAGCGCTTCGGATCGAGCATCACGTTGTAGTCCACCCAGCGCTCCGAGGAGTTCAGTTGCGCCGCGCGCCCGTCCTGGGGGACTCCGACCAGGTAGTAGCCGCGCTGCAGCTTCGTGCTGCCCAGGTACTCCGCGAAGCCCTCCACGTACCAGGACGGGTAGAAGCGTCGCATGCGCGAGAACATCACGTGATGCGCATACTCGTGCAGCAGGATCTGCAGCCCCATGTCCATTTGCGCACCAAAAAACTGCGGAGCGAACACGAATGCCTGTGCGCCCTCGATACATCTGTCGTAGAAGCCCCCGACGTACCGGCCGATCTTGGGCACGACCGTCTTGAAGTGATCCGGACTGTCTACCAGGTAGATCGTGAACCGGCTGGTCGCAGCCCGGTCCTTGGGGTTGTTGTCGAGGAGCAGGTCCGCCAGATACTTGAAGGCCTCGAGGTGCTCGAGGTAGGCGCGGGTTTCTGCCGCGTCGATATTGCTGTAGATCAGGAAGTTGGGTGATTCGGCGCGGTACCAGGTGTCCGCGTGGGCGGACGGGGCCAATGCGACGAGCAGGATGGCGGAGAAGCGGGTCCAACTAGTGGCGATTCGGCGAGCCTTCATGTCGGCCTCTTGTCCATTGCGCTGAATACGATACTGCGATGGTCGATGACCACGCTACTTTTTCTCCCGCCTCACCATGGCGACGTTGTTTATCAGCTTCGACTCGAAGTAGCTCGAAGCGTCGAGCAGCTCCCAGAGCTTCTTGTACCCATAGTTGCGGGAATCGAAGTCCGGCTTCTTGTTGCGGATGATGTTGCCGACGGCACTCAAGTTTGCCCATCCATTGTCATCGGCCGAGTCGTCGACAGCGTCGCCGACCAGCGCCACGAATTCAGCGTCGCGATCCATTTCCGCGGCAGACTTGCGGGGCAACGGCCGCCCATCCACCGACCCAAGAACCTCTGTGTAGATGAACCGGTCGCAGGCTGCCACGAATGGTTTGGGTGTCTTCAACTCGCCGAAGCCGTAGACGCGCCTTCCGGACTCCTTGAGCCGCGAGGCAAGGCGGGTGAAATCACTGTCACTCGACACCAGGCAGAAGCCATCGAGGTTGCCCGCATACAGCAGGTCCATCGCGTCGATGATCAATGCACTGTCGGTGGCGTTCTTCCCTTTGGTGTATGCGAATTGCTGCACGGGTTGAATCGAGTGATCCAGTAGTGCCGCCTTCCAGGAACCCAGGTTCGGGGTTGTCCAATCGCCGTAGATGCGGCGAACGGTCGCGCGACCCAGTTTGGCAACTTCATCCATCAATCCCTGGATGATGGCGGGGCTTGCGTTGTCCGCGTCGATGAGGATCGCCAGGGTTGAGGTCGTCTCGGCGGTGGTTTGCATGCTGTTCCCTGTGAAGTGAACCGCCAGATTGGACACCGGTCTGGCCTGGAAAGCGGATTCCAAATCCAAGTCTGTCGCTAACGCCGACGATGTGACATGCAAAACACTCCGGGATAGAGCTAGTACCCCAGCTTCACGCCCCACTCGCGCAGGCATTCACCGATCGAGTCCGCCAATGAAGCCTTCATATGCCAATAGCCAAAGAATGGCGCAAAGATCACCCGATCGCCTTCATAGCGCATCAACTTACCGCCAGTTTCCAGCTGTCCGGAATCGGGGGCCAGCGAGAATGCTCGCTCGAAATCCGTCCAGTATGACTTCCCGAAGCACACGGTTGCCTGTACATGCGCTTGCGACCGGGTCTCGCGCAGCTTCTGAAAGCGGACAACTTCGACTGAATGCTGGTACGACTCACGGCACGACAGTCCAAACATCGAACTGAAATAATCAGGCCAATCCGAGACCGCCCGCCTCGCCAGCGGATAGAGGTTTGCATGAAAGACCCGCGATCCTGGAGACCACAGCGGCGGCACGACGCCAGATGAGTCACGGGCAGTATTGCCTCGTACGCGATCAACGATCGCCTGCTCCCAGTAGCGTACTTTCGAGCGAGTTGCTGCGGGCAATCCCTCGCACCCAACACCAGTCTCATAAGTCATGTCACCGAGCGTGCGAATTGCTCCACGGCGTTCCGTGAACCATTGGTCAACCGACTGTGTCGAGCCGCTCCATCCGCTTCCTTCTTCGATTCCGACGAACCACAGGCCACCAATCGGATCACCCCAAACCGGCGTGGGCAAGCATGCGGGCAAAGTTTTGTTCGGGCGACATCCTTCAGCGGCTCAAGTAGTTCTCATCCCCGCACACCCAACCCATCGAGAACTTTACGCCCTTGCAGTCACTCACCGGCGTGAGCGTACCCGCACAGACATCGACACCCAACAACGTGCCGAAGGCCTTGAAGTCATCAAACCATTCACTCGTACGGCTGAAAGAATGCACCAGCAGAACGGCGTGGCGTGCACTAAAGCGCTTCGCCTCGAGAACCGCCGACGCGGCCCGATGCAACAGTTGATAGCGTATCGAGCCCGGAATCGCCTGCCCGCACCCCAGCATAGAGAGAATAGATTCCAGACGCGCACGTTTGTTTGCGGAGGCGCCGTCCAGCCATTCGTCGATGCTTGGCCCGAAAGGCTCGGAAACCTTTCCTTCGACGGCGATCGAGATCAGCTCACCCGATGCACTCGCCAAAACCCAGAGATCGGTCTGCGACGCGTAGCCGCGACCTGGCATGGCCACCTTGTGCTCGGGAATGCCAAGCAGCATTTCTATATCAGGGAACTGCTCGATCAACGCGGCGCGAACCTCTCTCGGAAAGCCACTCGCGTCATGCCACGAGTGCGCGAGAGTTCGGGCGGAGTAGCCACGTTGCCACTGCTTGCCAGGGTCAGCGAGGAATCTCTGCCAATCATCAGCGGATTGGGACGGTAACAGTATGCTCATTCTTGTTGGGCTCAATTCGAAACCGGGTAAGGAACCGCACTGTCGCGTGTCTACGCGTTACGAGTACCGCGGCATTTTGGATACGCCGAGCAGCCCCAAAAATTACTACCAGCATTGGCTCCCTTTTTTGCCGCGCGCAGAACCATCTCCCCGCCGCATTTTGGACACTGCATTCCGGACTGGTCCATCGCAACCTTCTTTCGTGAACGAAATACCGAAAGTATGGCGCCAAGCACGAACAGGAACGGTAGAAGGTACTGACCCAGAGACGCGAAGGTATACAGGAGTCCTTCGCGCACCGCGTCGGTCATAACCGCGGCCGCGTCGCCTTCAGGTTTGGAAAAACTTGGGGACGCGACACCATGCAGGAAGAAATAGCTAGCAGCCGCCAGTAGCAAACTCAGCCACCACGGTAGCTTGGCCGCAACTACGACCAGCGTTTCAAGATTGGATCGTCTTGCCATGGCGCCGCTTATACATGATGCGGCGGCCCTCATCCGCGAAATGGCACTCGAAATCCTCTACGCAATTACCCGCCCGCTCTCGCCCCACAACTCGCGCTCCGGCCAGCGCATCGCACAAAGCATCGTGTCGAAACGTGAAGCGCCCTTCTTTCGCTCCTCATATCGAGCGCCCACCGAAAAGTCGACGCAGAAGACATTACGCCTCGGCCCCAGCCACTCCGTGGCGCGAGTGCCGGCGAACAGGTCAGGCTTGCTGGACGCATGATCCGAACCGGCGATTGGCTTCAGTCTGCGCCAGTAGTGCCCGACGACGACTGCCGGTACATCTTCGTATTCGTCCCACCAGCGCACGCGATCGCACATGCGCCACTGACCGCTCGACCAGAAGGGTTTCGAGGCCAGACGCTCGACGCCCGACGTGAGCACTCGCACCGGGTTACCCATCTGGTGACGTTCGTCGAATTCACCGAGTGCCGTGAGCAGCTCCATGTGCGCGTGACGATCCTTCAGCGCGTCCTTCCAGCGCTTGCGCTCGGCCGCTGCGCGCACCGGCAGACCTTCAACTTCCATCTGCTGCTTCGAATGTGTTGCGAAGTGCGAGTACAGCTCCATCACCGAAGCGCGTTCGGCCTCGACCGCCGCCACCGACGCGGGGACCCACGCCGCGTGCACGACCCGCAGGTCGTCACGTCGCAGTGCCAATGGCAGTGCGCCGATGAAATCTACAAATTGCTCGCGAAAGCCGTTGGATGCGATCCGGCTGTGCGCGAACTCGCCACCCTGCAATTGCTCCTTGCGGTTGGACTCGATGATCCAGCCGTTTCCGGCCTTGGCATCGTTGCGCAGGATGTTGAGCTCGTGATTGCCGATGATGCATTGGGCGAGCGCGCGCTTCACCAGGGTTTGCACGAACTCCACGACCGCGGGACTGTCTGGCCCGCGATCAACGAGATCGCCGACGAAGATCAGGCGACGGCCTTGCGGGTGTTCGCCATGGGTGTTGTAGCCCATTACCGAAAGCAGACGAAGCAAGGCGTCGAATTCACCGTGAATGTCGCCGACGATGTCGAGGGGGCCGGAGAACAAATTTCCAATCAAGGATTGCATTTACACTCGCTCAACGATTGAAGGACGTGGCGGCCGGCGGTGCCAGAGCCTACTGCTCTTTGGTTGGCGGCGTCGCCAGAGCGAACACAACGGCCCTCAGTTCTTTGAACTGGCGCCGGGTGTCCGCATCCATGACGGCGACGGACTTTTCCAGCGCGTCCAGCTTTCGCGCGAGCTGTGCGTTGGTCTCCAACAGCGCCCGCAGGCGAACAAATGCTCTCACGATGTAGACGCTCATCGCCGCGGCTCGCGGACTGCTCAGAATTGTCGCGGCCATGACTGCGCCGTGTTCCGTGAACGCCAATGGCGGATACTTGCGATGCTGCCCGCGGCCAGTCTTTAAGATCGCAAAATGCGATCTTAAAGACGCAACTTCTTGATTCGTCAGCCTGATGAGAAAGTCCGCGGGGAAACGATCGGCATTGCGACGCACTTGCTGGTTCAAACGTAAAGTCTTCACTCCGTAGAGTTCTGCCAGATCCGTATCCAGCAATGCTCGTTGACCACGGACGACGACGATCTTCTTTGAGATCTCGGGTGCAGTGATTTCCGGAGGAGCAGATTCCATCCTCGAAGGCTGCATCGCGAGCGACAATCTGCCCAGCCTGAGATTGCACCGCGAACGCGGAAAAATGGCACCGTTCGCCCTCGTCGGTCGGTCGTCGAACGAAGTGGCGACCGGTTCTCGACTTCGCGAGCGCTGTGCCTGCCTGGCAACCCGTCGAGATCTTTAAGATCACATTTTGTGATCTTAAAGATGCAAGCCATTGAAGCGATTAGGGCTCTTCCCCCGGCAACATCACCTTCGGCGCCGCCGGCTTCGGGCTCTCGTTGCATTAGGAGCGCGCGATGCCGAGCGCGACGATGCGCGTGTCGCGGAAGGAGAAGATGATGTCGCCCGGCCGATTCCACCTATCCGATTTCATTCGCGGAATCGTTGCTCTGCCCTGACGCGCAGCTCCCGCACATCCATTCTCCATCATCGTAGAGTCCGTCACTCATGTCGCCTGCCTGATGGCACCACGCACACGTGTGTTGGAGTCTTCTTTCGTTGAAGTGCATGGCGAAAGCATCGCCGTTGGGGCGTTGAGTAGCCGGCGCCAATTGCCGGTCGGGCTCAACAGCAAAGTTACCGCAGTTGCTGCACCAACGACCGCCGTTGTGATCTATGGTCACATCCTTGTTGCAGCGACCGCAGACAAGGCCGGCCAGCTCGTCGTAACTGCCAACGCGGCGGCAACTCAACCCGATTCTGTTGACATGGGCGACCAGTGGATCAAAACCCTTGTCACGCGAGACAACGAAGCAAACTGACTTGGGCGAAGTCTCGAACACCCTGCCTAGTTGAAACGCAATGTGGAAATCCAACGCGTTCTTGCCGTTACCCAGCACTTTGAGGAAGGTGACTCGTTTGAACCGATGGGCAGTCCGCTTATTGGCCAGCGCTTTGGGGGCATTCTGACCTGCGCCCAAAAAAACTATGGCGGTGTAGCTGTCATCGAATGGCGATAGATCAACGCGATGCACGTTCTCGTAATCAACCAATAGCAGTCGCCTCATCAAGATTCCGCCTTCGTCTTTCGATAGTCCCCGCGCCCGCTCGTCTGGCCCCGAATCACGTCTCGCCGGCGGCGCAAAGTCTGCAAGTGGTCGCGTGTCGGGCACCTCCACTGCGCCTTCATCGCCTGTGTACACTTCGCGTTAGCTGCCCGCCCGCCCTCGCAGCTTCAGCTCAGTGCTTCCCGCGCTTCGCGCCTCGCCAATCCCGATTTAGCCGGTTCAGATCGAATCCGGCCGGGTCGAAAACTCCGCCGATCCAATTGAGCATGTTGACGTACTCGTCGTTGCGTGGATCGCGGATGCATTCGAGGAAATCCGCGTAGCCGTGCGGCCCGCCGACGTCTTCCGGCGGACAGGCATTCTCCCCGGCCGTGCACACGGGCATCGGCAAGTCGTGTTCTGTCCACGCAGCGGGCGCCGCTTCGATAACGATGCGGTGATTCCAATCATCGCCCATGTCGTACAGGTATTCGAAGACACCGCCGATACCCAGCTCAGCGACGACCGCAGCCATCGAAACTTTTCGCTCGTCCTTGAACTTCGCCGCATTGTCGATCGACGCCGTTTCCTGGATCCACCATTGCGGCGCAATCGTGTGCTCGCCCACGCGGAATTCATGCGCGTGCGAGTCCTGCCAGCCCACGACCCACTGCAGGTAGTTATGCAGGGCCGCGAGCGACCAGTGGTTTGGAACGTTGGCGCGACGCCAGATCAGGGGCTTGACGTCCTGGAGCTCGATGCGCAGGGCAATGGGTTTCGGTTTCGGAGGCATGGTCTGAGTCTACGGTGTCACGACCCCTTCCGCCGATGGCGAATGACGAGATCAGCGCATTCCACCGCCGAAAGGTTTCCTACGAGAACGAAAAGCTTGGCCTCATTCTCCATCAGCACCGAAGTCTCATCGTCAGCATGACGATGTTGCTGGCCTAGTCGTTGCCGACCTCGCCTGAAGGCGGTTCTCTCGTTCTCCACGCCTGGGCGCTACGTGCTTGGTGAAGAATCGCGATGATCTCGACATCGTCGCCATCGAGTACAAAGTACAAGGCGTACGGAAAGCGACGCATCAGGACGCGTCGCACAGAACCTGTAACAGGTGCATAAGAAGAAGGATTCTCGGCGGCTTTCTCGATGGCAAGATCAAGCTCGAGAATGAATTCCACTCCGAGACCAGGGCGCTCGGCGTCGTACCACGCGACTGCCTCTTCGGCGTCGGCGCGCGCCAGGGGCTGAACGCGGAGTCGGTTCAAACGTTGCGAAACTTTGCAAGAAGCTCGTCGCGAATCTCGGTCCAGGCCCTTCCGTCCGAGGGATTCGCCCGGAAGTCCTTCAATCGTTGCTCAAGTATTCGTCGGTGCGCCTCGGGAACAGGAACGCGCGCGGAATTCTCTGCGATGCGGTCCCACAGCTCCTGGACGAACGCGATGCGCTGTTCGTCCGGGGCACGATCAAAGTCGTCTGGAACTGTCAGCTTGCTGGACATGCGCATGGATTATAGGCGCTCCCTCAGTTGAGCCAATGCTGCCGGCACGGATAGCCCTGTAGCCACGATCCTCGTCCGACGTTCAAGATCACAGCTTGTGATCTTGAACGCATAACCTCTTGATTCGTCAGTTCCAGCACGAAGTTGCCAGGAAATCGTTCGCGATTCCGACGAACCGCCTGGTTAAGGACTCGGGTCTCGACCCCGTAGAGCTTTGCGAGCCCCGAATCCAGCATCACGCGCTGGCCGCGTACGACAAAGATCTGACTCGCGATGTCAGCCAGCGATTTCTCGGCGTCCTTGCCCACACTTGGATGCTGAGGGTCTGGAAATCACCAGAGCTATTCGGAATTCTGTCGCGTCTGCGGAGAAATGCCTTGGGGTTCGGGGAAATCGCGTTCCTTGCACTATTTCGCCCGGCCCCTCGACATCCTCAACACATTCTCCCGGTGATACTCCAGAAACACCCTCTGCCCTTCCGAGAACACCCCGACATTCACCTTCGCCTCCAGCTTGATCCCCATCTTCACCAACGACGCCCGATCCGCCACCGGCGAGACGATCAAGTCGCCCTTGTCCTCGAACGAGATGAAGCCTTTGTCGAAGAGGTGATCGATCGTCGGCGTCAGCAGCAGGCCGTTCTCGCCGTTGAGGCGCTCCTCGTTCGTGCTGTCGCGCCAGGGTTTGGTGTGGCTCGCGACCAGGTGCTCCAGACGCTCCACCTTCGTCACGCGGCAGGCGCGCTCGACGCCCTGCACATTGGCGCGAAACTTCCCCTGCCCGACGCGCGCCAGGATGATGGCTTCGCGTTGGGTGTCGGGGATCTTCGTGTCTTCGCGGATGTCATGTTCGACGCGCTCCTCCCATCGCTCGAGGTCCGGCTCGCGTGATGGGCTTAAGAGCTCCGCGCGATCGACTCCTTCGCGACGTCCTTCACCTGATTCGCTTCGCCACCGATGAGACGGAACAGCGCCGCCGCGAACGGCCGGCCGACTTCGGCCAGGTACACGCTCTGCAGGCCATCGCCATTGGCGCGCAGCGGCGAGTACTTCTGCGGCAGCAGGCCGCGCAGCTCGCCGATGTGGCTCTTGGGGTGAATGCGGTTCGTCAGCTCGCGAAAGCTCACGTCGATCTTCCAGCCGATTGCCTCCCAGTAGCTGCCGGCCGTGCCGAACTCCGTCGGCTTCGGGCTCTCGTAGCAATAGGAGCGCGCGATGCCAAGCGCGGCGATGCGCGTGTCGCGGAAGGAGAAGATGATGTCGCCCGGCGAGACCTCGCGCATGGACTCGTAGAAGGGATTGCGGGCTTTGTTAGCGTTGCGCTTGTAAGTTGTGTTGCGGGTGAATGACGATGAGCCGATGGTCTAGAGCGGGGCTCAAGATTCCGCATACCGGGGGCGCGGCGTTGATGCATGCGCAGCCGGAGAAGGATTGGAGTGCAGAGGCGCTTGCCGCGGAAGTTGGGATGAGCAGGTCGTAGTTTTGCGAAGAGGTTTGCGTCATTTGCTGGGAAAGCGCCGAGCCAGGATCTGGCGTATTGGCGGACGCAGTTGGCGGCGCGGAGGCTAGGCGTCGGGAGCGGCGGTGAGGCGAGGAGAATTGATGCAACACGACAAGAGAACATGAAAGAACGCACACCGTTCGCGGAATCACATTCGCAACGCAATTGCCGTGCTAGTCCCCGAGAGACAGGATCACGTCTGATCCATATCTCAGCCCTGCGACATCAGTCGCCATTCTAGCTATGCGATCGATTGCGGCACGACTGAGATTGACGCCCAGCCACCAACCAGGCTCGACCTCAACGGAGAATTCTTGTGTTAGATCTGGTCTGCCCGGATACAAATCCGCCGAATTCCGCGCTAGATACCTGCGCGTTCGTCCATGTTTTGGTAGGGATGCGAACCGCTCTAAAAACGTTGAATCCTTCTTGGCTAACAGCCTAATCAATTTAACGAGGACCTCACGAGCGCTTCTGGCATCGTGCCTCGCCCCGCTCACGACCAAACCAAAGCCTTTAGACTGCTCGTCATCGCGATATGCAACTTCTTTCTCTGCTACCTTCAATCGACGATCAGATCGGACTATCTCTCCGCCATTGCCAAACTTTCGTGGCTGCTCGGGTGTTCGAAGGAACTTAGCTACGGTATCTGGATCGGGCTTGTATCCACACAGACTTTCAACTTTGTCAGCAACAAGTTCAATGAGCAGTTCGTCTTCGTCGTCGATTAAGGAAGACAGCGCTCTGGGAAGAGTCTCCGCGATTTGCCGATCCTTAGATATGTTCCGGTAATCCACTCGCGCAGATTCGAGCGCGCTACCACTGCAGACGGAGGAATATGCGAGATACCTCGTCAGTCGGTTTACGCACTCCTCTATGTCTCGCTCGACGATGTCTAACTTGTACACACGCCGGTCTCCATAACTCCCTTGCTCGGCCGGAAGAAAGAAATTCCACTGCTGCCCGTCCGTGAGAATTGCAATTGGTATACCCACATGAAAGGCGTACTCAAATAATTGGCGCTCGGCATTCTCGCTTTGGCCAATTTGCTTAACTTCAACGAAAGCGATGGGCTTTCCCGGAGGGTGGCATAGACCGAAATCCACTCTTCTGCCCTCCAGTGAAAACTCCGGGCTAACAATCTGAGTGTCGTACGCGGGCCAACCCATTGCCGCGAGCAGGCGTAAGACAATCCCCTGCGACACCGAGGCCTCGTTCAAGTATTGCCCTTTTCGGATGCCTTCTCGGATTGCTTGTATGTGGTCTCTGATATGCATATTGCGGTCCTTGAGGAGTCGCCGACACTTTATGCCGAAGGCCGGGTTCTCACAATCTGTGAGGCTCCGCCTTTGCTTGCCTAGCAATCACTCGACACCGCCGATAGGACGGACAGCCGGAGACGCGCATTCGCCCTGAATACGTGATTTGAAACGAGCCGCGTCGTCGTGACCACTCTTTTCGGTAGTGAATATTCATTTTTTTCGAGAAACGGCGCACAGTGGGGCCGGCCGCCACTTCGGCTGCCTGGCCTTACTAGCCATACTGTGGGAAGCATCGGATTGGTAGGGAGTAGAAATGGAAAACATTAAGCCGCGGATAACTCAAGCTGGCTATACGAAGGCCCTGGAGGAGTATGGTCAGGATCCTTCAAGGATCGTTGAGGAGTTAGTTGCCAACTCCTACGACGCGGACGCGACGGCGGTGTTGGTTATCTACTCCCAGAATGAAATCCTCGTGGTCGACAACGGAGTCGGTATCACAGAGGATCAATTCCCCAGGCTACTCGATCTAGGCTCCGGGACAAAAATCGGCAACCATGAATCCGAGCTAAATCGCAGTTATCTCGGCTCATTTGGATTCGGCATTAAATCGACTATCAACATCGCAAAGTTGATCTCAATCTCCACAGCATCGAGGCGACAGGAGTTGTCTTGCGAAATTGATGTACCTGACTTGGAAAAAAATGGCTTCAAGGAGAATTGGCCTGGATTCCCGATCGACTCTCGATCTCGCTCATCTCAAGAACGCACTGGCACTGCAATTAAGTTGCGCTTGCGCAATGAGCTCACACCAGACCACGTGGAAGGAATTCGAAGCTCTCTCTACAACCTTCCACGTGCGAAGGACTTCGAAGTCTTTCTGGTCTCTGCGAAAAAGGTTGCGAAGCAGTTTTGGGACGATCCGTTTGCGGCGATTGGCGGATTCACAACAGAAACGGCGGGATTCAAACAAGACCGAGTGACGGGAAAATTGGAAATCGGAACCCCGAAAATAGTGCCTTGCCATCTTGCAGGATCGAGCACCATGGATGTGTCCGTATGGTGCAAAGGACTTGATGAAAACCTGAAGGTCCCACCGCTCGGGCAGTTTGCTGGCGTTTACGTAAAGGTCGATGGGCGTGTACTAAAGAGAAACTTCCAAGGTGAAAAGATACTTGATGGGATTTCCAAGTGGCTGAAGTTCAAGCACGGAATAAGGATCGAGGTACCCATTGATTGGGTAAAGCAACAGATCAGCCTAGGACGCGACGGCCTGCAATTTAGCAATGATTCCTCTAAAAGGAAATTTGAGAATGAACTCAAGTCGGCAGTGTCGACAGCGGTAGCGCCTTTCGCCAAGCAACTGGAAACTCAGAAAGCCAAGAGAGTCTCGAAGGCCACCAGTCTAAGACTGAAGAAGGCCCGCGAACGGGTTGAAAAGCACATGGAGATTAAATCCCTTGTTGAAGGTGGCTTTGCCTATCGACCGACTGATGACTACGAAATGGCGCTGGTAATCGCCAACCCGAAAGTCATGAAGAAGCTGCAAAAGGACTGGGTGTTGATGGATTTCAATGGGCAGCTCGACTACGACTGTCTCGTCTATGACCGACGCACGACTGAGTACTACAAGATCGAATTGGAGCCCGATCTAGATAGATTCCTTTCGCAGGGGATTTTAGAGAATACAGACTACATCGTCACCTGGACGAAGGGTGACTGGAAAGTGGGGAAGAGCAAGAAGGGGAAGCGCGGACACTATGAGCTAGTCGCAACTAACGAAGAAATTGGCCACTATAAGCTATTGGTCAAGTCTTCACCCAAGTCGCGGGAGCCGAAGATGAGGATACCAGTGCTATGCGTTGACCTCGCGCTCGGACTTACATAGTCCTGCAATCAGCAGACACCTTTTACGTTAGCAAAGCCGCTATCGATCTCTAGCTACCACAGTGTCATATAGCCCGTAGTGGGTTAGTCCTTCATGACTTTCGATGCCCGTATAACGCAGAGAAGCGTCTTCGTATCGTCTAAACGCGAAGACAGCCTGGTTCATTTGCTCTGTATTGAAGACTTTCAGCCGCACAAGGAGATCGAAATCCTTCACGGACAAGCCAGTGACGGCAAGAAAAAGATCGGATTCAAGTTTGGTAATTACGTCTTGCAGCGTGTTCTCGCGAAAGTCGGTCAAGTACATGAATGCAGGAATTCGTGTCGCAAACTTGATGAGCTTCTCCTGAATCTGCTTACGCTTTGACTTGTACTCTCTCTCCTCCTCGGTGAGCCGCTCCATTTGCCGTTTAGTTAGGTCGCGCTCTTTCGCCTTATCCTTTAGCTCTTTTACCATTTCACTCTTATTGATGATGGTCTCGATGATGTTGTCACCGAGGGCCCGCCAACCTTCAATGCGCTCCACAGCGGCGATCGCCTCTGGGTTCGCCAATATTCTTCTTAACGTGTCGTTGTCGACGTTCACCAGGAGCGCGGATTCCCACTTTCGCGCGAGGAGCGTTGCGGAAGTGCCCGCCATTGCTATATCAAGAATTCCGCCGGCATCGATCTGAGTCATGTTGGCGCCGTCGAACGCGAGCACCGGCAAGAACGACACGAGGTCTTGAACGGCCGTTTCGGGGTTCGGATCATTCGGCGAAAGTCCAATTCCATACTCCGAAAGCTGACGTAGCGCTCTAGTCGGAGCAAAGTCAAACACGAAACAAACCGGCTTAAGAATCTCCTCTTCGTTCGGATTATCTCCGTTTGGATTCTTAATCGACCACGGCGATTGAACTCGAAATGCTGCCTGAAAATATGTTTCAGGTGATTTGAGATTGCGCAACATCAATATCGACGACCATTGTGGCACTGTAACGCCCGTGGTGAGCTTGCCGCAGGAGAGAGTAATGGTCTTCGTTTCGAAACCGCTTCCAATCGCGGCACGTACTGGCGGTAGTGCGTCGAGCCCGATTCCAGCCGATGCACCTGCAGCAACAACCACTCTGTAGTCATGCCAAAACACGTTGTGCTTCTCACCTAGCAGATTAGCCATCGCGTGGCAGCTAGCTACATTGGGTAAAAACCAAAACGAGTGCTGAAGGTATGGAAGCAGTCGAATATCAGAATAGGGGAATGGCGGCCGCGTGCCAGTACGAAGATTCTCCACGACCTGGGGGGCGTACGCGCCGCGGATAATGTCTAACCACTTCTGAACGTCGCTCCCGTGCTTGAATTTTGCGCCCCTGCCAACTCCTGTTGCTGAAAAGAATTCATTTAGATCGAACTCGTCGAATTCACCGCCGCTAGCTATTGCAAGTAGCTCATCCGGCATTTGATAGGTCAGCAGCCGTAACTGGGGCAAAGAGGCGTACGGGTTAGGCCTACTTGAATTCTTTGCGGCGAAGTTTGCTTTCGCGCGCTGCTCGTCGGTATACGTCCAATTGAATATTTGTTCTTCGATGAATTCGCCAGTGGCAAGTGCCTTGAATGGCGTTCCCGAAAGGTAAAGATACGCCTTTGTCGTTATTGGCAGGAATTCCGATTCTTTCTCGGAGAGCACCTCGAGGTCCTCGTTGACCTCTTCAAGGCCAAGCGCGTATTCAAGTTTCGTCTCCCTCTTCGCCACTTCCTCGTCTTCTCCTTCGAAAAGTTCCTTGGCAGTTTCCCGCCATGCACCGAAGTGGTATTCGTCAAAAATCACTAGGTCCCACTTCACCTTGTGTAACCACTCATTCTTGGCCTTGATGTTTCCAGCAAGATCGCGGCCGAGTAGGTCCTGGAAAGAGCCGAAATAGACCACCGGCTTCTTCCTATCAATGCTTGTCGGATCTCTATCGGACTGCCGGGAGAGGTACTGCCACCCAGTGAAGTCCACGTGATTCTCGAGATCGGCCTGCCAAGCGTCTTCAACAGCTGGCTTAAATGTCACAACAAGCACTCGCTTTGCACCCAGCTTCTTTGCAAGCTGGTAGGCCGTAAATGTCTTTCCAAACCGCATCTTGGCGTTCCACAAGAAGCGAGGAACCGCGTGCATGTCCTCATTCCAGACTGAGTGGAAGTAGGCATGCGTTTTTCTGACTGCCGCCGCCTGCTCTTCTCGCATTGGAAAGGATTCGTGATGACCTCCTGCGTAGGTTTGCCCTGTGCGGAGCTCAGTAAGAACCGTGCGCAAGTTGGCAAGTGAGCACCGCATCCATTCCAGTTCTGTGTTCGCGAATCCCTTCTTTATTAGAGCGGCACGTACCTGATGATCGGAGAAGACGGAGCCATCCTCTCGCTCAGCGGACTCGTCCAATTCGATCTTGTACCCCTTGATCGCCGCAGTCTTAAGTTGCTCTTGGACTCGCTGCTTTACATCACGTGTCGTTTGTCCAATCTTTAGCAGTCCGGCATGCGACTGATCATCAATCGAATACGCATAGATACGAGGCCGCAGCTGTGGCTTTGGCGCGAGGATCTCGTCGATCGATTGCCTATTCATCGCCGACTGCCATAGGGCGAATCGTAGATTCGATCAGCACTACCTCTTCCTTGCTTAGTTCGTACTTTGCATAAAGCGCCTCATCAGTCCATGGGCCCGAAAAGTCCTGAATCGGTACAAATGAATACGCGCTGCGCGGAAGATCTTGTGCAGAAGTCCTAGTAGCCACGAGAAAGCGAAAGAACTTTGTAGTGGCATATGAAAGGCAATTGCGAGCCTCAGCTTCGCTCGCGTAAGTGCCTAGCAACACATAGGTTTCGGTAACCACGGACCCAGGGGGTAAGACTCCAGAAAGTGAGAGAACTCGTCGCATGCCGTTCTTGTCTGCTTGACCTGCATGCTCACAAGACGATTTCGAAGTAAATACCTTCCACTTGTCTATTAGGCCAAGGCCTTCCTGAATGGATTTTCTGGGCGCCCACGCGCGCCCGCCGCTCTGCTGCACCAGCACATCCTTCGAGCCCTGCTTCTTTTCAGTTCCTCTAAAGAAGGTTCGCAACCCGAATGGCTTCTGGCCGCTAACTTGACGTTCGAATCGTAGCTCAGCCGGGAGGACGACCTCGTTTTTGCCAGTTTCCTTCATGCAAATTTTTCTCAGGATTGAGATGCTCGCATTGTTCCTAATGAAGATGTCCGAGCCAGGCTCCAATAGCGGCCTAACGCTTGTTGTTGTGCGCCCCTGAAGGTCGTGCGTTACGACCTCGCAGTCACCCTCGCTGTCGTGACTCCACAAGAAATAGCAAACTCCGCCAGCGACATCCACATTCTGAAACCCTTGGCGGCTATCGGGGAAATCTACGAGTTTGCGTATTCTCTTGTCTTCCAGCATCGATTTTCTGAACGAATCGAGCCCTCTACCTCCGAAAAACCACCTCGCTGGGATGACCATTGTGAGGAATTTCGGATGCAGCGCCTTTGCCTGATCAACAAACTTATTGTAGATGGGTACCGCACTCGCCCCCTGCCCACCATCCGAGAGTTGGTACGGTGGGTTTCCGATAATCACGTCGAAGTGCATGTCGGCTCCAAATAGTTGCGCAATTAGTGCCTCGATATCTTCAGTGTGGATAAAGGCGTAGGCATGGGACTCGCGATCCTTGCCGCGATCAAGGTTTTTCTTGCTTGCTCCGCAATATCTGCAGTTCCCGGCGGCCCATTTGTGTTCGGTCCGTTCAAACCAAATGTTTCCCGCATCAGTAGTTAGCGATCTTGCAATGGAATGCTTACCGTTGGCATGTTTCGAGCAGTACACGCTACGACGCGCAAGCAGACTCGTAAGATATGTGATGCTGATGCCGAATACTTGGTTCGTCAGTATGTGATCGACACGCTGCTCAAGGTCGGGGATCTTTTCCTTAAGTCCTTCTGTCAGACGTGTAGAAATTTCGCGGAGAAACACGCCCGTCTTGGTCGCTGGATCCAAGAAGCGGACGTTAGGGTCTGCCCAAATGTTTGCGCCGTTGTTTCTCGCCGCCCAAGCTTCTGCAAGGGTATCCAGCATTTGTTTGGCAAAGTCCGGCGGAGTGAAGACTTCGTCGTTGGATAGGTTTGCGATGCAGGTCAACACATCCGGATTTCGGCTTCGAAAAGTGAAACTTGCCTGTTCGTTCACAAACGACTCCTAGACGGGGAGGGACCGGGCCCGCCCATCGCAAGTTCGCTCATTGTCATTGGTGGATACTCCCGGATCGGTGTAAAGATCGTGTGTTTCCCAAGCTGCGAGAGTTGGCTTTTCTTAGCCTCAAATGCTGACATTTGCGTTAGGACCTCATAGCGGAAGTCCCGCCGCTGGAATTTCCCCTTTCCTAAGTAGCCCCATTCCGCGAATTCGATCTGTCGACCGTTAATCGACCGCATCAGCAATGCATCGCCATGAACAATGTTCTGTGACAAAACGTACGAGGCAGCCTTATAGAGATGATCAGACTCATCGATAGTTAGGAAATCGCAGAGAATGGCCAGCATGTTGTCACGGCACTCAGCAATGTTGTCCTCTAACAATTCGATGCCATAGATGCACATAAGAGCGAGTAGTGCGAAGTGGCGCCGTTCGAAGGCAGACTTACCGAACTTCAGATTGACAGCAAACAACTTTCGACGTAGGACTTGAACTAAAAAGTTTCCGCTCCCGCAGGCAGGTTCCAGGAAACGTGAATCAATACGTTCGGATTCGTCTTTGACGAGGTCCAGCATTGCATTCACAAGCCATTTTGGAGTGAAAACTTCTCCGTGGTCAGCGACCCGTTTTTTTGATTTCAAAAGACGCATCTCCAGCTAATTCTAAGCATAGCTCGTCAGGCCCTCGGAGGACGAGAAGGAAGGTTGAGAGGCCAAGCCGAAATGAGCCGCTTGCTTTTTGCCTGGGCGACCCGCAACGGCAATCTGCCGAAAGAACCCTTATGTCTTCATCGCGCAGCAGGTCGTCTGTACTCGGTGACCAACGCCCAAGCCATCGAGGCGTCCTCGTGCAGATCAGCCTTCCCTCCGTCGTTCCCTTTAGGGCGTCAGCCGACGCGATGGTCGAGCGCCGCCTAAGTCGATGCGATAAATCAAGCTCGCCACGATTACTCCTGCCTGACAAGCCTCGCAATGAAGGCGAGCTTCGCGCGCTCCGCGTCGCCAGCAAAGAATGCAGGCGCGAGCCCACTTAGCGCCCGAGAGTGGTCGAGAAGACTGCTACCTCTGCGCCAAACGTTCGGTTCAACGCCCTGCCGATCAGCATCTTCAGGCAAGAGCACTGGGTCCTCATCATCCGCCGCAACGCCCGGTGCTCCCAACACCTCCTCCGCCACTCGACGCCCGAGCCCGAGAATCTGCACGGTGTTCCGACAGTTCACCTTGAGCACCGGCGTGCGCCCCTTGGCTTCGATGCCGAGCTGGCTCCACACCGGCCGCCGCCGGCCCTTGTAGATAGCCTGCATGTCGTCATACGCGATCATGAAGGCCTTGGTATTCGGGTTCACCATCTTCACGGCCAGCGACAGCCACTCGGGCTCGAAGTCATGCGCCTCGTCGATGAGCACGGCGTCGTACTGCCCGCAGGGGATGTGGCCTAGCAAGGTCTCGGCTTCGACGGTGCGCACGAGCGCGGCGAGGCGCTCGTTGTAGTCGGGGTACTGCTCCTGGCCCGGCCCTGGGATGCCGTAGGTCTTGAGCATCTGGTGGCACCAGGAGTGGAACGTGCGCACCTGCACGCGGTCTTCGATGCCGCGCTCCTGCATCACGTCTTCGAGCCTTCCAGCAATGCCGTTGGCGTAACAGAGAATCAGCACGGGCTTGCTCGACACGCGCGCGAGGTATTCGGCGCGGAAGGCGAGGATGAGCGTCTTGCCGGAGCCGGCGACGCCGCGAATGATGCGGTGGCCTTCGCCCAAGCCGCGCGCCACCTGCTCCTGGTGCAGGTCCATGACGGCAAGCACATGGTCCGCGGACGACTGCGGCTTGGGCTCGAGCGGCAGGCCGATCTGCCGGATGCGGATCTCGGGGAACAGCAACGCGCGCAGCCGATCGAACTGCGGCAGGGTCATGGGGTCGTCGGCGCGAATGGGCACCATCTTCCACAGATGCGCGCGGAAGAGCTCGGGGTCGGCGCACTCGCTCATCTCGTCCTTGAACACGCAGCGGTCTTCGGGGAACACCTCGAAGAGATCGGTCTGCACGAACTGCTTGCGCGTGATGTTGGTGAACACCACGCCGTAGCCGAAAGGCACGATGGACTTGCCCTGGAACGGATGACCGGGCGGATGCAGCAGCATTCCGTCGTTCTGGATGAGCTTCATCACTTCGAACATGTACTGCCGTGCTTGTTCGAAGGGGCTGATGGTGCGGACCGTGCCGACGTTGGTGATGAGCTCGACGTCAGACTTGTTGGCGGAGGCAATGTTGTCGAGCCGCCAGTCCTTCACCTCGAGCACGAGCAGCCCTCTTCCCGGGTGCACGATGACGAAGTCGGGGTGACGGCCGCGCGGGCCCATGGGCAGGTTGTGCCATATGTATGAGTTGTCTTCGAGGAAGCCCTTGAGGCGCTCGGCAAGGCGCAGCTCGCCGCGGCTGTCGAAGTGGGCGGAGCCGATGGAGGGGATCAGGGTCGCCATGACTTAACGTCGCCGTGAAAACGGAGTCGTGAAACGGCCACCGCTCGCCGCGATCAACGGGAATTCATTCCCTGTTCTCATTATTCAATCGCATCCCTCCCAGTCCTGATTCTGCCAGACGAGGCACATCCGTGACGCCGGCAAGGAAGGAAGCCGCGTCGCTCAAGAAATCAGGGCCTTACTGCCCCGCGCTCCGCGCGGGAATCCACATTCCCATCGCCACGCGCCTACCGCCTGCGCCACTCCCACGGCTCCACCCGCTTCTCCCTCGGCAACGCCCACAACCCTCTCTTCTGCTCCCGCGCCTCATTCTCTAACAAGTACAGCGCCTCATTCCGCGCATACTCGGAATCGAACCACGCCATCCCGCGCCGCATCATCTCCGCGTTGACGTTGAGATCGCCTATCCACAAGTGCACGACGGTCCGGCCGTACGAATCGGCCTCGACCACCTGCATCACGCAGTGTTGATTGCCCACGATTTTCACAAGCTCGTCGCGTGCCTCGCGCCCGAACGGCTGATCGATCTCGGGCGCATCGATGCCGGAGAGACGAAACGTCATCTCGGCGCCCTGGATCTTCACGATGAGCGTATCGCCGTCGATGACGCGCGCGAGCGGACCATAGAGCACGCGTTCATCGCCGGGGCGCGCGGGCTTGTCGGGATCGAAGTCCTTCTTGTTAGCGTTATGGCAGTGGCGCTCACCGGTGCGGGAATTGACGTGGCAGCCGTTCTTGTCCATTCCGCCCGAATGCGCATAGGCCGTCGCCGCCGCAACGAATCCCATCGCCAGCATCACGCCTTGCAGCCATGCCGTTACTGTAGTTATCCGGCGCATCGGTCCGATCCCCCTGCTCCACGAACGCTATGCCATCGCAGTCCCGCGGACCATCCGTGCGTCCTGTACCCGGCTGAAACTGTGAAGCGGATCGTCCCGCGGAACCCGATCCCAGGCCGCCGCCACTCACCGCTGCCTCTCAATCAAACATCAGAAGGAACGCCGATGAACCTCAAGCATTGGATCGCAGTCATGGGCCTGGCCGCGGCGGGGACCGCCATCGCCGGGGGTGCGCCAAAATCTCGCGACATTCTCTTTCTCTTCGACGGCTCGATCGGCGCGCAGGTTTTCCGCAGCGCGGGCGGCACGCCGACGCTCAACACGGTGGCCGGTGTGAACCCGGGCGGAATTCCGTGGGGCATGACGTCCTTCCGCGCGATCGTCAGGAACACGGGCGAGATCCATGCGCGCGGCACGGGCGTGCTGCTCCTGGGCGGCGACAACATCGGCACGCGCGGGGGTCCGCGGCAAGTGATCCTCTCGCTGTTCTGCCGCAATGCGCCGGTGCCGCCGGCGGTGGCGGGCTCGCTGCAAACGACGCCGTTCAACTCGGCGCCGATCGACCTCGACGAGGACGGTGACTTCCAGCTGCGCGGCACGCTCGCCGATGGCACGGGCGCGGCGCCGCCGCTTTCCTGCGGCGACGACGTCGACAATCGTCCGGTGCTCCTGGTCCGCTCGGTGACGCCGGCGAATCCCTCGACGGGCGCCCCGGCGGCCCCGGGCGCGTGGTTCGCGGCGGGGGTCATCGCCCCGAACGCGAAGAAGGGTCTGGGACGATAGTTAGTCGCTGCTTCGACCAATCCCGGAGGTGACGCCGGCGACAGGGATGTTGCC
>JAFAGC010000073.1 GCA_023423065.1 Pseudomonadota bacterium
GCCACGGCGCGCGCCGCCCAACCGGTGCCGGAACCGCCACTGCGGGCGCCCGCTCCACCGCGCACGGCTCCGCCGCCGCCGCGCACCACATCCGATACCGGGCGCATGCGTATGCCTGCGCCGCCACCGACGACGTCCGATACCGGACGCATGCGCATGCCTGCGCCGCCGCCGACCACGTCCGACACCGGACGCATGCGCGCCCCGCTGCCGCCGCGCACGACTTCCGACACCGGACGCATGCGCGCTCCCGCGCCACCGGCGCAGGCCATTCCGCCGATGCCCATGCCATCCCCCATGGCGCCTGCCTCTTCCGCGCCGCTGCGCGACATGGGGTGGACACCCGAAGTCGCGCCCAGCGAGGACGATTTCGCCGAGATCGCCGCGCAGGCCCGGCTCGGCGTGCAGCAGAAGGCAGCCGACGAAGCCTCGCGCCGCAAGCGCACGCGTTTGTTGGCGGCCGGCGGCATTGCCGTCGCGGTCGCCGCCGCGCTCGTGTTCCTGATCGAATCGTTCTACGACCCGGAGGCGCGGGCGCGCGAACGCGCGATCGCCCAGGAAGTGGAACGGATGGCCGAGCAGCAGAAGGTCACCGACAACCTCACGCGCATCGAGGTCGACATCGAAAGCGCGATCATGAAGAACGATTTCGCCGCGGCACGCACCTCGCTCGCCGAGCTCGTGGCGAAGTCGCCCGAACACCCGCGCCGCGCATTCCTGCAGGCCTCGATCGAGCGCGCCGCGGAACTCGCCAGACTCGAGGCGCAGAAATCCGCGCTCGTCGCGCAGACCGAGCGTTCGGCTCCGAAACGCGAAGCGCCGCGCGAGGAACGCGTGACGCCGCGACAGCCGGAGCGTTCGACGCCGCGTTCGCGCGACGACGACCGGACCCGCATCGCTTCCAATACTTCGCAACGCGTCTATGGCGCGCCGATCGGCGAAGCGCCGCGTGCCACGCTGCCGCTCGACGCGCCGATCAACGCGACGCCGACGACCACGATGCGCCCGCCGGACAACTCGTTCCCCGGACGTACCGTGGAAGCATCCGATGGAGCATTGCGCTCCGGGGTCTTCACACCGGGCGGTGCTCCGGCCGCGCCCGCGCAGCCTTCCACACAGGCTTCCACGCAGGCGTCGACCCCGGCCACGAACGGCCCCGCGGGCTCCGCGGTGGTGTCGCCGCTGCCCGCCGCCCCGGCCCCGGCACCCGCGGTTCCCGCGGCGGTGGACGTCGTCCCGGCCAAACTAGTCAAGCGCGTGGCGCCGGTGGCGCCCGCGAACACGCCGCCGAAGTCCCGCGGACAGGTCGTCGTGCAATTCGAGATCGGCCTGAACGGCAAGGTCTCCGACATCGAAGTCGTGGAATCCGAGCCGCGCGGCGTGTTCGACGACGCCGTGCGCGATGCCGTGCGCAAGTGGGTCTACGAGCCGCGCAGGGAAAACGGCGCCGCCGTGGTTTCCAAGGGCCAGGCGCGGTTGGTGTTCGAACCGGCGAAGTAAGCGGGTTGGTGCCGGGTGAGAACCCGGCACGAACCGGTTATTTGTTGATGTTGTCGATCGCGCGCTTGTCGGCGGCGAGCGCAGCTTCGTGCAGCGCTTCGGACAATGTCGGATGTGCGTGGATCGTGCGCTGCAGGTCCTCGCTGCTCGCCGAGTATTCCATCGCCAGCACGGCTTCCGCGATCAGCTCGCCCGCGAGCGGGCCGATGATGTGCACACCCAGGATCTCGTCGTCGTCCTGAGCGGCAATCAGCTTCACGAATCCCGCCGTCGATTCCATGGCGCGCGCGCGGCCGCTGGCCGCGAACGGGAACTGGCCGACCTTGTAAGCCCGGCCGCTGGCGCGCACCTGCTCCTCGGTCTGGCCGACCCACGCGATCTCCGGGTGCGTGTAGATGACCGACGGGATCACGTCGTAGTTCATGTGGCCGTACTTGCCGGCGATCAGGTCGCCGACCATGACGCCCTCGTCCTTCGCCTTGTGCGCGAGCATCGGGCCGCGCACGCAGTCGCCCACGGCCCAGACGTTCTCGGCGGTGGTCTTGCAGTGATCGTCGACCTTGATGAAACCGCGTTCGTCGATTTGCACGCCCGTGCCGTCCGCGAGCAATTCCTTCGTGTACGGACGGCGGCCGACGCAGACGATGAGCTTGTCGACGTCGAGGGTCTGACTACCCGACGCATCGGAATAGCTGACTTCGACGCCCGTCGCGGTCGATTTCGCGCCCGAGACTTTCGCGCCGAGCTTGATGTCGAGACCCTGCTTCTTGAAGTGCCGCGCGGCTTCCTTCGCGAGGCCCTGGTCGGCGACCGCGAGGAAGGTGTCGAGCGCCTCGAGGACGACGACTTCCGATCCCAGGCGGCGCCACACGCTGCCGAGCTCGAGGCCGATGACGCCCGCGCCGACGACGGCGAGCTTCTTCGGCACGCTCTCCAGATCGAGCGCGCCCCAGTTGTCGATGATGTTCTTGCCGTCGAACTTCATGCTCGGAAGTTCGGTCGGGATCGAGCCCGAGGCGAGCACGATGTGTTTCGCGCTCAGCGTCTCCTTCTTGCCGTCGTGCGCGGTGAATTCCACCTTGCGCCCGGGCAGTAGTTTGCCGTGGCCCTGCAGCGCGGTGACGCCCGCGCTCTTGAGCAGCATCGCGATGCCGTTGGTGCTCGCCTTGACGATGCCCGTCTTGCGCTTCTGCATCTGGGCGACGTCGAACTCGACGCTTCCGACCTTGATGCCATGCGCGCCGAGCTCGCCCTTCGTCTTGACGTAAAGCTCGCTCGATTCGAGCAGCGCCTTCGAGGGAATGCAGCCCGCGTTCGTGCAGGTGCCGCCGAACACGGCCGAGCCGTCCTTGTTCTTCCACTCGTCGATGCAGGCGACCTTGAGCTTGTTCTGCGCCGCGCGAATGGCCGCGGGATAACCGGCGGGACCCCCGCCGATCACGATGACGTCGTATTCGTTAGCCAACTCTAAAGTCCTCCGAGGGGCCTCAAACGCCGAGCAGCAGGCGTGCCGGATCTTCCAGCGCGTCCTTGATGGTCACGAGGAATTGGACCGCCTCGCGGCCGTCGATGATGCGATGGTCGTAGCTCAGCGCCACGTACATCATCGGGCGGATCTCGATCTGGCCGTTCACGACGACCGGGCGTTCCTTCGTGGCGTGCATGCCGAGAATCGCGCTCTGCGGCATGTTGACGATCGGAGTGGACAGCAGCGAGCCGAACGTGCCGCCGTTGGTGATCGAGAACGTGCCGCCGGTGAGGTCCTCGAGCGTGATCTTGCCTTCGCGCGCCTTCACCGCGAACGCGCCGATGTTCTTCTCGATGTCGGCGTAGCTCTGCAGGTCTACGTCGCGTAATACAGGAACCATGAGGCCCTTTTCCGTCGACACCGCGACGCCGATGTCGTAGTACTCGTGGTAGACGATGTCGTTGCCTTCGACCGAGGCGTTGACCACCGGGAATTTCTTGAGCGCTTCGACCGCGGCCTTGATGAAGAACGACATGAAGCCGAGCTTCACGCCGTGTTTCTTCTCGAAGCCGTCCTTGTACTTCGCGCGCAGGTCCATGACCGCCTTGAGGTCGATCTCGTTGAACGTCGTAAGCTGCGCCTGCGTCTGCTGCGCTTCGAGCAGCCGCTCGGCGATGCGCGCACGCAGCCGCGTCATCGGCACGCGCTGATCCTGCCGGCCCGCGGCGCCGGCCGGCTTGTCACCACCCGCCGCCCTGGCGGCAGGTTTGTCGCCACCGGCCGCCTTGGCGGCCGGAGTATCGAGATACTCGACCACATCACCCTTCGTGATGCGTCCATCCTTTCCGGTCGCGGGAATCTTCGCCGGATCGAGCTGCTTCTCCTCGACCATGCGGCGCACGGACGGCGCGAGTTTGTCGCCGTGTTCGCCCTTCGCGGGCGCGGCGGGTGCGGTCGGCTTCGAAGCGGTAGGAGCGGCCGCGGCGGGCTTCGCCGGCGCCGGAGCCGGCGCGGAGGCAGCGGCGCCTTCTTCGAGGATCGCGAGCACCTGGCCGCTCGTCACGGTGGTACCGGCCGCGATGCGCAGTTCCTTGATCACTCCCGTGACCGGCGCGGGCACCTCGAGCACGACCTTGTCGGTCTCGAGATCCGCGAGGTTTTCGTCGCGCGTCACGGCCTGTCCGACCTGCTTGTGCCAGTTGACGAGCGTGGCGTCGGCGACCGACTCGGGTAGTTGGGGAACCTTGATTTCAATTGCCATGGGCTTTCCTCAGCGGGACGTGGCGGCCGCGGCGGGAGCCGGCGTCACCGTGAGGCGCTTGGTTTCGCGCGCTCCGTCTTCTTTGTTGGTCGCCGTCAGCGCAGCCTCGATGAGGCCGCGTTGCTCGGCGTCGTGAATCTTCGTGATGCCGGTGGCCGGAGCCGCGGCGGGCGGACGGCCCGCGTACAGCAGCTCGCGCTTGCCGACCAGCGTCTGCAGGCGGTGGCGGATCTGGTACCACGCGCCCTGGTTCTGCGGCTCTTCCTGGCACCAGACGACTTCGCGGGCGTTCGGATATCGCGCGATCATCGCCTCGGTCTCCGCGACCGGGAACGGATAGAGCTGCTCGACGCGCACCAGCGCCACGTCGTGCTGATTCGACGCGCGACGCGCCTTGAGCAGGTCGAAGTACACCTTGCCCGAGCACATCACGACGCGATGCACGTTCGCGGGCTTGACCTGGCTATCTACCTCGTCGATGACCGTCGCGAACTCGCCGCTCACGAGATCCTCGAGCGAGGACACCGACAATTCGTGACGCAGCAGGCTCTTCGGCGTCATCACGATGAGCGGCTTGCGCAGGGAACGCAGGATCTGCCGGCGCAGCATGTGGAACATCTGCGCGGGCGTCGACGGCACGCACACCGCCATGTTGTTCTCGGCGCAGAGTTGCAGGAAGCGCTCGAGGCGCGCCGAGGAATGCTCGGGGCCCTGGCCTTCGTAGCCATGCGGCAGCAGCAGCGTGAGACCGCAGAGCCGGCCCCACTTCGCTTCGCCCGAGCTGATGAACTGGTCGATGATGACCTGCGCGCCGTTCACGAAATCGCCGAACTGCGCTTCCCAGATCACGAGCGACGAGGGATCCGTCGTCGAATATCCGTACTCGAATCCGAGCACGGCCTCTTCCGACAGCACCGAGTCCGTGACCTGGAACGACGGCTGCCGCTCCGCGAGGTGCTGCAGCGGGATGTAACGCTCGCCCGTGGTCTGGTCGTGCAGCACCGCGTGACGATGGAAGAACGTGCCGCGCCCGGAGTCCTGGCCGGTCAGTCGGATCGCATTGCCTTCCTCGAGGATGGTCGCGTACGCCAGCGTTTCGGCGCAGCCCCAGTCGAGCGGCATGTCGCCGTTCAGCATCTTCACGCGATTGGCCATGACCTGCGCCACGCGCGCGTGGAGCGAAATGCTCGACGGGTAACGTGTGATGGCCGCGCCGAGACGCTTGAGCCGCGCCATGTCGCCGAGGCCGCGCACGCGTTCGGTCCAGTCGTTGCCGGCGTACTTGGTCCAGTCGACCGTGTACTTGTTGCCGATCATGCCGAGTGACGCACGCGCCTGCGGCCGCCCCTCGTCGAGGCCCTGGCGGTAGGTCTCCACGAAACCCGACGCATCGGCCTCGCTCAGCACGCCCGCGGCCACGAGCCGGTCGGCGTAGATCTTGCGTGTGGTCGGATGCTTGCGGATGACCTGGTACATCACCGGCTGCGTGGCGGACGGCTCGTCCGCCTCGTTGTGACCGTGCCGGCGATAACACACGAGATCGATCACGACGTCCTTGTGGAACTGCTGCCGATACTTGAGCGCGAGTCGCGTCACGAACACGACCGCATCCGGATCGTCGGCGTTCACGTGGAAGATCGGCGTCTCGAGCATCTTCGCGACGTCCGAGCAATACATCGTCGAACGCGTGTCGCGCGGATCGGAGGTCGTGAAGCCGACCTGGTTGTTCACGATGATGTGCACGGTGCCGCCCGTGTAGAACGCGCGCGCCTGCGAGAGCTGCAGCGTTTCCATCACGACGCCCTGGCCGGCGAAGGCCGCGTCGCCGTGGATCTGGATCGGCAGAACCTGCGAGCCGGTGGTGTCGCCGCGCCGCTCCTGGCGCGCGCGCACCGAGCCTTCGACCACGGGATTGACCACTTCGAGGTGCGAAGGATTGAACGCGAGGGCCACGTGGACGTTGCCGCCCGGCGTGCGCAGGTCGGCCGAGAAGCCCTTGTGGTACTTCACGTCGCCCGAGCCCTGCATGTGCGCGGTGTCGTAGTTGCCTTCGAATTCGCTGAACAGCACGGACGGCGACTTGCCGAGCACGTTCACGAGCACGTTGAGCCGGCCGCGATGCGCCATGCCGATCACGCATTCTTCGACACCCTGCTCGCCACCGCGCTGGATGAGGCAATCGAGCAGCGGAATCAGCGAGTCGCCGCCTTCGAGCGAGAAACGCTTCTGGCCGACGTACTTGGTGTGGAGGTAACGCTCGAGGCCTTCGGCGGCCGAGAGCTGCCAGAGGATGTTCTTCTGTTCCTCGGTAGTCAGCTTGCCCGTCAGGCGGCCGACCAGGTACTGGTCCTGCAGCCAGAGGCGCTCCTCGGTGTTCGATACGTGCGCGAACTCCGCGCCGATCGTGCCGCAGTAGGCGTATTCGAGCTGCGAGATTATGTCGCGCAGTTTCTGGCGCGGCGCGATCTCGGTCGGGCGCGCGCCGGTGAAGAATTCGGTGTCGAGGTCGGACTCGCTGAGTCCGAAGTAGCCGAGCTCGAGGACCCGCGGTCGCTCGCGCCGGGTGAGACCCAGTGGATCGAGGTTCGCGACGAGATGGCCGCGGTTCGCGTAGATCTGCACGAGTCGCGAGACGGCGCCCTGCTTGGCGGCGGCGTCGGAAGCAGGAGCCGTGCCCGATGGCGCGGCGGCGATGCGCGGGCGCGTGGCGCGCTGCGCGATTCCGGCCTGGATGGCTGAATGGATCTGCTCGCGCCCACCATCGGGGCGGATTTTCGAGAAGAAGTCACGCCAGCGTGGCTCTACGCTCTGGGGGTCTGCTAGAAACTGTTCGTACAGGGCTTCGACATAGGGAGCGTTGCCGCCGGACAGCGGCGTAGATGCCAACAGCTCGCGAAGGCTTGTGGCCATACGAGAAAAAATCCTTGTGGACTCAAGGTCCTGGATCAATGAGGGGGCGGTATGTTAGCCGAACCGGCCCGCTGCCGGAAGGCGAACAGGCCCTATAACTGGGGCGTGTTACGTAAAAGCCAAACCTCGTATCCCACGAGGACGGCGTAGCCAGCCAGGACGACATACAGGACGACGCCTACACCCACGGAACCGAAGACCCTGAGGCGGGCGAACGCGGTCAGAACCACCACTCCCAGGATGGTGAGCCCCAGTTTCACGATGGCGAAATCATGGCCCGAACCGGTCACCAGCAGGGCCATGACGGGATTGATCTCGGTCGCGCCGCGCCCCAGCAGCGTCAATGTCAGGATGGCGTCCGTTACGCACAGCAGGAGGATCAGGATGGTCGTCACCAGCCACTGCGGGTGAAACCAGTCCGTCACGACCATGTGCCGTTCGTTGCCTCGTCGTGGTGCAATCCGGCGACGTTCGAAGTTTCCACGCCAGAGGGCGCGCGAAATGGACTTGCGCCGTTCCGTGGCGACGCGTCGTTCTTGTTGTTGTGCGTTCATCCTCTCCGCATTCTATGAATGACGCCGAGCGATGCGCCCCTATCTGGAGCAATCGCGTGTGAGCCAGGTCGCATTTCAGGAGGCACGTGAAAGACGAGATGCGTTTCGTTAAACAGTCCGACGCCGATGTCGCCGTCACCGCCATTCGCGGACCCGCGCTCACGTTCACGGGCGATGTGTTCGGCGAAGGCGCGGGCGCGATGCGTTACGAGAGTGATGCATTGATCGGTATCTCGGGCGGAAAGATCACGCACTTCGGACCCGCGTCCTCGGTCCGGGACGAACTACCGCCGGGCACGCCGGTGAAGGAATACGGCAAGGACAGCTTGATCCTGCCCGGCTTCATCGATTGCCACGTCCACTATCCGCAGACGCAGATCATCGGCGCGTATGGCGAGCAATTGCTCGACTGGCTCGAGAAATACACGTTCGTTGCCGAGCAGGAGTTCGCGGACGAGGCGCACGCGCGCTCGGTCGCCGAAGTGTTTCTCGATGAATGCCTGCGCAACGGCACGACCACGGTTGCGACGTTCTGCACCGTGCATGCCCACAGCGTCGACGCGTTATTCGAAGCCGCGGCGAGTCGCGGCATGCGCACGATCGCCGGCAAGTGCCTCATGGATCGCAACTGTCCGCCCGCGCTCAGCGATACCGCGCAGCGCGGGTATGACGAGTCGAAGGCCCTGATCGATCGCTGGCATGGCAAGGGGCGCGCGTCGTATGCGATCACGCCGCGGTTCGCGCCCTCATCCACGCCCGGGCAGATGGAGATGGCCGGCGCATTGTGGAAGGAGCGGCCTGGTACGTATCTGCAGTCGCACGTATCCGAGAACCGCGCGGAGGTGGAGTTCGCGCGCAAGGTTTATCCGGAGCGGTCGGGTTACCTCGACATCTACGATCACTACGGGCAACTCGGGCCGCGTGCGATCTACGGGCATGGCATCTATCTGGATGAGAACGAACTCGCGCGCATGCACGAAAGCGGCACGGCCATCGCGCACTGCCCTACCTCGAACATGTTCCTGGGTAGCGGGTTGTTCGACTTGAAGAATGCGCTGAAGTCACCTCGCCCGGTGCGCGTGGGCCTCGCGACGGACGTCGGCGCGGGGACATCGCTCTCGATGCTCGAGACCATGAGCGCGGCGTACAAGACCGCGCAGCTCAACGGGAATTCGTTGAGCGCGATCGAGGCGTTTTACCTTGCGACGCGCGGCGCGGCGCGCGCGCTGTACCTGGAAGACAGGATCGGCAGCATCACGGCCGGCATGGAAGCGGACCTGATCGTGCTGAATCTGAAGAGCACGCCGATGATCGACTTCCGCATGCGCAGATGCGAGTCGTTCGAAGAAGCCTTGTTCGTGCAGATGACGATGGCGGATTCCCGAGCGATCGCCGACACGATTGTCGGAGGTAGCTAGCCGAATGGTTCCCCGGTGGGAAGCGAACCCACGAAACACACTTACGAAGCCTCAAAGCGTCTGCACCACCTCGTCGTTTACCCGCACATTCTCGAGCTTCACCGAACGCGTGTGCTTCACGACGCTCGGCTGCGTGACGCCGTGGAACTCGCAATCGCGCAGCGTGATGTCATTCACGGGACCCTGGGGGATGCCCTGTGAGTCCAGCACGCGCACGGCGTTCTTCACGCGCAGTCTTTCGACCACCACGTTGCGCAGCCGCGGAATGAACGGCCCGTTCGGCCCTTCCTCGTAATTGAAGTCGGCGGTGATCGCCGCGCGGCCCACCTGCCCGACGTCGATGTCGCGATAGTAGAAGTTCTCGAGCAACCCACCGCGCAGCGCGTTGTTCTTGAAGCGGATCGCGTACCAGAGTTCGGGGCTGTCCATCTGGCAATTCTCCGCGAACACCCAGCGCGCGCCGCCGGAAATCTGGCTCCCGACGACCACGCCGCCATGTCCTTCCTTCATTCGGCAGTTGCGCACCAGGATGTTCTGCGACGGCGTGTTAAGCCTGCGCCCGTCGGCGTTGCGACCGGAATTGACCGCGATGCAGTCGTCGCCCGTGTCGAACGAGCAGTTCTCGATCAACACGTGATCGACCGATTCGGGATCGATGCCATCGTTGTTTGGTCCGTGACCGTAGACGTCGATGCCGCGGATGATCACGTTGCGGCTCAGCACCGGGTGGATGTTCCAGAACGGCGAGTTGCGCACGCGCACGTCCTCGATCAGCACGTTTTCGCATTCGTACGGCTGGATGAACGGCGGGCGCAGCATCGAGCCTTCGCCGAACACGCGCTTCTCGACCGGCACCGCGTCCTCGGCCATCTGGAACAGGCGCGCTCTCGCGGGGCGTTGATCCGGCATGCCCTCTTTCCAGCCGTACGGAACCGTGCCGCCCCAGCGGCCCTTCCATTTCCACCAGTGGTGTTCGCTGCCCTGTCCGTCGAGCGTGCCCTTGCCCGTGATCGCGATGTTCTTCTCGCGCCGCGCGTAGATGAGCGGCGAATAGTTCATGAGCTCGATGCCTTCCCAGCGCGTGAATACCATCGGATAGCTAGTCGGGTTGGTGTCGAACTTCAGTGTCGCGCCCTGATCGACGTGCAGGTTCACGTTGCTCTTGAGGTGAATCGCGCCCGTGAGGAACGTGCCCGCGGGTACGATCACGCGGCCGCCGCCCGCGTTCGCGCAGGCGTCGATAGCCTTCGCGATCGCGGATGTGTTGAGCGTCGCGCCGTCCGGCACCGCGCCGAACTTCGTGATGTCGAAGTTGCGATCCGGGAAGACAGGCGCCTTGACGTTGCGCGCGATGTCCGCCGCGCGCTGCCAGGCTTCCGCCGAGCTCGCATTCGCGCTCGCCGTTCTCCACAGGAATGTCGCCGCCGCCGCGCTGCTCGCGCGGACCATGAACGCTCGCCGGTCAACCATTGGATGCTCCCTCGGACTCGACCCGCGCTCATTCCCCCACGAGATGCAGCACGATCTCGCGCGTCGACGGCGCGGACCGGTGCTCGAACAGATAGATGCCCTGCCACGTGCCGAGCATCATTTGCCCCTTCATGATCGGCACGTTCAGTTGCACCTGCGTCAACGCGGTTTTCAGGTGGGCCGGCATGTCGTCCGGACCTTCGTCGTCGTGTTCGTAGAGCCCTTCGCCTTCGGGCGCGAGCTCGTCGAAGAATTTCTCGAGATCGCGGCGCACGGCGGAGGCGGCGTTTTCCTGGATCAGCAGCGATGCGGACGTGTGCCGGCAGAACAGCGTCAGGAGACCGCTGCCGATCCCCTGCTTCGAAACCCACCCGCGCACGGCATCCGTGAACTCGGTGAGCCCGCGGCGCGGCGAACGCACCTGCAGGACGTGCATGGACTGACGCATGGGGATCGACCGTACCGGCAGGGCTTCGGTCTCGCAAGTTTTCCTTGAGGCGGGTTCATCCCTTCTGATGGACGCGATGCGCGTCTTCATGAAAAGTATCGCGCATGCCAAAGATCGACATCGCGAACGTCCCGCAACTCCAGGGCTCGGGCTACCCACCGCCGTTCAACGTGCCCTGCGCTCCGCGCGTGCGACGCAAACTCGGTGATGCGGGAGGCCTGCAGGACTTCGGCGTCAATCTCACGACTCTGCCGCCAGGCGGCTGGTCGAGCCAGCGTCACTGGCACACGCTGGAAGACGAGTTCGTGATCGTGCTCGAGGGAGAACTGGCGCTGATCGAAGACGGAGGCGAGACCATCCTGCGTGCGGGCGATTGCGCGGCGTTTCCGAGGAACGTCAGCAACGGGCATCACCTGGTCAACCGATCCTCCGCGCAGGCCGTGTTCCTCGAAGTAGGGTCGCGGCGCATCGACGATCTGACCACCTACCCGGACATCGACATGAAGGTGTCGAACACCGACGACGTCTACGTGCACAGGGACGGCACTCCTTACTGAGTGCTGCCGCCCTCCGCCGGCAACGTATAACTTTCCTCGATCACGTCGCGCACGCGCTTGCGCGACACGGCGGGATCGTCCGGCACGTGATGCGCGAGCGCGGCGACCTTCGCCGTCAGCTCCTCGTCCTTGATGCAGGTGCGCAGCCAGTGCGTCACGTCGCCGCGTTTCCAGTGGTGCAGCCAGGTTTCCTCGTCCACGCCGTCCGCGAGATCCAGGAACACCATGAGGTTCTGCGCCCGCAGGTTGAGTTTGCCTTCCGGGCCGCGGAAGTAGAACGAACGGTCCTCGCCGAGCGATCCTTCCGAATATTTGCGCAGATGCCGCCGCCGCTCGCTCTTCGTGGGCTCGATCGAAAGGACCTCGGGCTGGCCGCCCGACTTGTGCCAGAGCAACGCCTGGCCGCGCGGAATCTTGTCGAGCGGCACGTCCGGCGCGGACAGCGAATTCGCGTCGGCGAACTCGAGCACCATCTCGCGCGGTCGCTCTCCGATGACGATCAGCGTCTCGATGAGCTCGAGCGCAGATCGCGCGATCACGCTTGGCGTCACGCTGATCAGCAGCATCCCGTCGAAGCTCTTCGGCAGAACGAGCTCGGCGGGCTTCCAGTCCGCGGGCAAGACGTGGTGCGCCTCGTCGACGATGAGCCAGTGCGGGCGGCCGGTTCTCGCGCGCAGCTCGCGGATGCGCGCGAGCAACGACATGAAGAACGCGGGACGGTCGGAGAGCTTGATGCCGAGCAGATTGATGACTGCATTCTCGTTCGGCTTCGACAGCAGCTGCATGCACTCGTCGATCGACGGCGCGCGCTCCGGGTTGCCGAGCGCCGCCGCGCCATCGACGGCGTCGTAGTCACCCTCTGGGTCGATGATGCAGAAGCTGTAGTCCTTGCTCCGAAGTCGTTCGATCAGTCCCGAGGCGACGGTGGACTTGCCGCCACCCGAAGTGCCGACCACGAGCGCGCTGACTCCGAATGGTGACAACGTCACGGCGCTGCCCTGCCCGTCCTTGCCTAGCAGGATCGCATGGCGGTCGAGGACCGCGGTGCGATTCGCGAGATCGTCGGCCAGTATCTCCTCGATGAGCTGCACGACGCCCGCGCCGTGATCGAGCGGCAGGACGATGTCGACTTTCTGCTTGACCGCCGGCAACGCGTTGTCCACCGCGGCCGAACATTCGCAGGCATTCAAGAGCGCGTGATCGTTTTCGGCATCTCCGACGGCCACCGTGTTGTGGATGGATACGTTCAGCTCGTCGAGCGCCGCTCTGAGCCCGGTGGCCTTGTTGATGCCGCCCGGCAGGATCATGACCGCGCCCTTGTTGAAGATGACTTGCAACTCGAGACCGAGGTCGCGGATCGTCTCGAGCACCGCGCCTTCGTTGGGACGCCAGGTCGCGACGATGCAGCGCCCCAGCGACGGATGCACGCCGCGCCTGCGCAGCGCCTCGATGAAGTCCGCGGGCGGCGGATCCGCGAGCAGCCGCTCCTCGCGCGACGCCGGCCGGTAGATGAGCGCGCCGTTTTCCGCGACGATGCGATCGAACAGATCCAGCCGCTCGAAAACGCGCTGCAGGTCGGGCAGCTCGCGCCCGGTGACGAGCACGAGCTTGCGTCCGGAGGCGCGAAACTTCTCGAGCGCCGCGATGGTCGGGGCATCGACCTTGCCGTGGTGCGCGAGAGTGCCGTCGTAGTCGGTGCAAAGTGCGAGATAACGCATGGTGCCCAATGTATGGGTCGCGTCGGGAGGGGCGCGTAGGCGAATGCCGATGGATCGCGGCCGTGTGCGGAAACTAGGCGCTGGACAATGCCTTCATCGCGCGTTGCAGGTTCGATCGCGCGGTCGTTTCGTATCGATCGCGGAACTCGGGCCAGTTATAGATGAATGGACGTTCGAGGAACGTGCCCAGGATCCTGCCGCGGGCATGCGCGAAGCGGCGACGTGGCACCCACCAGTATTCGCGGCGCACGTTCCGTTCGAACTCGTCGTATTCCGGCGCCGGCTTACCGAGGATGGAAAGATCGATGTCGACGACGAGCGCGGCATCCTCGACCGGACTGTGCGCCTGGTGCGCGGTCGCCAGCACCAGGTCGCGCACGCGGTCCGCGGCTCCTTCCCCGGCGACTGCGTGCACGAAACGTTGCGCCCATTCGGCGCTGAGCGATTCGTTGTCGACGCGCCAGGTGCGATACACCACGTCGTGATACCAGAGCGCCAGCTCCACCTCCGCGGGCGATTGCGCGAGATGGCGCGCGCCGTCGAATTCATCCAGGCAGGCCGCGAGGTGCGCGAGCGTGTGATAGCGGCGTCCCCAGCTGCGCCAGGCGCGCAGAAGTCGTGTGTATTCGGCATCCGTATCGCGTGCGCCGAGCGACGCGCAGAGCATGCGCCATCGATCGACGGTGACGATACGTTGCCACTCGATCTTCGGGCTCATGATGTCGGAATGGACCCCGAGGTGAATGGCGCCCCCGGCCGGAGTTGAACCGACGACCTACCGCTTAGGAGGCGGTCGCTCTATCCACTGAGCTACGGGGGCGCGCTGGCGGGGATTCTACCGGCCGATGGCCCCGAATCGAATCTGCAGCTGAGGAAGATCGTCGACGCCCCATGACCGAAACGGTCATCCGCAGCACAGACACACTCACGGGCGGGACGAGCCAGGGTATTCGCCAGCAATCCGGCGCCGACCTCTCCAGCGAGTCCCGCTGAAGTGTGGCGCGCAAGCGCCTGAGAATGGTGGAGCGGAAGGGGATCGAACCCTCGACCTTCGCATTGCGAACGCGACGCTCTCCCAGCTGAGCTACCGCCCCACACCGAAAACCTGCCCGGACAGGCGGTCCGGAGAGGCGCGGGATTCTAAAGATCGAGGCTGGCCTCGGCAAGCGACACGCGTCGATTCCGGCCGATTGTCGTTCTATGATCGGGCGACATGCTGAATACGGACGAAAAGGCTCCCGAATTCACGCTGCCGGACCAGGACGCGCACGACATCTCGCTGTCGAGCCTGATCAAGGACGGTCCGGCCATCCTTTACTTCTATCCCGCGGATTTCACGCCCGGGTGCACGCGCGAGGCCTGTTCCATCCGGGACCTGCACCGGGAATTGACGCGCGCGGGCCTCACGGTGGCCGGCATCAGCCCGCAGAGTCCGGAAAGCCACAGGCGGTTTCGCGAGAAGCACAACCTCCCTTTCACGCTGCTCGCGGATGAGTCCAAGGAAGTCATCAAGATGTTCGGCGTGAACGGCCCGCTCGGCTTCTGGGTGCAGCGCGTGACGTTCCTGGTCGACCAGGACCGCACGATCCGTGGGCGCGTGAAGGCGCATTTCTCGATCGGCGAACACGAGGCTTTCATCCGCAAGGCCATCGACCTGCGCAAGGCACAGAAGGTCGGTTAATTCGGGGACAGATTTATTTATCGACGATATCGGACCGTTATCGTCAATAAATAAATCTGTCCCCGATCAGCAAATCAGTACTTGAGGCGCAGGACGGAGGCGCGGCCTATCGTCGGCACGGTGACGATGTACATCGTGTCGAACTCTTCATCGTCCATCGGCGGAACGTTCTCGACGCCCGCCATGGTCGCGACGATCTCGGGAACGGTGTTGCTGTGACCGACGACGAGCGCGAGGCCGCCGCGATTCTCGCGCAGCACGCGCCGCGCGAGCTGTGACGAGCTCGCCTTCGAATCCACCACTTCGGGCTTCACGCCCAGGCGTTGCGCAAGTTCCGCGACCGTCTGCTGCGCGCGCCGTGTTTCGGTCACGTACAACTTCTTCACGCGACCGAACTTCTCGCCGTCGCCGAACATCTGCGCGAGCCGCACCGCACGTTGCTCGCCGGGCGGCGACAAAGGCGCGTCCGCGATCGCGTTCGGCCCCTTGTCGGCATGGCGGATCACGACGACGGTGGTCGTCGTCGCCGAATTCCAGTACGTGAACGCGACCGCGAGCACGATGATGCCGGCCAGGGCTAACAACCAGATCGGCGCGAGAAACGCGCTGCGGCGACGGAACAGCGTCGCGGAGCCTGGCGTTTCGGGTGTATCGCTCATTGGGACCGGATGATAAGGGGGTCAGGCCCCGTTTGCTGGCAAAAGGTGCCAGGCCCCACCCCGCCACGCTCCAAACCAAACGGCCCGCTTCCTTTCGAAAGCGGGCCGTCTCGCTCAACTACTCCTGGGTCGACCCCATTACTGCGCGACGGCGGCCGGAGTGTCGTCGCCCTTGTACGGGTCGACGTACTGGATGGTGCCATCCGGGTTGTACGTGAGCTCGATCGGTTCCTTCACGTTGCGCAGGTGGCTCACGCCATTCGAACGCTGCGAGTCGTGATAGAACAGGTACGTCTTGCCATCCACCTCGACGATCGAGTGGTGATTCGTCCAGCCGAGCACGGGGCCGAGGATGTTGCCCTTGTACGTGAACGGGCCGTACGGCGAATCGCCGATCGCGTACGCGATGAAGTGCGTGTCGCCAGTCGAGTACGAGAAGTAGTACTTGCCTTCGTGCTTGTGCATCCACGCAGCTTCGAAGAAGCGGCGCGCGTGATCGCCCGACAGCACCGGCTTGCCGTTCTCATCGACGATCAGGGCGTCCTTCGGCTTTTCGGCGAACTCGAGCATGTTGTCGGCCATGCGGGCAACCTTCGGGGACAGCGCGGGCTGGTCATCCGGTGGCTGCGAGAGGTCATTCGGCTCGTGTTTGCCCGTCTTCCACTGCTGGAGCTGGCCGCCCCACAGGCCGCCGAAATACATGTAGTACTTGCCGTCGTCGTCCTTGAACACGGCCGGGTCCATGCTGAAGCTGTCCTTGATCGGCTCCGGCTGTGCGGTGTACGGGCCTTCGGGTTTGTCCGACACGGCCGCGCCGATCCGGAAGACACCCTGCTTGTCGTACGCCGGGAAGTACAGGTAGTACTTGCCGTCCTTTTCGTTCATGTCCGGGGCCCACATCCTTTCCGAGGCCCAGGGAACATCCTTCACGTGGAGAGCCACGTCGTGCGTGGTGACCGGCCCGCCGATCTTGTCCATGGACAAGACGTGGTAGTCGACCATCGCGTACTGCGCGCCGGTCGGGTCGTTCGGGACACCCGCATCGATGTCGTGTGACGGCATGATGTAGATGCGGCCGTTGAACACGTGCGCCGAGGGGTCGGCCGTGTAGATGTCGACGTCGAGGGGCTGGGTCAGGAACAGCGCGGGATCCGCGCCCTCGGGTTTCGCGGCTTCGGCCACCGGCGGCGCTGCCGCCTCTTCTTTCTTGCCGCAAGCGGCGAGGAAAATCGCGGACGCGGCAAGGGTCGCCACGTAAAAGTGTCGTTGCATCATTCGCGCTCTCTTTATTGGAAGGGTATCCGACGCCGAAAATACCAGAAGTCGGATGGAGGATGGGGGATGGGGGCTGCCCCCAATCTTAATTGGGCATCAACGCGAGTATGACCCTGCCCGGCCAGGGCGCCATCGTGAATTCGCCGCTTCCCTCGGGCTGCCGGATCCAGACATAACCGGCCTCCGTCGTTTCGATGTCGAAACGCAGACTGCGACCCTCGTAGACGATTTCGCCCCGGATCCGCGCGGGCCGGTCGAAGTACACCAGCATGAGCCGATCGCCGGTGTCGGCGTCTAACCACTCGGCGGTGCCGACGGGCTGGATGTTGTCGAGCGGCAGCACGAACGGCGACAGCCGCGCGACGCGCGCGTCCGCCGGCTCGATCTGCATCCACTTCTGGGAAAACTTCGTCGGCACCAGCGCCTTCTCGAGCTTCGAATGACCGGCGTTGAGGTCGAGCGTGAAGCTCAGGTCGGGATTGAGCGAAGTCGGCGAGATCTCGCCGGCGTTCGGAGAGCCGTACAGATCGCCCACCACGTACGGCACCCACAATCGCAGCGCTTCTTTCGGCGCGGGGCGCGGAGTCTTGCCGTCGCCTTCGAGGAAGGCCACGTGCGAACGGATGAACCAGTCGTGCCGCGGCGGCGGCGCCTCTTCCTCGCGGGATCCGCAACCGGCCAACAGGGCTAACAGGGTGAGTCCAACTACCGCCCGCGCGTTCATGGCCGTCGATTCTAAGGGCAAGGGGTCGGCCGTAGATGTTTCCATGTGGTTTTGAGACATGGATCGTCATTAAATAGGCGCGTCCGCCTCCATCCCACATTCTGGAGCCGTTCCATGGTCACCGTCGTATTGCTCGTGCTCGCCTTGTTCGTGCTGCAAACATTCCTGCCGGGCCGGTTCCGCGAAGCGCCCGCGCCGGGGTCGCCGAGCAAGATATCGCTGGATCTCGGTCCGCGGGACCGGATGCCGCAATTGACCGTCTTCGGCGGACGCGCGCAACGAGCCCTGGCCAACATGCAAGAAGCCCTGCCGGTCTTTCTCGCGCTCGCGCTGATGAACATGATCGTCGCGCCGAACGCGGCCACGGCCATCAACGGCGCCTGGATTTTCCTGGCGGCCCGTGCGGTGTACCTGGTGCTGTATGTGACCGGCGTGCCCGTCGCGCGCACGATCGTGTGGCTGATCGGCTGGGTGGGTCTCGCGATGATGATCCCGCCGCTGCTGTAGTGAAGTCAGCTCTCGCTCGCGTTCTGTTGCTCGCGGATCAGCTTGCGGTCCTCGCGCATCTGCTTCACGTCGACCGGGCGAATGGTCTTGATGAGGCAGCGGTCGCGGCCCACGATGACCTTCTCGAACTTGTCGACGGTGCTCCCCGTCGAGGTCACGGCGATCGTGTTCGCGAACTGCAGGTCCGGGCAGTAACCGCTCACCTCGAGCAGGTACGCCTTGTTGGCGCCCGCCCAGACGACGAGCTGGTTCTTGGACACCGCCGCCCAGCCGTCTAGCTGCGGCATGTAGAACGACTTCACGGGCTCGCCGGCGTATTCGCGGAAATCGAGATTGGGCTGGTTCGCGCATCCCGCGCTCAACGCCGCGATCGCCAGGGCAGCCGCTGTCAGTAACCCTTTCATACCTTCCTCTGGGATTGATCCGTTGCGGATATCGACTCTCGCATATTGAGTCGAGTTCCCACGCAAAGAGGTTCCCGAAGTCGCGCAAACCCCTATTTTCTCAGCGGTTCATGCGCCGTTCAGCTTGAGCTTGTCCCCGACGAGCCGGCGCACGGTGACGTAGAAAACGGGCGCCAGCAACACACCCAGGATCGCGGCCGACAACATGCCGCCCGCCACGCCGATACCGATCGCCCGGCGGGCATTCGCACCGGCGCCGCTCGAGAACACCAGCGGCAGCACGCCGAGGATGAACGCGAACGAGGTCATGAGGATCGGTCGCAGTCGCAGGCGAGCGGCTTCCATCACCGCCTCGTACAGCGCGACGCCGCGCTGCTGCGCGAGCAGCGCGAATTCGACGATGAGGATCGCGTTCTTGGCCGCGAGACCGATGATCGTGATGAGACCGATCTTGAAGAACACGTCGTTCGACTGCCCGGTCGACGCGGCCGCGACGATCGCGCCGATGATGCCCACCGGCACGACGAGCAGCACCGCGATCGGCGTCGCCCAGCTCTCGTAGAGCGCGGCGAGACACAGGAACACGACGAAAATGGACAACCCGAACAGCAGCGGCGCCTCGGCGCCGGCGCGTATTTCCTGCAGCGACTGGCCCGCCCAGTCCACGCCGAAGCCGGGAGGCAACTCCTCGGACACGATCCGCGTCATCTCGTCCATCGCCTCGCCCGAGCTGCTTCCCGGCGCGTTCGCGCCGACGATCTGCATCGCGCCGAAGCCATTGAAGCGCTGCAACGTCGGAGGCGCGACGACCCAGTTGGACCTCACGACCGACGAGAGCGGCACCATGCCGTCGCTCGTGGTCTCGCCCTGCAACGCGAAGGCGTTGCCGCTCGCCACCGTCGTCGGTAGATAGAAACGGCTGAGCGCGTCCTCGTTCATGCGGAACGGCGCGTCGGCCTGCATCTGCACGCGCAGCACGCGGCCCTGGTAGTAGAAGTCGTTGACGTACACCGGCGCCAGCATGAGCTGGATCGCGTTGTAGACGTCGTCGATCGCGAGACCCATCGACTTCGCCTGCGCGCGGTCGAGCTTGAGCTCGAGGCGCGGCGACGGCGCGAGTCCGTTGTAGCGCACGCCCTGCACGATCGAGCTCTGCGCGGCCTTTTGCACCAGCGTGTTCTGCGCCGCGATCAACGCGTCCGAACCCTTGTTGGCGCGGTCCTCGAGCCACAGGTCGAAGCCGCCGAAATCGGAAAGACCCTGGATGACCGGCAGGTTCACGAAGAACACGAACCCGTCGCGCTCCGTGCCCGAGATGTTCTGGAATGCCCACCCGATGAACTCGTCCGCGGTTTCCTTGCGGTCCGCGAGTTCCTTCAGGCGAATGAAGAAGATGCCCTGGCTCTCGTCGCTACCGCTGAAACTGAATCCCGTGACCTCGAATACCTGGTTCACCGAGTCGGAGGCCCTGAGCTTCTGGCCGACGCGCCGCATGACCTCGCGCGTGCGCTGGATCGTCGAGCCGGGCGGCATCTGCACGATGCCGATGGCATAACCCTGGTCCTCGGTCGGCACGAAGCTTCCCGGCACGCGCCAGAACAGCAAGCCTCCGACCAGCAGCAGCACCCCGTAGCCGGCGAGCCACCATGTCTTGTGACGCAGGCTGAAGCGCACGCCGGTCAGATAGTGGCCCTGGGCGTACTCGTAGCTCTTGTTGAACGCATGGAAAAACTTGTTCTCCTTGAGATGCTCCGGCCGCAGCAACGTGGCGCACAGCGCCGGCGTCAGCGACAACGCGAGGAACGCGGAGAACAGCATCGAGATCGCGATGGTCAGCGCGAACTGCTTGTAGATCACGCCGACCGATCCGGTCTGCATCGCCGCCGGGATGAATACCGCCGCGAGCACCAGCGAGATCGCGATGATCGGACTCGTGATCTGGTCCATCGCCTTGCGCGTCGCGTCGCGCGGCGAGAGATGTTCCTCGCGCATCAGGCGCTCGACGGACTCGATGACGACGATCGCGTCGTCGACGACGATGCCGATGGCCAGCACCATGCCGAACAGCGTCAGCTGGTTGATCGAGAAATCGAAGATGTACATGCCGATGAAGGCGCCCATGAGGGCGACCGGCACGACCAGCGTCGGGATCAAAGTCGCGCGGAAGCTCTGCAGGAACACCAGCATCACGATGAACACGAGCGCGACCGCCGCGATCAGCGTGATGATCACCTCTTCGATCGCGTGCGTGATGAACGTGGTGGCGTCGAACGCGACGAACCACTCGACGCCCGGCGGGAAGTTCTGCTGCAGCTCGTCCATGCGGGCCTTCACGGCATCCGCCACGTCGAGCGCGTTGGCGCCCGGCAGCAGCAACACGCCGAAGCCGCTCACGGGCTTGTCGTCGAGACGCACGTCGAACGCGTAGTCCTGCAGGCCGAGCTCGACGCGCGCGACGTCCTTGAGCCTCACGCTGGTGCCGTTCGGTTCGGTGCGCAGGATGACGTTCTCGAACTCCTCGACCGAACTGAATCGCCCTTCCGCGCTCACCGGCGCGGTGATCTGCTGCTCGGGCGCCGACGGCGCGGCGCCGATCGCGCCGGTGGCGAACTGGACGTTCTGCTGGCGCACGGTCTGCAGCACTTCGGCCGCGCTCAGGCGGAAGGAGCGCAGCTTGTCCGGGTTCAGCCAGATGCGCATCGAATAGGAGGAACCGAACTGGTTCGCCGAGCTCACGCCCGGGATGCGCTGGATGGGATCCAGCACCTGCGACGAAACGATGTTGTTGAGCTCGGACGACGACACGCCGCCGTTCGGCGCGCGCACGCCCAGCGCGATGATGAAGCCCTGGTTGACCTTCGAGACCGACAGGCCCTGCACGACGACTTCGCTCGGCAGGCGCGCTTCGGCGAGTTTCACGCGGTTCTGCGTCTGCAGCACCGCGACGTCCGGGTCCGTGCCGTTCTCGAACACGAGCGTGATGCTCGCCGTGCCGTTCGAGTTCGACGAGGACGTGAAATACATGAGCCGGTCGAGACCGGTGAGCTGCTGCTCGATGATCTGCGTGACGGTGCGCTCGATGGTGTCGGCGTTCGCGCCCGGATAGAACGCGCTGATCGCGACCTGCGGCGGAGCGATGTCCGGATAGGCCGCGGTCGGCAGGCGAGTGATCGCCAGGCCACCGCCGATCATGATCAAGATCGCGATGACCCAGGCCAGGACCGGCCGGTCGATGAAATAATGCGGCAGCACGCCTAGCTACCTGCGGGAGCTTCGGCCGGCGCGGGAGCGGCGGCCGCCCCGGGAGCCGGCGCCTCCTCGTCGACGCGCTTGGCGACGACCTTCGTGCCCGGCGGTGCGAGCTGCAGTCCCGAGACGATGATCTGGTCGCCGTCCGCGAGTCCGCCACCGATGACCCACCTGGCGCCCGAGGAACCGACGACATCGACACGCTTGGCGACGACGACGCCATCGCTGCCGACGGCCAGCACGTACGCGCCCTGCGAATCGCGCTGCACGGCGAGCTGCGGAACCTCGAAACCGTTCTTGAGCGAACCCGCCGTCAGGCGCACGTTGACGAACATGCCGGGCAACAAACTGCGATCGGGATTCGGGATCACGCCGCGGAACGCGACCGCGCCCGTGGTCGGATTCACGCTGAAGTCGGAGAACACCAGCCTGCCCACCTGTGGATGCTCGGTGCCGTCGCTGCGAATGATGCGGATCTCGGCCTCGTTACCCTTCGCGATCTCGACCGCGCCGGAGGCCTGCGCGCGCATGAAGCGCTCGAAGTCCGTGCCCGGTTGATCGAAGAACACGTACAGCGGATCGATCTGCTCGACCGTGGTGATGAGCGTGGCCTCGCCCTGCCCGACGAGCGCGCCTTCCAGCACTCGCATCTGGCCGGCGCGGCCGGCGATGGGCGACGTGACGTTGGCGTAACCCAGGTTGATGCGCGCCGTCTGCCCCGGGGCGCGCGCCGCGGACGCGGCGGCGGCGGTCGAACGCTCGAGCGCCTCGGAGTCGTCGAGCTGCATGCGCGAGATGAGCTGGCGCTGCGCGAGTTCGCGGTTGCGCTCGGCCGTCACACGCGCGTTGGTCGCGGCCGCTTCGGCCTGTTCGAGTTGGGCGGTGGCCTGCGCGAGCTGCGCGCGATAAGGCGCGGGATCGATCTGCGCGAGCAACTGGCCTTCCTTGACCATGCTGCCTTCCTGGTACAGGCGCTTCTGCAGCACGCCGGGTACGCGCGCGCGAACGTCGGAAGCGCGTGTCGGCGCGAGCCGACCCGAAGCTTCGCGCACGATGGGCACCGGCCCCGCGTGCACGACGATCACCCCCACTTCGGGCGGTGGCATCTCGGGCGGAGGACCATTGTTGCCGCACGCGGCGACGAACAGGGCGGACGCAGCCGCGCAAACCAGCCGTAATCGTGATTGCATTTGTTGTTTGAGGCAGGCGGGGTTTGACAGGGAACCGCCCGCGGAAGTGGCGTTAGTCTAACGCAGCATTCTGAAGTTCACGACCGGAAGAGTCGTGTGTATTGCACTTCGTGTCGCCCGCTCGCGACCGCGGACATTGCGGTGGAAACCCCGATGTCAGAATCCATGAGGTCGAGAGCCCGATCCGCGTATGCGGCGAGCCGATCGTGCAGCGCATGCAGGATGCGCTGTCCCGCGCTTTGGCCAAGCGGAACGAGCTTTACGGCGGCGAGAACCTGGTTCTCGGTCCAAGCCCATGCGTAAGCCTCGAGCATGGATCGCGCCTCGATGTCCCAACGCGCACATGCGAACGCGAATGCCGTGGCGTGCGCAATCCCCCTTTCGGGAGAGACCCTCGCAAACAAGGTGGTCGTGAGGTCGAACTCGGCCAGCACGCGAAACATCGCCGAGCCGAGGTGGCGATCTTCCTGGCGCAGTTCATCGGTTTCGCGACAGGCGATCAGGAACGCATTCCACCGCAATACCTCTGACTCGTCCGCCAACCACGCCCGGTGCAGACGCATGAGCACGGGCAGGTCCAGCGTGGCGAGGCTTCCTTCGGCGATGCCGCCGATCCATTCGAGTGCGCTGGCCTCGTCGGTCACCCACCCCGTCTCCACCGCGTATTCGAGTCCTTGTGAGAAATGAAAGGACCCGATCGGCAGCGCCGGGCTGGCCAGGTGCAGCAGGCGCAGCAACTGCGACTCACCCGTGCGAGTGTGAATGCGCGTGGTGCGAGGCGGAGACATAGGCGCCTCCCTCCGGTTCGAACGGCCGCTCTTCGATCCGCACCTCGAGGCCGAAGCCGCGCAGCATGTCGTCGAGCACGTGATCGTGGCTGTATCGCACCCAGTCAGGTCCGATCTCGAGCGCGACGTGGCGATTGCCGAGGTGGTAACTCGCGCGCGCCAGCGTGCGCGGATCGCTCGTGTGGACGGTGGAGACAGTCTCGGGCGCCGCGTGCACTTCGATCACGCGACCGTCGTCGGCCAGCAGCAGGTCCCCGTGACGCAGCACCGAACCGCGTTCGAGGAAAAGCCCAGCCTCCTCGCCGTTGTCGAGCACCGCGCGCAGCCGGCTCTTCGATCGCTCGGCGAACGGCAGCACCAGCTTGCGTTCGGGCGCGCGTGGATGGTCGGTGGAATTGTCGAGTTTCAGGTTGATCTTGAGCATGTGAAATGGGGACATTCCCCGTTTCCTAGCAAACGGGGACAGGCTTCATACAGGTGTGCACAGAGTCGTTACGGTCACGGGAGGTCTGTCCCCTTTTGCTAGGAAACGAGGAATGTCCCCATTAAAACAGGAAGTAGCGCTGTGCTAGCGGAAGAACGCTTGCGGGTTCGCAGCGCAGCAGTTCTCCGTCCGCTCTTACTTCGTAGGTCTGCGAGTCGACCGACACCTTCGGCTGGTAGTCGTTGAGCACCAGGTCCTTCTTGCGGATCGCGCGCGTGTTCCGCACGGCGACCAGGCGTTTCGCGAGGCCTAACTTCTCGCCCATTCCGGAATCCAGGCCGGCCTGTGACACGAAGCTCACGCAGGTCGCGGCGCGCGCCGGGCCGAATGCCCCGAACATGGGACGGTAGTGCACGGGCTGCGGCGTCGGGATCGACGCGTTCGGATCGCCCATCGGCGCCGCGACGATCATGCCACCCTTGACGATCATCGCCGCCTTCGCGCCGAAGAACGCGGGCTTCCAGAGCACGATGTCCGCGAGCTTGCCGGTTTCGATCGAACCCACCTCGTGCGCGATGCCGTGTGTGATCGCCGGATTGATCGTGTACTTCGCAACGTAGCGGCGCACGCGGAAATTGTCGTTGCGGGCCGAGTCCTGGGGCAGCGCGCCTCGCTGCACCTTCATCTTGTGCGCGGTCTGCCAGGTGCGCGTGATGACCTCACCGATGCGCCCCATTGCCTGCGAATCCGACGACATCATCGACATCGCGCCCTTGTCGTGCAGGATGTCCTCGGCCGCGATCGTCTCGCGGCGAATGCGCGATTCGGCGAACGCGACATCTTCCGCGATGCCCGGGTCGAGGTGATGGCACACCATCAGCATGTCGAGGTGTTCGTCGACGGTGTTCACGGTGTATGGCCGCGTCGGATTCGTCGACGACGGCAACACGTTCGCCTCGCCCACGGCCTTGATGATGTCGGGCGCGTGACCGCCGCCCGCGCCTTCCGTGTGGAACGTGTGGATCGCGCGGCCCTTGAACGCCGCGAGCGTGTCTTCGAGGAAACCGGACTCGTTCAACGTGTCCGTGTGAATCGCGACCTGCACGTCGTACTGCTCGGCGACGGTGAGGCAGTTGTCGATCGCCGCGGGCGTCGTGCCCCAGTCCTCGTGTAGTTTGAGGCCCATCGCGCCGGCCTCTATCTGCTCCGCGAGCGGCAGCGGCAGGCTCGCATTGCCCTTGCCCAGCAATCCGAAGTTGATCGGCAGATCCTCGAGCGCCTGGTACATGCGGCCGATGTGCCACGGCCCCGGCGTGCAGGTGGTCGCGCTCGTGCCGGCCGCGGGACCCGTGCCGCCGCCGATCATCGTCGTGATGCCCGACATCATCGCGTCCTCCACCTGCTGCGGGCAGATGAAGTGGATGTGCGAGTCGATGCCGCCGGCGGTCGCGATGAGTCCCTCGCCCGCGATGATCTCCGTGCCCGCGCCGATCACGATGTCGATGCCGGGCTGCACGTCGGGATTGCCGGCCTTGCCGATCCCCGAGATGCGGCCGTTCTTGATGCCGATGTCCGCCTTGACGATCCCCCAGTGATCGAGGATCAGCGCGTTCGTGATGACGGTGTCCGCGACCATGTCGGAGGGCCGCTGGCTCTGGCCCATGCCGTCGCGGATGACCTTGCCGCCGCCGAACTTCACTTCCTCGCCGTAGAGGGTGTGGTCGCGTTCGACCTCGATGACGAGCTCGGTGTCGCCGAGCCGCACGCGATCGCCGGTCGTCGGGCCGTACATTTCCGCATAGGCGCGACGCTCGATGCAGGTCATTCGATGGCTCCCATCACCTGTCCCGCGAAACCGTACGCGATTCGGTCGCCGGCGAATTCGACGAGCTCGACCTCGCGCTCCTGCCCGGGCTCGAACCGCACCGCGGTGCCCGCGGCGATGTTGAGCCGGAAGCCCTTCGTGGCGGCGCGCTCGAAACGCAGCGCGCGGTTGGTCTCGAAGAAGTGGTAGTGAGAGCCGACCTGGATCGGCCGGTCGCCGGTGTTGGCGACCTTGACCTTCAGCGTCTTGCGGCCGACGTTGAGCTCGATGTCGCCCGCTTCGCAGAACATTTCACCGGGAATCATCGGTGCTCCGGGCGTCAGGGAATGGGATGGTGGACGGTGACGAGCTTGGTGCCGTCGGGGAACGTCGCCTCGACCTGCACTTCGGGAATCATCTCGGGCACGCCTTCCATCACGTCGTCGCGCGTGAGGATGGTCGCGCCGAAACTCATGAGCTCGGCGACGGCGCGGCCGTCGCGCGCGCCCTCGAGGATCGCCGCGGAAATCAGCGCCACGGCTTCCGGGTAGTTGAGCTTGAGGCCGCGCGCCTTGCGCCGCTCGGCGACCAGCGCCGCCGTGAAGATGAGTAGTTTGTCTTTCTCGCGAGGTGTCAATTCCATGGATTTTCCTGAGGGTCAGGTCGCCCAGATGCGCGGCGGCACGGCGTCGCGGCCGACGACAGCGGGCCGAAGCACCCGCCACGCGGCGATGAACAGTTTGCGCACGTCTTCCGCCTGCGGAGCGAGCGCGCGCAGCACGAGGACGCCGTCGACGAGCGAAACGGCGGCGAGCGGCCGATCGGCTCGTCCTCGATCGGCCAGAAGCTCACGTATCGCCTGCACCGATTCACGTTTCGCGGGAGTGGCGAGCAAGGTGCCGATGGCTTCCTGCCCGGCGAGCCCCCAACGCGCGCCGCGCGCACGCGAGCCGCCGGCGAGCCGCAAGCGATCGATGAATATGGGACTCGAAATGGGGACATTCCCCGTTTCCTGGCAAACGGGGACAGACCTGGCGGTCGCGCGCCACAACTCGAGATCGAGCGCCAACGTGCCCGTATCGAAAGCCTCGCCGCGCGCCGGCAGTCCCAGGCACGCGATCTCCCAGCCGATGAAGCGCGCTTGCTCGTCGATGAACACCCGTGTCGCGGTGCGTACTTCCGCGCCGCGATAAAAGATGTTCTCCTGCGGCAGCCACTCGAGCGTCGCGCCCGGGGCGCGCAACTCCTGCACCTGCGACGACACACGCGCGTCGCAGCGATAGAACTTCGTCGCCGCCGGCGTCGTGATCAGCGCGTGCGCACCCGCGTCCACCTGCACGTCGACGCGCAGCTCGTCGCCGCCGACGACTCCGCCCGGCGGATGCACCAGGTAGACGTGGCAGGGATCGCCCTCGGGATGGAACGGTCGCTGCACGACGAGCGGACCGCGATGCTCGCGCTCGATCAGCCGCGTGCGACCGATGGCAGGTCTGTCCCCGTTTGCCAGGTAAACGGGTGGGGACAGCCTTAAGTCTGTCCCCCCACTTCCAATGTCCCCATTTAATCGCCGGCGGAGGTGGGCTTGCCAGCCGGACGTACTGCGCGCGGACGCGGCGTCCATCGTCACACCGTCAGGTGCTGGTGAACGAGATCGTCGGTCAGCGCGGCGATCGCGCCGCTGCCGACGATGCGGCCCTTGTCGATGATGCGGAACTCGCTCGCCACGCGGCGCGCAAACGGCAGTTTCTGTTCGACCAGCAGCACGGTGAGTTTCGCCTCGCGGTTGAGGCGCATGATGATATCGCCGATCTCGTGCACGATGTTGGGCTGGATGCCTTCGGCGGGCTCGTCGAGGATCAGCAGTTTCGGATCGAGCACCATCGCGCGGCCGATCGCGAGCTGCTGTTGCTGCCCGCCCGAGAGGTCGCCGCCGCGGCGTTTGAGCATCTTCTTGAGCACGGGAAACCATTCGAAGATGTGCTCGGGCACCTGCCTGATCTTGCCGCCGCGCCGCGCGCCGAAGCCGATACGCAGGTTCTCCTCGACCGTGAGCTGCGAAAAGATCTCGCGCCCCTGCGGCACATACGCGATGCCCAGCTTCGCGCGCCGGTCGGCCGCGATCTGCGAAAGCTCGACGGTCTGCGCGCCACTGCCGTATTCCATCGCGCCGGAGGCGATCGGCAGCAATCCCATGATGCACTTGAGCAGCGTGGTCTTGCCCATGCCGTTGCGGCCCATCAGACAGGTGCACGAACCCTCGGGCACGAGCATGTCGATGTCCCACAGGATGTGGCTGCCGCCGTAGAACTGGTTGAGACCCTTGATGGACAGCATGACTAACTATTCCGCGGGGCGTCCTGCGCCTCGCCCAGGTAGACCTCGATCACCTTCGGGTTGTTCTGCACGGCGTCCATGCTGCCCTCCGCGAGCACCGAGCCCTCGTGCAGCACCGTCACCGTGCGCGCGATCGAGCGCACGAATTCCATGTCGTGTTCGACCACGACCACCGAATGTCTGCCGGCCAGCGACAGCAGCAGCTCCGCGGTGCGCTCCACTTCCTGCGGCGTCATGCCCGCGACGGGCTCGTCGACCAGCAGCAGCCGCGGGTCCTGCATGAGCAACATGCCGATCTCGAGCCACTGCTTCTGTCCGTGCGAAAGGATTCCCGCCGGCAGATCGCGCTGGTCCTTCAACCCGACCGTGACCAGCACTTCGTCGATACGCGCCACTTGCTCGCCAGAAAGCGGCTTGAACAAGGTGCGCCAGACGGTCTTGTTTCCCGCGGCCGCGAGCGCGAGGTTCTGCAACACGCTGTGATGCTCGAATACCGTCGGCTTCTGGAATTTCCGTCCAATGCCCGCCTCCGCGATTTCCGGTTCCGTCAGTTGCAGCAGGTCCGTCGTGGTGCCGAACCACGCGCTGCCCGAGTCCGGGCGCGTCTTGCCCGTGATCACGTCCATCATCGTCGTCTTGCCCGCGCCGTTCGGCCCGATGATGCAACGCAGTTCGCCCACGTCGATGTACAACGTCAGGTTGTTGAGCGCACGAAACCCGTCGAAGCTCACGGTGATGTCTTCGACGTAGAGGATCGTGCCGTGCGAGGCATCGCCCGGCATCGGTCGATCGGACCCGGCGCCCGCGCCGAACACCTTCTGCCACCCCTGCTTCACCACCCTGGCCGCGTTCATGCCGGCGCCTCCGCGGTTCGCGATTTGTCGGGCGTCGGTTCGGTGGGCGGCCTGGCCGCGGGAGGCTCGTTCTTGCGCTCGAGCAAGCCGACCACGCCGCGCGGCAGGAACAACGTCACGATGACGAACAAGGCGCCGAGCGCGTACGGCCAGTACTCCGGCATCGCCGCGGTGAAGTAGCTCTTCGCGTAGTTCACGAGCACGGCGCCCGCCACCGCGCCGTACAACAGGCCACGCCCGCCGACGGCCACCCAGATCACGACCTCGATCGAGTTGATCGGCGCGAACTCGCCGGGATTGATGATGCCCACCTGCGGCACGTACAACGCGCCCGCGATGCCGGCGAGCACGGCCGAGAACGTGAAGATCCACAGCTTGTACGACTCGACGCGATAACCGATGAATCGTGTGCGGCTCTCCGCGTCGCGGATCGCCTGCACGACGCGTCCCGCGCGCGAACGCGTGATGTAGCGGCACGCGAGGTAGCCGAGAACGAGCGCGAGCGCACTCGCGACGAACAGCGCCACGCGCGTACCCGGCGCGTTGATCGAAAAACCGAGGATGTCCTTGAAATCCGTCATGCCGTTGTTGCCGCCGAAACCCATGTCGTTGCGGAAGAACGCGAGCATGAGCGCGTAGGTCAGCGCCTGCGTGATGATGGATAGATAGACACCCGTGACGCGCGAGCGGAACGCGAACCAGCCGAACGCGAACGCCAGCAGGCCCGGCACCAGGCACACCATGATCGCGGCGAACCAGAACATATCGAAGCCGTGCCAGAACCAGGGCAGCTCCTTGTAATTCAGGAACACCATGAAATCCGGCAGCACCGGGTCGCCGTACACGCCGCGCGGTCCTATCTGCCGCATCAGGTACATGCCCATCGCGTAGCCGCCGAGCGCGAAGAACGCGGCGTGGCCGAGCGACAGGATTCCGCAATAGCCCCACACGAGGTCCACGGCGACGGCGAGCAGCGCGAACGTCATGTACTTGCCGAGCAGCGTCATCGTGTAGGTGGACAGGTGCGCGCCGGAAGACTCCGGCACCGCGAGATGCAGGATCGGCACCACGATGCCGACCAGCGCGACCAGGACCAGGAACACGGCCGTGCCCCGTTCGCCCGCCAGCATGCTGAACAAAGGTCCGCGCGCCATGTCAGCTCTCCGCCGCCCGGCCCTTCTGCGGGAACAGTCCCCGCGGCCGGCGCTGGATGAACAGGATCAACGCGATCAGCACGAAGATCTTCGCCAGCACGGCGCCGGCCCAGGGCTCCAGCACCTTGTTGACGACACCCAGCGACATGCCGCCGATGAGCGTCCCCCACAGATTGCCGACGCCGCCGAACACCACCACCATGAACGAGTCGATGATGTATTGCTGACCCAGGTTCGGTCCGACGTTGGATAGCTGCGAGAGTGCGACACCCGCCACTCCCGCGATGCCCGATCCCAGGCCGAACGTCATCGCGTCGACCCACTGCGTGCGCACGCCCATCGCACGCGCCATGTTGCGGTTCTGCGCGACGGCGCGGACTTTCAAGCCCAGCGAAGTCTTCCTGAGCACGAGCTGCAGCACGACGAACACGATGACCATGAACAGCAGCACGTAGATGCGGTTGTAGGTCAGCGACAACGCATCGTTGAACTGCCACGAGCCCGCCATCCACTGCGGCGTCTCGACCGGCACGTTGTTGGCGCTGACCTTGTGACGAACGAGCTGTTGAAGGATGAGGCTCACGCCGAACGTCGCGAGAAGCGTTTCGAGCGGCCGGCCATACAGGAACTGCACGATGCCACGTTCGATCGCGACACCCACCGCGCCCGAGACGACGAAAGCCACCGGGATCGCGATCAGCACCGATGCGCCGATCGAGTCCGGGAACAATACCTGCACGAAGTACGTGCAGTACGCGCCGAGCATCATGAGTTCGCCGTGGGCCATGTTGATGACGCCCATCACGCCGAACGTGATCGCGAGACCGATCGCGGCGAGCACGAGCACCGAACCCAGGCTCAGGCCGAAGAACAGCGTCTCGATCGTCGAATACATGCGCCGCGCGCCTTCGATCGACTTGACGACGTCGGTCGCGGCGACGCGCACACGTTCGTCGGATTCCGGGAAGCTTCCGTCCTCGGCCGCGGTCACCATCGCGGTGAGGCGGTTGTAGACGTCCGGGCTGAGGGAATCGACCAGCGTTTTCACCGCCGCCAGGCGCGTGTCGGCGTCGGCGCTGTCGAGATCGGCGAGCGCCAGGCCCTCCCGCATGGCCTGCTTCACGTCGTCGTCCTTCTCTTCCGCCACGCGCGCGCGCAGCAGCGCGGCGCTGTCATCGTCGAGCGAGCGCAGCATCTGTTTCACGGCGTCGAGCCGTACCGTGGCATCGGGATCGGCGAGCGCGAAGCTGGCCACCGCGGCGCGCAGCGCCTTGCGCAGGCTGTTGTTGGTCGTGATGCGAGTGAATTCTTCCGGCGCGCCGGAGCCGGCATCGTCGAGAGTCAGCGGATCGGTGAGCGCCAGCGTGGTTTCGCCTCCGTCCGTGATGAAAACCTTGTCGTCCGCGTCGCGGAAATACAGCTTGCCGTCGAGCAGCGCCGCGAGCACGGCCTTCGAATTCGGGTGGCGCAGCTCGGTGAGCGTCGCGACGGCGGCGGCCTTGTCGGGAAAACTCGACGTCGCGAGAGTCGCGACGGTCGCGGCGAACGCCGCGTCCTGCTCGCCGTCGTTCTGGGCGCCGGATGCCGCGCGCGGCATGGCGAACGCGAGCAGCACCCACGCCGCGAACAGTACCCACCTTGCGTGAAAAAAGGATCCCGGGATCGCTCCCGGGATCGCAATTGCCTTTTCAGCCACTTTTTTCAGAGTTCTTGTTTCTTTGCCGGATGATTGCTTGCGGTTGTTACTTGTAGTTCTGGGCGGAACACGCCTTCGTCTTCGTGTTGTAGTTGCCGCACTTGAGCGTCACCCAGTCCGCCTCGATGTCCTTGCTGCCCGGCAGGAAGTCGGACCACGCATCGCCCGCCACCAGGCCCTTGGTCTGCCACACCGTGTCGAACTGGCCGTCGGCGCGCACTTCGCCGATCAGCACCGGCTTCGTGAGGTGGTGGTTGGGCAGCATCTTCGCGACGCCACCCGTGAGATTGGGCACTTCGAGGCCGATCATCGCGTCGGTCACCTTGTCGACGTCGGTCGTCTTCACCTTCTCGACGGCCTTCACCCACATCTGGAAGCCGATCACGTGAGCTTCCATCGGGTCGTTGAAGGTGCGCTTCGGATCCTTCGTGAACGCGTGCCACTTCTTGATCCACTCGGTGTTGGCCGGGCTCTTCTCGCTCATGAAGTAGTTCCACGCCGCCAGATGGCCGACGAGGGGCTTCGTGTCGATACCCGCGAGTTCCTCCTCGCCCACCGAGAAGGCCACGACCGGAATGTCCTCCGCCGAGATCTTCTGGTTGCCGAGCTCCTTGTAGAACGGCACGTTCGCGTCGCCGTTGATGGTCGACACCACCGCGGTCTTCTTGCCCGCCGAGCCGAACTTCTTGATCTCCGCCACGATCGACTGCCAGTCACTATGACCAAAGGGCGTGTAGTTGATCATGATGTCGGCCTCCGCCACGCCCTTCGACTTGAGGTAGGCCTCGAGGATCTTGTTGGTCGTGCGCGGATAGACGTAGTCGGTACCCGCGAGCACCCAGCGCTTCACGCCGATGTCGTTCATCAGGTAGTCGACGGCCGGGATCGCCTGCTGGTTGGGCGCGGCGCCCGTGTAGAACACGTTCTTCGAGGACTCCTCGCCCTCGTATTGCACCGGGTAGAACAGCAGGCCGTTGTTCTTCTCGAACACCGGCAGCACGCTCTTGCGCGACACGCTGGTCCAGCAGCCGAACACCACGTCGACCTTGTCCTTGACCAGCAGTTGCTCCGCCTTTTCGGCGAACAGCGGCCAGTTGGACGCCGGATCGACGACGACCGCCTCGAGCTTCTTGCCGAGCAGGCCGCCCTTCTTGTTCTGCTCGTCGATCAGCATCAGGACCGTGTCCTTGAGCGTGGTCTCCGAGATCGCCATCGTTCCCGAGAGCGAGTGGAGCACGCCGACCTTGATGGTATCGGCGGCCTGCGCCGTCGCACCTATCGTCGATCCAATGGTCATTGCAACTGCGGCGCCGAGTACGGCGAGCCGACGCGTGAACTTGAATTTCGCCATGTTAGTCATCCTCACATTTGAACTTGCAGACCGAGACCGATCGTCGAGCTGTCGCCGCCGACATTCGGATCGAAACTCTTGTCCAGGTAGAACAGGCTGATGCGTGCGTTGAACTTGTTGATCAGGTAGTTCACGTTCAGCTCGAGCGTGTCCTGGTCGAGGTCCGTGCCGAAGAAGTCGTAGGTCGCCTGGCCGTACTTGCCGAGCACCTGGACCTTGCCGGGGCCGGCTTCTCCGGGGAACAGATAGGCGCCGAGCACGTAGAAGCCGTCCGACTTCTCGTAACCGCCGCCGACCGGAGTTCCATAGCCGCCGAGACGGTCGTACACCGCGTATTCGGCTTCGACCGTGACGACGCCGCTGTTGCCGAGCTTCTTCTCGAGCAGGAAGTCGAACGAGTACGCATCGCCGGCATCCGCGGTCTGCGCCGCGAGACCGATCGCGAGCAGATCCTTCTCGCCGTAGTACGTTCCGTTGAGGTAGTAGCCGTCTTCCGAATCCCAGAAGTCGACCTGGACACGCGACGCGAGCAACACGTCGTTGTCCCCCGTGGTCAGGCCCGAGACGTCGAACGCGCCGATCGAGAACTTCACCTTGTCGTACTGACCCCAGTACATGATGCCGTCGTCGCGGCCCTCGGTCTCGAACGGATAGCCGTCCTGCACGCCGTCCTGGTAGACGGCCCAGTTGCTCGCGTAGTAAGGACCGTAGAGATTCGCGCGATCGCTCGGCGGCAGGAAACGGCCGACCCAGATGTTGTGCTGGCCGTCGGCGAACGAGAATTGCGCCACCGCGTCGATGACACGGATCTCCTCGTCGTTGGAGTTGTACTCCGTGTTGAACATGAACCCGATGTTTTCGTACGCCTTGCCGCTGATGTAGAGGCGCGCGCTGTTCAGCGAGAAGTCGCTGAACGAATCGTCACCGCCCTCGCCCGCGTCGAAGTCGGTGCTCGTGAAACTGGTGCGCATACCGCCGCCCACCGAGACGTCGCCCGCCGTGGCTTGCGAGACAGGCAGTGCCGCGAGACCGGACAGCACCGCCGCTTTGATGATGTGTGACTTGAGTGACATGGTTTTCCTTGTGAACTAACCCCTGCGAGCGACGGTACGGACCGGGTACCGGCGGAGGTAGGCGTCATTTGACGTAGGCGCGGACGCACATGAACCGGGAGAGTGCGAACCGGCTCCGGACTGCACCCTGACGAAGCAGCTGTACGAATCTTCGCCACTTCGCGGTCAAACCACCGCGCGGGCGGGCACGTGGGGCTGGCACATGCCTTGCTATCTATTCAGCCGGGGGAAAAAGGGAACGCGTCGGCATGAGCTCCAGGCCGAGACAACAAAAAATCATTCGCGAGCGCCGGCAGTACAACCAGTGGGTCAACAGCCAGACACTCGAGGACTATGCGCTGCGGTTCACCGCGGAACGCGCGCGCAAGTCGACTTCGCGCGTCGGTAACACCGCGCTCGGTCCCATCGCGTTCCTGGCCTGCGAGGCGATCGGCGGCACGCTGACGCTGCTGTATGGATTTCCCAACGTCGCGTGGGCCATCGGTGCATTCGCGGTGCTGATGTTCGCGATCGGACTGCCCATCGCCTATTACGCCGCGAAGTACGGCGTCGACATCGACCTGCTCACGCGCGGCGCCGGCTTCGGCTACATGGGCAGCACGGTCACGTCGCTGATCTACGCGTCATTCACGTTCCTGCTGTTCGCGATCGAGGCCAGCATCATGTCGGTCGCGCTGAACCTCGTGTTCGGCATCCCGATGTGGATCGCGCACATCATCAGTTCGCTGGTCGTGATACCGATCGCGCTGTACGGCATCAGCCTGATCAGCCGCATGCAGATCGTCACGCAGCCCATCTGGCTCGTGCTGCAATTCGTGCCGATCGCGATCATCCTCTGGAAGAACCCGACCGAGATCGCGGCCTGGACCCACTTCGCGGGCAGCGAGTCCGCCGGTTCGACGGATGGCGGCGGCGCGTTCGACTTCGTGTTGTTCGGCCTCGCGGCCTCGGTACTGCTCTCGCTGCTGCCGCAGATCGGCGAGCAGGTGGACTACCTGCGATTCCTTCCCAATCGCACGAAGAAGAACCGCGTAGGCTGGTGGACCGCGGTGGTCGGCACCGGCCCGGGCTGGGTGGTGCTCGGCGGCTTCAAACTACTGGTCGGCTCGTTCCTCGCGGTCTGGCTGGTGCGCCAGGGCGTACATCCTTCGCAGGCCGACGAGCCGACGATCATGTATCACCACGCATTCCGCGAGACCTTCCAGTCGCCGACCTTCGCGCTGGTGCTCACCGGCCTGTTCGTCATCGTCTGCCAGCTCAAGATCAACGTGACCAACGCGTATGCCGGCTCGATCGCGTGGTCGAACTTCTTCTCGCGGCTCACGCATTCGCACCCGGGGCGCGTCGTGTGGCTGGTGTTCAACGTCGTGCTCGCGCTGCTGCTCATGGAGATCGGCATCTTCCGCGCCATCGAGAGCATCCTGGTCATCTACGCCAACTTCGCCGCGGGGTGGATAGGCGCGCTGACCGCCGACCTCGTCGTCAACAAACCGCTCGGCTTCAGTCCCAGACACATCGAGTTCAAGCGCGCGCATCTCTACGACATCAATCCCGTCGGCGTCGGGGCACTGGCCATATCCGTCGTGTTGTCGAGCCTCGCGTTCATGGGGCTATTCGGCGAATACGCGCGGATCCTCTCCCCGTTCGTCGCGCTCAGCGTCGCCTTCGTCGCCGCGCCCCTGATCGCCTGGTGGACCCGCGGCCGGTATTACCTCGCGCGTCCCGACAACGGCCTGCCCGGCAGGACCGCCGAGCTCGAGTGCAGCATCTGCGAAAACGTGTTCGAACGCGGCGACATCGCGATGTGCCCTGCCTACTCCGGACCCATCTGCTCGCTGTGCTGCACGCTCGAAGCGCGCTGCCGCGATCAATGCAAGACCAACAGCCGCTTCAACGAGCAGCTCGACCTGTTCATCGCGCGATTCCTGCCGAAGCGCCTGGGAGCACTCCTCAATACACGCGCCGGCCACTTCGGCGGACTCATGGTGCTGTCGAATCTCGCGATCGCCTTCCTGCTCGCGCTGATCTACCAGCAATACGGCCACGCCGCGCCCGCCAGTCGCGAGGCGATCGCGACCACGTTGTGGCTGGTGTACTTCTGCCTGCTCGTGCTGTCGGGCGTGACCTCGTGGCTCATCGTGCTCGCCCACGAGAGTCGGCGCGCGGCCGAGGCCGAGTCGGCGCGCCAGACGACGATGCTCATGGACGAAATCGACGCGCACAAACGCACCGACGCGGCGCTGCAAAAAGCGAAAGAAGTCGCCGAGGCCGCCAACGTCGCGAAGACGCGTTACATCGCCGGCATCAGCCACGAGATCCGCACGCCGCTCAACTCCATCTACGGATACGCGCAACTCCTGGAGCGCGGCGCCGCCGGCCCCTCGGACAATGCGATCCGCGTGATCCGGCGCAGCGCCGAACACCTCGCGGATCTCATCGACGGCATCCTCGACATCTCGAAGATCGAGAACGGCATCCTGCGATTGAACCGCGACAAGGTCGCGCTGCCCGAATTCCTCGACCAGATCGTCGACATGTTCAAGCTGCAGGCGGCCGCGAAGGGCATCGACTTCATCTACTCGCGCCCGCCGAACCTGCCCGCGGTGGTGCACGTCGACCAGAAACGCCTGCGACAGATCCTGATCAACCTGCTGTCGAACGCGATCAAGTACACCGAACGCGGCAGCGCGTCGCTGGTCGTGCGTTACCGCAGCCAGGTGGCGGAATTCGAGGTCTCGGATACCGGCGTCGGCATTCCCGCGGACGAAATCGAGCGTGTGTTCGAACCCTTCGAACGCGGCCAGGGCGCCAACGTGCGCGCGATCCCGGGCACCGGCCTCGGCCTCACGATCACCAAACTACTCACGCAGATCATGGGCGGCGAGATCAACGCGTCGAGCCAGGTGGGCGTCGGCACGCGGTTCACGGTGCGCCTGCTGCTCTCCGAGGCCGCGCCGGCGCCGAGCGCGGAAGGCGCGCGCGACATCACGGGTTACGCCGGCGCGCGCCGCAAGCTGCTGCTGGTCGACGACGATCCGGCGCACCTCGACATCGTCCAGAACCTGCTGCGGCCGCTCGACTTCGCGTTGTTCACGGCGCCGGACGGGTCGCGCGGACTCGCGCTCGCCGAGGAGTGCGATCCCGATCTGGCGATGATCGACATCAGCATGCCGGGCATGAGCGGCTGGCAGGTCGCCGAACGCCTGCGCGCGCGCTCGAGCCGCCTGAAGATCGTGATCGTCTCGGCCAATGCGCACGAGTTTTCTCCGGGCGGAGCCGGTGCGAATCACGATGCGTTCCTGATCAAACCCATCGACGTGCAGCGCATGCTCGAGTGCCTCGCCACGCAGCTCGACCTGCAATGGATACACGCGGCCGCCGTCCCGCAGGCCGAGCCCGCGGACCACGACGGCCACACGCTGCCGGCGCACTCGCGGCATCACGTCGACGATCTCTATCAACTCGGCCTCATCGGGCACGTGCGTGGCATCCAGGCCAAGCTGCGCGAGCTCGAGGGCGACCCCGAAAGCAAGCCGTTCGCGACGCGCATGCGCGCGCTGGTCACGAACTTCGATCTCAAGCGATACATGCATGTCCTGGAAGGAATGCGCAAACATGGATAAGGGGATGACCAACTACCTCCACGCACCCGACGTCCGCCGCGACACGATCCTCGTGGTGGACGATACGCCCGAGACCCTCGGGTTCCTCACCGATACGCTCGACCATGCGGGCTTCACGGTGCTCATCGCGACCGACGGCGACAGCGCGCTGAAGCTGCTCGAGCAGATCACGCCGGATCTCGTGCTCATGGACGCCATGATGCCCGGGCTCGACGGCTTCGAGACCTGCCGGCGCATGAAACGCGAGCGCATGCTCGCGCACCTGCCGGTGATCTTCATGACCGGCCTCACCGAGACAGAAAGCGTGCTCGAAGGCCTGGCCGCGGGCGGCGTCGACTACGTCACCAAGCCGCTGGTCGTCGACGAACTGCTCGCCCGCATCCGCGTACACCTGGCCAATGCGCGCGCGGCGGCCGGCTCGCGCGCGGCGCTCGATGCCCCGGGGCGTTTCCTGCTCGCGACCGCCCGGGTAGGCAGGCTGCAGTGGTGCACGCCGAAGGCCCGGCAGTTGCTGGCCGAGCTGTTCCCCACTTCGCAGGAATCGGGGCCCTGCCTGCCGCAATCCGTGATGTCGCAGCTCATGCGGCTGCGCTCCGAAGGCGCGGCTCCGCAGGCGCGGCTGCTGGTGGACGCCGGTGGCCGCAAGCTCGAGATCTCCGTGCTGAGCCCGATCGGCCCGGACGAACTGCTGTTCCGTCTCACCGAGCTCAGCACCACGGAGGACGAGAAACGCCTCCAGCAGTCGCTTGCCCTGACTTCGCGCGAATCCGAGGTCCTGCTGTGGATCAGCCGCGGCAAGGCCAACCGCGAGATCGGCGAAATCCTCGACATCAGCCCCCGGACGGTGAACAAGCATCTCGAGCAGATCTTCGTGAAACTGGGCGTCGAGAACCGCGCCTCGGCCGCGGCCCGCGCCGTTCACGCCCTGGCGCGCTGAACCCGGCGACCCGCGCTAGAATCCCCTCACTTCGGCGAACGGGGGGACGATCATGAAGATCTGGCGCGTCGGTGTGTTCGTGGCGACGGCGTGTGCGCTCGCCGGTTGCCGATCGCTGCCCGGCCCCGAAGAAATGACCGACGACGGACTCGTGCGCGTGGCCTCACGCGCCTCGGGTGGCGTGTTCCGCAAGCCCGACGCGCAGTTCGTCCAGTACAAGCGGCTCATCCTCGAACCGCCCGTCATCGCATTCAAGTCCGGATGGCGCGACCAGCACAAGGAAGTCACCGACGGCGACGTGCGGAAGATCCGCGACTCGGCCTCGGAGCTCTTTCGCGAGGAATTCGAACGCGCGCTGATCAAGAACCACAAGTGGGAGTTCGCCGAAAATCCGGGCGAAGACGTTCTCCTCGTCGAACCGCGCATCGTCGACCTGGACATCCCCGGCCCCGACGCCGGCAACGAGGCGGGCGGAATGAAGACCCTCACCACCGGTCCGGTCAAGATGCAGGTGGTGGGCGAGCTGCGCGACTCGATGACCGGCGTCATCGTCGGCCGCATCGACATGTACGACGGCAACGAGTCCTACGGCATCGGCGATACCCAGCTGCGCGAAGCCACGCGCATCTCCAACCTGCACGAAATGCGCATGACCTTCGGCAAGTGGTCGCGCCTGCTGCGCGAAGCGCTCGATGTCGCGAAGGCCACGCGTCCGCATCGCTCCGCGCCCGACGCCGGCGGCGCCCTCAAACCGGAGCCCGAGCCGAAGCCGGACGAAACCTCAAACTAGATAGAGCGGATTGACCGGATCGAACCCGAGCCGGACGCGCCCGGTATCTTCCAGCCACATCGGCTGGGCGATCACGTGCGCGGCCATCGCAAACATGTCCCGATGAATGCGTTCCAGCGGCGAGCTCGTGTAGAGCGCGCTCGCGCCGGCGGCCGCGTACATCGCGCCGACCGCGGCCCTGCCCTGGGCCATCGCGTGGTGGGCAGCCGCGAAGACGTCGGCGATCGAAGCTGGAGACGCGGCCGTCGATTCCACGAGCGCCCACTGCCGCGCGACGGCGGAATGCAGATGCTCGCGCGCGGCCGCGAGCCGTGTCTGATGTTCGGCGATCGTCGCCAGCACGATCGGTCTTTCCTTGAGCGACGGTCCCGGATCGATCGCCGGCTTGTTGCGCGACAGATCGATCAGCGCGTCGACCGCGGCGCCGCCGAGGCCGAGCAACTGCGCGCCGTAACCGGCCGCCATGATGCAGACGATCGGCAGTCGCCCGAGCGCACCTTCGATCGTGTTGCCGTCGACCGGCGAGCAGGACCGCCGCTTCGGCACGAACCCTCCCTTGACGACGACATCGTGGCTGCCGGTGCCGCGCAAACCACCGGTGTACCAGGTGTCGAGGATTTCGAACTCTCCGCGCCGCAGCCAGATCATGCGCACCTCGGGCACGTTCGGCGCGAGCATGCGCGGCGCGCCGTTTTCTTCGATCACGCCGCGCACCATGATCCACTCGGCGAGTTCGCAGCCGGAGACGAGCGACCAGCGTCCGGTGACACGGTAGCCATCCGCATCGATCGCGGCCCGGCCACTCGGGCGCGTCGAACAGGCGTACAACCAGGAAGGATCGCCGAAGATCTCCGAGCGGGCCGCGGGCGCGAGAAAGCGGCCGAAGAACGCAGGCAGTGCGTTGTTCCACACGATCCACGCGACGGAGGCTTCCGCGCGCGCCAGGGTTTCGTAGAGCGTCAGTGCCTCGGTCGGCGCGAGCGCGAGTCCGCCGAGCTCGCGCGGTATCGCGCCGCGACACAGTCGCGCGGACCGGAGTGCGTCCACGATGGGACGCGCGAGACGTCGCCCGCTCTCGGTGGCCTCGCGCTCCCGCGAGATGAGCGGCAACAGTTCGCGCGTGGCCGTGAGGATTTCGTTCGGTGCGGCGTTCATGGCGTGATTCTACGCCCGCCCGGACGAACTTCCGCGCTAGCGGGGGGCTTCGACGATGAATCCCTGCGCGCGCAAGGCCGCCGCGTATCCGTCCCTATCCAGCAACTTGCGCAGTGGCACGATCGCCACGGTAGTTTGATTGGACGCGAGGCTCTGTTGCGCCGCATCGAGCCACAAGGTGTGCAGCTGCCCGCCGATGTCGGCCGGGATGACCTCGCGTGCGACCTGCGAATTCATCACTGCCGTCGCGCAGGGCAACATCGGGTTCGGCAGTTGCGGCAGGGCCTCGAGCGCGGCGATGTCGCCCGTCGCCCAGGCGCGTGCGCGCGCGGCCTCGATCTCGGTGCGCGACAACGCCTCGACGTAGTCCAGCATCGTGGAAAAACACTCGACGTCCGCGAGCGACTCCCGCGAGAACTCCTTTATCTTCGCGCGCAGCTCGCTTCTCTTGAAGGTGAACTTCATGCTCGGCGTCGTCACCTTCTTCTCGTGCTTCTCGGCGAGCTTGCGCACGGCGTCCCACACCATGCCGCGCTCGCGCAGGTCGAGCTCGTCGAGCGCCGCGCGCCGCAGCTTGTCGGCCGCGAAGATCGGCCGCCATTCCTCCACGCCGCGTTCGCGCCCGAGATAACGCTTCTTCTGAGCCAGCCAGCGCGCGTAGAGATCGGCCGGCAGGAGCTGCTCGAGCCGAGCCTCGTCCGGGTTCCTGCGCGCCCTGAGCATCGCGGGCAGATACGTGATGCCGCGCAGGACGCCTATCTTCTCGTCCGGCTCCATCGTCACGTTCGCATCGAGCAGGATTTCCTGCGCGTCCATTACGGCCGCCTCGATTTCGCGCGACTTCCAGCGCAGGCGCTTCGGCAATGCCGGCTGCACGCCGACGATCCACAACACGTGCGCCGATGGATCGTCGGCGCGCGAGACCTTCCACATGCCGGGCCCCGGAAACTCGCCAGAGACCACGACCTCCTCCAGCGGCTCGTCGGCGTACGCGTTCGCGAAGCCGAGGAACAGGACTGCGTATGCAAGGGTCAGCGAGAATCGGGGCATGCGCCGCAGTGTGAACAAGCCCTGGTGCGTCACGCAACGGGTGGCGAGCGTTCCACGGTGAGCGTGAAGCGGAACACCGCGCCGCCGTCAGGCGCGTTCTCCGCCCAGATGCGGCCGCCGTGCACGGCGATCATCGAACGCGCGATCGAGAGTCCCAGGCCCATCCCGTCGGGCTTGGTCGTATAGAACGAATCGAACAACTGCGGCATGCTCTTGTCGGAAATGCCGTGCCCGCGATCGCGCACCGCCACCTCGACGCTCGCGTTGGAGCCGGGCCGCGTGGTCACGAGGATTTCGCGCTCGGCCTCCGGGGTGTCCTTCATCGCATCCATGCCATTGACGATGAGGATGACCAGCACCTGCTCGATGTGCGACGCATCGCCCATCACCGCCGGCAGATCGGGCGCGAGATCGCGTCGCACCGTCACCCGGCGAAACAGCGCGTCGCCGGCGATCAGCCGCAGGACCTGGGAAACCAGGTCGTTGACGTTCAAGGGACATGGCTGGAATTCCCGTCGCTGCAGCAGCGAGCGAATGCCGCGGATCGCCGCGTCCGCGCGCAGGTCGTCCTTGCGGATGTCCGCGAAGATCTCGCGGATGTCCTCGAGCGGTGGTTCGTCGGATCGCAACAGCAGCTCTCCCGCTTCGGCGTTGCTCAGGATCGCGGTCAGTGGCTGGTTGATCTCGTGCGCCACCATCGCGGTCAATTCGCCGACGGCCGCGAAACGCGTCGCGTGCGCGAGGCGCCGGCCGGATTCCTCGGCGCGTTTGCGGTCCGTGACGTCCTGCCCGATCGCCTGCAACTCGGCGGTGCGCTCGAATTCCGAGTCGATCGCGTGGCAGACCCAATGCTGCCAGCCACTCGAGCCGTCGGGCAGCGATACCTCGCACTCCCATGCGCTGTGTTCGGAAAGCTGGATGGCGCGCTCCACGGCGTCGCACGCGGCGCGCCGCGCGTTCGCAGGCAGCAGGTCGAGTAGTCTGGTTCCGAGGAGTTGCTCGCGCGGCTTGCCGAGGAAACGGCAGTAGGCGGTATTGATGAAAGTCAGCGTCGTGTCGTGCAGCATGCGGCATACGAAACCCGGCTGGCTTTCCACGACGTCTCGATATCGCCGCTCGCTCTGCCGCAGCGAGTTCGCGACGCGAACGCCCTGCTCGAGCAGCACGGCCGCGAGGTACAGCGGCGCCGCGCGCAGCAGCAGGAAATGCTGGACCCGGCTCGCGGCTTCCTCGTTCGGCAGGTCGGCAAATGGACCCGTGCCGTCGAGCGCGGCACCCACCGTGAACGCGGTGAGCAGGGCGACGGCGCCCGTCGCACCCGCCATCCGGAACCGGATCGCGGCCCAGCCGATGAACAGCACCGGCATGTAGTAACGCGCTTCCGTGAAATCGCGTGTGCTCGCCGCCTGCTCGAATGCCCACTGCAGGCTGAACAGGAGACCCACGATGAGGATCGCGGCCTCCGCCACGCGCGGCGCCGTGAAGGTGCGCGGGTCGGGCGGCCTCAGGACCCAGTAGAACAGCACCGGCGTCACGATGAGGCTGGCCATCGCGTCGCCGAGAAACCACTGTTCCACGCTCGACCAGTAGTTCGTATCGGCCAGGGCGAGCAGCAAGGTCGCACCCGCGAACGCGCTCAGCATCGGGATCAGGATGACGACGAACAGGAAATAGATCCCCACGTCGCGCAGCGAATCGAAACGGATCGGATCGCTCAGGAAACGTTGCAGCACGAGCGCGGCGAGCACGCCCTTGACGCAATCGTTGACGTAACAGCCGAACAGGAACCCGATGGGCAAGCCGGGGTAGATTTCCACGAACAGCCGCATCGGCAGCAGGCCGAGCAGAAGCAGCCACCACCAGCGTCGCGGCGTGCACAGCAATGCGCAGAGCAGTACGGAATCCGGAAACCAGAACGGCGCCGCCACGGAATGGCTGAAGGCCAGCGCGTACCGATATGCGCCGAAATAGACCAGCAGGAACAGGCAGAACGCGAGCCCGTTGCGCAATGGCGTCGAGCGGACAATACGACGCCACGGCGGCCATTCCGTCGGCGTCACCCCCGAGACCTGGGCAGTCTCGACACCCATGGCGCATCTTGCGCCCAAACTACACGCGCCAACAAGCGCGGTTACACGGATCGGACCGGGTTCAGTCCAGCATGCCTTGTCGCGAGAGGAACTCGACCACCTGGTCGAGGCCCTGCCCGGTTTTCAGGTTCGTGAACACGAAGGGGCGCTCGCCGCGCATGCGCCGCGCGTCCCGGTCCATGACCTCGAGAGACGCGCCGACGTGCGGAGCGAGGTCTATCTTGTTGATGATCAACAGGTCGCTCTTCATGATGCCCGGCCCACCCTTGCGCGGGATCTTGTCGCCCGCGGCGACGTCGATCACGTACAGCGTCAGGTCCGACAGCTCCGGACTGAAGGTCGCGGCGAGATTGTCGCCGCCGCTCTCGACGATGATCATGTCGAGCCCGTCGAAATCGTGCATGAGCTGGTCGATCGCCGCGAGGTTCATCGACGCGTCCTCGCGGATCGCCGTGTGCGGGCAGCCGCCGGTCTCCACGCCGCGGATGCGCTCGGGCTCGAGCGCCTTGCTGCGGATCAGGAATTCCTGGTCTTCCTTCGTGTAGATGTCGTTGGTGACGACCGCGATGTTGTATTCATCGCGCATGCGCTTGCACAGGGCATCGACGAGCGCCGTCTTGCCCGAGCCTACCGGGCCGCCGACGCCCACCCGCAATACATCTGGTCTGGAGTTCATGGCGCCGGATCATACTGCGTCCGCATGCCCCTGTTCGTCTGCGTCAAATGACTTATATGAGGAGCGCCGGGGCCCGCATCACAGGAAACGAGGTTTCCGGTACGCTCGCCCCATGACACGTTCATCACGCATCCTGGCCTTCGCGGCCTTCGTACCGACGCTCGCTTTCGCCCATCCCGGTCACGCGGAACACTCCGGATTCGGCGCGGGATTCCTGCACCCGTTCGGTGGCGCCGATCACCTGCTCGCGCTGGTCGCGGTGGGCATGCTCGCGGGGCGTCTCGAAATCCGCGCGATGGCGGCGCTGCTCGGCGCGTGGATGTGCTTGTTGGTGGGGGGGATGGTGGCCGCAACGGCGGGCATCGAGTTGCCGGCCGTACGACCGCTGCTGGTCGTGTCCATCGGCGTCAGCGCGATGCTCGCCCTCGTGTTGCCGAAATCGCCGTCGCGCGGGCTGGTCGGCGGCATCGTCGCGCTCGCGTCGTTCTTCGCGTTCTTCCACGGATACGCGCACGGCGAACGCGCGCTCGCGACCTCTTCCGGGACCGCCTTCATGGTCGGGATCGCGGCCGCGAGCGCCTTGGTGCTGGCGCTCGCGGCCGGTATTGCACGTACCTTCGCTCGTACGGTGCGGCCGCCTACTGCAGGCGCAGCACGCTGACCGACTTGGCGGGCAGGCGCACCGTCAGCACGCCCGATTCCTTCTTCCCGCTGATCTTCACCGGCGTCACCACTTCGGGCGCCGCGGGCGTGTTGTGCGCGTCCATGGTCTTCGCCGTGATCATGCGGCCCTGGGCCGTCGCGACGGTCGCACCCTGCAAATTGACCTTCACCACGGCCTCGCGCTTCGGATCGAGATTCGTGAGCGCGAGCTGCAGGTTGCCGGCCGTGTCGCGCGCCGCCGAGGCGCTGACGACCGGCACCGAGTAGTCGCCCAGCTTGTAGTCGGGCGTCGTGATCTCGGTGGGCAGCGAGGTCGCTCCCTGGAACGGGATGTACATGTGGAACACGTGGTAGGTAGGCGTGAGCGCCATCTTCGGCCCGTCGGTCAGGATCATCGCCTGCAGCACGTTCACCATCTGCGCGATGTTCGTCATGTGCACGCGGCGCGCATGTTTGTGGAAGATGTTGAGGTTGACGCCCGCGACGACGGCATCGCGCAGCGTGTTCTGCTGGTAGAGGAATCCCGGCTCGCGGCCCGGCTCCGGGTCGTACCAGGTGCCCCACTCGTCGACGTAGAAGCCGACCTTGCCCTTCGGATCGTTCGCGTCGAGCACCTTCACGTTGTTCGTGATGAACTCGTCGATACGCAGCGTGCGGCTGAGCGTCGAGATCCACTGCTCCTCGGGGAACCCCGTCGAGGCGCCTTTCTTCGACCAGTTGCCGGTCGGCAGCGTGTAGTAGTGGTGCGAGATGCCGTCCATGTCGCGCTCGACCATCGTCGTCAGCACTTCGACCCACTTCGTCTTGTCGCCGTCGCCGCCGCTCGCGATGATCTTCGGACGCTTGCCGCGCGGCGCCTTGATGTAGGTGGCGAACTGGCGGAACAGGTCCGCGTAGTACTCCGGACGCATGTTGCCGCCGCAGCCCCAGGTCTCGTTGCCGATGCCGAAGAAGTGCACGTCCCAGGGCTTGTCGCGGCCGTTCTTGCGGCGCTCGTTGGCGAGCGTCGAGACCGTGTCGGAGGTCATGTACTCCATCCAGTCGGCCATCTCCTGCGGAGAGCCCGAGCCCACGTTGCCGCTGATGTAGACCTTCGTGCCGATCATCTCGGCGAAGGTGAAGAACTCGTGCGTGCCGAATTCGTTCGTCTCGGGCACGCCGCCCCAGTGCGTATTCACCTTGACCGGGCGCTTCTCGCGCGGACCGATGCCGTCGCGCCAGTGGTATTCGTCGGCGAAGCAGCCGCCGGGCCAGCGCACCACCGGCACCTTGAGGTTCTTCAGCGCCTCGATGACGTCGTTGCGATAGCCGTTCGTGTTGGGAATGTTCGACTTCTCGCCGACCCAGATTCCCTCGTAGATGCCGGCGCCGAGATGTTCGGCGAACTGTCCGTAGATGTTCGGATTGATGACTTCGCCCGGCTGATCGGCGCGGATGGTCACCGTCACGGGCACGCTGCCCTGCGCGAACGCGCCGCCGGCCGCGGCGCATGCGCTCAACACGAACGCCGCGATCCTGAATTGAATACGTTTCACTGAATCCCCCGCCCGTTGTGGAATTATCGGGAACGGTCGATGCTGCCGCGCATTGGCGACAGCCGCAAGCCGAGTCTCGATATTCGAATCGATATGACTCGCTGCCGTCTGGGGAATGCCCTACCAAGGCTCTTATAGATAGGCCTGCGGCGGCGGCCACGTATCCCAAAGCGCCGGATCCGGCGCGAGGTACGCCTGCGACTTCTCGAAGATTCGCGGCTCGAACGCGATCGATTTACGAGCCACGGTATCGATGTGCACGCCAGTCGCGAGCATGGTCGCGAGATGATCGCCCGCATCGCCGCGGCGCATCTCGTGCACGAAACGCACGAGCTTGGGTTTCAGCTCGATGAGCGCGGTGCGCACGACGACCACGTCGCCGGGCAGCGCCTCACGCCGGTACGAGATGCGCTGATCCACCGCGGCCATCCCGCGATTCGTCTCCTTCAGGTACTGCGAAGTCATGCCCATCATCGCGGCGAGGTTCCAGGTGGCCTCGTCGAACTTGCCGACATACCACATGACGTTCATGTGGCCCATGTGGTCGCAGTGCCATTGATGCACGGTGCCGCGGTAGGTGATGCCGATGGTGCTCACGTGATGCGTCTCCCTGTCACTCGTTCGTTCCATGTCATTGCGGCCGGCGGTGGCGGAACCTGTTCGAACTTCAGCGAACGCAGGTCGATCAGCTCGTCGACGCCACCGGCTTTTCCATGGCGATCGACCGGCACGCGATACACGCGGCCTTCGCGCGCGAACAGCAGCTCGCCCGAGATCGACCAGTCCGCCCAGTCGCTGCGGCCGAGGTCGTGCACGAGGTTACCGTCCGGGTCGAACAGACTGTGCTCGTATGCGTACCAGGGACCATTGTGCTCGTGAATTCCAAGCAGCCGACGTTCGAGAGTCGCCTTCCCGCACGTCTTGCGCCAGCGTTCCGCTCGCACGAACTCCCATGAGTATTTCTCGCCGCGCTTGTATTCCGTCCTCGAACCGGGATCGGCCAGCACCCAGCCGTCGCGCTTCATGCGCAGGGAGGCGATGGGCTCGTCCTCGCCGCGCCCGGCCCAGGGCGCGATGGGCACCGCCCTGACATCCTTCGGTATCCGGAATCCCTCCGCGGGATTCACGCCGCCCATTTTGTTGAGCGCGATCACGCGCTCGCTTTCGAACAATCCACCTCCTCCCCAGGTTCCCAGGTTCTGCCACAGACAGAGGGCCGTGAGAAAAGGCGGACGGCTTACTGCCGTCCACGAGCGCAGCGGTGGTTTCTCGTTGGCCGCGAGATAGATCAACTTCTCGCCCGACGGCGACACGTCACAGCGCTCTTCGTAGATTCGACCCTTGAACCACTGGCCGGCATGAAATTGGTGCCTGATGGTGTCCCACGTCAACAAGAGGACTTGTTTGCTGGGCCCGCGCCGAATCAGCACCACGCGCGGCGACGCGCGCGCGACCACGCCGAATATTCGAGTCGATGGTGGCGGCGGCTGGCTCATGTCCCGAGATGCTATCCCAATATCGAGGCGCCGGCCCCATCTGACCGGCGCCATCGTCGATCACGCGGCGGCAAACTACTCCGCCTCAGTGCGCGGCGCCGAGTGCGACGGCGCGGGTCGGGCGTGGCGCGGCCCAGATCAGCATCGCCGACAGCAGGAATGCCAGCGACGCGAACATCATGAGCTCGTTGGTCGCGATCATGACCGCCTGGCTCTGCACCATGTGATCCAGCGCGTTCAGCGACTGCTCCGGGTTGAAGCCGCTGGCGGACAACGCGTGCATGGTTTCGCCGCTGCGGTCGACCAGCGGCGCGAGCTCCGCGTGTTTCTCCTGCGCGCCATTCTCCCACGACGTGTTCACGATCGAGGTCGCGACGGCGCCGGCCAGCGTGCGCAGGAAGTTCATCAGTCCCGCCGCCGACGCGGTCTCGTTCTCGTCCACGCTGGCCAACGCGATGGTCGTGACCGGCACGAAGAAAAACGGCAGCCCGAGGCCCATGAGCAGCAGCGGAATCGAAATCTGCCAGAAGCTCATGTCCGTCGTGCCGATCGTGCGGAACGCGAGCACGCCGCACAGCCACATCAATCCGAAGAACACGAGCTTGCGCGGGTCGACCTTGGAAGACAGCAGGCCGGCCGCCGGCGCGAAGAACACCGCGAGCACTCCGGTCCACGCGGTGGCGAGACCGGCCCAGGTGGACGTGTAACCCATGTAACTCTGCAGCCAGAGCGGCGTGAGCACATTGGCCGCGAACACCGCGCCGAAACCCGCAGCCACCACGATGACAGCCGTCGTATAGCCGCGGTGACGGAACACGCGCAGGTTCACGATCGGATGTTTCTCGCCGAGTTCCCAGATGAGGAACGCCGCGAAGCCGATGATCGCGACCACACCGAGCGATACGATCAGGTGCGACTCGAACCAGTCGTGCTCCTTGCCAAGATCCAGCATGAGCTGCAACGCGCCGACGAAGATCACGAGCAGCGACAGCCCGATCATGTCGATCGGCGCGCGCTCGAGCTTCGTCTCGTAACGCTTCAGCATGCGCCAGGCGAACGGACCCATCGCGAGCGCCAGCGGCACGTTGATCAGGAAGATCACCGGCCATCCGTACGAATCGCACAGCCAGCCGCCAAGGATCGGCCCGAGGATGGGCGCGACGAGGGTCGTCATGGCCCACAGCGCGGTCGCCGCGGCCGCCTTCTCCTTCGGGAAGATGCGCAGCAGCAACGTCTGCGAGAGCGGGATCAGCGGTCCGCCCGCAACACCCTGCAGGATGCGCCCGATCACCAGCACCTCGAAGTTGGGCGCGAATCCACACAGCGCGGAAAACACGCCGAATGAAGCGATGGCGGTCGTGAACACGCGCACCGCGCCGAAGCGCGCCGCGAGCCACCCTGTGAGCGGCACGGTGATGGCCTCGGCCACCGCGTAACACGTGATGACCCACATGCCCTGGCTCGAGCTGATGCCGAGCGAGCCCGCGATGTTCGGCACGGACACATTGGCGATGGTCATGTCGAGCACGGCGATGAAGTTCGCGCCGGCGAGCACGACGGCGAGCAGCCACAACATGCCTCCCTTCAATGGCGCGTCGCCGTTCAATGCCTTTTCAATCGCGGTCATCACACTCTCCCATCTACAGTTGCTGGTCCATCAACCTTCGCTGGAACGCGTGTCGATCGTGGCTTCCATCGACAGGCCGACCTGCAGCGGATGCTTCTCGAGCTGTTCGCGGTCGAGCTGGATGCGCACCGGCACGCGCTGCACGACCTTGATCCAGTTGCCGGTCGCGTTCTGCGCCGGGATCGCCGCGAACGTCGAACCGGTGCCACCGGCGAGTCCCGTCACGACACCGCGGTATTTCACGCCGCTGCCGTACAGGTCCGACGTCACCTCGACAGGCTGGCCGATGCGCACGCGCTCGAGCTGCCCTTCCTTGAAGTTCGCGTCCACGTGCACCTCGCCCACCGGCACGATCGCGAGCACCGGTGCGCCGGGCTGGATCTGCTGGCCGACCTGCACGGAGCGTTTGGCGACCACTCCGTCGATCGGCGCGCGGATCACCGTGCGGTCGAGGTTCACCTGCGCCTGGTCGCGGCGCGCGCGGGCCAGCGCCACTTCCGGGTTCGTGCTCTCAGTGGCGTTCGCGATCAGCACTGCGTTCGCGTTGCGTGCGCCAACCGCCGCCGAGTAGTTCGAACGTGCCTGGGCCAGCGCGGCCTTCGCGCTTTCGAAGGCGTTGCGCGCCTTCGTGAGCTCGTCGCCCGACACCGATCCCGACTCCGCGAGGTTCTCGCGGCGCTCGAGGTCGATCGTGGCGCGTTCGAGGTCGGCCAGCGCCCTCTTCTCGTCCGCGGAGCGCGCGGCGAGCTGGGCGGCGAAACTTTCGTCGTTGGCCACGTAGCCGCGCACGCGGCGCTGCGCGCGGCCGAGCTCGGCCTCCGCCTGCGCGAGCGCCAGCCGTGCGTCGACGTCGTCGAGCACCACCAGCACGTCGCCCTTGCGCACGTAACTCGTGTCCGTCACGCGCACCTCGCGCACGATGCCGCCGACCGCCGGCGTCACCTGCGCGGTTTCCGCCGCCGTGTACGCGTTGTCGGTGGAGATGAAGTTTGACGCGTAGAAGTGCTCGTACGTGGCGTATCCCGTCGCCACCTTGAGCACGACCGCGCCTAGCACCAGCAGGCGCTTCTTGCGCCTGGCCTTCGTGGCCTTCTCCAGCGCGGCATCCGCCTGCTCGAGCGTTTCGGTGTTCATCGTCGTCATGATGGAATCCTCTCTGGTAGTTTGAAGTTCAAAGCGTGTAGCCGCCGCCCAGGGCCTTGTTGAGGGCGACGTCCAGCGTCATGGAGCGGCTCGCGAGATCCGACTGGATCCGCAGGTTGCTCAGTAGATAGTCCTCGGCGGACAACACCTCGAGGTACGTGGCGAGCCCGCCCGCGTATCGGTCGTTCTGCACCCGCCAGGCCTCGCGCGCCGCGTCCACGGCCGCGCCGACGCGTTCGATCTGCGGCTCGAGCGCGCGCTGCGACACGGCGGCGTCGGCGACTTCCTGCAGCGCCTGCACCAGCGCCTTCTCGTAGTTCGAGACCGCCTCGGCGTACTCGGCCTCGCTGCCGCGCAGCTGCGCGCGCAGCCGGCCCCCGTTGAAGATGGGCAGCGTGATCGCGGGACCCGCGCTGCCGAAGTCGGAGCCGCTCTCGGTGAGCATGTCGAGCCCGAGCGACTGCACGCCGATGAACGCGGCGAGGTTCACGTTCGGATAGAACTGCGCGCGGGTCACGTGGATGCGCTTCGCGGCCGCCTCGGCGCGCAGGCGCGCGGCCACCAGATCCGGGCGGCGTCCCACGAGCGCGGCCGACAGCGATTCGGGCAGCGCGAACGCGCGCGTGAAGTCCGCCTTCGGCCGCGCGATCGTAAGGCCGCGGTCCGGGCCCGCGCCGACCAGCGCCGCGAGGCGGTTCTTCTGCAGCAGGATCTGCTCCTCGAGCGACAGGACCTCCGCCTCGCTGCTCTCGCGGCGCGAATCCGCCTGGCGCACGCTGCCGCGGGTCTCGAGGCCGTTCGCGAATCGCCTGGCGAACAGCTCCGCGGTCTTGGCGCGCAGCTCGCGCGCGGCGATCGCTGTGTCGAGCGCCGAATACAGTCGCGCGAGTTCGGCGTAACTCGACGCGATCGAGCTCGCGAGCACCAGGCGCGCCTGGTCCGCATCGGCCGACGCGGCAACGGCATCCGACGTCGCGGCGGCGAGCGATGCCCGATTCTTGCCCCAGAAGTCGAGCTCCCACGAGAAGTCGAGCGTCGCGCGACCGAATTCATTCCAGCCCTGCGGCGTCATCCCGGGTGGGCTCAGGTAGTTGTAACTCTGCTTCTCCCAGCTCGCACCGGCCCGGGCGCTCGCCTGCGGAGCCAGTGCGCCGCGCGCGCTGTCCTGCTGCGCGCGAGCGCGGCGCAAGCGCGCATCGGCGACGGCGATCGAAGGCGAACCCACGAGCCCTTCTTCGATCAACGCGTCGAGTTGCGGATCGCCGTACACCTTCCACCAGTTCGCGGCCGGCCAGGCGCGCGACGGCGCGCCAAACGACTGCGCGCTCTCGAATTTCGCGGGCGACGGGATCCGCGTCCGAGGGTCCGCGCCCGGCAGGGATGCGCAACCGGCCAGGACCGCCGCGCTCGACAAGATGACCAGCAATTTCATGGGATGACCTGTATCGAAGTAGTTGGTAAATCGGTGACCGTGCGGCGCCGGCGTGGCGCCTCATCCGGCGGGATTTCGCGCGATGTCGCGCGCCAGGCACGCGACGAGTTCGTTGACGCTGCTGAACACGAACTGCTCGCCCGTGGTCACGTTCTCGATGCGTCCGATGACACGACCCGTCGCGGGGCGCGCGTCGCGGTGCAGCTTGAGCACGTAGGCGCGTGCGATCGGGTAGCTGGGATGGGTCGCGAGGATCATCCGCCGATCCCCTCGACGAATGTCCGCGCCGAAACGCGCACCGGCGCGACGCGCCCGCCGCAGCTCACCGCACAGCGCCGCGGCCAACCGCAGGCGTCCGTCAGCATCCGGTGTGAAATGAGGGATTGCAGCGCATGCCAGCGATGCGCTTCGGGCGTCGTGGACGCTCGGTGCGCCGTCGGGGTGCGGTTCGTGTCGCGTTTGATCATCACTCGTCCTCCAGTCCATGGAGGGCAAGTTACGGATCACCGTCTACGAAGTCGTTTGGGAACGGTCGCGTTTCGGTCTGGTTTGGGCGACCCGGTTTCGGGCTCGTAAATAGTCTTTGGTATCAAGACCTTCCGAGAACTTTCCCAAAAGCTCGGAAAGCGCGATCCGGTCGTTTTCAGTGGCGTCGGGATGCTCCGCCAGCGCGCATGCGGCCTTGAGCTCGAAGCCCAGCGACTCGTGCTCGCGCGCGATGCGCACCGCCTCTCGCATCCATTTCAGCGCGCCCGCCGAATCGCCGAGACCATCCGCGACACGCGCCTGCGTGATCAGCAGCATCGGCAGATAGAAGTGCTCGTCGAGCTCGCGCGACCGCGCGAACGCCTCGCCGAGTTGCTTGCTCGCGCCGGCGTAATCGCCCGCGAGGACCCGCGCTTCGGCGGCGTATCCCATGACCTCCGTGCAGGAAGCAATCATGCCGATGCGCAGGTGCCGCTCCAGGCCGTCGTGGATCAGCGCGATCGCGGCTTTCGGTTCGCCGAGCTGGGCCATCGCCCAGCCGCGCAGGTAGCGGCTCGGCCCGTCGCCCTGCACGACGCAGGTCTTCGCGACGATCGCTTCGATCGCGGCCACGTGTTCGATCACTTTCTCGGGATTGCCGAGGCGCACCTCGAGCATGCCCGCGCGCCAGCGCGCGAGCGACACCGCGAGCGGCTGGCCGATCATTTCGCCCAGCTCGACGGCCTTCGCCGATTGCGCGCGCGCCTGGTCGATCAGACCGCGCTCGAACAGCGTGCGCACTGCGTTAGAACGGATGCCGACCTCGGGGTCGACGATGAATGCCTGGAATCCACCGCGTTCCGTGATCGATTCGCAGATCGCGATCGTCTTGAGCCACCACTCGGTCGATGCGCGGCATTGGCCTCGCGCCGCCGAAGCGCCCGCGCGGAACAAGCCGGTCATCACGGACAATGCCGGGCGGTCGGGACCTTCGAGCTTGTCGAGCCTTTCCGCCAGTTCGAGCAGCTTCGCGTATTCGCCGCGCGAGAACAGCGATGCGCCGTATCCGTTCAGCAGCAGCGCTCGCGTCGGATGCGGCGGCAGGATCTCGCACAGCTCGCGCACCCGCTCGAATATCACGCGCGAGTTCGTCGAACCGACGCCGTGGATCTGCGCGGCCGCGAGCCCTCGCCCGCTTTCGACCGCGAGCTCGAGCGCGAGCCGGTCCGGGCCTTCGGGCAGGTTCTCGAGCAACGTGCGCGCATGCTCGCTCAATTCCTGCGCCGCGAGCGGCGCGAAACTGCGCAGCGCGATCTGTATGGCCTGTGCGTAGGCGCGCAGCGCCGGCGCGAACTCGCGGCCCCGTTCGTGATGCGAGGCGAGTTCCGCGGGCGCGATCGGAACGCCATTCGACGCACCCGCGATGTGGGCCTGTGCGACCCGCCGGTGCATCTGCACGCGCTGCGAGGCGCCCTGGCGGTGATAGAAGACGTGCCGATAGATGGCGTGACGGAATGAATACAGCGCATCGAGCGAGCCGTCGGCGAGATCGACGGTCGAGTTGTGCCGCAGCCAGTACTGCTGCTTCACGAGCCGGTCGCATTCGTCGATGACATCCTGCAAAGGCCGCCCGAGCACGTGCGCCACCGCGCCCGCGCGGAATTCCACGCCGCAGGTCGCGGCCGCTTCGAGCAAAGCGACGGTCTCCGCGGGCAGCTTGCCGACGCGCGTCTCCACCGCGCCGGCGAGATCGTCGGGCACCGGCAGAGGCGCACTCGCGGCGAAGGCAACCCGCGGTGTTTCCGCGGCGGTCGATTCCCCTTCCGGCCCCAGCAATGCGTCGACCACGTTCGACACGAACAGCGGCAGTCCATCGGTGTGCGCATGCACGCGGCGCACGAACGACTCGGGCGCATCGGCGCCGCCGCGGCCACGCAGATATTCCAGGACCTCGGACTCGGAGAACGGATCGAGCACGATCTCCTCGCACAGCCGGTGCATACGCAGCTCCTGGCGCAGCGCCTGCAACGGGTGCGCCTCGGCGATCACCTGTGTCAGCCTGAAACTACCGACCCACATGAGTCGCGCCGGGCCACGCTGCCGCGCGAAGTGATCCATGAGCCGCAGGGTCGCCTGATCGCACCAGTGCAGGTCCTCGGTGACGAACAGCAGCGGCTGCCTCTCGGTGAAGCGCGCGATGAGCTCGTGGAACTCGCGCATCATGCGTTCCTGGCTGACACCCACGAGCTCGCGCGCGAACGCGGCCCGCTCGGCCTCGGTGATCAGCCACGGCAACTGCAGCAACCAGGTAGGCGCGGTCGCGCGCATGATGGCCGCGAGTTCCGCGTACTCTCGGCACAGGTCGCCAAGCCCCTGCAGGATGGGTAGATAGGGCTCGCCGCTGCCGTACTGCTCGACGCACTGCCCCTGCGCGATGGCCACCGCACCGCTCGTGCGCGTGAACACGTCGAGCAGCGTGCTCTTGCCCACGCCCGCGTCACCCGCGACCCATACGAGTTGGCGCTGTCCCGTGCCGGCCCGCCGCCAGGACTCCCGCAGCCGATCGAGCGCCGGTCGCCGGCCGATGAAGGTTTCGGGCACCTGAGCCGATCCCAGCGCGGTCCCGTGACCGTTGCCTGCCACGGCGGGTGCCTGCCGGCCGTTGCCCTGCCGGACGGGAACGCCGATGAACCGATAACCGAGGCGCGAGGCAGTCTCGATGAATTTCGGGCTTGCGGCATCGTCCGCGAGCGCCGAGCGCAGCTGGCTGATGGTCGTCTTGAGCACCGATTCGCTGACGTGCTGGTGACCCCAGACCGCGTCGAGTAACGCGTTCTTCGTGACGAGCACACCCGGCTGGCGGGCGAGCGCGCACAACACCCCGAAAGCCTTGGGTGGCAACGCGACGGGCTTGCCGTCACGGCGCAGCCGCGCATCCGCCTCGTCCAGCTCGAACGCGTCGAATTTCAGCCGTATTGAGCTGGCCTGCTCCATGGACTCCCCGACGGGAATCTAGCAGGTTCCCGCGCCGGTTCGTGGCCGGCCTGCCGGGGCGCCGGACGTGGCGCTTTTCGGTGCATCGCGGCTGGAAACCCGGTGGCCTGAAGGAGCTGGAAGCATGGCTTTCCTTACGCGACCGGCTTTCACGGTGCACCGGGATCCCGGCGTTCCGGCGTTTCCGGACACGCGGCCTATCTACTTGCGGCGGCCCGGCCCGACCTCCCCGCCTGCTTCGCCGCTCACCGCCCGCCCTGCTCCCGGACGCGGCGCCCGACCACCGTCGGTCCGCGCGGCGCAGCACTATTCGTGCCGCAAATACCTGCGATTCCCGGCATTCATGAAAAGGCCAATGCGGTTTCCCTCACGGGCGAGACGACCCGGGTCGGGTCTCCGAACATGCGCCCACGTCTTCGAGAGGTAAGGAATTCATGACTCGTCAGAACCTGGAAAGCGTCCTCAAGGCCGCCGGCAATACCGTTCAACTCCTGCGCAATTCGCAGATCGGCGCGTACGTGTATCCCGTCGTGCCGAGCGAATTCACCAACTGGCGCGACGAGCAGAAAGCATGGCGCGAGACCGCGGTGCTGTTCGACCAGTCGCACCACATGGCGGAGTTCACCCTGAAAGGGCCGGACGCGCTCAAGCTCTGTTCTTACACCACCATCAACAGCTTCAGCAATTTCACGCCCAACAAGGCGAAGCAGATGGTGCCGATCAGCCACGACGGGTACGTCATCGGCGACGGCATTCTCTTCTATATGGACAAGGACGAGCTGCTGTTCGTCGGCCGCGCGCCGACCGTGAACTGGCTGCAGTTCCATGCCGAGACCGGCGGCTTCAAGGTCGACACGATCCGCGACGACCGTTCGCCTTCGCATCCGCGCGGCAAGGCCGTCTACCGGCGCCATTACCGGTTCCAGATCCAGGGACCGAACGCGAAGCAGATACTCGACAAGATCAACGGCGCGCCCATCCCCGACGTGAAGTTCTTCACGATGGACACGATCAACATCAAGGGCCGCATGGTCCGCTGCCTGCGTCACGGGATGGCCGGCGCGCCCGGTCTCGAGATCTGGGGTCCTTACGAACAGGGCGACGAGATCCGCGACTACATCCTGGAGGCCGGACGCGAGTTCGGCATCGTGCCGGTGGGTTCGCGGGCGTACGCCTCGAACACGCTGGAGTCCGGCTGGATCCCCTCGCCGCTGCCCGCCGTCTACACCGGCGAGAAGATGAAGAAGTATCGCGAGTGGCTCCCGGCCAACGGCTACGAGGCGACCGGCTCGATCGCCGGCAGTTACGTGAGCGACAACATCGAGGATTATTACGTCACGCCGTACGAACTCGGTTACGGCCCGTTCGTGAAGTTCGACCACGACTTCATCGGCGCGGACGCACTCAAGAAGATGGCCGACAAGCCGCATCGCAAGAAAGTGACGTTCGCCTGGCACCCGGACGACATGGCGAAGATCTATGCCTCGCTGTTCCATCCCGGACAGGAACACTACAAGTTCTTCGACCTGCCGAATGCCAACTACGCGTCCTCGTCGTACGACAAGATCTCGAAGAACGGCAAGGTCGTGGGTTTCTCGATGTTCGGTGGCTACAGCTACAACGAGCGCACCGCGCTGTCGCTCGGCATCGTCGATCCGGACGTGAAGGTCGGCGACGAGGTGATCCTGACCTGGGGCGAACCCAGCGGCGGCACGAAGAAGACCACGGTCGAGCGTCACAAGCAGCTCGACGTGCGCGTCACCGTCTCACCGGTGCCCTACTCGGCCGTCGTCCGCCAGACTTACGCAGACGGCTGGCGCTCGACGGGCACCGGCACATAGGCCAACCCGGGCTCCCGCCCATTCACCGCGCGGCGCTGGTGTGTTCCAGCCCCGCGTTCGTTTTCGCGCACAAACCGTGCTCCCGCGCGCGGCCGAAA
>JAFAGC010000007.1 GCA_023423065.1 Pseudomonadota bacterium
AGCCAGAAGAACACGTGATGCACGAGTTTCGGATAGTCGTTCACGGCAGTCGATGCTCCGGCGTGGGTCGCGGCCGCCGTGGCCGCGGCGGCGATGAAGGTTCGTCGTGAGGTGCTCATGCGGACAACTCCGGGGTGATGGCGGCCTGCGGCTGCGCAAGCCGCCCGTAGGCCGATTCGAGCTCGCGGCGGAATTTCTCGTCCGCGAGGATCGCCGTTGGCAGCACCGCTTCGCAGACGGCGAATCGCGCGACGTCCGCCTTCGCATCGCCGGTGCACTCCCGGCCGATCTGCGTGAGACGCGCGGCATCTGGATCGACGATCGCGACGCCCGCCTTCGCCTGGCGCGAGATGAAGCGCATCCACGCCGCGAGCGGCATGACGAGCCGGTGGATGGGTCTTCCGGCCGCGAGCGCCTCGGCGATCACGGGCGTGATGCGCACCGGCAGCTTCTTCGAGCCGTCCCAGGCGATCTGGCTCAGCAGGTGCTTGATGCCGGGATTGCGGAAGCGCGCGAGCACCGCGGAGATGTAGTGCTCGACGTCGAGTCCGGGCGACTTGTCCACCCCTTGGCCGAGGCTCGGCGCCAGGTCCTCCGTCATGAGTAGTTCGACGAATCGCGCGAGCTGCTCGTCGCGCATGGCGTCCGCAACGGATTCGTGGCCGCGCAGCAGACCCAGGTAGGTGAGGGTGGAATGCGGTCCGTTGACCAGGCGCAGTTTCGCGCGATCGTAGACGCCGACGTCCTTCGCGAGCGTGACACCGACCGATTGCCAGTCCGCGTCGCGCATCGCGGGCACGTCTTCGATGACCCATTGCGTGAACGGTTCGCGCTGGATGGGCCATTCGTCGACGACGCCCGTGAGCGCCTTCGCGCGATCGCGCAGCGCGTCGTCGGTCGCCGGCGTGATGCTGTCGACCATCGTGCGCGGGCACACGACCTCCGCCTCGATCCACTTCGCGAGGTCCGCATCGGCTTCGCGCGCGAACGTGACCAGCGCGCGATGCAGCACCGCGCCGTTGTCCGGCAGGTTGTCGCAGCTCAGCACGGTGAACGCGCCGACGTTCTGCGCACGCCGGCGACGCAGCGCTTCGACGATCCAGCCGATGGTGCTGCGCGGCGCGGCAGGATTGGCGAGGTCATGCGCAATGTCGGGGTTCTTCAGGTCGAGCGCATTGCGCGCGTCGAGGCAGTAACCTTTTTCCGTGACGGTGAGCGACACGATGCGCGTGTCGCGCGAGGTCAGCCGCTCGAAGGCTTTCTCCGCGTCGGTCGATCCGACCAGCAGTTCGCGGATCGCGCCGATGATGCGCGCGCGCGGCGCGGCGCCGAGTTCGATCAGCGTGTACAGCCCCTGTTGTGGAGCGAGCGCATCGCGCAGGCCGGTGCTCTTCAACGACAGCGCGGAGATGGCCCAGCGCTTGTCGGCGTGCAGCAGCGTGTCCACGTAATACGCCTGGTGCGCGCGATGAAACGCGCCGGGACCGATGTGTACGATGCCGAAACGCGTCGCCGCGCGATCGTAGGTCGGCAGGATCGTGCCGGAGCGCACGGAATGAAGGCTCGCCTCGGTCAGGCGCGTCGGACTCATCGGGACCCCTCTCGAGAATGGTCAGTGATTATGGCGCGGTGTCTTCTTCGCGACACCGCGATATTTCACCGCCATTTCCATGACGGCGCCGCTATCGAGCTGCCCGACGGTCGAGCGATAGAGTTCCTGCCACGGGGTCGCGCTTTCGGGCACGGGCGGCAGGCCTTCTTTCTTGCGGCGCGCAATTTCCTCGTCGGATACCAGCGCGTCGCAGGTGCCCTTCTCGACGTCGATCCGGATCCTGTCGCCCGTGCGCAGCCATGCGAGCCCGCCGCCCGCGGCGCTCTCCGGCGAGCAGTTCAGGATCGACGGACTGTCCGACGTGCCCGACTGCCGTCCGTCGCCCAGCGTCGGCAGGCTCGTGATGCCGCGCTTCAGCAGCGCATCCGGCGGCTGCATGTTCACGACCTCGGCGGAGCCCGGCCAGCCGAGCGGACCGGAGCCGCGGATGACGAGAATCGTGTTCTCGTCGATGCCGAGCGACGGATCGTTGATGCGGTCGTGATAGTCGGTCGAACCGTCGAACACGACGGCGCGGCACTCGAAATTGCTGCCATTGCCGAGGTAACGCTTGCGGAATTCGGCCGAAATCACGCTGGTTTTCATGATGGCGAAATCGAACAGGTTTCCCTTCAGGACGAGGAAGCCCGCCTTTTCCTGCACCGGCTTGTCGTAGCCGGTGATGACGTCGGGATCCAGCGAGACGCGACCCTTGACGTTCTCGGCCAGCGTCTTGCCGGTCACCGTGAGAGCCTTGCCCTCGAGTTTTCCCTTGCTCAGCAGCTCGCTGACGACCGCCGGCACGCCGCCCGCGCGGTGGAATTTTTCGCCGAGATATTTGCCCGCGGGCTGCATGTTCACGATGAGCGGGATGTCGCGGCCGTAGGTCATCCAGTCGTCGGGTGTGATCTCGATGCCCGCATGGCGAGCCATCGCGACCAGGTGCGGCTGCGCATTCGTCGAACCGCCGATCGCCGCGATTGCCGCGATCGCGTTGAGGAAGGACTCGCGCTTGAGGATCTGCGACGGACGCAGGTCCTCGTACGCCATCTCGACGATACGCCGGCCGGTTTCGTAGGAAATCTGGCCGCGTTCGCGATACGGCGCGGGTATGGCCGCGCATCCCGGCAGCGACAGGCCGAGCACTTCGGCGACCGCGTTCATCGTGGACGCCGTGCCCATCGTGTTGCAGTGGCCGAGCGAGGGTGCGGATGCGGCGGCAGCCTCGAGGAACTGCTTTTCGTCGATCGTTCCTGCGGCGAGCTTGCGGCGCGAGCGCCAGATCACGGTGCCCGAGCCGACGAGATCGCCCTCGTGCCAGCCGTCGAGCATCGGTCCGCCCGACAACACGATGGCCGGGATGTCGACCGTCGAGGCCGCCATGATCTGCGCGGGCGTCGTCTTGTCGCAGCCGGTGGTCAGCACCACCGCGTCGATGGGGTAGCCGTGCAGGATCTCGACGAGACCGAGATAGGCGAGATTGCGATCGAGCGCCGCGGTCGGGCGCCGGCAATTCTCGAAGATCGGGTGCAGCGGGAATTCCATGGGCACGCCGCCGGCGTCGCGGATGCCTTCGCGCACGCGCTTCACGGTGTCGAGGTGCACGCGGTTGCACGGCGTGAGATCGCCGCCGGTCTGCGCGATGCCGATGATGGGTTTGCCCGAGAGCAGTTCGTCGGCCGTCAGGCCGTAGTTCATGAAGCGCTCGAGATACAGCGCCACCATGTCGAGATGTTTCGGATCGTCGAACCAGTCGCGCGAACGGAAACGCCGGCTCGGCCGGCTCTTGGCGTCAGATGCCATGGGTAACGACTCCTTGGGGCAATCCGGGAACGTCGACCTGCGTGCTGAACAATCCGCCCGCGAGCGGTTGTTTCTCGCGCTGTTCGGCGTCGAGTCCCACGTGGGCGCTGGTGATGTAGAGAGTGCGCAGGTCCGGGCCGCCGAAGGCCGCCTTGGTCACGTTGGCGACCGGTAGTTCGATCTTGCCCAGCAGTTCGCCCTGCGGCGAATAGCGATGCAGGCCCCAGCCGCCGAACAGGCCGGTCCAGATGCAGCCTTCCGCGTCCACGCAGGGACCGTCGGGATATCCCGAGCCCGGCGGCAGGCGCACGAACACGCGCTTGTTGGTCAGCGTGCCGGAGCGCGCGCGGTCGAATGCGTAGATGACGCCCGCGAGCGTGTCGGTGTGATAGAGCACGCGGCCCCGCGGACATTCGGCCGGGCCGTTCGTGACGACGTAGCCGGGATCGCGCGTGATGCAGCCCATCGAGGTGAGCTGGTACAACGCGCCGCTCGGCTCTTCTTCGTTGTCGTCCATCGACCCGAACCACAGGAAGCCTTCGGAGTCGACGAAACCGTCGTTTAGCCGGTTGTTAGGCGCGTGCGGCTCGACGACGTGCAGCAGCGAGAAATTGCCGGTCTCGGGATTGAAGCGGTGCAGGCCCGTCTTGAGGCCGGCGATCAGCCAGCCCTCGCGCGTGGGCAACAGGAACCCGATGCGCGCGGGCGCGGGCCAGGAGCGCTTTTCACCGCTTTCCGGATGGAAGCGGTGAATGGCGAGACCTTTGATATCGACGAACCAGACAGCCTGCTCGGAGGCCGACCAGAGTGGCCCTTCACCAAGCTCCGCGGCTATTGGCCATACGCACTCGACTTGCGACATTGAGCCTCATCAACAGTAGCCGGCATCCACCCAGTAGCTGTGCGACGTGCACATCTTCGCGTCATCGGACGCCAGGAACAGGATCATCGCGGTGACGTGGATGGGGTCGACGCGCGCCTTGATGCACTGCTGGGCGAGGATCTTGGCTTCTTCCTCCGGCGTATGCCAGAGCTTCATCTGACGGGGAGTGCGGATCGCGCCCGGCACCACCGTATTGACCCGGATGTTCGCCTCGCCGAGGTCGCGCGCCAGCGAACGCGACATGCCTTCGATGCCGGCCTTCGCGGTTTCGTAGATGGGCAGCGCGGGCAGGGCGAGATGCCAGGACACCGAGCCGAGATTGATGATGGAGCCGCCGCCGTTGCGCTTCATGCCGCCCGCCGCGGCCTGCGCCGCGAAGAACATGTGCTTGAGGTTCACGGCGATGCGCTGGTCCCAGTATTCGCTCGTGACGTCTTCGAACTTGTGCCGGTCGTCGTTCGCCGCGTTGTTGACGAGCACGTCGATCGGACCCGCGGTGCCTTCGATCTGCGTGAAGGCCGCCTTCAGCGCCTTCGTATCGGTCAGGTCACATTTCACGAATTGCGGCACGCCGCCAAGCCGATCGACGAGGGCCTTCGATTCCGCTTCCGCGATGTCGAGGAAGAACACGCGGGACTTCTGCCGAACGAAGCCTTCGACGACGGCTTCACCGATGCCGGAACCGCCGCCCGTCACGACGACGGTCTTGCCGGCAAGGGAAGGATAAACAGCGTGGGACATTTTTCTTCGAGACCTCAGGCCCAGGTATAACTGGTCTTGACTTGCGTGTAGAACTCGACGGCCGCGAAGCCCTGCTCGCGTGGGCCGAAGCTCGACTTGCGCGTGCCGCCGAACGGCACGTGGTAGTCGACGCCGGCCGTCGGCAGGTTGGTCATGACCATGCCCGCGCGCACGTTGCGCACGAAGTGGCGCGCGTACTTGAGCGAGGTGGTCATGATGCCGGCGGAAAGGCCGAACTCGCCCGCGTTGGCCGCGGCGAGCGCCTCGTCGTAGTCCTTGACGCGCACCGTCGAGGCGACCGGACCGAACACTTCCTCGCAGTTGATGCGCATGTCGAGCTTGGTGTCGACGATCAGGGCCGGTGAAACGTAGTAACCGGGCTTGTCGAGCTTCAGCGCCTCGCCGCCGACGATCTTGCGGCCGCCTTCCCTGGTCGCGATGTCGATGTAGGAGAGCGTGGTCTGCATCTGCGCCTCGCTCGCGAGCGGACCCATCTGCGTATCGGCCGCGAGCGCGTCGCCGACCTTGAGCGCCTTCGCGCGCGCCGCGAGCGCTTCGACGAATTTGTCGTGAATGCCCTGCGTCACGATGATGCGGCTCGACGCCGTGCAGCGCTGGCCGGTCGCGAAGAAGCCGCCGTCGAGCGCGCATTGCACGGCGCGGTCCAGGTCGCAGTCGTCGAGCACGACCAGCGGATTCTTGCCGCCCATCTCGAGCTGCACGCGCGCGTTGTGCGACATCGCGGCCTTCGCGACACCGGCGCCCGTGCTCTGGCCGCCCGTGAACGAGACACCGGCGACGTCGGGATGTTCGACGAGCGCGCCACCCATGGCGCCGCCGCCGAGGATGAGATTGAACACGCCCTTCGGAAAGCCCGCTTCGTGGATGATCTCCGTCATCGCGTGCGCCGTGGCCGGTGTGAGCGAGGCGGGCTTGATGACCACGGTGTTGCCGAAGGCCAGCGCCGGCGCGCTCTTCCAGGCCGGGATCGCGATCGGGAAATTCCACGGCGTGATCATCGCGAATACGCCGAGCGGCTCGCGGAAGGTTTCGACCGCGACGCCAGGCCGCGTGGAATCCACGGTGACCCCGTGGCGGCGCAGCGCCTCGCCGGCGAAGAACTTGAAGATGCGCGCGGCGCGCATGACTTCGCCCTTGCCCTCGGGAAAGGTCTTGCCTTCCTCGCGCGACAGCAGCCGGCCGAGATCGTCGGCACGCGCCATGATCAGCGAGCCGACCTTGTCGAGCAGGTCGGAGCGCACTTCGGGGCTCGCGTTGGCCCACGCGGGAAACGCGGACTTCGCGGCCGCGACGGCTGCGTTCACCGTCTGCTTGTCGCCGCCCGGCACTTTCGCGACCACGTCGCGCGTGTCGGAGGGATTCAAACTATCGGACGCCGCGGCGCCCGAGACCCATTGGCCATCGATGTAGTGGCTCAGCTGCTTGGTGTTGCTCATGTTCGGATGTCCATTTCAGGAGTTGATGAGGCCGCGCTTCGCGAGATTGCGCATCAGGTCCGTGATGCCGAAGGTCCACACGGGCGCCTTGCAGCAGGTCGTCACCTTGTTCTCGAGCGTGCCGAGTTTCTCGGACGACACCCGCACGATGTCGCCGATCTTGTGCGTGAATCCCTGGCCGGCCACTTCGCGGTCCACGATGGGCGCGAACATGGTGCCGAGGAACAGCGCGAATCCGTCGGGATACGCGTGGTGTTTGCAGATGGTCTGACCGACGAGTTCGGTCGGATCGCGGCTGATCTGCGACATCGAGCTCTGACCGTCGAGCCTGAAGCCGTCCTCGCCCTCGATCTCGAGCTTGACCACCGCCTGGCGCACGTCGTCGAGCGTGAATTTCCCGTCGAACATGCGGATGAACGGGCCGATGGCGCAGCTCGCGTTGTTGTCCTTGGCCTTGCCCAGCAGCAGCGCGCTGCGGCCCTCGATGTCGCGCAGGTTGACGTCGTTGCCGAGCGTCGCGCCGAGGATGCGTCCGGCACTATCTACCGCGAGCACGATCTCCGGCTCGGGATTGTTCCACGCGGAGTCGGAGCGCACGCCTATCCAGTCTCCCCAGCCGACCGACGAGAGCGTCGGCGACTTGGTGAAGATTTCCGCGTCCGGCCCGATCGCGACTTCGAGGTATTGCGACCATAACCCGTCGGCGATCAGCGCCGACTTGAGCTTCTTCGCCTGCTCGGAGCCCGGCTTCACCGAGCGGATGTCGGCGCCGATGCGATCGCGCAGGCTGGCGCGCAGCGATTCGGCCTTGCTCGCGTCACCGCGGCAACGTTCTTCGATGACGCGTTCGATCGCGGAGATCGCGAACGTGACGCCGCTCGCCTTGACGCATTGCAGGTCGAAGGGCGAGAGCAGGCGCGTTTCCTTCATCTCGGCGAAGGCGCGCGCCAACCCCAACGACTCGAGCGGGCCGAAGTCGGCGCCCGCCGGGATCGTGCCGTTCCAGCCGTTCAGCAATTGCGAAACGGTCGGGGCATGACGTGAAACGTCGCGCACGCGGCCGTCGACGACGACGACCGGCGTCGGGCCCTCGCGGGTCAGGATGCGTCCGACGAGGACGGCCTGCCGCCAGTCGGAAGAGAGATGTTCGATCATATTCATCCGAAGCAGAGTCCCGCGGCCGTCGCCGGAGCCTTCTTCCAGAGCTTCTGCATGTCCTCGAGCGACATGCCCTTGCTCTCCGGAACGAACTTCCAGACGAACAGGGCGGCGAGCACGCTGAAGCCGCCGTACAGCCAATACGCGAAGCCGTGGTTGAACGCTTCGTTGAGTCGCGTGCTGCCGTCCATGATGTTGAACGTCACCGTGACCACCCAGTTCATGAACCACTGCGCGGCGACGGCAATGGCCATCGCCTTGTCGCGGATCGAGTTCGGGAAGATCTCCGCGAGCATCACCCACACGACGGGTCCCCACGACAGCGAGAAGCCGGCGATGTAGATGCACACCACGATGAGGGCGCCGAGGCCGACCGAGCCCGCGTTGAACATGAAGCCCAGCGCGATCATGGCCACGGCCATGATGATGGCGCCGAGGATCAGCAGCGGCTTGCGGCCCCACTTGTCGACGGTGACGGTCGCGACGATCGTGAACACCGTCATGACGATGCCCATGATCACGGTCTGCGCGAACGAGGCATCACCCTTGAACCCCATGTTCTCGAACATCTGCGGGCCGTAATAGAGCACCGCGTTGATGCCGACGAGCTGCTGGAACGCGGAGAGCAGGATGCCCACCACGATCACGAGACCGCCATAAGAGAAGAGTTTGCCGGCCGTTTCCTTGAGCGAGGCGTCGATCTCCGCGAGGACGATCTTCGCTTCATGCTCGTTGGCGAGCTTCGTGAGCACTTCGCGCGCCTTCTGCTCCTTGCCCTTGAGCATGAGGCCGCGCGGCGTCTCGGGAACGAACAGCAGCAGCAGCGCGAAGATGCCGGCCGGGATCGCGCAGCAGGCGAGCATCCAGCGCCAGCCCTGGTCGTGCACCCAGGTGTCGTCGCCCGCGCCGCCGAACTTCTTGATGAAGTAGTTCACGAAGTACGACACCGTGATACCGGTGACGATCGCGATCTGCTGGTAGGTGACCAGCGAGCCGCGCTTGGAGGGCGGCGCGATTTCCGCGATGTACATCGGCGCGAGCATCGAGGCGAGGCCGATGCCCATGCCGCCGAACAGACGATGGCCGATGAAGTTCGTGATCGGCTCGCCGAACGATAGATAGGGCGCGTCCTCGAAGAACAGGTTCAGGAACCACAGCAGCGCGTTGATCAGCGGAGTCAGCACCGATCCGATGGCGCCGATCGCCGATTCGGGCCAGGCCGAACCGATCGAGGAGATGAAGAACAGGACGCCCGCGACGATGAGGCCGCCGCGACGGCCGAGATAGTGCGCCATGACGCCGCCGATCGCGCCGCCGATGAGGCAGCCCCACAGCGCGCCCGCGATCGTGAAACCTTCGAGACTGAGCCGCGCTTCTTCGGCGAGGCCCATCGGCGCAACGAAGTTCTGCTTGATCGATTCGACCGCGCCGGAGATCACCGCGGAGTCGTAACCGAAGAGGAATCCGCCGAGTGCGGCGATGCAGGTGAGCGTGATGAGAAGCCCAGTGTGGGTGCTTTCACCCGGGGCCGAAGCCGAAGATTGAGACACGCGCTATCTCCTTGATGAGATTATGATTTTCGGACCCGCTGGCGTGCGCGATCGGCGCCCCCCGACCAGTGGTCGCAAGAGCCTAGTGATAGCGTTATCAATAAGCAAGCTTGGCCGCGAGGACTGCAGTGCCTCGTTTCCGGGGACATATTCCGCACGCTTTTTTCGACTACGCCTTGCGCGGAGGAGCGACGGAATCCCGCTTCACGAGCACGTAGGGAACGAGGTGATCCACGGGTTGATTGACGTGGCGATCCTTCGGGCGGCGGATCTTGTGGAGCAACAGGTTGATCGCCGCTTCCGCCATCGCGGCGATCGGCTGGCGGACCGTCGTGAGCTCGGGCCACACGGTGGTTGCGATCGGTGTGTCGTCGAAGCCGACCACGGAAAGATCGTTGGGAACATCCAGACCGCGACGATGCGCCACCGAAATCGCGGCCGCGGCCATGTCGTCGTTGCTGGCGAAGATCGCGGTCGGCATGCGTTTGCGCGCGAGCAGCTTCTCGGCGGCCTCGAGTCCGGACTTGTAGGAGAAGAATCCCTGGATGACCAACGTGGGATCGACTTCGATGCCCGCTTCGTCCATCGCGGCCTGGAATCCTTCGAGGCGTTGCGTGCTCGCGGTCTGTGTCGGCTGTCCCTTGATGAATGCGATGCGCGTGTGCCCCATCGTGATCAGGTGCTGCGTCATTTCCCGCGCGGCGTTGAAATCGTCGATGCGCACGCACGAGACGTCTTCGCGCGCGCGGCCGGTCGCGAGCGCGACGGCGGGAACGCCTTCGGCCGCGAAGGCCGCGGCGATCGCCTTCGATTCGCACAGTGGCGGCGGCAGGATCACGCCGGCGATGCCTTCGGCGAGTTTTTGCGCCGCGGCTTTTTCCGCGGCGGGCTTCAAATCGTCCCAGCGGTCGAGCACGAGCTGCGCGGCCGTGCGGTGCGAGCCGTCGAGCGCGCCGACCAGCATTTCGGATAGATAGGAGGCGCTGGGATTCGAATAGATGAGCGCGATGCGCGTGTCGCGCGCGCCCGCGAGCACGCGAGCCGCGGGATTCGGCCGGTAATTGAGCGCACGTACGGCTTCCATGACGATTTCGCGCGTCGTGTCGCGCACGTTGCTCTCGCCGTTGATGACGCGGGAAACGGTCATCGGCGAAACATTGGCGTGCCGCGCGACTTCGTGAATCGTGACCGCACTTCCCTTGCGTCGGCCGGACCTCTCCGAGATACGCGACCCGCCGTCGTTACTGCGATCGCCTGGCTCGCTCAATCGATTACCCAACCAACTGGCGCAAGGACTGCGTTAGCGATAACAATAGAATCATTACCCAGAGAAAGTCCAATTTACGATGCACATACATACTTCCGTTCGGCGACTCGTTCGCCCCCTGTTCGCCCTCGTCGTTTTTGCCGGCATGGGTCTCCCCGCGACGGCCGAAGATGGCTATGACCTTTGGTTGCGATATCGCGACGCCGGGCCGGCGGTACGCGCCAATCTCGATTCCCACGCGCGTGAAATCGTCGGTGACACGCAGACCCCGAGCCTTGCCGTCGCGGCGGCCGAGCTGCGCCGGGGGCTCTCGGGCCTTACTGGTCGGGACGTTCCGCAGGTGGAAAAGGCCACCGCCGCGGGTGCGCTGCTGTACGGCACGCCCGGCAGCTCGTCGATCGTGAAGGGACTGTCACTGGGCCTGGATCGCGTGGGTGAAGAAGGATACGTGATCCGCAGCGTCGTTCTGAACGGTCAACCGGCGACGGTCATCGCCGCCAACAGCGATATCGGCGTGTTGTACGGCGCTTTTCACTTCCTGAGGCTCGCGCAGACCGGTCAATCGCTCGCATCGCTGGACCTGGTCTCGCATCCGCGCACGCAGCTTCGGATGCTCAATCACTGGGATAACCTGGATCGCCACACCGAGCGCGGATACGCGGGCCAGTCGATCTGGGACTGGCACAAGCTGCCGGATTACCTGGACCCGCGTTACACGGATTATGCGCGTGCATGTGCCTCGCTCGGGATCAACGGCACGGTGCTCACGAACGTGAACGCCAACGCCACGACCCTTTCGGCGCCGTACATCGAGAAAACCGCGGCGCTCGCCGGAGTCTTTCGTCCATACGGCGTGCGTGTGTACCTGACCGCGCGCTTCAGCGCGCCGATCGAACTCGGCGGACTCAAGACCGCGGATCCGCTCGATCCGGAGGTGCGTGCGTGGTGGAAGGCGAAGACCGACGAGATCTATCGTGCGATCCCTGACTTCGGCGGATTCCTCGTGAAGGCGAACTCGGAAGGCCAGCCGGGCCCGCAGGACTATCGGCGCACGCATGCCGACGGCGCGAACATGCTGGCCGAGGCGGTCGCGCCTCACGGCGGCATCGTGATGTGGCGCGCGTTCGTCTATTCGAACGAGGTCCCGACGGACCGCGCCAAGCAGGCGTACGACGAGTTCGTTCCGCTCGACGGCAAGTTCGCCGACAACGTGCTCGTGCAGGTGAAGAACGGCGCGATCGACTTCCAGCCGCGCGAACCGTTCCATCCGCTCTTCGGCGCGATGCCGAAGACGCCGCTCATGATGGAGTTCCAGATCACCAAGGAATATCTCGGCTTCGCCACGCACCTGGTCTACCTCGGGACGCTGTTCGAAGAAGCGCTCGATGCCGACACGTACGTGAAGGGCAAGGGCTCGACGGTCGCCAAGGTCATCGACGGCGAACTGCACGGCTACAAACTCACCGGCATGGCCGGCGTCGCCAACATCGGAGTCGACCGCAACTGGTCGGGATCGATCTTCGACCAGGCGAACTGGTTCGCCTTCGGGCGTCTCGCCTGGGATCCGACCGCATCGGCCCGCGACATCGCGACGGAATGGGTGCGCATGACCTTCGTGCACGACCCGGCATTCGTCGAGCCGGTGGTGGCGATGATGATGGGTTCGCACCAGGCCGCGGTCGATTACATGACGCCGCTCGGACTCACTCACCTGATGGGCACCAGTCACCATTACGGTCCCGCGCCTTGGGTGAACGACCTCGAGCGCGAGGACTGGAACCCGACCTACTTCCACCGCGCGGAGAAAGGCGGCATCGGTTTCGACCGCACCCCGAAGGGCAGCAACGCCACTTCGCAATATCATCCGAAGGTCGCCGCGGCGTTCGCGAACGCGAAGAAGACGCCCGAGGACTTCCTGCTCTGGTTCCATCACCTGCCGTGGGACTACCGCGTGTCGTCGGGCCGCACGTTGTGGGACGAGATCGTGTACCGCTACACGCACGGCGTCGAGGTAGTTAGCCAGATGCGCCGCACCTGGGCCGGCCTCGAGCGCTTCGTGGACCCGGAAAGATTCGCGCAGATCTCGACGTTCCTCGCGATCCAGGAGAAGGAGGCGAAGTGGTGGCGGGACGCCAACATCGCCTATTTCCAGAGCATCAACGGGCTGCCGCTGCCCGCGGGATTCGCGCCGCCGGAGCACCCGCTCGAGTACTACGAGTCGCTGGAGTTCCCGTACGCGCCCGGCCGCACGTGAACCGCCGAAAGGGGAGGGGAGCATGCGCGCAGCCATCGTCGGGGGATTGATCTGCCTGGTTGCGGTTCCGGGCGCGTTCGCGGCCGATCCGGCTCCGCCGCTCGAGCTCAGCGCGGAGCAGGATCACGAGCTCATGATGGAGAAGCTCGGGATCACGGCCATTCGCCAGGGAGCGAATGGCCGCGATCCGAACGCGGCCAACGCGGCCAACTACGACGAGTCGAAGGGCAATCCGTATCCGGAACTGCCCGCCGTGCTGACGCTCGCGAACGGCAAGCCCGTCGAGGACGCGAAGACCTGGTGGAAGAAACGCCGCCCGGAAATCGTCGAGCTGTTCGACCGCGAGGTGTATGGCCGCATGCCGGAGAACGTGCCCGGCGTGACCTGGTCGGTGAAGGAGACCCGCGAGGAGATGGTCGGCGGCAAGCCGGTGGTGTTCCGCAAGCTGGTCGGCCACGTCGACAATTCGGCCTATCCACTCGTCAGTGTCGACATCGAGGCCGAGTTGACGACGCCCAGGGATGCCCGCGGCGTGCCGGTGATCGTCGAGTTCTTTCCATTCGAATTCCGCGGACGTTTTCCCGCGCCGCCGTCACCGACGTGGCAGGAGCAGGTGATCGCGCGCGGCTGGGCTTACGCGGTTCTCTCGACCAGCACGATCCAGGCGGACAACGGCGCGGGTCTCACGAAGGGCATCATCGGGCTCGTCAACAAGGGACAGGCACGCAAGCCCGACGATTGGGGCGCATTACGCGCCTGGGCCTGGGGCGCGTCGCGCCTGCTCGACTATCTCGAGACGAATCCCGAAGTGGACGCGAAGCGCGCGGTCATCGAAGGCGTGTCGCGCTTCGGCAAGGCCGCGCTCGTGACGATGGCGTACGAGCCGCGTTATGCCATCGGATTCATCGGCTCCTCGGGCATGGGCGGCGCGGCGCTGCATCGCCGCCGCATCGGCGAGCTGCTCGAGAACGTCGCCGGGAGTGGCGAGTACCACTGGATGGCCGGCAACTACATCAAGTACGCGGGCCCTCTCACGCCCAACGATCTGCCGGTCGATTCGCACGAGCTGATCGCGCTCGCGGCGCCGCGGCCGCTGTTCATCGGCACCGGAAATCCCGCCGAAGGCGATGCCTGGGTCGATCCACGCGGCATGTTCATGTCGACGGTCGCGGCGAGTCCGGTCTGGAAGTTGTTAGGCAGGCGCGCGCTCGATACGACGGAATTTCCGCCCATCGAAACGTCGCTCACGCAGGGTGAACTCGCGTGGCGCCAGCACGCGGGCGGACATACGTCGGGACCGAACTGGCCGACCTTCCTGGATTTCGCGGCTCGGTACTTCGAAAAATAACGTGGACGCACCTGAAGCAGGCACGTCCCCCGAGGAAATGGGGACATTCCTCATTTTCTTGTAACAAGGAGGAAATGAGGAATGTCCCCATTTCGTGAAACGAGGGATGTCCTCTACCAATCCCACATCGTGCCGTCTTCGAGACGCGCGATCGGAAGCTGCTTCGGGTTGTACGGATATTTCGCGGCGAGCTTCTCGTCGATGGTGACGCCGTGTCCGGCCGATTCGCCGCAATGCAGGCGGCCGTCCTTGAACGTGTAGTCGTGCGGAAACACGGCGTCCGTCTCCGGCGCGTGTTTCATGTATTCCTGGATGCCGAAGTTGGGGACCCAGGTATCGAAGTGCAGCGCAGCGCCCATGCACACCGGCGACAGGTCCGTCGCGCCGTGGAACCCGGTGCGCACCGCGTGCAGCGCCGCGAAATCCGCGAGACGGCGCACGTGCGTGATGCCGCCACCGTGCACGAGGGTCGTGCGGATGTAGTCGATCAGCTGATTCTCGATGAGATGCTTGCTGTCCCAGATGCTGTTGAACACTTCGCCGACGGCGAGCGGCGTCACCGTGTGACGGCGCACGTGTTCGAATGATTTCTGGTTTTCCGCCGGCGTGCAGTCTTCCAGCCAGAACAGGCGATAGGGCTCGAGCGACTTGCCGAGCCGCGCCGCTTCGTTCGGCGTCAATCGATGATGCACGTCGTGCAGCAGTTCGATCTCGTTGCCGTGGTCGTTGCGCAGCCGCTCGAACAGTTTCGGCACGAACTCGAGGTACTTCGGAGTCGACCAGACGGTCTCGAGCGGCAATTCGCTCTCGGCCGGTTCATAGGCGTTCTTGAGATTGCTGATTCCGTAGGCTTTCTTGATGCCGGGCACGCCGCTCTGCGCGCGGATCGCCTTGTAACCTTGAGCGATGTACTTGCCGACTTCGTCACTGCACTCGTCCATGTCCTTGCCGTTCGCATGGCCATACACGAGCACTCCGTCGCGCGAGCGGCCGCCGAGCAACTGGTACAGCGGCAGGTTCGCCATCTTTCCGAGAATGTCCCACAGCGCGACGTCGACCGCAGCGATCGCGGTCATCGTGACCGGGCCGCGTCGCCAGTACGCGCCCCTGTAGAAAAACTGGAAGAGATCCTCGATGCGCCCCGCGTCGCGGCCGATGAGATTCGGCACGAGGTGGTCCTTGAGATACGACGCCACCGCAAGCTCGCGACCATTGAGCGTCGCGTCGCCAATGCCGGTGACTCCCGAACGCGTGACGATTTTCAGCGTGACGAAGTTGCGCGCGGGGCAGGTGACGATGACCTCCGCGGAAACGATTTCACGGTCATGTGCCGACCCGATCTTTGAATTATTCGACTCCGCGATGCTCACGCCCATTGCTCCCTTCGGCATTAAGAATTAACTTCGCCCGCCCGGGCACGACAAAGGTGACCGTACTGACGGGCCGCATACTACCAATATGGACAAACTCAATCCCGATCGACTTTTTCCCGCCGATCCCACGACTCGATCCATCGCGCGCAACCTGTATGCCCTCGTCAAGGATCTGCCCATCATCAGCCCGCACGGGCATACGGATCCCAAGTGGTTCGCGGACAACGTGCCGTTCGCGGATCCAGCAAGCCTCTTGTTGACGCCCGACCACTATGTTTTCCGTATGTTGTACAGCCAGGGTGTCAAGCTCGAGGAATTCGGCGTCGCACGGGTGGACGGAGGGAACACGGAGCGCGACTCGCGCAAGATCTGGCGCCTGTTCGCGAAGTACTACTATCTATTCCGCGGCACGCCGTCGCGCATGTGGTTCGATTGGGTGCTGTCGAGCGTGTTCGACGCCCCGATCCCGCTGACGCCCGGGAACGCCGACGCCACCTACGACCGCATCGCCGAGAAGCTGCAGAAGCCCGAATTCCGGCCGCGCGCGCTGTTCGAGCGGTTCAACATCGAGGCGCTCGCCACGACCGAATCGCCGCTCGACGACCTGCTGCATCACGTCACCATCCGCAAGAGCGGGTGGCACGGACGCGTGATCACGGCCTACCGTCCCGACAACGTCGTCGATCCCGATGCGATCGGTTTCCTCGACAACCTGAAGAAATTCAGCGAGCTCACCGGCGAAGACGCGCTTTCGTGGCGCGGTTACCTCGCCGCGCATCGCAAGCGCCGCGCGTTCTTCGCGGTGATGGGCGCGACTTCCACCGACCACGGCCACCCGACGGCGCGCACCGCGGACCTCTCGCCCGCCGATGCCGAGGCGCTGTTCCATCGCATCCTGCGCAACGCCGCGCAGCCCGGCGACGCGGACCTGTTCCGCGGCCAGATGCTCACCGAGATGGCGCGCATGAGCCTCGACGACAAGCTCGTGCTGCAGATCCATCCCGGCTCCTGGCGCAATCACAACGCGCCGCTGTTCGACAAGTTCGGTCCCAATGTCGGCGCCGACATCCCGATGCGCACCGACTACGTGGGCGCGCTGCGGCCGCTGCTGAACCGCTTCGGCAACGATCCCGCGCTCACGATCATCGTGTTCACGCTCGACGAGACCAGCTACGCGCGCGAGCTCGCGCCGCTCGCCGGGCACTATCCCGCGCTCAAGCTCGGACCCGCCTGGTGGTTCCACGACAGCCCGGAAGGCATGATGCGTTTCCGCGAGCAGACCACCGAGACCGCGGGTTTCTACAACACCGTCGGTTTCAACGACGACACGCGCGCGTTCCTTTCCATTCCGTGGGGCCCCCCCGGGGGGGGGCCCCGAGGATTGGG
>JAFAGC010000056.1 GCA_023423065.1 Pseudomonadota bacterium
AGCTCGTCTCGCTGCTCGCGCGCCGCCGGTACTCCACGGTAGTGGGCTGGCCGGAGAAGTTCTTCGTGAAAGTGAATGCCCTGTTTCCCGGTGTCGTCGATCGCGCCGTGCGCGGACGACTCGCCATCGTTCGCACCTGCGCGCGCCTGCGCGTCGCCGCTCCCCATGAGGTACCCGAAAATGAACATCAAGACATCGCTGCGTAACTGGTTAGGCTCCCTGGCGTTCGCCGTCGCGCTCATGCCCGCGCTGCCGGCCTTCGCTCAGGATGCGCTCATGACCGAACTGGCGGACATCCAGCACGGCTGGGACCGGGCGAGCTACCAGATTCCGGATTCGAAGGACAAACAACGGCAGCTCGAGTCGCTGTCGACGCGCAGCGAAGCGCTCGCCCGCAAGTATCCCGGGCGCGCGGAGCCGCTCGTGTGGGAAGGGATCGTGCTGAGCAGCTACGCGGGCGCCAAGGGCGGGCTCGGCGCGTTGTCGCTCGCGAAGAAGTCGCGCGACTGTCTGCTCGAGGCCGCGAAGATCGATCCCGCGGCGTTGCAGGGCTCGGCATATACGAGCCTTGGCGCGCTGTACTACAAGGTGCCCGGCTGGCCCGTCGGGTTCGGCGATCACGACAAGGCGAGCGAATACCTGCGGAAGGCGCTGGAGATCAACCCGAACGGCATGGACCCCAACTACTTCATCGGCGAACTGCTTTACGAGCAGAAGGACTACTCACGCTCGCTGCAGCACCTGCAGAGGGCGCTGGCGGCGCCGGCGCGACCGGATCGGCCGCTCGCGGATGCGGGGCGGCGCGATGAGATCAACGTGCTCGTGGCGAAGGTGCGCGGAAAGCTGGAGTGAGTCGGCGGGGCGTGGACCAGGCGAGCGCTGTCGCAGGGTAGGACGATGCGCCTTCGGACCCGTTCGTAGTCCGATATGCAACCGATGAGGACGAACTAGCATCGCTTGCCGACCATGAGCAAGCTGCGCCTCATCTGGAGCAACCTCGTCGGAAGCTTCTGGCTCGTTCCGTCGCTGATTTTCGCCGCGGCGACCGCGATGGCGATTCTGCTGATCAGTCTCGACACTGGAGAAGTGCGCGGCTGGATGAGGGAGTGGCCACACCTTTTCGGCGCGAAGGCCGAAGGCGCCCGCGGCATGCTCTCGACCATCGCCGGGTCGATGATGACGGTCGTAGGCGTCACGTTTTCCATGACGCTGGTGACGCTGGCACTGGCCTCGAACCAGTTCAGCTCGCGCATCATCCGCAACTTCATGCGCGATCGCGTGATGCAGGTGGCGCTCGGCACCTTTGCCGGCATCTTCATTTATTGCCTCATCGTGCTGCGCACGATCCGGGGCGGCGATGAAGCCTTCGTTCCGAGCCTGGCGGTCACGTTCGGATTCGTGATCGCCATGGCGGGCATTTTCGTGCTCATCGTCTTCATCCATCACATCGCCTCCGGCATCCAGGTCTCGAGCGTGCTGGCCACCGTCACCCAGGAAACCATCGCGGCGGCGGATCGCATGATGCCCGCCGACGGCGCGAGAGAAGAGGATGCTGGAGGGCCCGAGCCGCCGCATTCGGGCGTGCACGGCTGGCACCCGATCGCGTCACTGAGAACGGGCTACGTACAGGGCGTTGCCATCGAGGAACTCGTCCGCTGCGCCGAGGCTTGCGACGCGGTGATTCGCATGGAGAAAGGCGTAGGCGAGTTCGTCGCGACCCATACGACGCTCGCGCGGAGTTTCGCGCCCGGACCGCCTGGCGAGGATCTCATGGCGAACGTGCGCGACGCGTACTCGGTCAATCGCTTCCGCACCATCGACCAGGACCCCTCCTTCGGCGTGCGCCAGATCGTCGATATCGCGCTGCGCGCGCTGTCTCCCGGCATCAACGATCCCGCCACGGCCGTGATGTGCCTCGACTATCTATCGGCGATTCTCGCGCACCTGGCTGGCAGGCCCTTCCCGGCGGCGCACCGCCGTTCCGGCGGCCGACTGCGAGTCATCGCGATCACGCCGACCTTCGAGAAGCTGCTCGACGACTCGCTGGACGAAATTCGCGCCAGCGCCCGCGGAAACGTGAAGGTTCTCGACACCCTCGTCGTCGTCATGCGAACGGTCGCGGAGCAGACTCTCGATGCGGACCGCAGACGGGCATTGCGCGAGAAACTGGATTGCCTCGACGAGTTGTCGGCGGGCATCGAGTCCTCGCTCGATCGAACGCGATTCGTCGACCACCTTCGCGATGCACGACGTCTGATCGGTGAGCGTCAGGCTTGACCCACTCAGCCGCGAACGCGGCCGACGCCTCGTCAGTCGAGACTCGCCGCCAACTTCCGCAACGCTCCCCTCGGATCCGACACGATCGGGTCGCCGTGCGAGACGATGATCCGGCGCAGGTCCTCCCGCTCCGCCCACTTGCGAAATTGCGCGGACACTTCGCTCTTGTGTTTGCCGATCGACAACTTCACCGGCAGAGGCACGTGCGGCTCGTTGCCCGCGAAGCCCATCATCCGCAGCAACCAACCACCGACGCCGCTCTCGCCGTGGATGTCGCCGATCAGATCGTTCACGATGAGCGTCAGGCCGTCCGCGCAATCGACTTCGAGCACGGAGTCGTGCGCGATCTCGACATAGCGCACGCCCGCGTCGTGAAAGTCCGGCGAGCTGGTGTCGATGCGCACGACCTTGCCGATCTTCTCGGCGCCGCCACGCGGCGCCACGACGCCGATGTCGGGGTAACGCTTCGCGTAGCTAGGCGCGTCGAGCCGGTGCATCTGGCTCGGCACCACGAGATAGGCCGGGCGACCGAACGCCTCGAGCTCCTCCATGCCGTATTCATCGAGCGCAATGGCGCTGAAGATGATGAGCTCGCCCGATGCCAGCCGCACCGCGCTCATGCGCCGCGGCAGATGCATCAGCGGCATCGTCAGGTCGCCGACGACCGTCAGGATGCGATCGTTGATGCGCGTCACCTCGCCGTGGGGCAGGACCGTCCAGTTTTCGTGTGGGGCCGTCATGGGGGCAGTCTGTGCCGGCGGGACGGGCGTGTGCTGTCGGAATCGAACCGATTCGAGGGTTGGACGTTCCCGCTGGAACGTCGTCGCATCAGCTGACGGGCTGCTCGGCTTCAGGCTATGTGCGCAACCGCCAGTAACCAGGCCGGCGTCGATGATGCGCGACCGCGATGATCAGGATTTCGCCCTCGCGAACGCAATACAGGACTCGATACGGAAATCGTGCCACTACCCGCGCTCGGATTTCACCTCGTTCGATTCTGCTAGCGAACGGTTGAGCCTCAATCCGTTCACGCGTACGCCGAACCTCTTGCATGAATGCGTAGCCGAGTCCGCGCCTTTGGTCTTCGTAGTATCGAGTTGCCGCGCGCAACTCCTCCGCTGCTTTCCGGAGGACGCGGACTCGCGTCACTTGAGTTGCCGTTCGACCTCGGAGAAGACCTCATCCGCATCACGCGCATCCGTCTTCCCTGCATCGAGTTCGGCCAGGCGCTGCTCGGCTTCGTCCAGCCAAAGGCTGGATACGTCTTCGTCTTTGCCGGGATCAAGGCTTTCGATGAGCTTCAACGCGATGCGCGCCCTCTCCCGATGCGGGAGATGAAAGACCTGATCCTCGAGGTCGTTGTCGGGCTTCATGGCAAGACCTTATGACCGCCGGCCGGGAACGTCAACGACGCGTATCTCTCTGAAACAACTAAATATTGCCAACTTCAACGTCCAATCCGTTCGGATCGGCCCCGAAGTTCCAGCTGGAACGTCACCCCCGCCGCGGCGCCACCACCCCCGCGCACAGCGGCACCGACAGCACCATCACCGGAATCATCCAGAACGCCAGCGTCAGCCCCACGTGATCCGCCACGAACCCGATGAGCGCGGGCCCCAGCAGAATCCCCGCATACCCCACCGTCGTGATCGCCGCGATCGCGAGGACCGGCGGCATCACCGTCTGACTACCCGCGCGGCGGAACAACACCGGCACGACGTTCGCCGCGCCCATGCCTATCAATATGAATCCCGCCATCGCGATTGCCACGACCGGCGCGGTCAGGATCAGAACGAACCCCGCCATGGCCACCACGCTTCCCCAGATCATGATGGCGCGATCCCCGATGCGCGCGGTCAACGCGTCGCCGGTCAAGCGCATCACCGTCATCGCGATCGAGAACAGGACGTAGCCGAGGCCGCCCTGCTCCACGTCCACCAGGCCATTGCCCGTGATGAGCAGCGCGCTCCAGTCGAGCACCGCGCCTTCGGCGAGGAACATGATCGCGGTGAGCGCGGCGATGATGAGCACCACGCCGCGCGGCCACGCGAAGTGCGGGTCACCGTCCGCGGATCGGGTCTTGAGCAGCCCCGGCCAGGTGGCGAACATCGCCAGGACCATCAGCCCCGCAGCAACCACCACGCAGAGCACCGGCCCGAGCCCGAACGACAGCAGCATGAGGATGAACGCCGCGCCCGCGAATCCGCCGAGACTGTAGAGCGCGTGAAAGCCCGACAGCAGCGGCCGCCCCGCCGCGCGCTCGACTTCGACCGCGTGGATGTTCATCGCGACGTCGAGCGAGCCGAGTGCGGCGCCGAAGAAAAGCAGCGTGACGCCGAGCGTGAATGGCGTGGAGGCGATCGCGAGCCATGGCAAGACCGCGGCGAGCCCGAAGCCGCTGATCAGGATGACCGGGCGCGTGCCGAAACGCGAGCTCAGCATGCCGGTGAAGAACATTGCTAGTAGTGAGCCGATGCCGAGGCACAGCAGCAGGATGCCGAGCATCTGCTCGTCGACGGCGAGACGGTCCTTTGCGTACGGCACGAGCGGTGCCCAGCAGGAGATGCCGAAGCCGGCGACGAGAAACGCGAGACGCGTGGAAAGGCGCGCCGGAAGATTGTCTGAAGATGGGGTCAAGGCACGCAGATGTTACGCGAGGGCGCTCCAGCCGGAACGTCGTCCCGCTGACCTGGCCAGCAAGCGGGAGAACTCCCAGGGTATTCTGGCTTGGGGGCATCAAGAGGGGCCATACAACAATGAATCATGACCTGAATGTACCTTCGCTCATTCCCGTGCTGGCGGTTGAGCGGGTCGAAGAGGCCGTCGAGTTTTACAAGGCCCTGGGTTTCAGCGAGGTCTTCTCGATTCCCGATGAGCGCGGGGAGATCGTTCATGCTCATCTTCGCAGGGATGGCAGTGCGCTGTTCCTAGGACGGCTGGATATCTCCCACTACCCCGATCATCCGCGCGCATCGATGATCGCGAGCAGTTCCCCCGGTCAGCGCGGCACGGGTATTGCGCTCATCCTGCAGGTTGCGGATCTCGCGGCCGTTCATGAATTCGTTCGAGGCCGGAAGCTGCAGATTCTCGCGGAGCCCGCGGATGAGTATTACGGCGACCGCGTGTTCTTCTTTCTCGATCCTTTCGGCTACGAGTGGAAGATCTGCCAGGCGATTTGAGGTCGCCGGTCGATCGTGGTCAGGCCGAAGGGGCACTTTCGAATCGGAACTATTTTTCAACGCCCCCTCTCCAACGGCGGCATGCGCAAAACTCTAACAACCGCGCTCGCACTCGCCTGCGGGTTGAATCTCGTTGTTTCCCGAGCCCAAACATCCGAGGCACCGCTCGAAGAAATCACCGTCACGGGTGAATTCGCGGGACCCGGCATGTGGCAAGTCACGCACCCTGATCATCCAGGCCATACGCTATGGATAGTCGGTGATCCGCCCCTGCTGCCCCTGGGGATGCGATTTCGTTCGCAGCAAGTGACGCACGTGGCGTCGCAATCGCAGGAAATTGTCGTGCAGCCGGGGATTTCGCTGCAACCAGACAAGAAGATTGGCATGTTCCGCATGCTCACCTTGGTGCCGGCCGCGATGAAGCTGCGCAAGAACCCTGACAAAGCCAGGCTGCAGGAGCTGCTCCCGCCCGACATGTACGCGCGCTGGCTGGTGCAAAAGAAGCTCTACCTAGGTCGCGACTCGGGGGTGGAAAGGATGCGGCCGTTCCTGGTGGCCGAAAAACTGCGCACTGCGGCGCTCGAGGAATTGCAGCTCGGGCATGGTGGATCGTGGAGAGAGGTCTGGGAACACGTGGAAAAGGAGAAGATTCCCGTTACGAGACCCAACCTCGAACTCACCTTCAAGACGGACGATCTGCGTGGCCAGATCAAGGCGTTCTCGCGGCAGAAGCTCGCAGACGAGGAATGTCTCGCGAAGACAGTCGAACTCACCGAGGCCCTGTCTAACAAACCGGTGGAAGACGCCCGCGCCCGCGCATGGGCTACGGGCGATCTCGCCAAGCTGCAGGAATTGCCGCCGCTCCCGAATCCCGATCTTTCATGCGAACAGGCCATCATGAATGCGCTGGCGACGACGACCCCCGTCCCCACCGATCTGCGCGAGCAGATGGACGAGTTGTGGTTTGACGCGGCAGCTCGCGCTTTGGCCAAGAATGAGAGCACGCTTGCCTTCGTGAGGATGAGTGAGCTGCTTGGTGAGCTCGGCTATCTAGAGAGGCTGCGCAAGCGTGGCTTTGAAATCCTGGCGCCTGGCTAGTTTCAATTGGCGCTGACATTCGGCGCCGGCGACGTTCCAGCTGGAACGCCCGCCCTCGAGAGCGGCTGCCAGCGAAACTGCGTGGCGGAGCGCCACAGCCACTCCACCGGACCCATCGACATGCGCGCCAGCCACCAGCGCGCCATGAACACCTGCGCTACGAAGAACACGATACCGATGCCCGTCGCGGCGGCGTGGCCGAGCTCGCCCATCATCCCGAACCCGACGCCGTAGAACACGATGGCGAGGAACACGCTCTGCAGCAGGTAGGTAGTGAGACCCATCTTGCCGAGCGGCGCGAGCTGCGCCAGGAGGCCGGTCGAATGCCGCCAGTACAGCAGCGTCACGCCGGCGACATAACCGCCCGCGAGCGCCACCTTCTGAACGTTGGAGGCGAGCCCGTACCACGCGCCGCCCGCGGGGGTGGAAGGTTCGGCAGTCAGCGTGATGGCGGTGGTCACGGCGGCGATGGCGCCGCCCACGACTAGCAGCCAGCCGAAGAACCAACGCGACCCTGCGGAGTCCTCGAACAACCCGGCGCGCCAAGCACACACACCGATGAGGAAGCAGCCAAACGTGATCCACAGGCGGCCGCTGAACGCGAGGTAGATAGACTTCATGACGAGCCCGTCGGTGAAGTTCACGCGCGCGATGTCCGCGAACGAACCGGAACTCATGGCGGCATACAGCGCCTGGCCCTTCGCCATGAAAAGGGCGCTCATCTCGGCGTTCGCCTGCTGCTGCTCGGGCGTCGGCGGCGCGGCGTTGATGCTGAGGAAGCCCTGCGCGATGCCGGGCACGTTGAGCACCAGCAGCAGGCCGACCGTGAACAACACGCCCGTATTCACCCTGCCCAGCGGAATCAGCAGCAGCCCGAGCAGCGCGTACAACATGAGGATGTCGCCGTTGAAGAGCATCTGGTGCGCCACGCCGATGAACAGCAGGACGATCAGCCGCCAGGCGAAGCGTCCGCCGAATGCCGCGCCCTTCTGACGCGCGCGGTCGAGCTGGATGGCGAAGCTCAGGCCGAACAGGAACGCGAAGATGGAGAAGAACTTGCTCTCGATGAACACCGCCACGAAGCGATGCACCGCGCCGTCGAACGCGTTGAGCAGCATGAAATCTTGTCCCGGAGGCGGGCCGGCCAGGAATCCCATTTCCGCATGTGTGATCACGATGCCGAGCAGCGCGAAGGCGCGCAGCACGTCGACGACGGCGATGCGTTCTGACATGGCTTCTCCCGGACGAGGTACGTGACTATACGAAAGGCGCGCGGTCCGGTTCGACAGCGATGCGCCGAGCCGAGTCGACCAGGACGCGCTGACGGTGAACGGTCACGATGCGGCTGATTTCGACTATCTGCTCAAGGTCCGCGTCCGGCGGATGTGTGCCGCCGGTCAAGGGCATCGCCGTACCGAATGATCGTGCGAGTCCCAAGTTTGTCCCCATTCGCGAATTCGCCTGATCTGGCGCTCACTTCGATCATCGCCTTCCCGATCTGCTCGGCTTTCACCGCGGCGCCGATGGGCGCGAAGAACCCATAGAGCATCCGTTGACCCAGGTGCGCCTCCTCTTCGGTCGGCCCGATGTAGTCAGGCCGATAGGCAAGCACCCGCAGCTTCGTTCCCTCGGCGAGCCCGAACAACGTCTGCTCCGCGCGTACCTTCTCGCGCGCCCACATCGCGGTCGAATCCGCCGAGATGTCGCTGGAGCTGATGTAGTGAAACGAAGGCGCGGGCCTGTCACTGACACTGAGCCACTTCGTCACGAAGCTCGCGGGGAAATCCACATGGATCGTGCCGTAGGTTTTCTCGTCGACGCTGAACGTGCTGATTCCGATCGCCCAGAAGACCGCGTCCACGGATCTCATCTGGTCTTCGATTGCCGTGTAGTCCAGATAATCCTGGTGCAGCGTCATCCGCACTTTTCCCGCCGCAACTCCTTGATCGATTCGCGGTGTCGGGCGGCGCGTGATGACGTGGATCTTCTTGATGTCGGGACTCGCCAGCGCGGCTTTCAGGATGCCGTCGCCGGCGGTTCCGCTGGCGCCGAAGATCATGATCGATTCGCAGCAGGTGGGAGGTTTCTCGAGGATTGCGATCGGGTCGTTGCGTAATGCGAGTAGCGTTGCGGCGCCGATGTACACGAGTACAAGCACGGCGAGGATCGCGAGCGCGAGGGTTTTCTTTTTCCGCATGGGCATTTGCGAGGAAGCTCCAGTCCTTGGCGTCTTGGCGCTGTGTGAGTATCACGCCAGCATTTTGAGTGGCCGGATGACGGAAGCGTTTATGGCGCGTCAGCGAAGAAGCTTGTCGCCCTCGCTCACGCGGCCCGCTTTATCTTCAGCTCGACTCGCAACCCCGCGCAGGTGGCGATGTTGACCAGAGCATCCAGGCTGAACAGATCGATTCTGCCTTTGAGCAAGGCATTCAAGCGCGGCTGGGTCAGATGCAGCTTCTTCGCCGCGGCGGCCTGCGTGAAACCGCTGCGCTTCACAAAATCCTCGATACACAGCGCAAGCTCGGAACGAAGCAGCAAGTTCTGCGCTTCCTGCTCACCGAACCCAAGGTCGCGATACACGTTGCCACTGCTGCGACGGATCTTCGTACGCTCGCTGATCTTCGCTGTCATTGATCAAGGCCCCGACGGGAGGACAACAAGGCGCGGAAGCGAACTGATGCAATTGCCAGCTCCCGCTTCGGCGCTTTCCGAGACTTCTTGGCAAATGCGTGCAACACGTAAACCGTCTCCACGAATTTCGCGACGTACAACACACGGTACTCGCCTTCCTGGTGCACGCGGATCTCGCAAACGCCCGCCCCAACCATTGTGAGCGGCTTCCAATCATGCGGCTCGTAGCCATGCTGCACGCGATTCAGTTGCTGCCCAACCTTGCGCCGCGCCGCTTCGGGAAATTTACGGACGCGATCCAGGCTATCACCGCACCAGGCGATCCGCTTCGCGACGGACTCTATATCAGTGTTGGGATCAAGCGCCACCCCACATCATGAAACAAAGCCGATGGAGCGGCGGACCGGGAAATGCGTGCTTATGCAAAGAAATGGCCTGAAGAATGCAAGGTATTCGGGTCGCCGTGTAGTAAGCGACTTCAGCCAGGAATTCGCGCCTCGCCGGCGCGATGAACCGCGCGCGCGTCACCGCAAGAATCGACGGGCTTCCGCAAACACATCCTCAGCTGGATACGAAGGAATCTCGCCGCGATCGAAGGCAGCAACTCGTCGGGCAATCTCGTCTGCCCAAGCGGCCTCGACTTCCGCGACGGGCGCATGCAGTGACTCGAGCATGGACTGAGCAAGCTTGGCTCGCTCCTCGGCACTCAACTCTCGCGCCTGCTCTTCAAGCTGCTTAAGGGAAGCGGGCATATCGCACCTCATGCATCGACGGTTGGACCGTCGCTTCAAGCCTCTCGTATCACCGCGCGGCGAATGGCAGCGGGAAGCTCCGCAGCCACGAACAGCGATACCGGATACAAATAGTCCTCGCCTGATTCGTCGATGATGCGAACGAGATCCCTCTTCGCCGCAGCCGCATCATCTATTGCTTCATAGATCTTGCGACGCTCCAGAGATACTTCGTATCTGGCGTTATCCACGCAAATGACGAGATTTCGCTTTTCTCTTGCCATGGCTACTTTTCGCCAATCAGGCGCTTGATCTTGAGTTCACGCTTGCCGATGCCGGCTGCCTCGCTCCAGTGTACCTCCGCCCGCCAACATTTCAGTTCCGTCGAGGCGCGGAACCCATGAGACCGAGAATCGCCTCGTAAACCTGATCGAACTGCTTGCGCGTATCCGCATCGAGCGCGGCGACGGATTTTTCCAACGCTTCCAGTCGGCGCGCGAGCGTTGAATTCGATGCCAGCACTTCTCGCAGTTTCACGAATGCCCGCACGACGTACACACTCATCTGCACGGCGCGCGGGCTGTTGAGCACCGTCGCGGCCATGATCGCGCCATGCTCCGTAAAAACCCGAGGCGGTTTGCGCGTGCCCCCACGTCCATCGGCCCGCGGTTTTGATGTTGCAAATTGCAACATCAAAAATGCAACTTCTTGATCCGTAAGCTGAATAATGAAATCCGCCGGGAACCGCTCCAGGTTCCTGTTCACCTGCTGGTTCAGGCGTGAAGTAGTCACTCCGTACACGGCAGCCAGATCCGAATCGACAAGCACACGCTGGCCGCGAACGGTCACGATGCGCGCGACGATGTCGGTCGGAGCGAGGTCAGCAGGCGTACTCATATAGATGAATCATGCGGCACGACCTACCGCCCCATGACTCGTGAATCGCAGGTGATCGCATCGATTCGCCTCGCGGATGTTCCAGCTGGAACGTCCTTCGAGTCCTCAGACAAACCCACCATTCGCAAACACCGTCTGCCCATTGATCCACGCGCCGTCCTTCGAACACAGCATCGAAATCACCCCCGCAATATCCTCCGGCTCCCCCAACCTCTTATGCGGCGTGCGACCGGCAAACTCCCGTATCTGCGCCTCACTCTTCCCATCCGTGAACAACGTCGTATCGACGAGCCCCGGCGCAACCGCATTCACCGAGATCATCCTCCCCGCCAGCTCCTTCGCGAGGATATTCGCGAACATCGACTGCGCCGCCTTGGTCGCCGCATAGGCGGCATACGTCGGGCTGCGCAATTCCACGATGCTCGAGGACAACGTGATGATGCGTCCGCCGTCGCGGACCCTGCGCGCCGCTTCGCGCATCACGAAGAAGCTGCCCTTGTTATTCACATGCGGACGAAATCGTCGTCCGACATCGAAGCGATCGGCGCCAGGCGCATGATGGCCGCGTTGCTGACGACCACGTCGATGCCGCCATACGCGCGTTCGGCGGCATCGAACAACCGTCGCACCGCGGCCGGATCGCTGGCATCCGCAGGCTCCCAGGTGGCGCGGCCGCCCGCCTTTTCGATGTCACCGACCACCTCCAGGGCGAGCTCCCGGTTGCCGACCGAGTTGACGACGACGCTGTGGCCGTCGCGCGCCAGGCGCCGGGCCGTCGCGGCGCCGATGCCGCCGGAGGAGCTCGTGACGATCGCGATCCTGACGGCGTTCGTAGTGGTTCGCCCGATCCGAGCGATCGTTTCCTGATTCGACGTGACGTGAACAATAGGTATTCACTCGAGGCGTTGTATCGCGCCGTTCCCTCGGCCTCACGGCATTCCGCCGGCACTTTCGCGCCATCACGTCCATATCGCCTAATCAATTTCAGAAACAGCTCCGGCTGGTGGAAGCGCGACGGCTGATGCTCAGCGAGGGGATCAGCGCGAGCCATGCTGCGTTCGAGGTGGGATATCAGAGCGCGTCCCAGTTCTCTCGCGATTACGCGAGATTGTTTGGCTCACCCCCGCGTGAGCACTCGCGTTCAGGGATCGTGGGGCGCTGAATAATCAATCGCACGACCACCAGCACCTTGCGCTCTGGATAGGGGTTCGAACCCACTTGGAGATGAACGGAGTTCAAGTTCTTCGCACTTAGTGTCCTGAAGCATTGACCTAAGTGCCATTTCTGCCTTTAACTCAGCTGGCTGCTTTGATCGACGTCGACGACCTACTTACGGTCGTTGCAATGCAAAAAAAGAAGAAGGTCGAGAAGCGAGAGGGAGAGATCAGTGCCAAACCAAGCGAACAGGCTTCCGCAACTAGTGCGCGCAGGAATAGCAAGGCTGCGTCTCAAGCTCCTTGATCTTACGAATAACAATCGCCTGTTGAACTTCAAGTTCTCAGATACGTCCCGCCGCTACGTGCGAGTTGTCGACGAACTGCCAGATCACTTGTTCGAACGATTGATCGATGAGTCCGTTGGCAAGAGACTGTACTTTCAAGCGCTACCCGAACCTCCTTTCTCAAGTCGGGTTGAAGACGTTGCAATGGCCGGGACTGAGATCTCAACAGATGTCCAAGCGTCTACGAACGCAAAGCGCGCCGGAAAAGAGCCGCGCATTAACCTTTCAGAATGGGCAAGGAAGCACGGAATTGACCCATCTTACGACCTGCCTTTGCCCAATGGAGAGGGGACGGCGGCAAAGCATGGTGATAACCAAATTCAAACGCTGCTACTTCCAGAGGTAATGGAGCGGAAGCTTGCCGCAATTCGCGATGATGCGAGGCTAGCAACCCAGGAGCTTGGCCTAAGCACGCTTTACGCCGCCTTTGGGTATCTCGAATGGTATGAGTCTGAGAATTCGGAGGAGCAACGGTACGCCCCACTCATGTTGCTTCCTCTGCAAATGGATAGGGAGTTGAAACAGCATCGTTATCGATACTTTGTGGAAGGCGGAGATTCTTCCGAAGCAACAGAAAACATTTCACTTATTGAAAGATTGAAGCGCGATTTCGGGTTTCAGCTCCCGTCACTCAATGAAAACGATACTCCGGAAGCATATTTCCGTCGGATCGCGCGCGCTATCCAGCCTTTTCCCCGGTGGAAGCTTCGCCGTTTCGCATGTATTGGCCACTTCTCCTTCTCCCGATTGGTCATGTACGAAGATTTATCTGAAAAGGCTTGGGAACAGGCGCCACTGGAAGACAACGGCCTAATTGCCAGCTTGCTTGCCGGTACCGACCATGGGGATTCCAATAATAGTGTTGCTGATGAATTTGATATCGAATCTGAAGAAGTTGAGAAGCTCGCTCCAGCGCTCATAACAGACGCCGACTCGTCCCAGCACGCCGCAATTGTAGATGCGATGAAGGGCAGAAGCTTCGCCTTGAAGGGCCCACCCGGGACAGGAAAGAGCCAAACAATCACTAACCTGATTTCCTCGCTCTTAGCAGCCGGGAAGAAGGTTCTCTTTGTTGCCGAAAAACAGGCTGCGCTTGAGGTCGTCGCTGAGCGACTCGGTGAAGCCGGCCTAGCGCCATATCTGCTCGAACTGCATTCGACAAAAGTGCAAAAGCGACAAGTACTAGCTTCTTTTGAGGCCCGATTAAAAATTCGGCGGCGCAAAGAAGGCGATGACTTGCAGCGGACACTTTTCGACTTGCGACAAACGCGAAGCCAGCTTCGTGCCTACGTGGCTGCAATGAACAGCCTCGTTGGAAACAGCGGCTTCACCCTGCATAACGCGTACTGGGAAGAACAAGGCGCGCGACGCATGCTTCCTCCAGAGACGCTTGCGCTCATTCGAGGCTTAGAAAGTGAAGAGTACGCTCATCTGACAAGTTCCTCATACGCAGCCAAATGCGATGTCGTCGACCGACTAGCGAAAGCGTTCCAAACATGTCGAGCCGGTACTCACATTAAGAGTCACCCACTGTTCGGGCTCGAACGTGTGGGCATCGGCGCTGACGATTCACTTCGACTCAACTCTGCTCTCCGCCAATTGCAGAGTGCCGTCGCAAAGCTTGAGCGCATCTGCGTGCGCAGAGATTCGGCTTTGGGCACTGGACTACCTCAGCGAGTCAACGAGCTCCGCGAGTTCACTTCGACTGCCAGCAGCCTGCCAGTAGTCGTGTCAACGCTCGACTATAGCCTCCTTCATTTGGTGAAGGATCGAGAAGCTCTTGAAGCATTGCGAAACTACACGAGCAATCTGGAGAAGTTTGTCCAAGAGCGAGAGGCATTGCGCAATGCAGTTCACGATATTGACCAAGCACAAGCTTCAGCCGAAAGCCACGCGGAGATTTCCGCCGCATTCGTCCGCGAGCTCGCCGAGTGCGGACTTGAGCAACATCGAATTGATCGACTTCCAGGAGCGATCAATCAACGTGGCGCGACAATAGATACTGCCCAAGCTGCATTGCTCATATTGGAGCGATTTCAAAACGCTACTGGCCTTGCAGTACCGATGACGTGCGCCTACCTCTATGAGCTAGTAGAGGCGATCGAATACCTTAAGGAGATCCCAGTACAGGTTCTCCGTGCCCGCGAACGATGTCTCTTGGACCTGGCCGCTAAAACCGACCTTGAGCGATACTCGTCCGAAGCAGGTGCGCTTCGGGAACGCCGAGCGAGACTCTCAGTCGAGCTCAATATTCCCTCAGACATTGATCCCAGCGAACTAGCCGAGGCAGGGCGGACTCTTCGTGAGACACCTTGGTACGGCACAATCTTTTCTTCTCGATATCGGCTCGCAAAGCGACTCTGCGTCCGCCTGCGTAAGGCCAAATGGCGAGATCGATTTGACTCCGCAAATCAACTCTTGACCCTGTCCGAGTGGCTGCAAGAGAAGCGAAAGTTCGAAGGACAGCTCGCAGTTCAAAAGCTCGCTGGAAGCCATTGGAACGGACTTGAGACTGATTTTGACACGCTCATAGAAGTCGCAAACTTCTTCGCAGCGGTTCGAAAAAGGTGGCCCAGCTTGGACCCCCTTAAACAGCCAATCAACGCGATTCTGACAGCAGTTGACGCAACGCTATTTTCGGAAGTCGTGGAGAGCATGACCGACGCAAAGATGTTCGCCATAAGAGAACTTGGCAGCTCTCTAAGGCAATCGCCACAATCTCCTGCGAGCGAAAGGATCTCACAGCTAAGACTCCGGATTGAAAGGTCAAAAGGAATGCTGGAAGAGCTTCGGCTGGAAAGGTTTCGTCAGCCATTCAGCCTGTCGCAGCTGCTAACTATATTGAGACGCCTTGCCAATCTGGCACAGATTGCCAAGAAGATTGAAGGCGACAGTTTCTTTCAAGCCCAAAGCTCCTCCGCGCTCGACGTACGCACGGCTACCTTGACCACGCAAGCGCTCAGCTACTGCACAGATGTATTCAATCTAGTGCTTCCAACGCACCTGCATTTGCAGCTGTTGTCCACAAGAGCAGTTTTAACACGTCAGGCTATCGAGTCGTTCGGCGCATTTACAAGTGAATGCATCGCTGAATTGGATTCGGCCATTGCCAAGTTAGCAAGCTCGTTTGGCTTGAGCGAAAACGTGTGGTTGTCTAGCAGAGAACCTGAACGTGCAACTGTGCTGGATCATCTGGAGCGCGTGAATCGTGCCCTAGCCTGCCCAGAAGCTGCTATCAATGAATGGATGATTTATAAGGATCTCGCATCCCAATGCGCACAATCGGGTCTTTCGCAGTTCGCCAGGCTCCTTGAGACTGAGCAGATTTCGTCCGAGCATTTGCTGAACTCGTTTAGATCCACATACTTTCGTAGTTTGATTAAGCGCGCGTCCAAGGAGAATCCAAATATCCCAAGGTGGACCGGCGAGACAATCGAGAATCAAAGGAGTCGGCTGCGTCTACTTGACAAGGATTTTGCGGACAGATCACGGCAGTACGTATTCGCCAGATTGTCTGCGGCCTCGATTCCCGAAGGAGTTTCCCAGGGACCAGTCGCTGAAAAATCCAATCGAGCGTTAATTGAGCATGAGATTGGAAAGCAGCGTCGCCACATCGCGATTCGCGAACTAATGAGGCGAGCATCCGCGGCCGCGCATGCGGCCAAGCCTTGTTTCATGATGAGTCCGGCTTCGGTCGCGCAGTTCTTGCCGGCTTCACGAGAAGTGTTTGACGTCGCGATTATTGATGAGGCGTCGCAAATGCGACCTGAAGAAGCCCTAGGCGTCTTGGCGAGGGCGAAACAAGCGATTGTGGTCGGGGATCCGATGCAGTTGCCGCCTACTACGTTCTTTGATGCGTCGCACGAGGACTCATCAGAAAACGGGGCTGATGAACTCGATGTGGATACAGAATCCGTCCTGGATCTCGCGCTTTCGTCATTTCGTCCGTCGCGTGAACTTCAATGGCATTACCGCTCGCAGCATCACTCGCTCATTGCATTCTCAAATCGCGAGTTTTATGACGACAACCTAATCGTGTTTCCGTCGCCAATCGAAAGAAGTGACGACATGGGTGTAGTGAGCCTCTACGTTCAGGACGCGATCTATCATTCGAGCGTAAACGTGAAAGAGGTCGAAGTTGTCGTTGAGACCGTAGCTCAAATGATTCGCGCGAACCCGAAGAGGTCGATCGGTGTGGTCGCCGTCAATCAACCGCAAAAAGAACTTCTTCGTCAGTCATTCGACAAACTTTTTGCCGAAAACAGCGATCTTGAAGAATACCGTGCTCATTGGGATGAAACACTTTATCCATTCTTTGTTAAGAATCTGGAGAACGTGCAGGGTGATGAGCGGGACGCCATCGTCATTTCTACCGTGTATGGTCCTGCCGCGACCGGTGCGTCCGTCATGCAACGGTTCGGACCGATCAACTCGAAGACAGGTCATCGACGACTGAACGTGCTGTTTACGCGCGCGAAGCAGCGCGTTGTCTTGGTGACATCTATGAAGCCCGAAGACATCGTTACCGCAGCGGGCTCGAGTCGAGGTGTAGTAGCGCTAAAGAACTACCTTGCGTACGCAAGATCCGGTCGACTTGATCAAGGCTCAGTCACAGGCGGTTCATATGACAGTCCCTTTGAGAAGGAAGTCGCGGAGGTCGTGCATCAACTGGGGTACAAGACAACTCCTCAGATCGGAGTCGCTGGCTACTTCATCGACCTAGGAGTTCGCCATCCCATCAATTCGGAGCACTTTTTTCTCGGCATCGAATGCGATGGTGCAAGCTATCACTCAGCAAAGAGTGCCCGCGATCGCGATAGACTGCGGCAGGAAGTTCTCGAGCGGCTGGGCTGGAAGCTTTACCGGATATGGTCAACCGACTGGTTCAGATCGAGGGACAAGGAAGTGAAACGACTGGCCGAGCACTTAAGAAGACTTGCAGGTTCGAACTAGATTGAAGTCAGGTCGAATCGATCGACTCTATTCCCGTTTGGGACTAAGGCGGGGTTTCGGGTCGCCGCCACCGTGAACCCGCACATGTCGAGCGTGATGGGCTGAGCAAGATCCTTGGTCGGAGGGTCAGCTCGCTGGTGCTTGATCAACGGCTTCGATCGGGCTCACTACAACGGCTCATTTTCGCCACCCATCGGACGGCAATAAGCACTCCCAATGAGTCGCATTTATTCAACATCCCCATCGCCCTTAGCTTCGCGCGCGAACAGCCTCTGAGTTCTTTCGAAAATCAGCCAAGCCCCGAATACGATTTTCTAGTTCGTCCTTGAGTTGCTTTATGCCCCCGAAGAAGATTACCGGATAGTCTTTGAGATCAAACTCGAGCTTTGTTCCATTGCGCGCTATATAGATAGGAGTCTTCCTCAGACCCTGAGCATAACCTGCTTCGTAGAAAACATTCGGACGAGAGTCAGTCAGATCGGCAATGACGAATTCCGCTCGCCGAATAGATTCAAGTATTCGGTCGGTAATTCGTTCATTTGATGCCGGCTCATCCACACGCTCAGCATGGATTCCACAGCGTTTAGCTGCTTCCTTTATCGCGTCAAGAACGTCATCGAAAAGATGATCTCGCTTAACGATTGGCATAGCGATGAAGGCGTACCCTTTTTGGATGTCAGCGTCTTGTGAAACTCTTGGATGGACCTCGGTCGCCCCCAACTTTATGACCCCAATAGTTTCCTCGATCATGTCGATCACATTCGGGATGAGACTAGTTAGATACGGCGGCTCAAAAATATTGTCGAACGGATCGACATTTCGCATGATTAGGCCGCCGACAGCGGGCGGGGGAGAAATTGTCATCGTATGAAGAGATCCCGCCTCTAAGACTTCGCGTCTCACCCATACTCGTGATTCGTTAATCTTGCGCCGAGTCTCCGCGTTTGGTGATTTCTGCCACGCACGCAGGTTTCCTATAAATGCCTCGAGCCGCTCTATCTTATCCGCGTCCGTCATAAGAAAATTCCAGGATTGATTTGACTAGTTTGGATGGAGCGGACGGAGGATGACAAGCTGAAAGCTTGGGCAATCCGACGACCGCCGACTCATGTTGCCGCAGCCACTGTTGGCCTCTCGCCGACCTGAGCGCGTGAATCGGCAATTTTCTTTGACAGCAAATCGACGATTGCACTTACTTGCATGTCGACGTCACCTGCAGGGTCAAATGTGATCCCACCTACACGGGCGCTCTCATCAAACGTGCCCGGAGGGGCGGTGGTAAACCAGATCGGTATTACACTCCCCGTCTTGAATCTTTGCTTGAACGCGTCTGACTCAAATTTTGTCCATACCCTTTTTGGATATTCTGGACCGAGCAGCGCGACTACAAAGGCAGCATCAGACTGATATATCGGCCTTAAATAGTCTTCGATGTCGGCCGCGAGAATTCGGTGTTGCTCGTTTCGATCGTAGAAAATCTCAAGCTCCAGATCTTGGAGTGCGGCATGGAGTCGCTCCGCGAGTGGTCGGTCGGCGCCGGCGAAGCTGAGCGCAAAATCGTACTTTGAAGGAATGTCGACCGACAAGAATCCAACATCAATTGGAAACTTTGACCACGTGATACTTCGCAAGAAATACACGTACTGAGGATCTTCAACGGACAGCATCCGCGTGGTTGGGTCAAAGTGCAAAACTGATCGTAAGTCATCGCTCTTTTCGATCAAGTCATGCAAATAGCCCTTCTCGACAATCTGTGTGACGCTTCCAGACAGGCCAGGATTTGCGGCAATAGCTTGATCAATACTTAATGACCATTCTTTCGACTGCGCTAACAGATGTAGCAACCGCAAATACGGCGCTCGCCCCTCTCGCCTAAACCGGGTGCCTCTGCAGAATAGTTTCGTTCGGTCAAGAAACGTACGAGAGAGCCGTTCGTAGACGCGACCTCTCACCGACTCAAAGCTTACTTTGGACACTAGTTTGCTAGCTGGGGCCTCCAGAATTTGACCATCAACACAAGCCTGGTGTGAAAGCATTTGTGCGATGTAGAAGCTGCCGTGCGCCGCCTCTACTACCTCTTGTTTTATATTCAGTTCGATGTTGAGCGCTTTTTCGCCCAACGTGATTAGCTCTCGCACTTTTTCGTCTGGGTTTGACTCAAGAGAGATGATGTCGAGCCTATTGTTCAAATCGTGAGCAAATCGAACCAGAGATTCACCAGCTTTGTTGATTCCGATCACAACGATTTTTCGGTCTTGAGCCTCTTCGTCCGCAAGCAGTTTCATTAGATCGGCGATTTCCTTCCGCACTGCATCTGGAAGTTTGTGGAAGTCATCGATGAGCACAGTTCCAAATGCCTTCATGTTTGGAAGTTCGCGGATAAGTTCGGGATCTCCTTTGCGACGTGCAGAGAGATTGGTAACTTTCTCTTTGATTCCAAGCGACTCAATTGCCCTTGAAACGGCAGTTGTCTTTCCGATTCCCGATGGACCTTCGACGACCACTCCCCGGCCCGGCGTACGCAATGCGACTAGCAGCGCCGAAAATTCGAGTGGCGCAACGAATGTATGCGTTGGAATTCCGCCAATTTTAAAAACCTCTTCGAGCTTAAGCGGCACGCGCGACTCCCTGAAAAGCATCTAGTTGTTTTGTCTTAATCTCATTGGCAATCATGCTAACAACTAACAATATGACTAGGAGTTCTTGCTGCGCAATTCGATGCATTCAAACTACCACCACTTGCGTGGCAATCTTGCTGGAAGCACCGCCAAGCAACTCAACTGCTGATTATTTGACTTGTGGGTAATTGCGATTGGACTGGACAAGGGGAGCGCTAAAACATGTAAAGCAACTCACCTGAGCCGTACGAAGATGGGTTGCCTGACGATCAGGGGATGCTTCGGCTAGACGCGCGACGCATATGTCTTTGACGCATATGAGTTTTTTCGGCATAGGCCCGACCCTGAAGTTCTCCAAGCAAACCTCCCCATTTTTCACTACCATTCGCCGCTCGAAAATTGCCCTTGGACCGGGGTTTCCCCGGCCCAACCCCCTGAAATTCAACGGAACTTTGCAATGGCCCGTACAACGCCTTTAGCTGACATTCGCAACATCGGCATCATCGCCCACGTCGACGCCGGCAAGACCACGACGACCGAGCGCATTCTTTATTACACGGGCAAGAAGCACACGATCGTCGACGTCCACGAGACGAAGGACCTGAAGTCCTCGACGACGACTGACTACATGGAGCAGGAGCAGAAGCGCGGCATCACGATTCAGTCGGCCGCGGTTTCGACCTTCTGGCGCAAGAAGAAGATCAACGTCATCGACACTCCCGGGCACGTGGACTTCACGATCGAAGTGAACCGTTCGCTGCGCGTGCTCGACGGCGCGGTCGTGGTGTTCGACGGCGTGGCGGGCGTGGAGCCGCAGTCGGAGACGAACTGGCGCCTCGCGAACAACTACAACGTTCCGCGTATCTGCTACGTGAACAAGATGGACCGCTCGGGTGCGAACTTCGTGCGCTGCGTGGACATGATCAAGACGCGCCTGGGCGCGCGTCCGCTGCCGGTGCAGATCCCGATCGGCTCGGAAGACAACTTCAAGGGCATGGTCGACCTGGTCACGCAGGAAGCGCTCGTCTGGGACTCGGACGACAAGGACGCGAAGTGGCAGATCATCCCGGTCGGTGACGGCTCGGGCCTCGCGGACAAGATGGGCATCACGGTGCCGTCGGATCGCAAGATCCTCGACAACTACGCCAAGTACCGCTCGGAGCTCGTCGACACGGCGCTCGAGATGGACGACGCGGCGATGGAAAAATACCTGACGGACGGTGAAGCGCCGTCCGCCGACGTGCTGCGCAAGTGCATCCGCAAGGGCACGATCGACAGCGCCTTCAACCCGGTGCTGTGCGGCTCCTCCTATAAGAACAAGGGCGTGCAGCAGGTGCTGGACGCGGTGGTCGACTATCTGCCGGCCCCGACGGACGTCGAAGCCATCAAGACGGTGGACGCGGATGGCAACCCGGTCGGCGAGCGCAAGTGCTCGGACGATGAGCCGTTCTCGGGCCTGGCGTTCAAGGTGATCAACGACGCGTACGGCGCGCTCACCTTCGTGCGTGTGTACTCGGGCGTGCTGACGAAGGGCATGTCGGTGACCAACACGACGCGCGGCAAGCGCGAAAAGATCGGCCGCATGGTCGAGATGTTCGCGGACAAACAAAATCCAATTGAAGAAGCGCGCGCGGGCGACATCATCGCGCTCGTCTCGCTGGCGGAAACGGACACGGGTGACACGCTGACGGACAGCGAACACCAGGTCGTGCTGGAGCGCATGCGCTTCCCGGACCCGGTCATCAGCGTTTCGGTGAAGGCGAAGTCGAAGGCAGAAGCCGAGAAGTTCGGCGCGGCGCTGGGCAAGATGGTCCGTGCCGATCCCTCGCTGCACCTCGAAACGGATCGCGAGACGGGCGAAACCATCCTGCGCGGCATGGGCGAGCTGCACCTCGAAGTGACGCTCGATCGCATGCGCACGGAGTTCGGCGTCGAAGGCACGATGGGCGAGCCGCAGGTCGCGTACCGCGAGTCGTTCACGAAGACGGTCGACGAGCACTACGTGCACAAGAAGCAGACGGGTGGCTCGGGCCAGTTCGCCGAGGTGTGGATCAAGTTCGAGCCGCTCGAGCGCGGCAAGGGCTTCGAGTTCGTCGACGAGACGGTCGGCGGTTCGGTGCCGAAGGAATTCATCCCGGCGGTGGAAAAGGGCCTCAAGGCCCAGAAGGAAGACGGCGTGCTGGCGCACTTCCCCACCGTGGACTTCCGCGCGACGCTGCATGACGGCTCGTACCACGACGTCGACTCGAACGCGCTGACGTTTGAAATCGCGGCGAAGGCGTGCTTCCGCGAGGGCATCCGCAAGGCGGCCCCGCAGCTGCTGGAGCCGGTGATGAAGGTCGAGACCGTGACGCCGCAGGACTACCTGGGCGACGTGATCGGCGACATGAACCGCCGTCGCGGCACGATCCTCGAGCAGGTCGAGCGTGGCACGAACATCGCGGTGGTGGCGCACATTCCGCTGTCGGAAATGTTCGGGTACATCGGGCAGCTGCGTTCGATGACCTCGGGTCGCGCGAGCTTCACGATGGAGTTCTCGCACTATGATCCGGTGCCGAAGAACAAGGCCGACGAAGTCATCGCGGAAGTGGAGAAACGCCGCAAGGCTGTGGCCGCTTAATGGGGACATTCCTCGTTTCCTAGCAAACGGGGACAGACCTCAATCTGAGATGAGGGGCGGGTGAGAAACCACCCGCCCTTTTTCATTTCCGCAGCCAGGTAAAGACTCGCGTGTACGGCGTGCCGTCGGGCTGATGGCGGACGACGGTCTCGATCATCTGCTTGCCGTCATCCGAAAGCGTCCAGACGCGGGTGCTTGCAGGCTGGCCGCCCGCTCCAGCTCCCATCACGAGCGTGCGTTTGTTCGGCATCTCCATCCAGGCGACATCCACATCGGGACTGCTGCCCTGCACCTTGGTCGCCAAGCCACCCGGCTTGAAGGTGGACGCCGCGTGCATCACCGTGCCATCAGTGCCTTCGATGTCGACCTTTATCCGATAGTTGCCGTCCGCGGCATCAGTGAGCGTGAGTGTGACGGACTTGGGCGGATTGGGTTGCCGGACCGTCGAGACGTCGACCGACCAAGTATCCAGCAACAGGTGCTGCTCGGCGGACAAAGCGGGCGCACTGAGCGCCAGGGACGCGAGTAGTAAGACGAGAAACCTGGCAGGGCGTATCGGCATGATGACTCCTCGCATCGCCTACATGTGTGGTTGTTTCTACTACACCATACGACCTAAGTTCCGTCAAACCCGGCGATTCCCCGCCCTTTTCCCTGCGCGTCAAGCTCCCGCCATCGTGCCAAGCCAGAGCTAAAGCTTCGACAGCCGCTGCAACGTATCGGGATATTGCTGAACCAGGCGAATCAGCAAGGCCGCCTGGGCGTTGGGCTTGGCCCGTCCCTGCTCCCAGTTCTCGAGTGTCCGCACATTGGTTCTGAGAAACCCAGCGAACAAGCCGCGCGAGAGGTTCAGATCTTTGCGCAACTTCGCCAACTCGCGTGCGCTTATCGCGGGTGCAGGAAATCTTTTGACCCGATGGGTACGCAGCGTTCGCTTACCCTCGCGTTCGTCCGCGAGTGTGCTGAATCCCTCGACGATATCCGCGAACAGGTTTCGCTTCTTCTTCAATTCAATTCCACGAATATACGCAGGTTGCGTATATAACCCGCCCAGGCATTTCCCGCAATATCACGCGGAAATGCCGCGGCGAGAGGAGGTCTGTCCCCTTTTGCTAGAAAACGAGGAATGTCCCCATTTCGCTCAGCCAGCATTCAGCTGGCATCTGCAAAATGCCTCGTGTCATATTCGCTCCCTAACAAATAACAAAGGTGCAGATGATGCTTCGAGACCTGTTTCGTCCGTTGGCCATGATCCTGGCCTTCACCCTCCCCCTGGCCGCCGCGGCGGCCGCTGAGCTCACGGACGAGCAGGTTCGATTGATCCAGGCGCTGCCGCCGGTTTCGAAGATCGAAGCCGCGCTGCCGAAGCGCGCCGACCCGGGCGAAGCCGCGGTGGACCGCATGATGGTGCTGCAGCAGTTCAGCGAGATGGCCGCGTCCATCGCGCCGGGACTGCGCGATCCCGCGCTCAAGACCCAGGTGAACCAGTACCACGCCGCGCTCGTCGCCGGACTTCCGGAGGCGGAGCGCGCGCTGAATGGCCGCAAGGCGCATGAGTTGTCGGCGCGCATGTATTCGGATCTGCGCGACGGATGGAAGGTCATGCGCGGCGTGTACGAAAAAACGCTGGACGGCGACCTGCGCGAATACGCACTCGACTACTTCGAGCGGCAGATTCACGTGTACACCCGACAGGATCCGACGAACCCGGTGGAAGCCTACGTCGCCGAACTACCGGAGCCGTGGCGCACGCGCGCGGAGAAAGTGCTCGCGGTCCCCGGCGCGGTCTGGATCGCGCTCCTCGTCGTCTGGCTGGTGCTCGGCATCGCGACGCGCACCGTGCCCTTCCGGCTTTCGCCGCAGAATCCGTGGATGCTGCAGCGTGGCCGCAAACTGCGGCCGATGCGCCCCGAGCAGGTGATCGTGGAAGAGGTGAAGGAGATGGTGCGCGTGACGCCTCACGTCCACATTCCGCGGGACGCGCAGGGGAACCGCACCGGGCCGGACCAGGTGTCCGAGACCCGCACGCACATCGTCACGATGTTCGTGCGCGACATCGATGGACGGGAGAGCAGTCTCAAGCTCGTGAACCACGACTTCGACGTGCGGCGCGGTCACCGGCTGCTGGCGGTGTGGGAAGGCGACGGCAAGTACTGCCTGTTCCTCTACAACCACGACCTGCGCCGTTATCTGCACCTGCCGCGCCTGCGAAAGTTCGTGAAGATGCGGCCATGGCTGCTGATCCCGGTGTGGGCGCTAACTACCTTGCTGGCGGCGGCGATCCAGCCGGGACTCGTGCTGCTGCCGCTGTGCCTGACGCCCATCGTGTACCTGATCTTCATGGGCATCCTGAACGCACGGCGGCGGCGCGTGTTCATGAAGAAGATGGCGCCGCGGCTCGTGCAGGAAGCGGGGCCGCCGCCGGAGCACTGGGGAGCGGTCAGGCCGGCGGCCGGAGAAGCCGTCGTGGCGTGAGAATCTCCCGCTAGTCGCGCAACCGCCAGAACTCGCGCATCTCCGCACGGCCCGACAATGGTTGGCACCTACAGCAACCGCTCCCACATCACCCAGAACGTCTGCAGGAAGCGGTCTTTCCAAGGCCGCTTCTTCCATTGATCGAGCGTGATCGCGGTTGCCGCGGCAAGGTCCGACTCGAACATCGCCCGCATCTCGCGCGCGAAACCTTCGTCGATGATCACGATGTTCAGCTCGTCGTTGTTGGCGAAGCTGCGCCAGTCCCAGTTGGCGGAACCGACACTGCTCCAGATGCCGTCGACCTCGAGAGTCTTGGAGTGCAGCAGCGCTTCCTTCTGCTCGAAGATCTGCACGCCACCCTTCAAGAGCCTGGTGTAGTGCGCGCGGCCGGCGTGCATGATGCCGCTGAAGTCCGTGAGACCGGGCAACAACAAGCGTACGCGCACGCCGCGGCCGGCGGCCTCGAGCAGCGCGTCCTCCACCTGGTCGTCCGGCGAGAAATACGCCATCGTCAGGTCGATCGACTTCCGCGCGAACGTGAGCGCGGACAGCGCGCTGACGTAGGTTTCGTTGCGCGTGGAGTCGATGGAAGTCGCATCGACGCGCATCAGCGTCTTGCCGGCCTCGCGCGCCTGGGGTAGATAGTTGACGGGCTGGCGTTCGGAGCACTTCTGCTTGTCCCAGCTCGCCAGGAACAGGCGCTGCAGCTCGAGCGACACCGGGCCTTCGACTTCCACCTGCGTGTCGCGCCAGCCTTCGGCGACCGGATCGCGCTTCACGCTGCCACGCGAGCCGCTGGTGTACGCGGAGCTGAAGTTGATTCCGCCGGCGAATCCATGGCGGCCGTCGACCACGACGATCTTGCGGTGATCGCGTTGCACGTACTTCGACGTGCGGTTGTCCGCCGGATTGATCGGATTGAACTCGCACAGCCGCACGCCGACGCCGCGCAACTTTTCCCAGACCGCGTCCGGCGTTTCCGATGAGCCGAGCCCGTCGTAGAGCACGTTGACCGCGACGCCTCTTGCGATCACCTCGGCGAGCAGATCGGAAAGCTTGCGCCCCTCGTGCCGTGCCTCGTCGAAGATGTACATCTCGATGTTCACGCTCTCGCGCGCAGCCGAGATCGCGGAGAACATCGCCTCGTAGGTTCTCGGCCCATCTACCAGCAACCGCGCGCGATTGCCTGCGATCAACGGTCCTCCGCCTGCCGCTTCCATCGCCAGCAGGGTTTGGGCGAGCAGGTTGTCCTCGCCGAGTTCCATGAGCTTCGCGGACACACGCGCTCGGGTTTTCGGATCGATGCGGCCGTCGGGGCCGATCATCGACAGCGGCGCGATGGCGTCAGTGGGCTGAGGACTGGGTGGTTCGGGCAATGGGCGCATCGAGGCGCAGCCGCCCAGGAGGACGAGACTTGCGGCCAGCAACGCGCAGCGCTGAAGAGTGTTCACGAGTACGCAGGAGTATGGACGGGCGCGCCGGCCAAGCCTGTAGGCCCGCGCCGAAAATGGGGTCAGACCCCATTTGCTAGGAATCGGGGTCTGACCCCATTTAGGCTGGCGACATGGCAGGCAAGATCTACGTGGGCGTCGGGGGCTGGAACTTCGCGCCCTGGCGCGGCACCTTCTATCCGAAGGGCATGACGCAATCGCAGGAGCTTCACTTCGCAAGCCGGCAGCTCACGTCGATCGAGATCAACTCGACGTTCTATCGCTTGCAGACACCGGCCACGTACCAGAAGTGGCACGACGACACACCAGACGGATTCGTGTTCAGCCTCAAGGCGCCGCGTTTCGTGACGAACCGCAAGCGTCTCGCGGAGAGCCAATCCAGCGTCGAGCGATTCCTCGCGAGCGGCATCCTGAAGCTCGGCAAGAAGCTCGGACCGATCAACTGGCAACTCCCACCGGAAATGCAGTTCGACGCGAAGGACCTCGCGGCATTCCTCACCTTGCTACCGCGCAAGCGCGACGGCCGCGCACTGCGGCACGCGCTCGAAGTGCGCCACGAGAGTTTCGACAACGACGAATTGATCGCCCTCGCCCGCAAACACGAAGTCGCCATCGTCGAAGCCGGCGATTCCACCTACCCGCGCATCCAGGCGCGCACCGCGCCTTTCAGCTACCTGCGCGTCATGGGTACGAAGGAAGACGCGCCGAAGGGATATACGCCGGCCGCGCTCGAACGCTGGCGGGACCACGCCGCGAAGCTCGCGCGCGAAGGCGACGTATTCTTCTATTTCATCAGCGGCGCCAAGGTCCGCAACCCACTCGCGGCTCGCGCACTGATCGCCGACTGACGTCTGTCCCCTTCCTTCGCTCGAGTGGTGGTACTGATGGTACGCAATAGTGGAATCGGCCGACGGCGCGCGACATTCGGCGGACATACCATCGGCGGCCCATTCCGGAGGTGTGCCATGAAATGCAAGGACATCATGAAGACCGACGTCGAGCACCTGGCGCCGGAAGCCTCGATTCACCGGGCGGCCGCCGTGATGCGCGATACCAACGTCGGCTTTTTGCCGGTCTGCAACGAGGCGATGCAGGTCATGGGCACGGTGACCGACCGCGACCTCGTCATTCGGGGCCTCGCCGAGGGGCGGCCGGATACGACGCCGGTGAGGGACCTGATGACGCGTTACCTCGTCGCCTGCAATCCCGAAGACGACCTCGACCACGCGCGCGAGCTGATGGCCACGCACCAGAAATCGCGCATCGTGTGCGTGAGCCGCACCGGGCGGCTGGAGGGCGTGATCAGTCTCTCCGATATCGCCCAGCTCGGCGAATCGACCGGGATCGAGACGTTGCGGGAGGTTGCGAGCAGGGAGTCGAGAAGCGATTCGATTTACGCGTCGTAGTTGAAGAGGGGACAGACTTCAAGTCTGTCCCCGGACCGCAGCTGCCTGGTGGGGCCGCCCCTGCGCATCTTCCCTATGGCGCCGCCCAAGCGCCTCGCGCACGCTCGTGCGCAATGAAATTCCTCGCCGCTTTCCTCACGGCCGCCGTGGCGCTCCCGGCGGCTGCTTCCGATATTTCCTCGCCGCACAGTTTCACGTTCTACGGCGGGCGCATTTCCACCGAAGAGACCTGGCACGAAGTGCTGATGAAGCCGTACAGCAAGTCGTACTCGGACACGTACATCGTGAGCGGCGCGTATTCGCGCGCGTACCGGGAGTCATACGAAGGGGCGTTGCGCACGGAGTACGAGGTGAACCTCACGTACAACTACGGGCGGCAGGATCACTGGGAACTGAACTTCGCGCCGGTGTCGCTGCGCTGGCAGCGCTTCCCGTGGAACGAGCGGATGCGCAGTTCGCTGGCGTTCGGTCTCGGCGTTTCGTACGCGTTCGACTATCCGGAGCTCGAGCGAGAGCTCGAGAACGACACGAAGCAGTTCCTGCTGTTCTGGATGCTGGAGTTCACCGCGGGCCCGCCCGAGGGGCCGTGGTCAGCGGTGCTGCGGCTCCATCACCGCTCGCCGGGCTGGGGCGTCATGGGTGTCGCGGATGGCGGCATGAATGCGCCGTCGCTGGGATTCCGGTATCGGTTCTAGAAGAGCGGGTTCTGGTCAGTGCGTGCCGGCGACCGCCGCCGGCTGGCGCGCCTGCATCCACTTGCGGATGCGGCGCGCATCGGCCGTGCGCGTCAGCGTGCCGAACGAGTTGAGCAGCACCATGATGACCGGGCGCTCGTCGATCATCGCCTGCATCACGAGGCACTGGCCCGCGTCGTTCGTGAAGCCGGTCTTCTGGACCAGGATTTCCCAGTCCGGCTTGCCGATCAGAAGATTGGTGTTGCCGTAGGTGTACGTCGTCTTGCCGACGCGTACGTCGATCCGATCGAGCGTCGAGTACTCGCGGATCACCGGATCGTGGGAGGCCGCGGCGACCAGCCTGGCGAGATCGCGCGCGTTGGAGACGTTGAAGTTGGAAAGGCCCGACGCGTCGGCGAACCGGGTCTTCGTCATGCCGAGCGCCTTCGCCTTCGCGTTCATCGTGCGCACGAACGCGGGCAGTCCGCCCGGGTAGTTGGTCGCGAGCACGTGCGCGGCGCGATTCTCGGAGGCCATCAGCGCGAGCTTGAGCAGGTCGGCGCGTTTGAGCTTGCCGCCGACGGGCAGGCGCGAGTGCGCGCCCTTGCCCCTCCAGACGTCGGTCTTCTTGATCTCGATGACTTCGTCGAGCGGTTGTTTGCCGTCGAGCACGACGAGCGCGGTCATGAGCTTGGTGATCGAGGCGATGGGGCCGACGTGCGTCGCCTCCTGCTCGAAGATCACATCGCCGGTCGATGCATCGACGACGAATGCCGCGGCGGATTTCACTCCGGGTCCGGACGGCGCCTTCACGTCGGCGGCATGGACTCCCGATGCGAGCAGTGACACGGCCAACACGCTCGCGATAAACGCTTTCTCCCTAAGCCAACGCCGCATTCGAGACCATCGCTCCTTCTTGTCGTTGGCGCGATGGTAGGGCCAAGCGCGCCGGCGTGCACGCGTTATGTCGCACTTTTACCGGATCGGTGCCTGGCACCGACCCGGTAAAACTAGGCGCTCTTCCTCGGTTGCAGCCACTTCGGCAGGAGCGAATACGGATCGATCTCGAGCTCGCGATCGTAGGTCACACCGCATTCGTCGAGGTGGCGTTGCAGCAGCTTGCTGCGCCAGGCGTCGAACACGTCCGTCGCGCCGCCGATGTGGTCGCCGCCGACGAACACCTGCGGCAGGGTCTTCGCGCCGGTGCGATCCTGCAGCACGGCGCGGATCTTTCCGCCGAAGTCGTCCTTCTGGAACTCGACGGAGTCGACGTCGACGCTGCGATACCGGATGCCGAGCTTCGTGAACAGCTTGCGCACGGACCAGCAGAACTCGCACCACTCGAGCGCGAACATCACCACCGGCTCCTTCCTGATGACGTCGATCGTGAACTTCTCCGCGGCGGGATCGAGCTCGACCTTCGGCGCGGGCGCGGCGGGCGTGGCCGCCGGGGCAGGCGCCGGCGCATCGAACCGGCACAGCGGCGTCGAACGCGACAGATCCCACTCCTCCGCCGTCATCTCCTCGCCGATGCTCTCGAACAGCGGAGTAGATAGATAACGCTCACCCGTGTCGGGCAACATGCAGACGACGGTCGACCCCGGCGCGGCGCGCCGCGCGACGTCGAGCGCGGCGGCGAGCGTCGCGCCGCTCGACGTGCCGACGAAGATGCCCTCCTTCTGCGCGAGTTCGCGCGAGAGACGCAGCGCATCCGCGCCGGCGACCGGCACGATCTCGTCGATCAGCCCCGCGTCGCGCGCCTGCTCCGTCAGCGTCGAGATGAAATCCGGCGCCCAGCCCTGCATCAGGTGCGGACGGAAGCGCGGATGGCTTCCCGCCGGACCGCCCACCGTGTCGCGCGGCTGCGGAATGCCGCTGCCGAGCACCGGCGCGTTGTCGGGCTCCGCCGCCACGATGCGCGTGTCCGGCCGCGAGCGCTTGAGCTCCATCGCGACGCCTTTCAACGTGCCACCCGTTCCGAATCCCGTCACGAAGTAATCGAGCCGCTGATCCGCGAAGTCGCGGATGATCTCGCGCGCCGTCGTGCGCTGGTGCACTTCCGCGTTCGCGGGATTCTCGAACTGCCGGCACAGGAACCAGCCGTGCGTCATCGCGAGCTCGACCGCCTTCGCGAGCATGCCGCTGCCCTTCTCCGACGCGGGCGTCAGCACGACCTTCGCGCCGAGGAAGCGCAACAGCTTGCGCCGCTCGACGCTGAAACTCTCCGCCATCGTCACGACGAGTGGATAACCCTTCTGCGCGCACACCATCGCGAGGCCGATGCCGGTGTTGCCGCTGGTGGCTTCGATGACGGTCTGCCCGGGCTTGAGCGCGCCGCTGCGCTCCGCGTCCTCGATGATCGCGCGGGCCATGCGGTCCTTGACCGAACCCATCGGGTTGAAGGATTCGACCTTGACGTAGACGTCGACGCCGGGCGGCGCGAGCCGGTTGAGCTTGACGACCGGTGTGTCGCCGATGGTTTCGAGAATGTTCTGGTAACGGGCCATGGGAATCTCCTTTTGGAGCATCCTGAACCGTGAGCGTGGGAGGGGGCGTGGAAATCGCCGTGGGGTTTCTCGCCCCAGGGAAGACTCAAAGTCTGTTCCCTCCCACGGCCTTCGCCAACTCCCGCAACAGGCCCGCCCCATCCCCCTTCCATGCGCTGCCGTGCATGCACGCCATCGTGACCGGCTGTTCGCGGGCCAGCCGTTCCAGGATCTCCCCGGTGTTCGGCGCATGCGCGAAATAGTCCATCGGCGCCCGGAACGCCTCGCTCGGACCCAGGATGTCGGACTCGGTCAGCGCCACCTCGCCCGCGCCGCCCTGCGTGAACAGGTCGCCGCACAGGAATGTGCGCGTGGTCATGTCCATCATGAGCCCGCATTCCCAGCCGTGCGGCATGTGCGGGGTATCGAACCAGCGCAGGCGATGGCGGCCCGGCGAAAGCTCCTCGCCATCCGCCATCGCCCGCGGCGCGCGGTCGGCGTAATCGTTCACGGACACCATCGCGGCGACCTGCCCGCACACCGGCTCGGCCCGCGGCGCAACCGCGAGGAACTGATTCAGCGTGCCGCATTCGTCCGACTCGAAATGCGAGAAGGCCACGTAACGCAGCTTTTCGATCGGCATCAACGTGCGGACCGCCTCGCTGACTACCGGGAACAAGGCGCGCAGGCCGGTGTGGAACAGCATCGGCTCGTCGTCCAGCACCAGGTACTGGTTGAAGCTGAACTGCCCGACTCCGCCCGGCAGCGTGACGGGTGTGTTGATGCGATAGATGCCGTCCGCCACCTCGTGGACGTTCGTGCCGGACTGGGAATTCGTGATCATGGGCAGCTCCGTGGTCGAATTGCCCCTTGTGTGTAACGGGGCGCCGGGTCGTTACACACAGGGGTATGGCCCGATATGCTCTTGCCGTGCAACTACCTGACCCGAGTGCCCAACCCGTAATCGACGAGGCGGCGCTTGCGCGCCGGATCGCGGCTTCGAGCCAGGGCGATCCGGACGCCGAAGCGGCCCTGTGCCGCCGGTTCGCGCCACGCATCCGGTTGTTTGGCCTCAAACGCCTGCGCAGCGAGGCCGCCGCGGCGGACCTGGTGCAGGACGTCTTGATGCTCACGCTGCAGAAGCTGCGCACGGGCGCCGTCACCGAACCCGAACGCATCACCTCGTTCGTGCTGGGCATCGCGCGGCAGATGATCATCGATGCACGCCGGACCGCCGGACGGCGTGAACGTCTGCTCGAATCCTTCGCGCTGGACGTCGAACCCGCGAACGAGGAACCCGTCGACGAGCCGGACGCGGCGCGGCTCGGCAACTGCCTGCAGGCACTGCCCGAACGCGAACGCTCCGTGCTCGTGATGACGTTCTACGACGACTGCGGAGCCGAAATCCTGAGCTCCCGGCTCGGGCTCTCGCCCAACAACGTGCGCGTGATCCGGCATCGCGGACTCAAACACCTGCGCGATTGCATGGAGGCCGCGCCATGAACCACGCGGACGCGGAGAACACGTTGCTCGCGTGGTGGCTCGACGAGCTCGACGAGGCCGCCGCGGCCGAAGTGGAAGAGCACCTGTTCGAATGCGACGAGTGCACGGCGCGGCTGCGCGAGATCGTGAAGCTCGGCGCGGCGATCAAACAAACCTTGCTGGGCGGGAGCATCTCCACCGCCGTGACGCCCGCGTTCGTCGAGCGTCTGCGAAGCGACGGCTTTCGATTGCGCGAATACGCGCCCGAGCCCGGCGGCAACGTGTACTGCACGATCGCGCCCGAGGACGACTTCGTGGTCTCGCGCCTGCGCGCCTCGCTCGAAGGCGTCCGGCAGCTCGACGTGGAGATCGACACCCAGGGGCAGACGCATCGGCTGACGCACGTTCCGTTCGATCCCGCCTCCGGCGAAGTCACGCTCATTCCGTCGCCCGCGACGTTGCGGCCGCTGGGCGTCACCACGCATCGGATGCGCCTGTTCGCCGTGGCGCCGGGCGAGCAACGTCTGCTCGGCGAATACACGTTCGAACATCAACCGTGGGATTTGCGCCCGGAGTCCTGATTACGGCTCCGACTCGATCCGTCAGCGCCGTCCTACGGACAGTCCCTTGACCCGGCAGCGTACGCGCGACTTCGCGGAGGCGAACGATCGATTCGCCGCATTGAGCGCGGCGAAATGTAGGAACACACTACTCCGCGCGGGGTCGTATTCCCTACGCGCGGACGGCTCGAACACCGATGAGTCCGGCTCGTGCCGCTGTCATTGTGCAGATCGAGTCCATATGCGGTCGTACCGGCTACATCGTTCGTGCATCCATGCGGCCGCCATCGCGATGATGGCGCTCGCGCCGTTGGCGCGCGCGGATGAGCCCGCGACGCCGGACGCGGGGCGGACTGAAAATCAGGACGCGCAGCTCGTCGGCGTCGGCACCGCGGACGTGCCGATCGGTTACGTCAACGTCAAGGATCCGTGGCTCGATCGCGCGCACGTCGCCACGTTCAATTTGATGTGGCGCTCGGCGCGCGAGGTCGACGGCTGGTTCGGCGGCAACGGCGAAGACCTCGCGTACATGGAAACGCGCGGCTCCATCGCCCCCGCGATTCTCTGGGACGAATACGACGGGTTTCAGCCCCGCATGCGTTTCAGCGTGGACGTGCCGCTGCCCGGACTCAACGAGCGCTTCCACGCGTTCGTCGGCCGCGTGAACCGGAACGAATACGTGCTCGAGGACGAACCCGATTCGGGCGCGTTCGCGCAGCAGTACGGCCCGGTCGAGGACGACGAGACGCTGCTCGGCATCCGTTATCTCTCGCCGAGGCAGGGCAAATCGTTCGAGGCGGACCTGGGCGTGCGGCTCGCGTTTCCGGTCGATCCTTACGTCAAGGGCAGCTTCAACTTCACCAAGGGCACGTCCGATACGACGCTGCTTCGTTTTCGCCAGACCTTGTTCTGGCAGAACACCGAAAAGCTCGGCGTGACGAGCCGCCTGACCGCCGAACGCGCATTCGGCGGAGCGTGGATGTGGCGCTGGACGGGCTCGGGCACGTTCTCCCAACGCACGGACGGCGTGCGCGCATACTCGTCGTTCCAGCTGCTGCGCGGTTTCCCGAACCGGCGCGCGATCGCCGGCGAGCTGTTCGTGCAAGGCGAGTTGGACGCCGACGTGCCCATGCGCAATTACGGCGCGAAGATCGCCTATCGGCGCAGCATCGCGCGCGACTGGCTCGTGCTCGAAACGCGGCTGAGTCTTACGTATCCGAGGGAATACCCTTGGGAAGATCGCAAGGCCAATTGGGGAGTAGGCGTCGGCCTCGAAATGTTCTTCGGCACGAACGAATTTCTCGCGCGCCCGGTCACATTCTGAGCCGCGTTTCGACGCCGCCGAGCGTCAATGAGCACAATGTCTAACTACGGGCGCGGGACCTCCCGCGTAGTCTTCATCGTTTCCGCGCTTGCAGGTGCATCGACATGTCACCCAACAACGACAAACATGCCTGGTATGTCGTGGCCTGCGCGTTGCTCGTCCTAGGGCTCGGCCTCATCGCATTCGCAACCGTCGGCGGCGCGAGCGACGAAGAGTCCACGGCGCGCGAGCGCGTGGACGCGCCACCCGAGCGAGCGGCGCGGGAATTTCCCAAGGAATGGCAATGGGACGAGCCGGTGAACCTGTAGCTCCCTCGAGCCGCGGCAGCGTCACCTCGAGCACGCGGCCGGTCTTCACGAACGCCCTCGCCTGCAGCACCTTTTGAGGATTGATCCAGCTTGAAACGCTCGCGGCGTCTGCCGCGGGCACGGCCGCTCGCGGACGTCCCACTAACAATGTCATGATTCTTTCCTCCCGCCGCTCAGGGTTTCATGAAGCCGATCGCGTCGTGAATCTGGAACAACTGCTCGATACCTACGGCTATCTCGCGCTTTTCGTCGGAACGTTCGCGGAGGGTGAGACCGTGCTCGTGCTCGCCGGCCTGCTCGCGCATCGCGGACACCTCGAACTGGTGGCCGTCATCCTGACGGCGTTCGTCGCGGCGGTAGCGGGCAATCAGCTCTACTTCTACCTGGGACGGCGGCATGCCCGCGGCTTCCTCGGGCGATTTCCGCGGCTGCATTCGCAGGCGCACGTGGCGCTGCGCCGGATCGAGAACAACCAGGTGAAGTGGGCGTTCGCGATGCGCTTCATGTGGGGGTTTCGCATCGCGATGCCGGTCGCGCTCGGCATGACGGACATGCGCGCGAGCGTGTACCTGTGGGTCAACCTGCTCACCGGCGCGGTGTGGGCGACTTTGTTCGCGCTGATCGGGTTCAGCGCCGGCGGCGCGTTCAGCCGAGGCGTCGCCGACGTGCTCCAGCACGAGAAATGGATCGTCGGCGGCTTCCTGGCGGCGGCGCTGGCCGTGCTGGCGGTGCGCTGGAGGCGTGCGCGCAGGGGCTGAAGCTACAATGCGCCGTGGCACTCAGCGCATTCGACTTGTTCAAGATCGGCATCGGTCCGTCCAGCTCGCACACGGTCGGACCGATGCGGGCCGCCCGACTGTTCGCGCTGCGGCTGCGCGAGGCCGGCGTGCTGGAACGGGTGGCGCGCATCGCGGTCACGCTGTACGGCTCACTGGGCGCGACCGGCAAGGGGCACGGCAGCGACAAGGCGATACTGCTCGGGCTGCTCGGCGAAGAGCCGGACACGGTCGACGTGGATGCGATCGCATCGCTCGTGCAACGCGTGCGGGAGTCCGGGCGGCTGCGCGTGCTGGGCACACGGGAAATCGCCTTCGGCGAACGCACCGACCTCGTCTTCAATCATCGCGACACGCTGCCGCTGCATTCGAACGGCATGCGGTTCGTCGCGACGGACGCGAACGGCGGCGAACTGGCCGGCGGGACTTACTACTCGGTCGGCGGCGGGTTCGTGGTCGCGGACGACCCGGGGTCGGCCGGCAAGCGGATCGTGCCGGATCTCACCCACTTGCCGCTGCCCTTCCGCACGGCGGACGAGTTGTTAGGCATCTGCGGGCGCGAGGGACTTTCGATCGCGGGCGTCATGCGGCGCAACGAACGCGTGTGGCGCAGCGACCCGGAGATCGACGCGGGACTGCTGAACATCTGGCGCGTGATGCAGGCCTGCGTGAAGCGCGGGTGCGAGACACCGGGCGTCCTGCCGGGTGGATACAAGGTGAAGCGGCGCGCGCCGGAGTTGTACAAACAACTGACCGCCCCACAGATGGCGGCGCCTCACGATCCATTGATCGCGCTCGACTGGGTCAATCTCTGGGCCCTCGCGGCCAACGAGGAGAATGCGGCGGGCGGACGCGTCGTCACCGCGCCGACCAATGGCGCGGCGGGCATCGTGCCCGCGCTCATGCATTACTACGCGCGCTTCGTGCATGGCGCGAACGACGCCGGCATCGTGGATTTCCTGCTCACCGCCGCGGCCATCGGTTTCTTGTACAAGGAGAACGCCTCGATCTCGGGCGCGGAAGTAGGCTGCCAGGGCGAGGTCGGGGTCGCCTGCTCGATGGCGGCCGCGGCGCTGACCGCGGTGCTCGGCGGCACGCCCGCGCAGGTGGAGAACGCCGCCGAAATCGCGATGGAACATCACCTGGGGCTCACCTGCGACCCGGTGGGTGGACTGGTTCAAATCCCCTGTATTGAACGAAACGCGATCGGCGCGGCCAAAGCCATCAACGTCGCGCGCATGGCCCTGCGCGGAGACGGCACGCATTACGTATCGCTCGACAAGGTCATCAAGACCATGCGAGAAACGGGCGCCGACATGAAGACCAAGTACAAGGAAACATCACGCGGCGGACTCGCCGTGAACATCGTGGAGTGTTGACATGCGAATCCTCGCTGCGCGCGGTCTGCTGGCCGCGCTTCCCATCGTGTTGTTGGCCCTGCCCGCTTACGCGGAAAAACCGCAGGTACGTTCGTACGCGGCAGGTTCGCCCTCGGGCGGCATCCCGCAGTGGAACCCGGGCGAGAAGTTCGTCGCGGTGTCGAGCGGGACGTGCTCGGGAAGCTGCCCGGTGTACGAGCTGTACGTGTTCGATGACGGCCGCGTCATATTCGTCGGCAAGAAGGACACCGGCAAGCTGGGCGTGGCCCGCAAGAAGATCTCGCCCGAGGGTTACAACGAACTACTGCGCACGATCGTGCGCCACCAGGTGCTGGAGAAGGAGATCAAGCGCGGCACGTGCCTCAAGGGCCGACCCATGATCATGGTCATGGGCTCGACGCCGGATGCCCAGGGCATGATCGCGCAGTCGCTCAACTCCGGCTGCGAGAAGCAGGCCGACATGGCGCGCGAGATCGAGCAGCAGTTCATCTCCTGGACCGAAGTAGAACCCTGGCTGGTCGCGAAGAACTGAAGAGGGTGCCTGAAGCGGGTGCCTGGCACGGAAAAGCCGGGAGAAGCGACTTCTCCCGGCTTTTC
>JAFAGC010000057.1 GCA_023423065.1 Pseudomonadota bacterium
CGTGCGGCCTCGCGGCGGCTAGCTTTGGGGGGTGGCGGCCGGGGACTTCATGACCGCGACTCCCGCGCTGCACGGCGATTCCGTGATCTTCGCCGCGTACGACGGCGAGGTGCAGGCGGTCGCGACGCGCGACGGCAAGCCGCGCTGGACCTACGACGCGAAGCTGGCGGTGCCGGGGGATCTGGTGGTCGCCGGCGATCGCCTGCTCGTCGGCAGTCGCAGCTATGACCTCATCGCGCTCGACGCGGGCACCGGCAAGGAGCTCTGGAAACGTTACTACTGGTTCTCGTGGATCGAGTCCCCGCCGTTAGTCAGGGACGGCGTGGTGTACACCGGCTCGTCGGACGCGACGCACGTCTACGCGTTCGATCTCGCCAGCGGCGCATCGCGCTGGAAGTCCGCGGTGCCGGGCTTCGCCTGGCAACGTCCGGCGGTGAACGAAGAACTCGTGATCGCGGGAACGGCAGGGCAGGGGGCCTATCCGGGTTCGCGTGCCGGCTCGCTCGTCGCGCTCGATCGCGCGAGTGGCGCGATTCGCTGGATCCATCTCGATCCGCCGTCCGAAGAGCGCGCGCAGGCCCGCGAGCCCTGGGGTTTCGGCGCGGCGCCGGTGATGGCCGACGGAGTGGTCTACGCCGCCGATCTCGATGGCAAGGTGTTTGCGTTCATCGATTCAGGTTACGGTCCCTGAGCCATGCGACGACCGTCGCCGGGTTGCTGAATCGGAATCGCGCCGCGGTCTCGGTGAGGTCGCCGACGCGAATGGTGTGACCGCCCATCTCGTTGACGGCTTCGAAGCCGACTTCATCCGTCGGATCGTCGCCGACGAATACCGGCGTACGCCCGGCGAATTCGCGCTGCTGCATGAGCAGCTCGATTGCGCTGCGCTCGGAGAAGCCGCGCGGCATGATCTCGAGCACGGACTTGCCGGGCCGCAGCACGAAGTCCTCTCCCAGCTCATCCGCCAGTTCCGTCATCACGGAGTGCACTTCGGGCGCCATGCGGGGCGCGAGCCGGAAATGCATGGCGAGCGCCGCGCCCTTGTCCTCGAACAACAGGCCGCGATTCTCCTTCGCCAGCAGGCCTAACCACTGGCGCGCGCGATCGAGCGCGGCCTGGTCGACGTCGGGCCGGACGATCTCTCCCGACGGCAGCCGCACTTCGAGGCCGTGTTTCCCCGACGCCACGAACCTGCAGGGCGCGAACAACTCGTCGAGCTCGGCGAGCGATCGTCCGCTCAGCAGCGCGAGCGCCCCGTGTTCACGCTGGCGCGCCAGTTGCAACGTGTTGCGCAGGGCGGCGGGCACGCGGACGCGATCCGGCGTCGCAGCGAGCTCGAGCAGCGTGCCGTCCACGTCGAGGAACAACGCGAGCGCCCGCTCGCGCAGGAATGTCGCGCGTGCCGAGGTGATGTTGGTGGTTTTGCTCATGCCCAGTACCGAAGGTTCACATACTGCAATGGTTGCGTACAATTAACTAATAATTTTTTGCCAAGTGGATCACCATCATGCAAAACGAATTCCTTGGAGCTGAGCTCAGGACCTGGATCCTGGGGGGCGCGATCGTGCTGCTGGTGGCCATCGCGCACGTGGCCATGAGCTGGTGGGCCAGGCGCCACGAGCGCAAGAGCCGCGAATCCCCGCCGGAGTCCGGCGATTCCATCGGGGTGCGCCACTGGATCGCCCGCGGCCTGCGCAACTCGGTTCCGCCCATCGCGTTCCTGCTGTGGCTGTACGGCGTGCATCTCGCGTCGACGACGCTGCTCGCCGAACTGCCCGAATCGACCTGGAGGGAGCGCGGCCTGGTGACGCTCGACTGGCTGCGCGGCAGCGGCACCTTGCTGGGTCTTGCCTGGCTCCTGCATCGGGTCGCGCGCACCGTGGATGCGCTGCTGAAAGCCATCGCGGCGCGCACCGGGGCGAAGTGGGACGACGTGCTGATGCCCTTCGCGGGTCGCGCGCTGCGCCTGATCCTGCCGATGATCGCGCTGATCCTCGGCGCGCCGGCGTTGCAGGTCTCCCCTGAAATCAAGCAGCTCATCCAGAACGCGGTGAGCATGTTGCTCGTCGGCACCGTCGCGGTGGTGCTCGTGCAGTTCGTCAAGGCGATGGAGCAGCTCGTCCTGCAGCGCTACCGCATCGACGTCGCGGACAACCGGAAGGCCCGCAGCGTATACACGCAGGTGACCGTGCTGCGGAAGATCGCGACCTCGGTGATCGTGCTGTTCGCGATCGCGGCGATGCTCATGGTCTTCCAGCCCGTGCGCCAGATCGGCACCGCGATGCTGGCGTCGGCCGGACTCGCCGGAATCGTCATAGGCTTCGCGGCGCAGAGAAGCCTGGGCACGTTGCTCGCGGGACTGCAGATCGCGCTGACCCAGCCGCTGCGCATCGACGACGTCGTCATCGTCGAAGGCGAGTGGGGCCGGATCGAGGACATCACGCTGACCTATGTCGTGATCAGGATCTGGGACCTGCGCCGCCTGGTCGTGCCCATCAACTACTTCGTCGAGAAGCCGTTCCAGAACTGGACGCGCACCTCGGCGGACATCCTGGGCACCGTGTTCCTGCACGTGGACTACACCGTGCCCGTGGACGCCGTGCGCCAGGAACTCACGAGAATTCTCGAGGCCTCGCAGCTCTGGGACCGCAAGGTCAACGTGCTGCAGGTCACCGACGTCAAGAACACGACGCTCGAGCTGCGCGCGCTCGCGAGCGCCGCCGACGCGGGCAAGGCCTGGGACCTGCGCTGCGAGGTGCGCGAGAAACTGGTGACCTTCCTGCAGGAGAATTACCCCGAGAGCCTGCCGCGCGTCCGCGCCGTGCTCGACAAGGCGGCCTGATTGGTCCGCGCCTATCTGCTCGCGAGGGCCAGGCGACGTTGAGCCCTTACGGGCCGGTTCGGCGTAGCATTGGCCGGGTGAAACCGTATGAACGGGATTTCCGCGTCGAAGGCAACTTGCTGCGCGTGACGCTTGCGGGCACCTATCCCAAGGAACGCCTCGAGGGGCGCGCGAACGTCTTCGATCCGCTCATCGAGGTATGCCGGGATGACAGGTGCCGGGGAGCGGTCATCGACGCGCGCGAGCTGGACGTCGAGCTGGATACGCTCGAACAATTTCGCGCCGGCATGGATGCAGCCTCGCTGAACCAGTACGGTTTCTATGTCGCCTTCGTGGCGCGCCAGGAAATGCTCAGCGGCTTCTTTCGCGACGTGCTGCGCAACCGCGGCGCGCTGGCCGCGATCTTCACCGACATGGACAGCGCGATGAACTGGATTCGCGAGCGCGTTCCGGACGGCGCTCGAGTCCGGTAGTCAGCGCATCTTCAGGTCGAGCACGAACGGGAACTGCGACTTGCACGGCTTGCCGCCGCAGATCGCGGGCTTGTACTTCGCCATGAGGAGTACCGAGCCTGCGTAGTTCACCATCTCGCTCGCGTTGACGCCGCCGACGCCGCCCATGTCCGCAACTTCCGTCGCCTTGCCGTCCGGACCGACCGTCACGACCAGGTTCAGCGTGCCGCGCGCCTTCACGATCTGCTGACCCTTCTTGATGCTGTTGAAGATCGGCTTCAGCCCCTGGACCGGGAAGGGCGGCTCGTCTCCGGGCGGCATCGACTCGTACAGCGCGTGCAGCTCCGCCCTTTCCTCGGGCGTGAATTCGCCATATTTCTTGTTGAGCGGGATCTTCGAGTTCCACACGAGATCCTTGCGGATGATCGTGCCGGTCCTCGAGGTCGCTTCGTTCGTGAGTTGATGGGGGCCGTTGCCCGCCGCGTTGCCGGCACCATTGTTGACGATCGGGTGGCTCGACGAAATCTGCGCAATGGCGCCAGTACAAGCGAACGCGAGCAGCGCTGCCGTCAAAATCGTCTTCGACACGTTCATTGTTCGTCTCCCCTGAGAAGAGCCTGGTTTGCGAGTTTACCTGTTGAACCGGTGACCCGCGGACTCGTAGCCTTTCGGGCCATGAAATACCTCCTCGCTCTCTTCTCCGCAACCGTCATCGCCCAGACTCCGCCCCCGGTCACGCCCATGACTCCGGACGTGGTCGAAAAATACGAACAGATACTGCCCTCGGCCGACTACGTCCGCCGGGAAGCCATGGTGCCCATGCGTGACGGGGTCAAACTCTTCACCGTCATCGTGATGAAGAAGGGCACGACGAACGCGCCGCTCCTGCTCTCGCGCACACCGTACAACGCGACCCGCGCGACGAGCCGCGTCGCCAGCCAGCGCATCGTCGACATCCTCGAGGTCATGGACGCGGAGTTCGCCGAGGACGGTTACATACGCGTCTACCAGGACATTCGCGGAATGTACAAGTCGGAAGGGCAGTGGATCCTGAACCGGCCGCTCGTCGGACCGCTCAACGACACCGGCATCGACGAATCGACGGACGCCTACGACACGATCGAGTGGCTCGTGAAGAACGTGCCGGAGGCGAACGGCAACGTCGGCGCGATCGGTTCGAGCTACCTCGGTTTCACGGCGTTGATGACGCTCATCAACCCCCATCCGGCACTCAAGGCGGTGATCGCGCAAAGCCCGATGGTGGATGGGTGGATGGGCGACGACTGGTTCCACTACGGCGCGTTCCGCATCAATTCGATCGGTTTCCCGCTGCAGCTGGGATTCAACAAGGGCAGGGGCGGCGGCGGTTTCGCACTCGGCGGCGGCGACGACTACACGACTTATCTCGAAGCCGGTTCGGTCGGAGATTTCGTGAACAGGATGGGCGCGGGGCACGTGCCCGGCATCCGCAAGTTCCTCGAGAATCCGGCGTACACCGAGTTCTGGTCGCTGCAGGCGGTCGACAAGTGGCTGGCCGCGCGGCCGCACACCGTGCCCACGATGATCGTCGTCGGCCAGTGGGACCAGGAAGACAGTTACGGCGCGCCCGCCGTGTACCGCGCGCTCGAACCCAAGGACACGAACAACGACAAGGTCTCGTTCGTGATCGGCCCGTGGCGCCACTCGGGCTTCAACCACTACGGCTACGACCTCGGTCAGCTCACCTTCACCGGCGACACCGCGCTCGAGTGGCGCGTGAAGTACGCGAAGCCGTTCTTCGATCATCACCTGAAGGGCGCGCCGGATCCGAAGACGCCGCCCGTGCTCACGTACGCGACCGGCGCCAACCGGTGGAACGTGTCGCCGCGCTGGCCGATGGGCGGGCCGAAGCCTATCTACCTCGCCGCGAACGGCATCGCGACGTTCGAGAAACCGAAGGCGGCCGGACGCGAGGAATACGTGAGCGATCCGGCGAAGCCGGTGCCTTTCCTGCCGCGGCCGATCGACATGAGCGATGCGACCCAGTGGAAGCCGTGGCTCGTGCACGACCAGCGTTTCGTGACCGGACGTCCCGACGTCGCGGTGTGGACCAGCGCGCCGCTCGACAAGGCCGTTCACATCATGGGCGCGCCCGAGGTCGAGCTGTTCGCCGCGACCACCGGCACGGACAGCGACTGGGTCGTGAAGCTCATCGACGTCTATCCCAACGACGTGCCCGAGCCCGCCTCGCAGGGCGCGAAACCGTCGATGGCGGGATTCGAACTGCCGGTCGGCATCGAGATCTTCCGCGGACGTTACCTCAAGAGCTTCGCGCAGCCCGCGCCGCTCAAGCCGAACAAGGTTGAGCGTTACGCGTGGAAGCTGCCGGACGTGGACCACGTCTTCCTGCCGGGCCACCGGATCATGGTGCAGGTGCAGTCGACGCTGTTCCCGCTCTACGACCGCAACCCGCAGACCTATGTCGAGAACATCTTCTACGCGAAGCCGGGCGACTACAAAAAGGCGACGCAGAGCGTGTGGTTTGGTGGCGCGACGCCCAGCGCGGTGGTGTTACCCGTGGCTCCGGATGCCCGCTAGCGGTGCTTACTCCGCGCAGGTGTAGTTAGCCGCGTCGCGCGCATCGCCCGAACCGGAGTACTTCGCGTAAGCCGGATGCGGGCACAGCGGGCGGCTCTCGCCCGGCGCGGAGGCGCCCGTGGCGATCACGCGCTCCGGCGCGCGGTCATTTTCGACCCAGTCGACGACCGCGCTCAGCAGGTCGAACCGGTCGAGCGTGCGCGCGCCGCCGCCGCAATGGCCCATGCCGGGCACGAGGAACAGCCGGCTCCACTCGCGCAACGGCACTTCGGCATTGTCGCGGCCGAGCTCTTCGTAGTACCGCACGCTCTCCTGCGCGGAGAACCACGGGTCGCTCACGCCGTGCGCGAAGACCAGCTTGCCTCCCTCGCCGCGGAACGTACTGAGGTTGGTCCACTCGCTCGTGTCGCCTACCATCGCGCGCGCGTCCATCGCCGCGGCCGCGGCGGCATCCACGTCGAAAGTCGCGCCGACGGGGGCGCCCTCGGGAATGACGGGCCCGACCAGGATTCCGGGGAGGCCCTGCGTGTTCGCGATGCCGGTGTCCCAGAAATATCCGGGATAAACCTGCCGGCCGGCCGCGGTGCGCGGACCCTGCATCACGGTGCGGATCGCCGCCACCTTGGCGGGCGGCAGTGCGAGCGTGCCCGGATCGAAATCGCACTTGTGAGGCGCGAAGACCAGTCCGTCCTTGCTCCCGTCGAGAGCGTCGCAGCGCTCGAGCACGCCATCGACGACGAGTTTGCGCTCGGCTTCGTCCAGGCGTCCCGCCGCGTTCAGCGCCACGGTCGCGTGGCGCAGGCCGAGGTTCGAGAAGCTGGTGCGCGCGGCGGGCGCGACCGCGACGATGCCCTGGTAGTAGTTAGGGAAGCGCTGCGACATCATCATCGCCTCGCGTCCGCCCGTGGAGCAGCCGACGAAGTAGGCGTGCTGCTGCGGCTTGCCGTAGTGCTGCCGGACGATGGCCTTGGCGACGACGGTGACCTCGGCCACGGCCTGGTACAGGAAATTCAGCGAGGCCTGCTGGTCGCGGAAGAAGCTGCCGTCGAAACCGGTGGACTGGTGCCCGGAATCCGTGCTCGCGACCGCGAAGCCGCGCAAGAGGGCGGAGCGTTCGCCCGCGTAGCCGCCGCCGAGTGGCGGCTGCACGCTGCCGTTCAGGCCGCCGCCGCCCTGGAAGAGGAAGCGTCCGTTCCAGTCCGTGGGCAACGCCACCGCGAATCCGATGCCGTATGCCTTGCCGTCACGGCCCGTGCGCTCGTCGATCACGCCGTCGACGCGGCAGTGTTCGGGCAGCGCGGGCGTGACACCGGGCGCAGACGCGGATACGAGCTTCGCCGCGCGGACGACCACGCGATGTTCGGGCATCGAGAATTTCGCGAGCGATGCGCAGGGCTGCGCTGCGCTGGCGTGTGACGACGCGCCGATGGCTAGAACGATATAGAAGAATAAGTACGCCGTGGCGTGCAGGGAGACTTTGCGCATGCGGGAATGCTAGGGTAACGGTCACAAACACGCGAGTCTTCCAAGGGGGGAAATCTGTGGCTTTGATCCGCCAGATCTGGGCGATGCGGTGGTGGATGATCGGATTGATCACCATCGGCACCGTCTTCAACTATCTCACCCGCGCGATTCTCGGCGTGGTCATTACCCAGGACGCGTTCACGGCGGACGTGGGCGTCACCGAAAAGGAATATTCCTGGGTCACGGCGTTCTTCCAGGCCGGCCTGCTGCTGCAGCCCGTCGCCGGATACATCATGGATGTCATCGGCCTGAAAGTAGGCTTCGGCCTGTTCGCGGCGGCATGGGCGGTGCTGACGGCGCTGCACGGCGCGGCCATGAACTGGCAGATGCTGGCGGTCATGCGCGGCCTCATGGGATTCGCGGAAGGAACGGCGCAACCGGGCGGCATGAAAGCCGTCGCCGAATGGTTTCCCGCGAAGGAGCGCGGTTTCGCCGCGGGTTTCTACAACATCGGCGCGTCGTTCGGCCCGATGCTGGCCGCGCCGCTCGTGGCCTGGGCCATCCTGTTCCACAGCTGGCGCCTGGCGTTCGTCATCGCGGGCGTCGCGGCGCTCGTGTGGGTCGCGATGTGGTTCAAGTTCTACTACTCGCCGAAACTGCATCCGACGCTCTCGGCGCAGGAACGCGAGTACATCGAAGCCAACCAGGAGGCACACCTGGCGGCCGTCGAGGCGAAGCCTTCGATCGGGAGCCTGCTGAAGCAGCGCAATACCTGGGGCATCGCGATACCGCGCCTGCTCGCGGATCCGACCTGGGGCACGTTGAACTTCTGGATGCCGCTGTATCTCGCGACCGAGCGTGGCTGGGACATCAAGCAGCTCGCCCTGTTTGCCTGGATGCCGTTCCTGACCGCGGACCTCGGCTCCATGACCGGGCCGACCATCGCCTACTGGATGCAGCGGCGCGGCATCAGCCTCATCAACGCGCGGCGTATCGCGTTCACCGTCGGCGCGCTGCTGATGACCAGCATGATCTTCGTCGCGAAGGTGCAAAGCCCGTACATGGCGCTGATGCTGCTGTGCCTCGGCGGCTTCGCGCACCAGACGTTGTCGATCACGGTCATCACGATGGCGTCGGACCTGTTCCGCAAGAACGAGGTCGCGACGGTCGCGGGCATCGCCGGCTTCTGCGGCAACATGGGCGTGCTCCTGTTCACGCTGGTGGTCGGCGGGCTCGTGAAGACCGTCGGCTATGATCCGTTCTTCGTCGCGCTGGCCCTGTTCGACATCCTCGGCGCCATCTGGCTCTGGACTGTAGTTAGAGAACCCAAAACGACATGATCCGCAATCCGATCCTGACGGGATTCAATCCCGATCCGTCCATCTTGCGCGTGGGCGACGACTATTACATCGCGACCTCCACGTTCGAGTGGTACCCGGGCGTGCAGATCCACCACTCGCGCGACCTCGAGCACTGGCGGCTGCTCACGCGGCCGCTGAACCGCCCGAGCCAGCTCGACATGCTCGGCGATCCGGATTCGTGCGGTGTCTGGGCGCCGTGCCTCACGTACAGCGACGGGCTCTTCTGGCTCATCTACACGGACGTGAAGCGTTACGGCCGCACCACCGTCGGCGGCGCGTCGGGCGCATCCCTGCGCGACTTCCACAACTACCTCGTGACCTGTCCGACCATCGACGGCGAGTGGTCCGATGCCGTCTATCTCAACAGCAGCGGTTTCGATCCGTCGCTGTTCCACGATTCCGATGGCCGCAAGTACCTGGTGAACCAGCTCTGGGATCACCGCCCCGGCCGCAACCGTTTCAACGGCATCGTGCTGCAGGAGTACTCGCACGAGCAGCGCAAGCTGATCGGCGAGCGCAAGAACATCTTCCCGGGAACGTCCATCGGGTTCACCGAGGCGCCGCATCTCTACAAGCGCAACGGCTGGTACTACCTGATCACGGCCGAGGGCGGCACGGGCTGGGGCCACGCGATGACGATGGCGCGCTCACGTTCGCTGACCGGGCCGTACGAACTGCATCCCGACAAGTACATCGTCACCGCGCGCGAGCGTCCCGATGCGCCGCTGCAGCGCGCGGGTCACGGCGATCTCGTGGAAACGCAGGCCGGCGACACGTATGCCGTCTATCTATGCGGACGGCCGCTGCACAACCGCGGCCGCTGCGTGCTCGGACGCGAAACCGCGATCCAGAAGATGGTCTGGGGCAGCGACGACTGGCTGCGCACGCGCGACGGCAGCGGCGCACCCGAGCTCGAGACGCCGCGGCCGAACTTGCCCGAGGCGCCATTTCCGGAATCGCAGGCGCGCGAGAATTTCGATCGCGGGGAACTGCCGATCCATTTCCAGTGGTTGCGTTCGCCGTACCCCGCGGAGCTGTTCTCGCTGAGCGAACGTCCCGGGTACCTGCGGCTGTTCGGCCGTGAAACGATCGGCAGCCAGTTCCGCCAGTCGCTGGTGGCGCGCCGCCAGCAGGCGCATTGCTACACCGCGATCGCGGCGATGGAGTTCGAGCCCGAGCACTACCAGCAGGCCGCGGGCCTCGTGTGTTACTACAACTCGTCGAAGTTCCACTATCTGCATGTGTCGCACGACGAGACGGTGGGACGTCACGTGCGGGTCATGACGTGTACGCCCGACTCGCCGCAATCCGATGCGTTCACGACCCCGATCCCGATCCCGAAGGGCCGCATCGAGCTGCGGGTGGACGTGGACTTCGAGCGGCTGCGGTTCGCCTGGCGCACCGACGGCGACTGGAAATTCCTGCCCGAGCTGTTCGACGCGAGCATCCTCTCCGACGAAGCGACGACGCCGGGCGCGCCCAACTTCACCGGCGCGTTCGTCGGCATGGCGTGCCAGGACGTCTCGGGCACCGCGCGCCCCGCGGACTTCGACTGGTTCGAATACCGCGAACGGGAGTACCAGCGCTCCGTCGGATGAGTTATCCGCTCAGCGGGTCGCCTGGGCGGCTGCCTGGGCGACGGGCTTGTTCTTGTCGTTGACCGACTCTTCGATGAGCGTCGCGACGCCGCGCGGATCTTCCTGCTGCGCGACGTGTCCGCCCGGGAAGGTGCGGATCGTCCAGCCGCGCGACACCGCGCGCTGCCAGCCCTTGTCGTTCTTCGCGCGTTCCTCGACCGACTGGTCCTTGGGGACGAAGGCGACATAGGTCACCGGCAGCTTGAGCGCCGCCGGATTCTTGTACGACACCGGCTGGCTGAAGCACTTGATCGAGTGTTTGACGCTGTGCGGCGGCTTCGTGCCTTCCTTGACCCACGGCACCTGCATGAAGCCCTCCTTGAAGCGGTCCTCTGGCATACCTTTGCCACCGCCGAACATGTCCCAGAGCGCCATGCCGTCTTCGGGCACGGCCGCGTCGAGGAACACCACGTGCCGGATGCGCTCGGGAATCCGGTCGATCACGCCCGTGATCACCATGCCGCCGTAGCTGTGCCCGGTCAGCACCACGTCTTTCAGATCCTCGAACAGGATGAGATTCACGACGTCGTTGATGTGGGTTTCGAGGTCCACCTCGGTGCTGTTGAGGTGCATGCGCTCGCCGAGACCCGTGAGCGTCGCGCGATAGACGGTGTGGCCGTCGTCGGCCAGGAATTTGCCGGTGCTCTTCCATTCCCAGCCGCCGGCGGTGGCGCCGTGAACGAGCACGAATGTGTATTTCTCGCCGGGTTGGGCCGCCTGCGCGGCGGTCGCGAGGCTGACCAGGCAGAGGAGGGCGAAGATGCGACGTAATGCGTTTTTCATGATGGCAACCGGCTGGTGGAAATGAGAGGGGGCGCCGTTTGCAGCCGGCGCCCCCAATGCGCGCTCGACCCCTTCAGGACCGGACGTACATCCGGAGGCAATTAACCGGCCATTTGGCCGGTTGCGCCAATCCGGCTTTTGGCATCCACCCATATCTCTAACTACTCGTGGCCGGATTTGCGCGGACTTGAGCGGTACTTGCATCGGGGCCGGCCCGATCAGAAATCCGATATCGCAATCGCCGAAAAATCGATTAGACGTGGATGGCCCCTGGGTGGACTAATAAAAGGAAGTGTTACAGGTGAAAGCCACATCCGCAGGTCCGGATCGCGGCTGACACAAAATAAAGACCATTAATTGGCACTACAGAGAGGGGGGTGCGCTTGAAAACCAAGTCCAGATTGGATCATTTGCTCGTGGGCACGTCGGCCATCGCGATGGCAGTGGCGTCGGCCATCGCTTCGGCACAGGCTGAACAGGCGGAAAACAGCGCGGAGAAGCCTGTCCAGGCCTCGCAAAGCGAGGCCGATGAAAACGCGATCGTCGTCACCGGTATTCGCGCGGCTCTCGAGACCGCGGCAGAGATCAAGCGGCGCGCCGACACGTTCGTCGACTCGGTCACCGCGTCCGACGTCTCGAGCCTCCCCGATCTTTCCGTCGCCGAAGCGTTGCAGCGCGTCCCCGGCGTCACCGTCACCCGTTTCCCGTTCGGCGGCGCGTCGCCCGACTTCCCGTCACCGGAAGGTCGCGGCAACCTGATCCGCGGATTGGGCTTCGTCCGCTCCGAATTCAACGGCCGCGATGCGTTCTCCGCCAACGGCGGCCGCGCGCTCGACTGGTCGAGCATCCCGCCCGAGCTCGTCGGCGCGGTGGACATCTACAAGAACCAGTCGGCCGACCTGATCGAAGGCGGCATCGGCGGCACGATCAACCTGCGCACGCTCGAGCCGTTCGACCGCAACTCGCACATCGTCGCCTTCACGGCGGACGCCACCTACGCCGACCTCGGCGAGCAGTGGGCGCCGTCGTACTCGGTCGTCGCCGGCAATCGCTGGGATACCGACTCCGGCGAGTGGGGTCTCATGGCTTCGTACTCGAAGTCCGAGCTCGACTCGATGATCAACGGCTGGCAGCAGGGTGCGCCGACGCCGCGTATCGACCCCTCGGTCAGTGAACCCTCCGGTCCGGACAAGTTCACGGGCGTGTCGGCCGACCAGATCGGCGCATACGTTCCCGGCTTCCAGCTCCGCACGAACGAAGTCGAGCGCGATCGCACCAGCTACTACCTCGCCGCTCAGTGGCAGAAGGACGAGGTGCGCGCGACCGTCAAGTACGCGCGCGTCGAGAACAAGATCGACAGCCTCGAACACACGACCGAGTGGTTCCCGGATCACGACGGTGGCCCGCGTATCACGATGTCCGACCTCGTGATGAGGGACTGGTCGTCGCCCGGCATCGGAACGTGCAGCGGCCCCGGCGGCCTGCCGACGGCGCCCGGCGATTGCGAAGTCATGATCCCGATCGGCGGCGGCCTGATGGAATCCGGAATGGTCTCCGACACCGGCGAGAGCTGGGCGGGTGCGTACGGTCTCGGCGTCGGTACGCTGGGCATCGGCAAGCACGAGCGGGCGACCACCGAAGACATCAGCTTGAACGTGAAGTGGAACGCGACGGAACGCCTGTTCCTCGAGTTCGACGCGCAGCTGACCAAGGCCGACGCGGACTTCATCGAAGTCTGGGGCGGCGGTACGTTCCTCTCGAACGCCTGGGTCCAGCCGGACCTCGAGAATCCGCGCATCCGTTTCGACATCGATCCGCGCCAGGGCTTCAACCTGGGCAACACGCGTATCGGCGGCTCGGGCAACGTTCCGACGCCGACTTCGACGATGGATCCGAACGGCGCGTTCTGGCTGTTCGCCGCCGACTCGTTCCGCGAAGGCACGGGCGAGCTGTATGCCTTCCGTTCCGACGGCAAGTTCGAAATCAGCGAAGACTCCTGGTTCAAGGCGATCCGGTTCGGCGCGCGTCTCTCCGAGCGCGAGCAGACCAACAAGGAAATCGGCCTGAACTGGGGCGGCATCGCGCCCGCCTGGGCCGGTGGCTACGCCGTGTTCTCGCACATGCAGGAGCCGGCCCACGAACTGGTCGACTTCTCGAACTTCTTCCGCGGTGGTGTCGTTCAGGGAACGAACACTTCGTTCCCGTACATCCGCAGCGACCTGCTGCTGGATTACACCAAGATGCTCGAGTACATCGACAACGAGCCGACCCTCACGGGCAATCACCCGTGGGCTCCGCGCGGCAACGCGGATGGAACGGCCAACTACCGTCCTGAAGACATCTCGGACATCACGGAGCGCAACGAGGCCGCTTACATCCGCTTCGATTTCGGCAAGGAAATCGGCGACGACGGCATGTCGATCGACGGCAACGTCGGCGTACGGTTCGTGAAGACGGAACTGTCGTCGACCGGCGCGTTCTCCTACCTGCCGTTCAACGAGGATACACAGACCGCCTCGACCCCGGATGCGCCGCGTACGCCGGATGCGGAAGATCACGACGATCCGCGCGACTTCCTGCCGGAAACGACCGTGTTCCTCGAGCAGGCGGCGTTCCCGATCGCGGTGGACCAGGACGACACGAAGTGGCTGCCGTCGCTCAACGTGAAGTTCAACCTGAACGACAACATGCTGTTCCGCTTCGGCGCCAGCAAGGCGGTCACGCGCCCGAACGTGCAGGACCTGCGTGCCTCGCAGCGCGCGGAAGCCAACACGACGCGTGTGAACTACGCGCCGATCACGGACGAAGACGATCCGCTGTTCGGCGTGGACCGCGGTGCGCAGGACATCCGTCTGAATCGCATCGTGATCACGCGCGGCAACCCGGTGTTGAAGCCGACCGAGGCGGTGAGCCTGGACCTGTCGTACGAGTGGTACTTCCAGGGCGGCTTCTTCTCGGCCGCGGTGTTCAAGAAGGACCTGAAGAACATCATCGCCAACGGCGAAATGCAGATCGGTTCGGTCACGCTGGACGGCCAGACGGTCGATGTCGTGTACAACGGCCTCGTCAACCAGGCCAAGGCGGACCTGCACGGCTTCGAGCTGTCGTATCAGCAGTTCTTCGACCGGCTGCCGGGCTGGATGTCGCACCTGGGCGTCCAGGCCAACTACACCAACATCCAGGCGGACGGTGAGCCGCCGGGCAACGGTGTGGACGCGAACGGCGACGGCATCGCGGACGACCTGACCACGAACTTCCGCTTCGGCGTGACCGATCTGCTTGGCCAGTCCGAGCACATCGCGAACCTGATCGGTATCTACCAGGACGACAACATGGAGTTCCGGTTGGCATACAACTGGCGCTCGGAATACCTGACGACGTATCGCGACTGGGTGACCGGTAACCCGATCTATACGGCGGACGGTGGCATGCTGGACGGCTCGTTCCGTTACGACTTCAACGAGCATTTCCAGATCAACGCGTCGATCTCCAACATCTTCGACAAGAAGGAGAAGGCGTTCATGTTGCTGAACGAGCAGGGCCAGACGGCGCCTCGCTTCGCGTTCCTGAACGATCGACGCATGGTTCTGGGTGTGAGATACCAGTTCTGAGAAACCGGGGGTATCGTCACGGAGGGCGGAGACTCACGTCTCCGCCCTTTTTCAATTCTGGAAACGGAGGATCGAGCATGAAACGACTCGTCGGAATCGCGGCCATCGTGATGGCCTTTGCGGGGATCGCGAACGCGAAGTCACCCAAACACGAGTATGGAGCCGCGGCCAACGAGAACGGCCCGGGCTACATGTCGGCGCCGGCCGAGGGTGGGCGTTACGCCGTCGTGTACACCGGCGCGCGCGGCATGAAGCGCGACGAGGTGGCCCAGCTCGCATTGCTGCGCGCCGCCGAGCTCACCGCCGAATCGGGCAAGGAATGGTTCGCGGTGATCGAGACAAAATCGCAGCGCGTGGCGCTCGTGGAGCCCGACGGCGGCCTCAAGAATCGCAGCGGCGGATTCATGGGCGGTCCCGGCGGAGCCAGTGCCGGCTCTGGCGGTGGCGCCGCGTCGTCGCCGCGCGGCGTTTCGGATGCGAGCACCGCGGGTGGCGCGAGCACGGGTGGATTCGGTGGCGGTGCGCCGCCGCCGCAAGTCGTCGAGCGCTGGACGCCGCCCAAGGTTTACCAGACGATCATCCTGATCCAGATGGGCTCGGGCGAAGAGGCCAAGTTCGCGGGTGTGGAAAAGCCCCCGGAAATCTTCTCCGCGAAGACGGTGGCAGACGAAATCCGCGCGAAGATTCAACCCTAGGAAATCGTGCGCCAGAAAATCGAGAGCATTTGCGTGCTGGGCGGCGGCACGGCTGGATGGATGACCGCCGCGGCGCTCTCGCACAAGTTCAAGGGCCAGCCCATATCCATCCGGCTCATCGAGTCCGATGAGATCGGCACTGTGGGTGTGGGGGAGGCAACACTTCCCCACATCCGCAATTTCAACAACGCCCTGCGCATCGGTGAGCCGGAACTCATGAAGGCCACCGAGGCGACGATCAAGCTCGGCATCGAGTTCTGCGACTGGGGCCGGATCGGCGATCGCTACATCCATCCCTTCGGCGACTACGGCCCGAACGTGAACGGCGTGCCGTTCTACCAGTTCTGGCTGCGGCTGCGCGGGCTCGGCGACACGACCCGTCTCGACGAGTATTCGCTCGGCGTCATCCTCGCGGAGATGGGACGGTTCATGAGCCCGGGCACGGACCCGGCGCGGCTCGAGTCCACGTTCCGATACGCCTACCAGTTCGATGCCACGAAGTACGCGCGATTCCTGCGCAAGTACTCGGAAGCCAATGGCGTGGTGCGCATCGAGGGCAAGGTGGTCGACGCCACGCGTCACGCCACGACGGGTTTCATCGAGTCCGTGAAGCTCGATCGCGGCGAGAGCGTCGCCGCCGACCTGTGGGTCGACTGTTCGGGTTTTCGCGGGTTGCTGATCGAACAGCAACTCCAGACCGGCTACGAGGACTGGAGCCAGTGGCTGCCCTGCAATCGCGCCGTGGCGATCCCGTGCGAGACGCACGGTCCGCTCACGCCATTCACGCGCGCGACGGCGCGCCAGGCCGGCTGGCAGTGGCGCATCCCGCTGCAGCACCGCGTGGGCAACGGCCATGTCTTCTGCAGCGATTTCATTTCCGAGGACGAGGCGACGCAGGTCCTGCTCGACAATCTCGAAGGGCCGCCGCTCGCATCGCCCAACAAGTTGTTCTTCAAGACCGGCCGGCGCCGCCAGTTCTGGAACAAGAACGTGGTGGCCATCGGCCTGTCCGCCGGATTCCTCGAGCCGCTGGAATCGACGTCGATCCACCTGATCCAGGACGGCATCACCGAGCTGATCCAGCTCTTCCCCGACAAGGACTTCGCGCAGTCGGACGCCGACGAATACAACCGGCGCATGAGCCTGTACTTCGAGCGCGTGCGGGATTTCCTGCTGCTGCACTACGTCGCGACCCAGCGCGACGACAGCCCGATGTGGCGGCACTTCCGCAACCTGAAGCTGCCCGACAGCCTGCAGGAGAAGATCGACGCCTGGCTCGCGCGTGCGCACATCATCAAGTACGAGTTCGGCGTCTTCCTGCCGCCGAGCTGGATCGCGGTGATGCTCGGACAGAACCTGCTGCCGCGCGGCTACGATCCGCGCGCCGACGCGGCGCCGCAGGCCGTGCTCGTGGACAACGCCGCGGCGATCCGCCGTGGAGTCCTCGATGCCGCGCGGCATGCGCCGGACCATGCGGCCTGGATCCGCCAGATCGGAGCCGCATCGGACACGGCGCCGCTGAGCGCGGCGGGTAGATAGCCGTGAGCGCGCCCGGGAAGAAAATCGCGCGGATCGCCGTGTGCGGCGGCGGACTCGCCGCGCACCTGGCGATCGCGGCGCTCGCGCGCCAGTTGCCGCGTTCGATCCGCCTCACCTGGGTGAAGAGCCGCGACGCGCGCGATGCGGATCTTTTCTACGGAAGCCTGTCCGCGCCCACCGCGTATTCGTTCAATCTCGCGGCCGGCGTGTCCGAGCCGCGGCTCATCCTGGGCACCGACACCACGTTCGCCTGGGGCACGCAGTTCGTCGACTGGGGCGCCGCGAAGCGCTCGTGGGTGCAGTGTTTCCACCTGCCGTTTCCGATCGTCGGCGGCGTGTTGTTCCACCATCACCTGCTGCGCCATGGCATCGACGACCTCGAATCGCTGCTGATGCCGGCGGTGGCCGCGCGCCGCGGTGCGTTCGCGCATCCGATCGAGAAGGGGTCGAAGCTGCTTTCGCGGGCCGAATACGGCTACCAGTTCGATCCTTATGTTTACCGCGAGCCGTTCGCGGCCTCGGCGGCCGCGCAGGGCGTGGAAGTCATCGCCGCGAACATTACGGACGTCGAATGCCGCGACGGCGTCATCGCGGCGCTGCGCCTGTCGGACGGGCAGTCGCTCGAGGCGGATCTCTTCGTCGATTGCACCGGGCCCGCCGCGACGCTGATGAGCGCGCTGCAAGTGCCACACTCGGGCACGCGGCGCCTGAAAGCGCTGCTGAGTTATCGCACCGGCGACAAGGTGGGGCCACCCTGTCGCATCGTGACCGGGCGCGATTTCGGCTGGCAGTCCGAAACCTCGCTGCAGAAGAGCCTGGCGCGGCTCACCGTGTATTCGCCGGAGTCGGAGTCGCGCGCCGTGGCGGCGCATGGCGAGGCGCCGTTCCATCACGGCGAGGTCACGCTCGGACGACGCGAGCGCGCCTGGGAAGGAAACTGCGTGGCGCTGGGTCACGCGGCCGCGGTGCTCGAGCCGGTGACACACGCGCCGATGCTGATGTTGCAACGGGAGATCGAGCGGCTTCTGACGCTTATCCCGGTGTCGCACGACATGGCCGTGGAGCGGCGCGAATTCAATCGCCAGTCGGAAGCCGACTTCACGCACGCCGAGATCTTCAACCGCGCGCTGTCCGATGCGCCGGCCCAGGAGCCCATCCCTGAGCCACTCGCCGTGAAGCTCACGCAGTTCGAGAGCCGCGGCGTGCTCGTAGCCTTCGATCTCGAGCCGTTCAACGCCGAGGACTGGACCATCCTTCACTACGGCATGGGCCGCAAGCCCGCGCGTTACGACCTCATCGCGGATCAGCTACCGGCGGCGGAGTCCCGGGCCGCCATCGAAACCATGGCGCGCGACATCGAGAAGCTGGTGAAATCCATGCCCTCGCATCACGATTACCTCGCGAACCTGGTTCGCTACCTGAAACAGAAGCCCTGGTGAGCCCGCAGCCGTCCCTGAAGCGTATCGTCATCGCCGGCGGCGGTTCCGCGGGCTGGATGACGGCCGCCGCGCTGTCGAGTCTTCTCGATCCGAAGGACGTGTCGATCACGCTGGTGGAGTCCGACGAGATCGGCACGATCGGGGTGGGCGAGGCGACCATCCCCGACATCATCAACTTCAACCGCATGCTCGGCCTCGACGAGCGCGAGTTCATGAAGGCCACGCACGCCACGTTCAAACTCGGCATCGAGTTCCGGGACTGGGGCCGCAAGGGCGACGTGTACATCCATCCCTTCAGCGTCCACGGCGTGGACATGAAGGGCATCGATTTCCACAACTACTGGCTGCGAGAGCGCGAAGGCGGCGGACCACACGCCATCCAGAACTACAGCCTGTGCGCGGTTTCCGCGAGCCACAACAAGTTCACGCTGCCGGATCCGAATCCGCGCTCGCTGCTCACGCACATCCGTTACGCCTACCACTTCGACGCGACGTTGTATGCGCGTTACCTGCGCGGCTACGCGGAGGCGCGCGGCGTGCGGCGCGTCGAGGGAAAGATCCAGGACGTGACGCGGGCGCCGGAGAGCGGCCACATCTCGGCGTTGCGACTCGAATCCGGACAGACGGTCGACGGAGATTTCTTCTTCGACTGCACCGGATTCCGCGCGCTGCTGCTCAACAAGGTGCTGGGCGTCGGTTACGTCGACTGGAGCCGCTGGCTGCCCTGCAATTCCGCGCTCGCCGTGCCGTGCCGCCACGCCGGTCCGCTGACCCCGTACACGCGCGCGAGCGCGCGGCCCTCGGGATGGCAGTGGCGCATTCCGACCCAGAAACGCACGGGCAACGGGCACATCTACAGCCGCGAGTTCATGAGCGACGACGAAGCGACGTCCATGCTGCTCGCGAACCTCGACGGCGAGGCGCTGGCCTCGCCGCGGCAGATCCGTTTCACGGCGGGGCATCGGCAGACGTTCTGGTCGCACAACTGCATCGCCATCGGCCTGTCGGCAGGCTTCCTCGAGCCGCTGGAATCGACGTCCATCTACCTCATCCAGGAAGGCATCAGCCGTTTCATCTCGCTGTTCCCCGATGCCTCGCTGCCGGCCGTGCTGCGCGACGAATACAACCGCCACATGCGCACGGAGTTCGAGCAGGTGCGCGACTTCATCGTCCTGCACTTCAAGGCCACCGAGCGCGACGACACGCCGTTCTGGAACTACTGCCGGAACATGGACATCCCGGACACGCTGCGTCACAAGATCGAGCTGTTCCGCGAGGCCGCGCGCGTGTTCCGCTACGAAGAGGAGCTGTTCTCGCGGCCGAGCTGGGTCGCGGTGTTCCTCGGTCAGAACATCGTCCCCAGGCGTTACGACCCGATCGTCGCCGCGCTCCCGCACGCGGACGTTCACGAAAGCCTCGAATCGATGCGGCTCGCGATGATCCAGGCAGCGAACGCGATGCCGACACACGAACAGTTCATCCAGCGTTACTGCCCCGCGGACCCCTGAGCCCATGACCGATCTCCGGATCCGCAACATCGTCATCGTCGGCGGCGGCACGGCCGGATGGATGGCGGCGGCCGCTTTCGCGCGTCTGCTCAAGACACCCGAGATCCGGATTCGATTGATCGAGTCCGAGGCGATCGGCATCGTCGGTGTCGGCGAGGCGACGATCCCGCAGATCCAGCATTTCAATCGCCTGCTCGAGCTCGACGAAAACGAGTTCGTGCGCAAGACGAACGCGACGTACAAGCTCGGCATCGAGTTCGTGAACTGGGGACAGGTGGGAGAGCGTTACATCCATCCGTTCGGCCCGTACGGCATCGTGATGGAAGGACTGCATTTCCATCACTTCTGGCTGCGTTACGCGCGGACCGGCAGCGTGCCGCCGATCGACGCATACAACCTGCAGATCCTCGCCGCCCGCGCGGGCAAGTTTCAGCGGCCGGAAACCAGGCTGGCGGGCTCGCCGCTGCAGACGCTCGCCTACGCATTCCATTTCGACGCGTCGTTGTACGCGAAATACCTGCGCGGTTACGCGGAAGGGCGCGGCGTGCAACGCGTCGAGGGAAAGATCACTGCCGTGCGGCAGCATCCGGAGACGGGATTCGTCGAGTCCGTGACCCTCGAGAACGGCACGGCCGTCGAAGGCGACCTGTTCATCGACTGCTCCGGATTTCGCGGACTGCTCATCGAACAGACCTTGAAGAGCGGATACGACGACTGGAGCGCCTGGCTGCCCTGCGATCGCGCGATCGCGCGCGCCTGCACGCGGGTCGAGGAACCGGTTCCGTATACGCGCGCCACCGCCAAGACCGCGGGCTGGCAGTGGCGCATCCCGCTGCAGTCGCGCACCGGCAATGGCCACGTGTACTGCAGCCAGTTCATCGGCGACGATGCGGCGCTCGCGAGCCTGAACGCGGACCTCGACGGCGAGCCGACGACCGAGCCCAATCACCTGCGGTTCCGCGCGGGCATCCGCAGGAAGACCTGGAACAAGAACGTCGTCGCGCTCGGACTCGCGTCCGGGTTCATGGAGCCGCTCGAGTCGACGTCGATCCACCTGATCCAGACGGCGATCGCGCGCCTCATGACGAATTTTCCGGACAAGACCTTCAACCAGCCCGACGTCGATTACTACAACCGGCGCACGCGGCTCGAATACGAGCAGATCCGCGACTTCATCGTGCTGCACTACCACGCGACGGCGCGCGACGACTCGCCGTTCTGGAACTACTGCCGCAACATGCCGATCCCGGAGACGCTCGTGGAGCGCCTCGCGATCTACCGCGAGAACGCGCGGTTGTATCGCCACGACAACGAGCTGTTCAGCGAGACGAGCTGGTTCGCCGTCATGCACGGACAGAACATCGCCCCGGCCCGTTATCATCCGGTCGCGGACGTCCTGCCCGCGGCGGAGCTCGAAGAACGCATGGTGAAGATGGCCGACGTGATGCAGAAGTGCCTGAGCGTGATGCCCACGCACCAGGCATTCATCGACAAGTACTGCAAGGCCGGGACGTGAAGGAAGTCGCCGAATGGCGCGACGTGAGCGCGGAGCGGTTCCGGCAGGAGATCCTGCCCGCGGGACAGCCCGCCATCCTGCGCGGACTGGTCGGCGAGTGGCCGGCGGTGCGCGCCGGGCGCGCGTCGCCGGCCGCGATGGCGGACTATCTGCGCGGTTTCTCCACCGGCGCGAACGTGAGCCTGATGACCGGCGATCCGTCGATCGGCGGGCGCTTCTTCTACAACGCCGACCTCACCGGCGTGAACTACGAGACGAGCGCCGCGCCGTTCCGCGACGTCCTCGCGCGGCTGATCGAGCTGCTCGATGCGTCCGCGCCGCCGGCGCTGTACGCGGGCGCGATCTCGATCCCCGCACAGCTGCCCGGCTTCGTCCGTGACAACTCGATCGCGCTCGTCGATGCGAAGGTCGAGCCGAAGATCTGGCTGGGCAATCGCGTCACCGTGCAGACGCACTTCGACATGTCGTACAACGTCGCCTGCGTCGTGGCCGGGCGCCGGCGGTTCACGCTGTTCCCGGCGGAGCAACTCGAGAACATGTACGTCGGGCCGCTCGAGTTCACGCTTGCGGGCCCGCCCATCAGCATGGTGAGACTCGAGTCGCCGGATCTCGACAAGTATCCGCGCTTCGCGCAGGCGCTGGCCGCCGCTCAATATGCCGAGCTCGAGCCGGGCGACGCGCTGTTCATTCCGTACATGTGGTGGCACCACGTCGAGTCGCGCGATGCGTTCAACGTGCTCGTGAACTACTGGTGGGACGACACGCCCGCATGGCAGGGCTCACCGTTCTGGGTGCTGATGCACGCCATTCTCTCGGTGCGCAACATGCCGCCCGAGCGGCGCGAGATCTGGCGGCGCGCGTTCGAGCACTTCGTGTTCTCGGGCGGAGAGGACGCGCTCGCGCACCTGACCGAGCGCCAGCGAGGCGTGCAGGGCACGCCCGATACCCAGAAGGCGCAGATGATCCGCGCCTACGTCGTGCAGATGCTGACGCGAAATCGCTGAGCAGGAGTCGCCGATGACCACGTTGGGCAGGCGAACGTTGTTAGGCGTGCCACTCGCGGCCGCACAAGTCGCGCGGATCCCGATCGCAAGCGGCCCCTTCGAGCCGACCGCCGAGTTATTGAAGGCCTACCAGGCCGCGAGCGCTGGCTCCTGACCACCCACGACGGCGACGGCAAGGGCTCGGTGTGGAATGCGGATTATGGTCAGCTCGACGCGTCGATCTACTTCCGCTTCAACGAACACGTGCAGGTCGGTCTCGAAGGCAACAATCTGACGAATACCACGCAGAAGCTGCTGATCGGCCCGTACCGGTATACGCTGGCGGCGGACAGCAACACGCCGGCCTACAACGTCGACTACACGGACTGGAAGCTGTACCAGAATGCATGGTTCACGTTCGACCGGCGATTCGCGCTCACCGCGCGCGTGACTTTCTGAGCGGGGGGGTGTCCCGCGTGACTGCAGGGGGATTCGAATGCGCATGAACGGTTTCCAATCGCGGTCGTCCCGCGTGATCGCCTGTGTCGTCACCTTGATGCTGGCGTTGTCCGCCTGTGGCGGCGGCGGTAGTGAGGGTGGAGCGGCACCGCCGCCCTCCGGGAACAACCCACCGCCACCACCTCCGCCACCACCACCGCCGCCTCCGCCGCCGGCCGTGACGGGCGACGGGCCGTTCATCGTGGTGGACCAGTTCGGCTATCTACCCGGCCGGCAGAAGATCGCCGTGCTGCGCGATCCGGTCACGGGATTCGACAGCGCGGATGCCTACACGCCCGGCGCGACGATCCAGGTCGTCAACACCGCGAACAACGCGGTCGTGCTGAGCGGCGCCGCCGTGGCGTGGAACGGCGGAGCCACCGATACCAGCTCGGGCGATCGCGCCTGGCTGTTCGACTTCAGCGCGGTCACGGCCGCGGGCACTTACGAGATCCTCGACGTGGACCGCAATATCCGCTCCGCGCGCTTCGACATCGGCGACGGCGTCTATCGACCGGTGCTCGTGCAGGCCGTGCGCACCTTCTTCTATCAACGCGCGGGCCATGCCAAGGCGGCGCCGTTCGCCGCACCCGCCTGGGTCGACGGCGCGAGCCACCTCGGGCCGCTGCAGGATGCGAACGCGCGTCGCTACGATGCGCCCCAGGATGCCGCCACGGAGCGTGATCTGCGCGGTGGCTGGTACGACGCCGGCGACTGCAACAAGTACACGAACTGGACCGCCGGTTACGTCATCGGCCTGCTGCACGCCTACGCGGAAAACCCCACGGCCTTCACCGACGACTTCAACATTCCCGAATCGGGCAACGGCGTGCCGGACCTGCTCGACGAGGTGAAGTGGGGCGTGGATCACCTGGTGCGCATGCAGAATGCCGACGGCTCGGTGTTGTCCATCGTGGGCGTCGCCTGCAGCAGTCCGCCGTCGAGCACGACGGGGGTGAGCCTCTATGGCACCGCGAGCACTTCCGCCACGTTGTCCGCGGCGGCCGCCTTCGCGCAGGCGGCGCGCATCTTCGGATCGCTGGGCGCGCCGGCATTCGACGCCTATGCCGCGCAACTGCGCACGCGCGCCGAGGATGCCTGGGCCTGGGCCGTCGCGAATCCGGGCGTGGTCTTCCGCAACAACGAACAATCCGCGGGCACGGCCGGTCTCGGCGCCGGGCAGCAGGAAACGGACGACGCGGGGCGACTGGCCAAGCGCCTGCTGGCCGCCGTCTATCTATTCGCGCTCACGGGTGACACCCCGTATCGCGACTTCGTGGATACGAACTACACCACCGTACCGATGTTCGCCTCGTTCTGGCTCTCGCCGTTCAACTCCGAGCAGACGCAGACTCTGCTCTTGTATGCCTCGCTGCCGGGTGCGACACCGGGCGTGGCGACGGCGATCCGCGACCGCTACGTGAGTCTATGGAACGGCGCCGACGGCTGGGGCGCGGTCACCTCGCGGCGCGATCCATATGGCGCCTTCATCACCGACTACACCTGGGGCAGCAACGCAGTCAAGGCGCTCGCCGGCGGCATGTTCGTCGATCAGGAAACCTACGGACTGGGTGCGCAGTCCGCCGCCGACCGGCTGAACGCCGGCGCGGCGTACCTGCACTACCTGCACGGCGTCAACCCGCTCGGCAAGGTCTATCTATCGAACATGAGCGCGTTCGGCGCGGAAGATTCCGTCGACCAGTTCTACCACTCGTGGTTCTCCGACGGCAGCGCGCTGTGGGACAGCGTGAGCGCGTCGACGCATGGTCCGCCGCCCGGCTTCGTGGTCGGGGGTCCCAATCCGTCGTACAACTGGGACGACCGCTGCCCGGGAGTTTCATCGGCCTGTGGGGCGACCGTGCCGTCGCCGCCCGCGGGACAGCCGCCGCAGAAATCCTACCTGGACTTCAACACGAGCTGGCCGCTCAACTCCTGGTCCGTGACCGAGAACTCGAACGGCTATCAAACCAGCTACATCCGCCTGCTGGCGCGATACTCGCGCTGACGAATCATGTCCGCGTCGCCGCGGTGAACTGCCACGCCGCGTCCGCGCACAATCCGCATTTCTCGCCGACGAAGTTCTTCGCGGCGACCTGATCGCCGCGCAACTGCCATTCGAGCCACGCGACGACCGCCGCCGCGGCCTTGCCGCCATTCGGTTGCCAATACGTGCCGCCGTGGCCGACGCCCACGAGGTTGCCGAGGAAGGCCGGCACGTGCGTGATGCGTTTGAAATCGTCCATGCCGTTGGCGTACGCGATGTCGGTCTCGCCGCCCAGGATGTAGAAGGTCGGCGTGTGGATCCTGTCGAGCAGAGACTTCGACACGTCGATACCGGAGATGCCCTGGGTCGTGTCGTTGAAGATGCCGCTGTTCATGACGATCAGCGTCTTCACGCGCGGATCGGAGGCGATCTGCAGCGCCTGCAATCCGCCGCAGCTGAAGCCGGAGATGGCGATGGCGGACTCGTCTATCTTCCCGTGATAGGGGCTCGACGCATCGCGGTTCTGCGCGATCGCCCAGTCGAGCGCCGCGAGCAGGTCGGCTGCGCTCGTGGGCGGCTTCGGAAGCTTGGGGGGATTTCCCTGTTCGCTGCGAGGCGGGCGCGGCGGATCGGGCGGCACGGTCGCGCCGGGACCGGTGCGGATGCGTCCGGGCGCGATCGCGAGATATCCATGCGAGGCGATTTCCAGCAGGTGCAGCCGCGAGCTCGCGCCGTCGTTCGAACAGGCGCCGTTGCCGAACACGTACACGCCGAGTTTCTTCGAGCCGAGTGCGGCGAGATCCGCCGGCCGGTAAACGGTGTGCTCCGGAAGTGAGGGAGTCTCTTCCTTCAGCGCCGGGTATTTGCCGGTGCCGGGCGTATCCGGAACGTTGGGTGGCGACTGGGCGTTGGCGGCGGCGGTCATTGCGAGCAGCGTGAGTGCGGGCAGCAGTTTTTCTTTCATGTCCGGGAATGTACGCACGACTTGCAGTCATTTCCACGCATCGGTCTGGCTTATGCCGTCAGTCAATTTTGGTGTTCCCCCGCGCACGCGGCCACTCACTAGACTTCGTTCAACTCCTGGGGGGTCTGAAGGAGTCGTACATGAGTGATTGGTCTCGCTGGAATCTTCCCGCCCGCATCGCATTCGTCGCCGCTGGCGGGATCGCGTCGGGTCCCTTGATGGCCGCTGAGCCGAATGCCGCCGAATCCCAGGAACTCGAAGAGGTCGTGGTCACGGCCGAACGGCGCGAGGTCAACCTGCAGGACGTGCCCGCGTCCGCCACGGTGCTCACCGCGGAGGCGCTGGCTTCCAAGGGTGTCGACAACGTGCTCGACATCCAGAACGTGGCGCCGAGTGTCGCGATCAACACTTACAACCGCTCGACGTTCATCAACATCCGCGGCGTCGGTATCGGCCAATCCGCGCCCACGTCGAACCCGGGCGTCGCGTATTACGTCGACGGCAGTTTCATCCCGCACGAACAATTCATCGCGCAGTCGTTCTTCGACATCGAGTCGATCGAAGTGCTGCGCGGACCGCAGGGCACCTTGACCGGCCAGAACTCCACGGGCGGCGCCATCTACGTGCGCACGCCGGCCCCGCAGTTCGGGGAGTTCTCGGGATACGTCGATCAGACCGTCGCGAGCGACGACTGGTACCGCACGGTCGCGGCCGTCAACATTCCCGCCGGCGACAAGTTCGCGATGCGCGTCTCGGGCGTCTACGACGACCGCGGCAGCTTCACCGACAACATCGGTCCGAGCCCGAGCAGTCCCGGCAGCGGCCGCGATCTCGCCGGTCGCGTGGCGATCCGTTACGCGCCCACCGATTCGATCTCGTTCGATCTGCGCTACGAGCACTTCGACCGCGACACCGACTACAACGCGATCAAGAACCGCAACGATCTCGTGACCTCGGATCCGTTCACGATCGAGGAAGATGCGATTTCCTTCCTGAACCAGAAAGGCGACCGCGCCTCGCTCGAGGCGAACTTCGAGCTCTCGCCGACATTGGGATTGCGCTTCCAGACGAGCTGGCTCGACGCCACGACGATCGACCAGGCCGACGGCGATCGCACCGCGACCGCGCAGGCGGTGCCCGGGAACCTGCCGACGAACGGCGCCAACACCGCGCTGTACCGCGGCCGCGTGAGCTGGACGTCGCAGGAACTGACGACCTGGGTCAGCGAGCTCAACCTGCTGTCGAAGGGTGACGGGCCCGTGCAGTGGGTCGTGGGTGCGTTCTATCTCGAAGAGGAAAGCCCCGTGCAGGTGCTGCGTGACAACCGCAACACCGTGGATTTCGTGCAGTCGAATTCCAGCATCGTCACCGAGCTCGAGAACACTTCTAAGTCGGTGTTCGCGCAGGTGGACTATCGCTTCGCCACGTCCTGGGCGCTGGACCTCGGTCTGCGTTACTCGGAGGACGAGCAGACGTACACGCGGCTCGCGATCCCGGGTCCGCCGCCGCCGGGATGTTTCCCGTGCACGTCCGAGCTCGAGTCCGACGAGATGACCGGCCGGCTCGGCTTGAAGTACTTCGCGAGCGACGACGTGATGGTGTACGCGACCGCGTCGAAGGGTTACAAGGCGGGCGGCATCAATCTCGATCCGCGACTGCCAGACTACCAGCCCGAGACCAACGAGATGGGCGAGCTCGGCATCAAGTCGACGGTCGCGAATGGCCGGCTGCGCATCAACGGCGCGCTGTTCTATTCGGAGTACGACGGCATCCAGCTCTCGTCGCTCACCGCGGTGGGAACGCCGCCGGCGCTGCTGCCCAACACGTTGAACGCGGCGCCGGCCGAGATCTACGGCGCGGAGATCGAAATGCTCGGACGTTTCGCAGGCTTCGAGTTCAACCTGGGCGCAAGCACGTTGAACAGCGAGTTCACCGAGGACGCGATGCTGACGGACTCGCAGACCAACACGAACCGCCTCGTGCCCGCCGGGTCGCCGGTGCCGTTCGCGCCGGAGCTCACGTTGAACGCCGGCATGCAATACGACTTCCTCGTCGGCTCCTGGAGCATCACGCCGCGTGTCCAGGTCACGTACATGGACGAGCAGCTCTCGACTCCGTTCCGCTACGAGGCCACGGTGGTGCCGTCGCGCACGGTCGCGGACCTGCGGGTCACGATGAAGCCCTCGGACGCGGTGCGAATCGAGGCCTTCGCGAACAACATCTTCGACGAGACTTACATCGCCGCGCAGGTACAGGACGCCAGCTCGGCGAGCGGCGGCATCATCTACGGCCCGCCGCGCCAGTTCGGCGTGCGCGCGAAGTTCGACTTCTGAGGGTGAGTATTGCGTAGGGATTTCGTTCTCGTCCTGGGACTGCTGGCGGCATCGTTCACGTGTGCCGCCCAGTCCCCAGGACCCTCGTCGACGAGCTGGTGGACGCCGGGGAGCGGGAGGCCGCTCGAAGCGCTGGCGACGTACGGCAACGCGCACGGCAGCGTCGGCGTGCTGAATGCCGGCGGACCCGTCGTCACCGCGGGCCATCCGTTCTTCGAGCCCATCGGCGGCAACGGCCGCGCGTGCGTGACCTGCCATCAGCCCGGAAACGCGATGTCGTTGTCGGTCGAGATGATCCGGAAACGGTGGGAGGACACGCAGGGGAAGGACCCGCTGTTCGCGCCGGTGGATGGCGCGAACTGTCCGAACCTTCCGGCCGGCGATCCGCGCTCGCATTCGCTGCTGCTCGAACGCGGATTGTTTCGCATCTTCCTGCCGTGGCCGCCGAAGCGTGCGGATGGTTCGGCGATCGATCCGGAATTCACGCTCGAGGTCGTGCGTGATCCCACCGGCTGCAACACGCACCCGGAGTACGGACTGAGCAGCTCCAACCCGACTGTGTCCGTCTACCGCCGGCCGCGCCCGGTCGCGAACCTGCGTTACGTGACGCACCAGGGTTTCGGCGTGTTCGCGTTCATCGGCAAGAACGGACTGCCCGCGACGCGCGATCCCGAGACGGGTCTGCCGAGCGCGATGAACCTGATGGCCGACGCGCGCCAGCCGACGCTCGCGACGCAGGCGGCGGAAGCCGCCGCGATGCACCTGCAGCTCGGCGGCCGACTCGAGGGCGAGCGTCTGCGGCGTATCGTGGATTTCGAAAAGCAGGTGTACGCCGCGCAGGAGTCGGGCGACGCGCCCGGACTCGGCGTGCGCAACGTCGCCGCCGGACGCGAGGGACTGCTCGGCAACAACATCACGAACTTCGTCGTGCCGCTGGGCGATACGCGCCGGGATGGCGACGGGAAACTCGCGTCGATCGCGCGTGGCCACGACGTGTTCATGTTCCGCACGTTCTGGATCCGCGACGCGATGCATCTCAACTCGGTGGGCCTCGGCAATCCGGCGAAGCGCACCTGCGCGACCTGTCACGGCATGCACATGATGGGCATGGACATCGCGAACGGCTGGATGGACATCGGCACCACGAACCTGCCGTGGGCGCGCGAGGAGCCGCTGAATCCGTGGAACGAACGCAAGCCCTCGCTGCCGTTGTTCAAGGTCACCTGCAAGCCGGACGTCGCGCCGCATCCGTTCCTCGGCCGCGTGATCTACACGCAGGACCCGGGACGCGCGCTGATCTCCGGCAAGTGCAACGACGTCGGGACCATCGTCATGCAGCAATTCCGCGGCCTTGCGGCGCGCGCGCCGTATTTTTCGAACGGTTCGGCCGCGACGCTCGAGGAGATGGTCGATTTCTACGACCGGCGCTTCAACATCGGTTTCACGGACCAGGAGCGGGAAGATCTCGTGAACTTCCTGGCCGCATTGTGAGGCGGGCGTTCACAGCGCTCGCGTTTTGCGTGGCCGTCGTCGCCGCCGGCGCCGAAAGCGCGGGGCAGCGCATCAGTTTCGTGAGCTGTCCGGTCGTGCGCGATACGCGCACGGTGCCGTGCTGGCTGGCCGAGCACCGGGGGCAGATGTATTTCCTCACGTTGCAGACCGACGTCAGCGCGCCTGTCACGCCGCCCTGGCTGGGACACAAGGTGTTGGTGGAAGGTGTCGTCTCCGACAAGCCCGACATCTGCGGCGGTCGGGTGATCGAGCCGGTCACGCTCTCGGTGCTTCCCGAACTCGATGCATCGTGCAACACGATGCTGCCCGCGGAGGACCGCTACGAACTGGGGTTCGAGCCGCCGCGGCCGCCGGGTCCGAGCCGCGGGCGGCTCGCGTTCGGCGATCCGGTGACGCGTAATGCCGGCCCCGACGTGACCGAACGCCGCGTCACGCTGCGTTACGAGTTCGACGGCAAGGTGATGTTCCGCCATGCGCAGAACCTGCAGCGCATCTTCGACACCGCGCGCTCGACGGGCGCGAGCGAGGTACGCATCACCGCGTACCGCTCGGGCTCGCGCCTGTCCGATGGCACGGTGATGCGCGAGCGCGAGAGCATCGCGCGCGAACGCGGCGAGCAGATCCGCGAGTTGCTCCAAGGCGCGGGGCTCGAAGGGGTGAAGTACAGCGTGAGCTGGCGGGACCTCTCGAAAAAGCCCGACGGTAGCGCCGCCGATTTCGAGAATCGCCGCGCCGATGTCGAGATCATCGGCGGACGATGACGCGCAAAAGCTGACTCAGCGTTTTCTCACCCGGCACCGACCAGGCGCAGGGGTACGGAGATCGGGCCGAGCTCGGGCATGCCGCTCATCTTGAGATCTCCGCACAGTTCGAAATGAGAGGTCTGCTTCAAGAGCTCTTCGAGCGCGATGCGCAGTTCCTGGCGCGCGAGGGCGATGCCCGCGCACATGTGGGGGCCGCGGCCGAAGGCGAGGTGCTGACGGATGTTCGGGCGGCGCAGCTTGAACTCGTCCGGTTCCGGGAATACGGACTCGTCGCGATTCGCGGAGGCGTAGACGAGCGCGATCGGCTCGCCGGGTTTGATCCGGCGGCCGTGCAACTCCACCTCGGTCTTCGCGGAACGCGCGAAGCCCCGATACGGCGTGTACAGCCGCAGGAATTCCTCCACCGCATCCGGAACCAGCGAGAGGTCCGCGCGCAACTCGTTCTGCAGCTTCACGTCGCGCGACAGGTGCACCGCGATGCTGCCGAGCAGGATCGGCGGCGCGACCAGTCCCACCACGAGCACCTGCCGCACGCAGCCGGCCAGCAGGTTCTCCGGAAACGGGTTGCCCTGGTCGTCGCGCGCTTCGAGCAGCGAGCTCGTCGGGTCGACGGACGGATCGCGCGGCTGCGCGCGCCGCTCCGCGATCACCTCCGCGGCCATCTCGGCGAGCTGCGCGGCGGCCACCGCGACGCTGTTCTTGTCGAACGCCTCCCAGGCTTTCACGTAGGCCCTGGCGGTGCTCCACAACACCTGCGTCTGCGCGTCCGTGAGGCCTAACCACTCTCCGAACACGGCCGCGGGCAGGGGGCTCGAGAAATGTTCGACGAAGTCGGCTTCGCCCATCGCGACCAGCGACTGCATCAGCGTGCGCGCCGCGCGCCGCGTGGTGTTCTCGATCGCCGCGACGCGCGGGCCGCCGAGCGCGCGATCGATGGCGCGGCGATAGGGCGTGTGATCGGGCGGATCGAGGTGCAGCGGCGGACGGCGGCCGGTCGTCGACGAGCCCGGCACGACGTTGCGCACCGAGGTGATGTAGAGCTCCGGCTGCTGCAGGATGTCGAGGATGTCCTGGTAGCGGGTCACCGCCCAGAAGCCGTCGAACGCACGGCTGTGCGCGACGGGACACCGCGCGCGCAGGTCGGCGAACACCGCGTGCGAATGCTCGAAGCTTTCTTCCGCCGTGGGATCGTATTCGTCCGGCATCGGCGCATGTTAGGGAGCGCCCGCCGGGCTGGGTAACAGTGGATCGATCTACCGGCTATAAGCCATGCCGATGTGCCCGTGGCCGCAGCAGCCACACGGCGAGCGCGGCGAGCGCCGACAGGGCGGCAATGGCGAAGACCGGGCCGTCGAACGATTCGGTGCGCTCGCGCACCCAGCCGACGAAGGTCGGGATCGTGAGCCCGGCGAGATTGCCGCACATGTTGATCAGCGCGAAGCCGGTCGCGAGGCCCGCGGGACTCAGGAACAGCGGCGGCAGCGTCCAGAACGTGCCCTGGGCCGCGCCCATCGCGAGGCCGGCGAGCAGCAGCACGGCCAGCGCCGAGGCGCCCGTGCCCAACAACGGCGCGATGCCGATCAGCACGGCGGAGGCGAGCGCGGCCAGGCCCACGTGCCAGTAACGCTCCTGCGTGCGGTCCGAGTGCCAGGCGTTGATCAACATGCCCGCGGCGACGGCGACCCAGGGCAGCGCGGAGAGGAAGCCGATCTCGAGATCGGAGCTGCTTGCGGACAGGTGCCGGATGATCTGCGGCAGCCAGTACAACATGCCGTTCGCGCCGGCCATCAATCCGAACCAGCACAGGCTCGCGATCCACAGTCGGCCGTTGCGCAGCGGCGAGCCTCCGGTGCGCGCGGGCGCGGACTGCTTGTCGTGCGCGATCTCGTCCTCGAGCCAGCGGCGTTCGTCGTCGGAGAGCCACGCCGCATCGCGCGGCGTGTCGGGTAACGCGCGCAGCGCGACGACCGCGAGCAGCAGCGTCGGCGCGCCCTCGATGAAGAACATCCAGCGCCAGCCGGGCCATTGGATGGGGTTGTCCATGCTCATGAGCCAGCCCGCGAGCGGCCCGCCGAATACGGCCGACACCGGTACCGCGAGCATGAAAGTCGAGATCGCGCCCGCGCGATGCCGCGCGGGAATCCACTGCGCGAGATAGAACATGACGCCCGGCGCGAAGCCGCCTTCCGCGATGCCGAGCAGCAGGCGAAGCGCATAGAAGCTGTTCGCCGACTGCACGAAGGCGAGGCCCGTCGCCGCCAGGCCCCACAGTCCCGCGCACGCGAACACCCAGCGGCGCATGCCGATCCGCTGCAGCAGCCACAGGCTCGGCCACTGGATCAGGATGTAGCCGACGAAGAAGATGCTCACGCCGAACCCGTAGGTCTCCGGCGTGAGCCCGAGCGCCGCGTTCATCTGCAGCGCCGCGAAGCTCACGTTCGCGCGGTCGATGGTGCTCAGGAACAGCAGCGCGAGCAGCGGAATCAGCAGCCGGATTTTCGTCTTGCGAATGGTCGCGGGCATGGGCGGCGACACTTATGATCCCTCCCCATGGACAGCCGGAGATTGCGCTACTTCGTGCAGATCGTGGACAGCGGCAGCATTACTCGTGCCGCCGCGCTGAGCGGCGTGGCGCAGCCGGCGTTGAGCCAGCAGCTCGCCATCCTCGAGAACGAACTCAAGGTCAAATTGCTGGACCGCTCCGTGTCGGGCGTGACGCCCACGTCCGCGGGCCGCGTGCTCTACGCGCGCGCGCAATCGATCCTGCGGCAGTTCGACGATCTGCACGAGGCGGTGCATCGCGAAGTGAAGCCGCTGTCGGGAACGGTGATCGTGGGCATGCCGCCGACCATGGTGCCGCGCTTCGGTCTGCCGCTCATCGAGAAGGTCTGCACCCAGCATCCCGAGATGCACCTGCAGTTCCGCGAGGAGGGCAGCCTCGTGCTGCAGGAGCTGCTCGTGAACGGAAAGATCGAGCTGTCGATCTCGGCGACGAAACCCGAAGGCGTACTGACCGGCGAGGAGATCCTCACCGAGGCGATCGTGCTCATGCACTCGCCCTCGATCGAACTGCCGGAACGCACGACCCTCGCCGATCTCGCGCCGTTGCCGTGGGTGGTGCCGCGCCGTCCCAACGCGGTCCGCACGCTGATCGACGGGGCGTTCGCCGCGCGGAACCTGTCGCTGAACGTCGCGGTGGAGATCGATTCGCTGCACAGCGCGATGGAAATCGTGCGGCGCGGTTTCGCCGTCGGCCCGATGACCCTGGGCGCGATGCAAGAAGATCTGGCCGCCGGCACCTTGCGCGCGCGGCAGCTCGGCGACACGCCGCTCATGCGCTCGTTGTACCTCGCGCACCGGCGCACGCCCGCCCTCACTCCCGCCGCGCAATTCGTGCACGGAATTCTCCGCGACCTCAGCGCGGAATGACCGGTAGTTCGATCCGCGACGCCGCGCCCGCGTGGTGCAGCAACGTGACCGTGGGCGCGGGATCGAGCTTCGGCGTGGAGCGTTGATCGGCGAACTGCAGCGTGAGCCGGATGCGATGGCCCGCCTTGAAGACGTACGACGTCGGCAGGAATTCGAACTCGGCCTCGACCGGAACACCGGGCTCGAGCGGACGCGCCGACTCCTGCGTGAACGGGTGCCACGGCAGCCCCATCGTCTCGTAAGGCGCCTGCGCGGTGGCGCGCAGCGAGGCGCGCAACTTTCCTTCGACTCCCACGTAGGTGTGCGTGCCATCGGGCGCGACGTCGTCGATGCGCGCGATGATGTCCGCGTCCGTCGCCGTGGACGCGAGCCAGATGTGACCGGTGGGGTGACCGGTCACTTCCGTGTCCCGCGCGAGCGGCTCGGTGACGAAGGTCATGCCCGTGGTCCAGAAGGCTTCCGCATCCGTGTCGTAGCTCACCGGTTTGCGCGTCTCTCCGGTGGATTTCTTCGGCGCATCCGACGCGAGCGAACCCGCGGATAGATAGAACGCGGTGCGGGCAGCCTTGGGCGGCCACACGGCCGAGGACTTCCAGGAGCGTTCCGGCGATTCGTTGTACGTGTAATAGGTCACGGCCGGTTCGCGCATCACGCCGTTGTCGACGCCGCGCAGCCAGTGATCGAAGAACCGCAGCTCCTCGGTGACGAGATCGAAGCCCGTCTCGGTGAGCACGCTCGCCCAGTCGCAGTGTCTGCCGGGTCCCAGGATCAGCTTCTTCGGGGTGCGCAGGTTGTTGAACGTATAGGCCGGGCCGTGGCCCGTGAAACCTTCCGCCCAGTTGACCGCGGCGTACACCGCAATGCCCGACTTGTTGATCTCATCCGCGTACGTGTGCGGGCTGCTCTCGAGCCACCAGGTGCTGCCGAACTCCGGAGACACGCTGTCGCGGAACGGTGCGGCCCCGGGCGTCTCGAGGTTGCGCGCGTGCTCGGCGATGGCCGCGGCGAGTAGTTTGTTGTCGGCGTCGCCGTCCACCGCGACCGCGCCGCGATCGCGCTCCTCGCGCGACGGTCCGCGCAGCATCATGGTCGGCGCGTTCTTCGGCGTGATTCCGCCCGACGCGACGAACGCATAGACGTCCCACTCGCAGCTCATCGGGAAGATGGCCTTGAGGCTGGGCGGGGCGGTGGTCAGCGCCTGCATCTGGCTGCCGCCGGTGGCCGAACATCCCCACATGCCGACCTTGCCGTTGCTCCACGGCTGCGCGGCCAGCCACTCGGTGATGTCGTAGGCGTCGAAGCGGGCCGCGTCCTGCCACTCGCCGCGGTTGTAGCCGGCGTTGCGGCCGAAAGATGCGTACAGGCCGCGGAAATCCGCGACCGCGACCGCGTAGCCGTATTTCACGAGCTGCAGCGCCTTGCCCGGATAGTTAGCCGCCGTGAGCCCACCGCCGGTCGTGCGCCGGTTGTAAGGCGTGTGCATCCAGACGGTCGGCAGTTTGCCCGTGGCCACCTTGCCGTCCAGCGTCGGCAGGAACACGTCCACGGCGAGACGCGTGCCGTCGCGCACGGCGACGTACTGCGAGGTGAGCTGATGGCCGTCGTAGATCGCCGGCGTGTATCCGCGGTATTCGCCGGGCTTCGAGACCTTGGGCCCGTCCGCGGCGGCGCCGGCGGCGGTGACGGTCACGAGAACCGCGAAGAAGAGACTGCGAAACGTCTGCGACATGATTCCCCCGAACGGAAGCTGCTATGGACTCTGGTTATGGGCGTTGATTGCCGGCGAGGATCTCCCGCCGCGCCTCGGCATCGAAGCCGAGAGATTCGAGAATGGATTCGCTGTCCTCGCCGGCGCGCGGCGGCGGCTCGTCGATGTGCGGCGAGTCCTGGCTGAACTTGAATCCCGCGTTCACGATTTCCACGCTCTTCCGGTCGGGCAGCCCGGATACCTCGAGCGGAATGCGGATGCCGCGTTCGTCGAGGCCCTGCAGGTTCACGGCTTCGCCCACGTCGCGGACCATCCCGCACGGAACGCCGGCGGCGCTCAGTTGCTGCTCCCACGAGGCCGCGGGTTGCGTGGCGAACACGGCCTCGAGCTCCGCACGCATCTCGCCGCTGTGCTTGCGGCGCAGATCGGGGGTGACGAATCGCGGATCGGCCAGCCAGCGCTCGCACTTGAGCGCGCGCGCCAGCGCGTCGAACTGCCCCTGTTGCACGACACCGAGCGAAATCTGCCGCCCGTCGGACGCCTCGAAGACCGCGGAGGTCGGCTGCCCGCTGTAGCCGATGTTGCCGGTGCGCTCGAGCGTCTTGCCCGTGACCAGGTAGGGCACCACGGCGGAAGTCATGAACGCGATCGCCGCGTCGAACATCGCGACGTCGATGTGTTCGCCCGCGCCGGTGCGGTCCCGGCGCAGCAGCGCCGCGAGGATCGCGAAGGCCGCGGTCTGTCCGGTCAGCGTGTCGACCACGGGGAAACCCACGCGCATCGGGCCGTCGCCGTTCTCGCCGCTCAGCGACATCATGCCGCTCGTGGCCTGCACGATGTTGTCGATGGCCGGCCAGTCGCGCCGCGGACTCGACTGCCCGTATCCGGACACCGAGCAGTAAACCAGGCGCGGCTGCAGCCCGCGCACGCTTTCGTAATCGAGTCCGAGGCGCGCCATCACGCCCGGGCGAAAGTTCTCGAGTACGACGTCCGCGGTCGAGATGAGTCTGCGCACCGCGGCGACGGCGGGCGGATGCTTGAGATTCAGCGTCATCGACTTCTTGCCGGCATTGACCGCGATGAAGGCGGGCGACATGCCGTCGTAGCGGCGATCCGGCCCGTAGTTGCGCATCGCGTCGCCGATCCCGGGCGCTTCGATCTTGATCACCTCGGCGCCGAGCAGGCGCAGCAGGTGCGAGGCGTACGGGCCCGCCATCACGTGGCTGAAATCGACGACCCGGATACCGGCCAGTGCACTGCTCATTCGCGTTCTCCAGGGCATTCGACCGCGCCGCCGTCCGCGCGCGCGACGACCTCGCGCGCATAGCGGAACAGTCGCAGGCCGTCGAATCCGTAGCGGCTCGCGCGGCGCGCGTTGCGCTCGGCGACTTCGTTGTAGACCTCGAGGAAGCGGCGGGTGTCCTCGTCGGAAAGGGTGTTGAACGTCACGTCGTGATCGCGTCCGGCGATTTCGCCGGCGACCTGCGCGCGCTGCAGCTGCTCGTCGAGGGCGTGTTCCCACACGGCCACGCTCTCCTCGAGAATGCCCCGCTCCTCGTCGGTGAGGCTCTGCCAGCGGTGCAGCCCGATCGCGCGCGCGGCATACGCGCCGCGCGGCACGTGCATGGAGGTGAAGTAGCTCGAAACCTCGGCGAAGTGCAGCGAGCGCAGCGTGTCCGCCGGCGCGATGACGCCATCGAGGACTCCCTTGGCGAGCGCGGAGTACACCGCGCCCATCGGCATGTCGACCGGATCGGCGCCGAAACGACGCAGCACGTCGAGCAACTCCGCGGGCGCGCGCAGCCGCAGGCCCTGCAGGTCCTCGAGCGTGCGCACCGGCCGGTTGCGCGTGACGACGCCGGGCAGGTTGCCGCCCTGCACGGCGAGCACCACCATGCCGTCCAGTTCGCGCGCGAACTGCGGATCGGCGCGCTCGAGGCAGCGATACAGCGCCACCTGCTGCGGAATCGTGGTGAGCCCGGCGTAGAAGGCCGCCTGCACGTGGATCATGTGCGCGCCGCCGCGCGCGTAGATAGGCGTGATGAGCCCGATGTCCACCACGCCGTGGCGAATCTCGGTCATCGAATGTTCCGACGACAACACGGATCCCGACCAGTACGGCTTGATTTGCATCCGCCCGCCCGAGCGCTCGGCGATCCACTCCATCCACGCGATGTCCGCGCGGCTGAACGGATGCGCCGGACTGTACTGCGAGGCGTAGGTCAGCACGGTGACGCCGGTGGGCGGCTGCTCGCGCGCGCAGCCGGCAGCGAGCAGGCAGAGCGTCAACCACACGCCACGGAGCTTCATATCAGGCCCCTCGAGCGCAGGAACTCCGCGACGTGCTCGACCATGCGTTCGTGGTTCCATTCCTTGGCGTCCACCATGTCGGCGGACAGACGCAACACGGGCACGCCCGCGGCCTCGAGCGCGTGCTGCGTGAGCAGCGTGCCGGACTGCGAAATGCGGTTGTCCGGCGGCACCAGCACGACGGCCGCATCGATCCCGCAGCGTTCGGCCTCGTGCACCATCCAGCCGTTCATCCACGGCGGCAGGTGCAGCACCTCGTTCATGGAACACACGCGGCTCGCGAGCGCGTGCATCGGCTTGTCCTTGAGCGCGCGGATGTACTGCGGTCCGGCGAACGGCATGTACATCGACCAGACGAACACGGCGCCGTAGCGGTCTTCGAGCGCGCTGTAGAAACCGGGGTCGTGCCAGAGCCCGGCGCCGATCCACATGAGCCGCACCCGTTCGTTGCTGCTCGCGCCGATGCCCTGCGCGACGCGTTCGGCCACCTCGTCGCGGAAGCGGCGCGCATGCGCGATGGCCCAGGCCGAACCGCGGTGCCATTGCGGGATCATCGTGTTGGGCATCTGGTCGGCGATCGAAACGGGGCAGGGGCGCGCCGAGCCCACCAGGCGCGCGGCTTCCGCGATGTAGCCTTCCTGCTCGTTGACGCCTTCCATGAGCGCGTGGAATTTCTCCTCGTCGAAACGGCGGCCCGTGCGTTTCTCGAGCAGATCGATGAGCGCGCGCATCTCGTTGACCAGTAGTTCGATGCGGCGCGGTTCGTACAACTCTTCCCAGTTCTCGTTCGAGCGCAGGAACCATTCGGGATCCTTGTGCATCCAGCCGGGCGCTTCGAGCGGGAAGAACTCGCTGCCCAGCGCCTCGGCCCACTGGCCGAACACGTGGCGGATGCATTCGCAGGTGAGTCGGGCCACGAGCACGGTCGGCTTCGGCAATCCGCCCCAGGGCGCGGTCGCCGGATCGTTGTCGAGCGTGCAGGCGAGCCCGAGCGAGCAGTAACGGCAGCTGTTGCCGGGATAACCGAGCTTGTCGAGCACCGCGAAGTAACGCGGCGAAAGTTGTTTGGCCGAGATGTAGGCGGACCACCACTGGTTGCTGATCAGCGGTATGTCGAGCGCGTGGAAGATCTCGTGCGGCGTGTCGGCCTGCGCGATCGCGAACGGTTCGCCGTTGTCGATCACGCGCCGGCGCAGGTCCGCGACGAATTGCCGTTGGTGCGCGGTCGCGTCGGCCGTGCAGGCGAGATCCTTGCGGCTGCGTTGTCCGCTCACTTGAAGACTCCCAGTTGCTCGAGCTCGGCCAGGCGAGATTCGGACACGCCGCAGATCTCGCGGGCGATGCGTGCGTTGTGCTCGCCCATGTTGGGCGCGCGGAACGGAACGCCGCCCGCGCGCGAAAAATCGATCGGTGTGCGCATGTGCCCGAACTCGCCGAGCAGCGGATGCGGCAGCAGGACCAGCGCGCCGCGCGCGCGGATCTGCGGGTCGCGTTCGAAGAGGTCCGCCATGTCCTGCACGGCGCCGGCCGCGATGCCCATGTCCTGCAGGTATTCGGTGGCCTCGGTGTCGGTGCGCGCCGCGCACCAGGCGGACAGCGCCGCCGCGCGCGTGGCCGCGTCGGCGGCGGCGAGTTGCTCGGAGCGCGCGAATGCCTGCCATTGGTCCGAGGTGTGGAACGTGATGGCGATCCAGCGGTCCGCGTCGCGGGTTCCGTAGACGCCCTGGTGGAAGATACGCGGATCGGAGTTGCCGGGACGCGAGGCCGACGCGCCCGGCAGGAACGCGTCGCGCATCTGCTGCACGCACAGTTCATACATCGAGGCGTCGATGTGGCAGCCGCGCCGATGCGTGTCGCGATGCTCGAGCGCCGCGATCACCGCGGCGGCCATCGCGAAGGGCAGGATCACGTCGCCATAGGGCGCCGCGCTCGGGATCACCGGCGCGCGGTCGGGCCAGCCGGTGAGATAGGTGCGTCCGCTCAGTGCCGCGCCGGTGCCGTCGACGCCCCAGCTCTTCGCGAGCGGGCCGGTCTGTCCGTATACGCTGCCGGACACCATGATCAGGCCGGGATTGCGTTCCGCCAGGCGCGGATAATCGAGGCCTAACTTCTCGAGCGTGCCGGGCGAGAAGTTCTCGACCACGACATCGGCCCAGTCGATCAGCGGATCGAGCAGTTCGCGGCTCGCGGGCTGCTTGAGATCGAGCGACAGGCTGAGTTTCGAGGTGTTGAGATGCGCGAACCACGGCTTGTCGTCGAGGTTGCCGGCGCGCGAGGCGCTCACCTGGACGTCGAGCCGCGACAGGCACGGACGCGTGCGCGATTCGAGCTTGACGATCTGCGCGCCGAGGTCGCCCAGGGTCTTGGTGGTGATGGAGCCGACCAGCGCCCAGGAAAAATCGAGCACGCGCACGCCGGACAGTGGGCCGCGCGTTGCGACGCTGGAACGCGCGGCGGGCGCCGGCGCCGTTCGTGGCGCGGAAATGACCTTGAGGAAGCGGCCCGGTTCGCGGCCTGTAGGCGTGTCGCGCCAGAAGCCGCGCGCCTCGAGGTGCGGATCCGCGAGCACGTCGGCCGGCGTGGCGACGACCGTCGCGTTGATGCCGCGACGCCGGCCTTCGTCGGCGATCTCGGCGCAGGTGCGGGTCTTGAAGAAAGCATCGATGGCCGATTCCCAGCGCGCGCGCGTCGCCGGATCGAGCGTCGAGCGGTTGTACGTTTCCCAGTTCACGCCCGCGAGCGGATTGTCGACGCCGCAGGCGTCCATCCAGTCGCTGAGACCCTGGTTCGCGGGCGCGCCGAAACGTCCGGTCATGAGCGAGTGAAAGCAGTATCCGTCCTTCAACTCCCAGATGCAGCGCACGGTCGCGCGGCCGTAGTTGAGCGCGCCACCGGCGCGGCCCAGCAGGCGGCGGTCGAATTGCCACACCAGCGCGCCGTTCACGTTGCGGGAAAACGCGACTTCCTGCGTCGAGATGTCGACGTGTTGTCCCAGTCCGCTGCGGCGGCGCTCGGCCAGCGCGGCCAGCGCGCCGACCGCGGCGACCATGTCCGCGTGGAATTCGCAGGCATCGAGCGCCTCCTTGACCGGCGGGCGATCGAGATCGCCGACCAGGCGCAGGGTACCGCCCGTCGCCGAGGCGACGAGCTCCGATCCGCGCCAGTGCCGGCGCGGGCCCGAACTACCGAACGTGCTGACGGACACGTGGACGAGACGCGGATTCGCCGCTTCGATCTGCGCGCGCGAAAGCCCGGTCTCCTCGATGCGCGCGAGCCCGAGATTCTCGATCAGCAAGTCCACTTCGGCGAGATCCGCGGCGCGCAGCGCCGTGTCGCGGCGGGCGACGTCCGCGCCGAGATCGCGCAGGAAACGCGCGATTGGACTGTCGTACGACTGGCCCCACGCGAGGACGCGAATGTTTTCCAGCAGTCTCATGAGGATTTCCGCAGCTCGCGCATGAAATGCATCACCTGTGTCACCACCGCGGCCGAGATCGCGGGCGACTGGCGGGCGAGCAGCAATGCCGGCACGCCGGCCTCGCGCAGAGCGTGCATCTGGCGCGCGATCTCCCAGGGCAGCGCTTCGTCCTGTTCGCTCAGCCAGACGAGCACGGCGTCGGCGCGCTGATCGAGCGCGTTGTCGGCGAGCCAGCGCGCGTTCCGGCGCATGGCGAGCGCGGGCGATTGGAACCGTCGGGCTTCTTCGGCGATCGCCGCGAGCGGTTCGCGCTCGCCGCGCTCCGCCGCGCCCGACGCCTCGGTGAGTTCGAGCACCACGGATGCGCCGCAGGCTTCGACGGCCAGGTGCAGCTGATCGTCGGGCGGCGGATCGCCGGCGAGCACCACGCGCTTCGGCAGGTGCAGCAGCGAGGCCTGCGCGAGCCACTGCCGCGCGCCTTCGTCGAAGGATTCGCGCCAGTCGCAGCCCGCGGCGCAATCGAACGACCATGCGTCGCTGCCGCGCAGCGGCGCGGGCAGCTGGCGCTGGGTCTTCACGGCCTCGACGAGCTCCGCGCGCCGCCGCACGCGGCCCATCGCCGCTTCGAGTCTTTCCGGTGCGCTGCCGAGTTGCGTCGCGAGCAATCGCGTGGAGTCGAGCGTGTGTTCGAAGCTCATCGCGCGGTCGAGGCCCGCGATGTCGTAGAGCAGGGGCCGCGGACCCGCGCAAACGCCGCGGCGTTGCAGCTCGCAGACGTAGTAGTAGAGCCGCTGCGAGCTGTCGTCGCCGCGCGAGAAGATCACCGCGTCGAGATGGTCGAGCGACTTGTTCAGCCACTGCTCCGCGATCGAACGCAGCGCGGGCGCGAACGACGACTCCACGAACCGGTCCGCGCCGGGTGTCGGTGCGTCCGCGACTCCACGCAGCCGCACCGGCAGCGCATTCGCCGCGAGGATCAGCGCCACCGGTATGTCGCCGCCGACAAATCCGACGACACGCCGGCCGCTCGCGGCCGCATCGCGCGCCACGCGCTGCGGATCGCGCCGCAGGCCAACTAACGAGTTCGCGAATCCGTCGGCGGTGTTCATCGGTTCAGTCCAGCCACATGGGCAGCGCGAGAGCCATGCCGGGAATCGCGATCAGCATCGCGAGGTGCACGAAATCGGCCGCGAGAAACGGCAACACGCCCTTGAACACGCGGCCGATCGAGATGTCGGGCGCGATGCTGTGCATGACGTACAGGTTGATGCCGATCGGCGGATGCACGAAGCCGATCTCCATCGTGCGCACGAAGAAGATGCCGAACCAGATCGGCGAGATGCCGAGCGCGGTGGTGATCGGCAGCAGGATCGGCGCGGTCAGCAGCATGAGCGCGAGACCGTCGAGCACCGAGCCCAGCAGCAGCAACAGGATGGCGATCGCGATGACGGTTACCGTGGGTCCGCTGTTCATGCCATACACGAGCGCGGCAATCTGCTCGGCGAGGCCCGTGAAACTCATGAAGGCGGCGAAGATCAGCGCGCCGATGATGACCACGTACAACATGCCGCTGGTCCGCAGCGTGAGCGCGAGCGCCTCGCAGAACGTGCTCCAGGTCAGGCGTTTGCGTACCGCGCACAGGATCAGCGACAGCGAGGCGCCGATCGACGCCGCCTCGGTGGGCGTGAACCAGCCCACCGCGATGCCGATGAGCACGATCGCCACCATCGTCACGAGGTCGAGCACGCGCAGGACGGCCGCGCCGCGGTCGCGCCACGATACGCGTTCCGAGGGGGGCGCGATGGCGGGGCGGATCCGGCACAGCAGCACGATCACCGTCATGTAGAGCAGTGCCTGCGTGATCACGGGAATGATCGCCGCCGTGAACAACGTGCCGATGGATTGCTCGGCGATGATGCCGAACACGATGAGCGCGCCGGAGGGTGGCGTGAGCGAGCCGAGCGTTCCGCCGGCGGCCACCGAGCCGGCCGCGAAGGCGGACGAATATCCGCGCCGGCGCATCTCGGGCAGGCCGATCTGTCCCATCGTCGCGGCGGTCGCGAGGCTCGAGCCGCTCACGGCGCCGAACCCGGCGCATCCGGCGATCGTCGCGAGCGCCATGCCGCCGCGGCGGTGTCCGACCATGCTGGCCGCCGCGCTGAAGAAATCGCGGCTCGCGCCCGCGGCGAAGCAGAAATTGGCCATGAGCAGGAACAGCGGCAACACGCCGAGCTCCACGCGGGTCACCGTTTCGAAGAAGACGACGCTGCTCTTGATCAGCGCGGGCTCCGGACCGACCAGGATGACCAGGCCGACGAGACCCACGACGCCCATCGCGACGCCGATCGGAACCCCGAGCGCGAGCAGTGCCAGCAGCGCGCCGACGCCGATTGCGCCGCTCACTTGGCGTTCTCCGACTGCACTGAGTTCGACCGGAAGGCGAGGCGCAGAAACGCAACCGTCAGCGCGGCCCCGGTGAGCGCGACCAGGACGCGCAGCGGGCGGAAGGGCAGGCTCAGCACCTCGGATTTCTCGAACGTGTCCCAGTATTCGATCGCGAGCCATGTGCCGCCCGCGCACATGGCCGCGAAGAACAGTGCCGACAGCACGGAGCCGGCGCGGGCTATCTTCCCGCGCGCGGATGCGGGAAGCCGCTCGGTGAGCATGTGCACGGCGGCGTGCGCGCCGCGCTGCGTCGCGATCAGCATCGCGGCGCAGGCCGCGGGCACGATCGCCGCCTGTACGAGTTCGATGGCGCCCATGACGGGGACGCCGATGTGACGCCCGATCACGGCAGTGGCTTCGACCACCATCATGCCGAGCAGGCCGGCGGAGCCCACGTAGAACAGCGGTCCGCGCCGCGTTCCGTTCCGCGTGTTCACTGTATCCATGCGCGGCCTTCCCGGTATTCGAGTGAGATCGGCGCGAGGCCCGCGGCCTCGGAGATTTCCCGCACGTAACGCATCACGCGCGGCGCCTCGGATGCCGCGCACACGCGCGGGCGGCCCGGCGGATCGACGTGCAGCGGAATGAAACCGGCGGCGTGCGAGCCGTCGGCGCGCAGGCGCGCGCAGCCGAGCATGGCGTTGACGGCTTCCGGATGGAACGGCGCGAGGTAGTAAGAGGGATCCGGGGCGAAGCCGAAGATCTCGCGGCGGCGACGCGCCCACTCGGCCCGCGCCGGATCGTCGGTGTCCGGGCTCAAGGCGCGTGTGACCACGCAGCCGTTGCCGAGCCCGTGAAAGATCGGCTTGCCGCGATGGATCTCGATGCCGCGCACGATGTGCGCGTGATGGCCGATCACGACATCGGCGCCGGCATCGATGGCCGCGCGCGCGACGGCGCGCTCGTAGGGCGCGAGCGTCGCGGGCGTGTGCACGATGCCCTTGTGCAGGGCCACGACGAGGAATTGCGCGGCCGCGCGCGCCGCGCGGATGTCCGCGGCCATGTCCGCGAGCGAATCTTCGTTCGGCGTGGAGAGCGGCGCGCGTGGATTGATCGTCGATCCGTCGGCGGTCTCGATGCGCACGTAGGCGCAACCGGCGCGGGTGGATGTCGCCCAGGCATCCTCGGGTCCCACGCAGTTGTAGCTGAGCAGGCCGATCCGGGCGTCGGCGCCGTCGATGAAGCAGGGACGTCGCGCGGCGGCGAGGTCGGCGCCGGCGCCGCAGGACGCGAGGCCCGCGGCATCGAGCGCGGCCACGGTGTCGGCGATGCCTTCGGCGCCGCAGTCGGCGATGTGATTGCCCGCGAGCGTGACCGCGTGGAACCCGGCGCGACGGATCGCGGGCACGTGGTCGGGATCGGCGCCGGGCGCGGCGATGTCGCTGCGCAGGCGCGCCGCCGCGCGGGTATGCGGCACCTCGACGTGCCCGATCGCGACGTTCGCGGCGCGCAAGGCGGGGGCGATCCCGTCCAGCCAGTGATCAGGCTGCGGTACGTCGAGAATCAGATCGCCGGAGAAGACCAGGTCGACGTCGCTCATGGAAGGTTAAGCGCGCCCTCGCAAATTGGTTTGTAGTCTCAACCATTCTAGTACTACCACCAATCGCCCGGCCGAGTCGAGCGGGGCGCGCACGCGGGGCGTCAGTCGGGGTCGTGCAGCCGGCGCAGCAGCGCGATCAGCGTGCGCAGTTCCTGGTCGGTGTAGCGGCCGACGAACTTGCGCTCGTGGTCGATCATTTCCTTCTTGAGCGAGCGGCACGCGCGCGTGCCGGCCGCGGTCAGGAAAATCCCCTGCCGGCGGCGATCGTCCGTCGAACGTTTGCGCGTGACCCAGCCGGCTTCTTCCATGCGGTCGATGAGCGAGACCACGCTGGCCTTGTCGATGCCGAGCTGATTGCCGATTTCGATCTGCGCGATACCCGGATTGGCATGCGCCAGCAGCAGGGCGCTGAATACGCCGGGCCGCACGTAGCCTTCGGCGACGTTGCGATTGAAGTCGCGCCACAGCGCGATCTGCGCCCTGCGGATGTTGAAGCCGAGCAGGGTCGGCAGGCAGTCGAGGTCGATGCCGAGCGCCGACTGTGCGCGTAAATCTGCGTTTTGTCTGGAAGTCTTCCTGCTGGCCATGGTGCCTCGCCGTTTCGCCGGCAAACCTACTCGACCCCCGGAGGGCGGTCAAACAGGACGTCCGCCCGGCGCCGCGTGTGAGCGGTAACGTTGGTGGTGCAGATAGTTGGCAGTACAAACCATATTGACAAGCGCGCGGCATGGGGCGCAGGCTGACCGCGCTCACGGGGGAGTCGCCGCCACGCGACGATCGAACACCAGAACTTCATGCACCGCCGCCAAAGTAGTTAGGTAGCGAGGCGTATAACGGGAGGGGAATGTGAGTCCGGAAGCTTCTAACAACATGCGCGCACAGGTTGCGCGCGCGGTGCGGATGGCGTTATGCGTCGCGGGCGCCGCGGCGGCGCCCTTCGCTGCGTATGCGGAAGATCCCGCGCCGGGGGCCGCGCCGGCGACCACGTTGGACGAAGTCATCGTCACGGGCAGCCGCATCCGGGGTTCCCAGCCCGTCGGCTCCACGGTCACCGCGGTCGGGCGCGACGACATCGAAGCCCTCGCGCCGCTCTCCACCTCTTCGCTGATCCAGAAGCTGCCGCAAGTGTTCAATCTCGGCGTGTCCGAGAATTCGCGCGGCCAGTCGGGCGGTTCGGGCAACATCACCTACGGCACGTCGATCAACCTGCGCGGCCTCGGACCGTATTCCACGCTCACGCTGCTCGACGGGCACCGCGCGGTGCCGCAGGGCACCACCGGCTTCGCGGTCGATCCTTCCATCGTTCCGACGCTCGCGCTCGAGCGGGTCGAAGTCGTTTCCGACGGCGCCTCGGCGATCTACGGCTCCGACGCGGTCGCGGGCGTGGTCAACCTGATCCCGCGCCGCTACTTCGAGGGCGTCGAAGTGAGTCTGCGAGGCGGTCGCGGCGACGCATACGACGAGCGCCAGATCGGCGCGATCGGCGGCTTCGGCTGGTCGAACGGTCACGCGATGATCGCGTTCGAGAACTCCTATCACAGCAATCTCAACGGCACGGATCGCGATTTCTTCCGCGGCGACCTGCGCGAGCGCGGCGGGCGCGACTTCCGCGTCGTGCAATGCAATCCCGGCAACATCGTCGTGGGTGGCGTGAGTCACGCCATCCCGCAGGGTGGCGTCACCCCGGCGACGGCGGGGCAGCTCGTTCCCAGCACCACCAACCGTTGCGACAACGCGCAGTTCCAGGACCTGTTGCCCGAGCAGGATCGCAATTCCGCGATGGCCACCCTCGACCTGAACCTGAGCGAGCGGGTCTCGCTGTTCGCGGATGCGTTCTGGTCGCGCCGCACGTTCGTGAACCAGGTAGGCGACCAGGCCGCGGCGCTGACCGTGCGCAATGTGAACCCGTTCTTCGTGGCGCCGCCGGGCAGCACGGCGACCCAGGTGACGGTCAACTACGCGTTCGGCGACCAGCTGCCGTCGAACGACACGCACGGATTCTCCGAGGCCTACCAGGGCACGATCGGAACGCGCGTGCAGCTCGGCGCGAACTGGAATCTCGAGGCGCTCTACAGTTACGGGCACGACGAGGAACGCAGCACCTCACAGTACGGCATCAACAACGCCGCGCTCAATGCGGCGCTGGCCCGCACGGATCCCGCCACCGCGTTCAATCCGTTCAGCACGGCGCCCAACAACAGTACCGCGCTCGCCAACCTCGCCAACCAGTTGTTCATCGCACCGGGCGACACGCACTTCCAGGGCTGGGAGCTCAAGGTGGACGGCCCGATCGCAAGCCTTCCGGGCGGCGATCTGCGCGCGGCCGTCGGTTACGAAGGACAGCTGCTCACCAGCCGGTCCGGCCTCATCAGCGGCACCTGGGAAGCGCCGATCGACGGCATCACGCCACGGGTGCGCCGCAAGGTTCATTCCGCGTACGCCGAGCTGCTCGTGCCGCTGTTCGGCGAGAGCAATGCGCGGCCGGGACTGCGCGAGCTCACGCTGGATCTGGCCGTGCGCTACGACGACTACAGCGATCTCGACGACGGCTCGACGATCAACCCGAAGTACGGCATCAACTGGGCGCCGACCGATTCGCTGAAATTCCGCGGAACCTACGGCGAATCGTTCCGCGCGCCGACGTTCGCGCAGATCTACGGCAACTCGTCCGCGTTGTACGTGCAGAACTACTCGGATCCGACGCGCGGTGGCGCGATCACGCAGGGCATCACGCTCTCGGGCGGCAATCTCGAGCTCGAGCCCGAGACGGCGCAGTCGTACACGTTCGGTGTCGACTTCGCGCCGCGCGACGACGTGAGCCTCGGCCTCACGTATTTCCACATCGACTACGAGAAACAGATCACCTCGTACCTCTCGGATCTCACGATCCTGAACCGCGAGAGCCAGTTCGCCGGCACCGGCATCATCGTGCGCAATCCCGATCCGGCCTTCGTCGCCGGGCTCGTCGCCACGAAGCCGATCCGCGGCGTGTTGCCGAATCCCGTGACGCTGTACGTCGACGGGCGCACGAACAACCTGGGTACCACGATCGCCGAAGGTATCGACTTCACGGCCGACTTCAGCATCGATACCGAATCGGCCGGCGTGTTCGGCTTCGGATTGCTGACGACGTATTTCACGACGTACGACGTCGCCATCACCCCGGCGGCGGATAAAGTCGATCAGCTCAACACGATCTACAATCCGCTCGAGTTCAAGGCGCGCGCCGATTTCTCATGGAAGCTCGGCGGACTCTCGGCGGCGTTGTTCGTCACCCACCTGGGCGCTTACGACAACAACCTCGTGAGCCCGGTCGAGACCGTCGACTCGCTGACCACGTTCGACCTGAACCTCGCCTACCACTTCAGTGGCGGCGGATTCGCCGATGGCCTGTCCGTCGCGCTCGACGCGGTGAACCTGCTCGACGAGGAACCGCCCTTCGTCAACATCGCCCAGAGCCCGAACGGCGGTGGTGGATTTGATCCGACCCTCAACAATCCCGTGGGCCGGATCGTGGGACTCACGCTTCGCAAGAAGTGGTGAGATCGGCGAGGGGCAGCATTGATGCCTCCCCCAGGAGCAAGCTGCCCCTCGCCGACATTTCACGGCCCGCGCGTGCCGGCGTCGTGACGAGGCCTGCCCGGCAGGAATGCGTTCGTGGTCCGTGTGTAACGCGCGTATTCCGGCCGGCGTTCGCCGATGGTGCGCTCGAGCAGCTTCACGCCGCTCACCCGCAGCAGCAGCACCGTCATCAGTAGCGGGCTCGCGAGCGTCCACCACGCGCCCGTGGCGAGCGCCATGCAGCCGATTCCCCACCACACGCAGCACTCGCCAAAGTAGTTCGGGTGGCGCGAGTAGCGCCACAGCCCGCTGTCGAGCACGCCGCGCTGGCTGCCGTGACTGCGCCGGAACCGTTCGAGCTGCGCATCCGCCACGGATTCGAACACGATGCCGAACGCGGCGAGCGCCGCGCCCGCCACGACCCAGGCGGCGTGGCCCGGATCGCCGTGGGTCAGCGCCAGGAACGGCATTGCGACGATCCACGCGAGCAGCGCCTGGAAACCGAACACGATGTAGAGGCTCTTGTACTGGAACCCCGGCTGGTTGTTGGCGCGGATCGCCTGGTAGCGGCGGTCTTCCGGTTGGCCGTGGTTGCGCACGGTGATGTGCACGCACAGCCGCACGGCCCACACGCCCAGCAGAGCCAGCGCGATGATGCTCGCCGTATCGAGCCGCGGCGCCATCCAGCCGTAGTACGCGCCCGCGGCGCCGATGAACACCGGCCACATCCCATCGACGATGCTCACGTCGCGCCGCGCGAGGCTCACCAGCCAGGTCGCGAAGGCGAGGGCGGCGATCAGGCCCAGTCCGGTCAGGGCCACCGTAACCACTTCCGACGTGTTCACAGCGTCGCGCGCCGGTTGCGGGGCTTCACCAGCAGCATCTGCACGTCGCCGAGCACGCGCTCGGCGAATCCGCCTTCGCAGTAGCAGAAGTAGTAGTCCCACATGCGGATGAAGTCCTCGTCGTAGCCCAGCGCTCGGATGCGCGCGAGGTTGGCGCGGAAGTTGTGCCGCCAGTGCGCGAGCGTGGTGGCGTAGTGCGGACCGATGTCCTCGAGGTCGAACACGCGCAGGTCGCCGGCGCGCGCGATGGACGCGGTGAGGGCGGCGACCGATGGAATGCAGCTTCCCGGGAAGATGTAGCGCTGGATGAAATCCACCGAGCGGCGCGCGCGCTCGTAGCGCTGGTCCGCGATCGTGATGGCCTGCAGCAGCATCGCGCCTTCGGGTTTCAGCAGCGCCGCGCAGCGCTCGAAATAGGTGTCGTACTGCGCGTGCCCGATGGCCTCGATCATCTCGATGGAGACGAGCTTGTCGTAGCTGCCCTCGAGGTCGCGGTAGTCCTCGCACAGGACTTCGATGCGTCCCTCGAGGCCGGCGGCGCGTACACGCTCGCGCGCCAGGCGCCACTGCTCGCGCGAGATCGTGGTGGTGGTCACCCGGCAGCCGAAGTGCCGCGCGGCGTGCAGCGCGAGGCCGCCCCAGCCGGTGCCGATCTCGAGCAGGTGATCGCAGGGCGAGAGCGCGAGCTTGCGGCAGATGCGGTCCAGGCGCGCGACTTGCGCGTCGTGCAGCGATTGCCCGGCGTGCTCGAAGATCGCCGCCGAGTACATCATCGTCTCGTCGAGGAACAGCGCGAAGAACTCGTTGCCGAGATCGTAGTGCGCGGCGATGTTGCGGCGCGCGCCGGCGCGGCTGTTGCGGCGCAGGGCATGCAACGCCTTGCGCAACGGGTGTGTGAGCCGCGCGGCGCCGCCCTCGAGCCCATCGAGCGCGTCCATGTTGAGCACGAACAGCCGCACCACGTCGAGGAGTTGCGCCGTGGTCCAGAGGCCGTGCATGTACGCCTCGCCCGCGCCCACCGACCCGCCGAACGCGACGTCGCCGTACATCCGCGCGTCGTGCACGTGAATCACCACCGGTTCGGGTAGTTCGACGCACGGCCGGCCGAAGCGATGCCGCTCGTTGCCCTCGACGAGTACGAGGCAGCCGTTGCGCAGTGCCTCGAGCCGCCCGAACACGGCGCGCCGGGCGAAGGCGTCGAGCGCGCTCGCGCGCGGGCCGCGCGCGGCGCGCGTGCCCGGCAGTACCTCGGTGGCTTCAGAGTTGTGAGGCGACGTCATCTGCATGGTCCTGGGTCCTCGACGGATGTGCATGGAAAGGAATGCGCTTGAGCCACAGCTTGAACGCCTGCGTGTAGATGCCGGCGAGCACCGTCGCCGTCATGCAGGGAAAGCTCACGAGCGCGCGGCTCAAGGATCCGGCGCCGATCTCGCGGCGCGAAAGATCCAGCGTGGCATCGAAGACGCGCTCGCCGGCGCGGTAGTTCTGCATGTTCACGCGCAGCGAGTCGCCCGGTGTGCCGAAGCGCCAGTCGTAACTCATGTCCATGGGCATGAACGGGGAGACGTGGAAATCCTTCTCGAACCGGTAACGCAGGATTCGCGCGCCGTCGGGCTGCGCATCCGTGAGCACGTAGGCGTGCCGCTCGTTCCAGGGCGTGTTGGTGATCTCGGCGACCACCGACTCGACGCGCGTGTCCGCCGCGTCGAAGCAGTAGTAGAAGGTCACCGGATTGAAGCCCACACCGAAGTAGCGCAGGTGCGTGAGCATGCGGTTCGGGCCCGTCGGCCGCTCGCGCGTGCGGCCCGCGATGCAGTCGCGCACCACGGAGTCGATGGACTGGGCCGCATCGCCGATGTAGTCGGCGCGCCGCAGCCAGGCGAGCGCGGGGCGCCGCGCCGACCACAACCAGCGCCCGCGGAAGATCTCATCGAGCTCGGCGAGATCCACGTACATCATGAACAGCCGATAGCTGAACCGATGTTCGCGCGGCGCGAAACGGTGGTGACTAAGCCGTCCGGTGTACAGCGCGCTGTGCATGTTCTGTCTCCCGGAAGTGTTCGAGCGCGGCGTGGGCGCTGGCGACCCCGTCCTCGTGGAAGCCGAAACCCCAATACGCGCCGCAGAAGTACGCGCGATCCAGGCCATCGATCTCGGCATGGCGCGCCTGCGCGGCCACCGCGTCGCGCGTGAAGACCGGATGTTCGTAGCTCATCCGCCGGATCACGTGCCGCGGGTCGATGCGGTCCGCGAAATTGAGCGACACCAGCAGCGGCGTGCGCGTGTCGATGCGCTGCAGGATGTTCATGTGGTAGGTCACGGCCACGCGCTCGGCGGCGCGGTCGACGAGGTGGTAGTTCCACGCCGCCCAGGCCAGGCGCTTCTTCGGCAACACGCTCGTATCGGTGTGCAGCACGACGTCGTTGCGCTGGTAACGCATGGCGCCGAGCACTTCGCGTTCGATTGCGTGCGGGTCCGCGAGCAGGCGCAGCGCCTGGTCGCTGTGACACGCGAAGAACACGCGATCGAATCGCTCGGGCGGCGCACCCGCCGGTTTGACCCACACACCCGCGGGCGAACGGCGCACGCTTTCGATGGGCGTGCGCAGCCGGATGCGGTCGCGGAACGGAGCCGTGAGCTTCTCGACGTAACGCGCCGAGCCGCCGCGCACCGTGAGCCACTGCGGCCGGTCGTCGACGGTGAGCATCCCGTGATTGTGGAAGAACCGCACGAAGTAGCGCGCCGGAAAGGAGCGCAGCGCGTCCGTGCCCGCGCTCCAGATGGCCGCGCCCATCGGCAGGATGTAGTGCTCGACGAACCGGCGTGAATACCCCTGCGCGTCGAGGTAGTCCCCGAGCGTGCACGCATCGTCCGGCGAGTCGAGCAGTCGCGGCGCCTCGCGGTTGAAGCGCAGGATGTCGCGGATCATGCGCCAGAAGGCCGGCCGCAACGCATTGCGCCGCTGCGCGAACAAACTATTCAGCGTGGTGCCGTTGTATTCGAGACCGCTCGCGGCGCAGGTCACCGAGAAGCTCATGTCGCCCGGCTGCAGCTCGACGCCCAGCTCGTCCATCAGCGCAAGGAAACGCGGATAGGTGCGGTCGTTGCACACGATGAACCCGGTGTCGACGCACACCCGCCGTCCCTCGTGTTCGATCTCGTGCGTGTGCGTGTGGCCGCCCACGTGGTCCGCAGCCTCGAACACGGTGATCTCGTGCTCGCGGCACAGGTGATGGGCGGCGACGTTTCCGGCGATTCCGCTGCCGACGATGGCGATCTTCACGAGCATTCCTCCAGTTTCGAGCGGGCCGATGCGGCATCTTTCTCGGGCCAGCTCTGCGGTACCCGCATGAGCGCGGACAGGTCGTAGCCTTCGAGCCCGACCCGCGAGCGCAGCTCCCTGTATTGCGAGTCGTCGATGCTCGGCGTGCGCGCCATGATCCACACGTAGTCGCGCTTCTCGCGTCCGATGATGGTCTGCTGGTAGTCAGGGCTCACGTATACGATGCGGTAGTCCGCCTTGAAGGGCCAAACGAAGCGCATCCCCCACACCGCGTTCGAACGCGTGTCGAGCACGAAGCCGCGCGGACAATGGCGCTCGAGTTCGCCGTCGAAAGCGCCGTCGCGGAACGTAAAGGTCGTCGCGATGGTGCCGTCGCGATCGAGTCGATAGGACTCGACGGCGTTGTGCGCGCCTTTTTCAAGGGATGTCGGGATGTTGGCGATGACGTACCAGTCACCCATGAAGCGCGGCAGGTCCACCGCGGGTTCCGTCGTGAGTGGCGGGTGGGACGAGCGGCAGCCCGCGAGCAGTGTGAGCAGGGACATCGTGATCACCGTTCGAAGCAGGATCATTTTCTGGCGTAGCGCAGGCGGCGCCCCTCCGGCGTGAGCGATTCGAGCGCGAGCCAGTCGCGCGACGGCGAGTACCACAGGTCGATGCTGAGCGGCGTGCGTCCGCCGCCGAGCAAGCGGTATCGCTCGGCCGGCTGGCCGTCCACGGTATAGCGACCGATACGTTGGACGGTCACGTCGACGTACTCGCCGGTCTGCGGATTCAACAGCCGCCGCGCCTCGAGGATGCTCGGGTTCCAGTAAGCGAAGGTCTGCACGCAATCGGCGAGCGGCGCCGCATCGCTGGCGGTGACCACCTTGAGCTCGCCGTTGTCGTCGGTGCGGGCGTCGAGGCTTTCCAGGCAGTCGCCGCGCCAGCGTTCCTCGGCGCGATGATCGTAGCGATACGCCTCGAAGAACAGGATCTTGACGCGAAAGCGCGCCTCGCTCAGCAGCTCGCGACGCTCCGCGTCCTCGCGCAGCACGAATCGGTGCTCGCCGATGGCGCGTCCGTCGAGCGAGACGTCGAAGTGCCATTCGCGGGTGGCGCCTTGCGCCGCCGATGCGGCCAGCAGCGCCGCGAGCATCACGAACGCCGCGGTGCGCGAGATCATGCGGGCACACTCCGCGTAGCGGCGGGCGCGTGCGCGCGCACGCCCTTCATCGAGAGCGTCACCATGGCGGCGGTCCACAGCAACGCGATGAGCGGCAGGGCGCTGATGGGCGTCGCGATGTCGAGCGCGCCGAGCCGTTCACCGGCCAGGTAGGCCAACGGTCCGCCGACCGCGCCCCCGATGCCCGCCGCCAGCGGGCGGACCATGAGCCAGCGCAGGGAGTGGTTCAGCGTGGTGGCGAACACGATCCACAGGGATAGCATCCAGTACGGCGCGAAATCGCCGGGCCACGCGGAGGCGAATCGCACCTGTCCGCTCAATGCGAGTGTGCTGTCGATGAGCAGGCCGATGGCCGCCGCGATTCCCATCAGCCGCAGCTCGCGCGGGTCGCGGCGCAGCGCCAGGTGCGCGACGGCGACCAGCAGCGCGAGCGCCGCCCCGGCCCAGGCGAGGCCGCGCGCGGCGCCGATCAGGACGGCGAACCACGCCACCTGGTAGGCCACGAAGTTGTAAAGAGTGAACTTCACGGCCGCCTCAGGAACGCGCCTGCGGCGCGAACAGATAGTGGCACACGAACCACTCGCGGCCTTCGCGGTATCCCCACAGCTCGGCGCAGGCCATGAAGAACATGCGCCAGCGTTGCAGCCACAGCGCTCCCTGGCCACGACCGTACGTGGCCTCGAGTACCGCCAGCGTCTCGTCGCGGCGCGCATCGACGTTCGCGAGCCAGGCGTTCGCGGTCTTCTCGTAGTGCGTGCCGCTCCAGGCCCATTGCCGCTCGAGGCGCAGATGCTCCTGGAACAGGAGGGGCAACCCGGCGCTCGGCATCATTCCGCCCGAAAAGAAGTGCCGGCTCATCCAGTCGTCGTCCCCGCGGTCTTCGAATAGATAGGGCACCGAGCGATGCACGAAGATGTGCATGAAGAAGCGGCCCTCGGGCTCGAGCCAGCCGGCGATCCGCTCGAAGAGACGTGCGTGATTGCGCATGTGCTCGAACATTTCCACCGACACGACGCGGTCGAAGCGGCGCGTCGTCGCGAAGTCGTTCATGTCCGCGGTGAGAACCTCGATGTTCCCGAGTCCGCGCCGTGCCGCCTCGGCGAGGATGTATTCACGCTGCGGGGCGGAGTTCGAGACCGCGAGAATGTCCGCGCGCGGGAAGCGCTGCGCCATGTACAGCGACAGCGATCCCCAGCCGCAGCCGAGCTCGAGGATACGCTGTCCGTCCGCGAGCCCGGCGCGTTCGCAGGTGACGGACAACGCCTGGTTTTCCGCCTCGCCGAGCGTCTGCACGCCGTTGTCCCAGAGACAGCAGCTGTACTTGCGGTGCGGCCCCAGCGCGTAGCCGAAGAACTCCGGCGGCACTTCGTAGTGCTGCTCGTTGGCCTTGTGAGCCAGGAGGGCGATGGGCGCCTCGCCCATCGCCGCCGCGAAGCGGGCCGTGGCCTCCGCCGCGTGCTCCACGTCATCCGGGCGCAATTCCGCGAGTCGCGCGCGCAGCAGGCGGCGGATCGCGCCGCGGATGATGGAGTCGGGGACCAGACCCTGCTCGGTCCAGCTTATGGCCTGACGTGCCGCGAATTGCATGGATGATCTCCTGGTCACTTGCAAGCTTCCACCGATGGGCCCCATCGTCGAGGAGCCCGCGTGAAGAGCCCGTGAAATCCGCGTGGAGCGGGAGTGAAAGCGCGCGAAAATCTAAGGGGCGATCGCGTCGGATCGCGCCCCGGGGAAAAGTATCTCGACCGTGGTGCCGACACCCGGCTGGCTCTGGACCGTGATGGGCCAGCCGAAACGGTCCGAAAGCCTTCGCACGATGGTCAGGCCGACGCCGTGGCCGCCGCGACGGTCGTCCTCGCCGCGCACGAACGGGCGGAACATTTCTTCTATCTTCTCCGCCGCCATGCCGACGCCGGTGTCGCGGATGCTGACGCGTCCCTCGCCGATCTCGACCACCACTTCGCCCGCATCCGTGTACGAGAACGCATTGCGCAGCAGGTTGCCGAGCAGGATGGACAGGACTTTCTCCGGCGCCTCCAGGAACACGCGATGCGTGCCGCGCACGGCCGAGGTGACCGGCTTGTCCGCCGCCAGCGGCTTCGCGCGCTCCATCTCCTCGGCGATGAGGTCGTTGAGACAGAGCGCCTCGACGGGCAATCCGGTCTCGGACTCGCGCGCCAGCAGCAGGAAGGCGTTGGTGAGCTCTTCCATGTCGTTGGTCGCGCGCTGGATGCGTTGCACGGTGCGGCGCTTCGAATCGCTCAGGTTCGGTTCTTCGAGCAGGATGCTCACCGCCATGCGGATCACCGTGAGCGGGCTGCGCAGCTCGTGGCTGGCGTCGCGCGTGAACTGCCGCTCGCGTTCCAGGAAATGCGCAAGGCGCTTGGAATAACGCAGCAGCGAGTCGGTGAGCTCGCGGACCTCGTCGTCGGCGTCCGCGGGGACTTCGAGGGCCTGCACACGTTCGATGTTGGAGGGCGCCTCGTCGAGTTCGCGCACCTTGCGCGCCAGCGCGATCATCGGCGACACCGCGCGCCGCAGCCGCCGGAATCCCCACCAGGTCGACACGTACAGCACCAGCAACACGGCCGCGAGCGGCACGAGGCCGTAGTAGGCCGCGAGCCGGCTCACGTTCGTTCGATCGAATACCAGGTACAGCCGCCGGCCGTCGCGTTCGGTCACGTTGACCAGGAAATCCAGGCCCTCGCTTTCCCACTCGTGAAAACCCGCGGTCATCTCGCGGAGCGCGGCGGGCGCGGTGTCCTCGAAGTAGCCGCGCAGGTTGCGCGTGTTCGGCAGCTGGAAGTCCGGGTTCGCATCGTGCTGCCGCCAGAAATGTTCGACCTCGTCGCTGAGCGCCGCGCGGATCAGCACTCCCTCGAGCAGCGCGCTCGCCACGAACACCCCGAGCACCGCCACGACGCTGATGAGCGCGACCTGCTGCAGGAACGCGCGGCCGAGCCAGGCGCGAACACGGCTGTCACTGTCCGTGCGGGTCTTCATCGGCGATCCGGTATCCGAGTCCGGGAAGCGTGTGCAACAGCGAGCGGCCGAAGGGCTTGTCGATCGCGCGCCGCAGAGCGTACAGGTGGCTGCGCAGGGTGTCCGAGTCCGGCAGCAGGTCGCCCCACACCTCGTGTTCGAGCTGCTGGCGGCTGACCACCCGCGGCGAGGCGCGCATCAGGATCGTGAGTAGTTTGATGCCGATGGGCATGAGCTTGATCGGCGTGCCGGCGCGCGTCACCGACAGGGTCGCGGTGTCGAGCACCAGGTCGCCCACCTTGAGCACGTCGCGGCCGAGCGCGCCGCGATGGCGGCGCAGCAGCGTGCGCACGCGCGCCTCCAGCTCGCGGATCTCGAAAGGCTTGACCAGGTAGTCGTCCGCGCCGGCGTCGAGGCCGGCGAGCTTGTCGTCGAGGGTGTCGCGGGCCGTCAGCATCAGCAACGGCGTGTCGTTGCGGGCTTCCTCGCGCAGCTTGCGGCACAGCGTGATGCCATCCATGCCGGCCATCATCACGTCCGCGACGATCACGTCATAAGGGTTCGTGACCGCCAGGTGCAGGCCGGTGATCCCGTCCGCCGCATGGTCGATGGCAAAACCACGCTGCTCGAAGTATTCCGCGATCATCTCGGCGATGTCGCGGTGGTCCTCGATGAGCAGCAGCGTGGTTGCGGCGGTTTCGGTTCTCAGGCTTCCATTATACGAGGCGCTATCGCGCGGGCGGCAAGCTCACCCGCAAACCGGGTATGGGCCGGTCGTTTTCATCGAGGAAGCGGGCACAGAAATCCGTGGCGCCGCCGCCGTTGATCACGGCGGCGCGGATCACGTTGCGGCCCGCGCGCAGCGTCACGCGCGGCGACACACCGTCGTCGATGACACTCTGGCGGTCGTCATTGAGCGCGATCACGGGCTCGCCGTTGAGCCACCAGCGCGACGCGGCGTTGGAGCCGATGGCGAGGCGCACGTTCCGCATCTCGCGCGGCGCTTCGACCACGGTCTCCACCCAGAACAACACGTTGGACGTCGGCTTCGAGAGCGCCCACGCGAAGTGATACAGGTTGACGTTGTAGTTAGTGGTGTCGAGCGCGTGCCACGCGGAATCCTGCTCCGCTTCCGCGGACAGGGTCGCGGCCTTCACGGCTTCCTCCACGGCGGACTCGGTCAGCCGGCCCGGCACGGGAATCGGTTCGCGCACCCGCCAGCGGCGGATGAAGCCGCGCTCATCGACGGGCACCGCGGCGCCCGTCGCGGGTTTGAGCGTGGCAGCCGCCGGGCGCGGCGCTTCCTGTGGCTGCGCCTGCGTCTGGGCGAGGGCGGACGCGGGTACGAGCAGGCCAAGCGAAACGATTGCAACGGCGGTCTTCATCACGGAGCTCCTAACGACCAGCGCTGACGGTCGCTGGCGGGGTCGAATTTCTGGAGCGTCGGCATGCTGCTGCCGACGGCGGAGAGGAACAGCGTCTCGCTCGTTCCGGGAATGGACTTGGGATTGAGGCGATAACGGCCGTCGGTGAGCTGATCGATGCGCCACAGCTGTTCCGGCGCGCCGGTGTACGGCGTCGCGGCGAGCTCGCCGCCCGCGGTGGCGGTCAGCGCGCGTTCGGTGTTCGCGATCGTGATGCGGAACCAAGGCGCGCCCGGATATCCGCCGGCGCCGGCGACCGGCGCGATGGTCCATTTCTGCTGGGCCTGCAGCATCGCCGGCGCGAGCCGCACGCCCGTGCTCGCGGGCCACGCGGCGACGTGCGCGGGTTCCTGGTCCGGAATCGGCGGACCGGCCGAGGGGAGCGGTGGCGGTCCTGCCGGTGGTGCGCCAGCGCCCGCGGGTGGCCCGCCAGCGCCGGGAGCTCCACCTGCGCCAGGAGGTCCGCCGCCCACGATGCCGCTGCCCGGCGGACCGCCGCGACGCATGCGGAATCCACCGACCGGCGTGCCCTGCACCGCGAGCTCGAGCACGGTGCCGGTGCGTGCCGACTCGATGCTGTACGTGCCCGCGACGAGATTGTCGCCGGCGACCGGCCAGCCGTCGCGCCACAGCAGCGGGCGGATGTCGAGCACGCTGATGCCGCCGCGATCGAGATCGGCCTCGTAGTGCAGCGAGAATTTTTCCACGCCATCGCCGAGGTCGAGCAGTCCGAAATGCCCCGGACCCACGTGACGACCGCGCGAGCCGGCGAGCAGTTTGCCGCCGCCCTCGATCATGTCGATGCCCATGTTGTCCAGATAGGGCCCGGTGACCTTGCGCGAGCGGCCCATGCGGATGTTGTACGTGGAGTTCGCGCCCTGGCAGCACGAGCCGTGCGTGACGAGCAGGTAATACCAGCCGTCGCGATGAATCAGGATGGCCGCCTCGGAGTTGATCGCGACGTTCACCGGCTTGCGGTCGGGAAACTTGCGTTGCCCGGTCTTCGGATCGAGCTCGACGAGCCGGATGTAGCCGAAGTACGAACCGTAGACCAGCCACAGCCGTCCGTCGGGATCGAGCAGCACGCCGGGATCGATCGCGTTGCTGTCTTCGATGCCGTCCGACCAGACCACCGATCCACCGTCTTCCCACTTGTAGTCGGGCGATTCGGGATCGAGCGTCTTGCCGATGAGCAGGCCGATCGCCGACTTCGGCTGCGTGCCGGGCGCGGAGTAGTAGAGGAAGTACTTGTCGCCGATGTGGATGACGTCGGGCGCCCAGGTGTTGTTGCCGCCCTTGGCGAGCACCTCGGGACCGGCCTTGCCGCCGGGCACCGCGGACATCAGCGAGCCGCTGCGGCGCCAGGTCCAGCCGTCGTCGGAAGACAGGATCGGAATGCCGTTGCCCGTGCCGTACGTGTAGAAGCGGCTCCCGTCGCGCGCGATGGTCGACGGATCGTGGATCTGGATTTCGCCGTCGAGCGCATGGGCACTCATGACGAAACCGGCGGTGGTGCAGAGCAGGAATTTCTTCAGCATGACCTACCTGAGTTCGAGGGTAATGACGGATTTCGCGGGCGCGACCAGCGACACCACGCCCTTGCGGACGCGGATCTCCTCGAGCGCGACTGGAACGAGCGGATCGGGACGATCGAAGTCGGGCCGCGCGTCCATGGTCGCGGCCGTGATCACGCGGCCGCTGGCGGCGCGGGCCGCGTGGCCCTGGAGATCGATCTCGATACGCGCGGTGTCGCGCGGATCGATGTTCACGATGGAGAGCGTGATCTTCCCATCCGCGGCGCGCGAGGCGCTCGCGCTGAGCGCCGGCACTTTCACGCCCTGGAATTCGTAGTCGCGCGCCGCGACGCGGGTCGGGAGCAGCGTGGCGCCCTGGTGATCCTTGTACAGGTCGAACACGTGATAGGTGGGCGTGAGCAGCATCTTTTCCTGCCGCGTGAGGATCAGCGACTGCAACACGTTGATCATCTGCGCGAGATTCGCCATGCGCACGCGCTCGGCGTGATTGTGGAAGATGTTGAGCGTGAGCCCCGCGATGATCGCGTCGCGCAGCGTGTTCTGCTGGTAGAGGTTCGACGGGCGATTCTTGTCCGCGGCCCACCATGCGCCCCATTCGCTGAACGAGATGCCTACCTTCCTGCCGGGGTCGTGACGGTCGAGGATCGCCGAGTGACGCGCGATCATTTCGTCCGTCTTCCAGGTGCGCTCCATCGAGCGCGCCCAGTCGTTCTCGGTGAAGCCCACCGCGGGGCTCTTCTTTCCCCAGTCGTTGCCGGAGAACGTGTAGAAGTGCACGGAGATCATCCTGATCTGCTGCTGCCTGCCGATGTACGCGAGCGTGGTCGGGATGTCGGGCGGGTGGCGGTAGAGCGCGCGGCGCAGAAGCGTTTCCGTCCACTCGTAATCGTCGGAATTCGCGTCGGAGGCGATCAGGACTCCGTACGGCGCGAGCACGCTCACGTATTGGCGATAGATGTCCGAGTAGAACTCGGCCGTCATGTTTCCGCCGCAGCCCCAGGTCTCGTTGCCGATGCCGATGAAGGGCACCTTCCACGGCTCGGTGCGGCCGTTGCGTGCGCGCTCGGCTCCGGGACCCGACGTGGCCGGCCCCGTCATGTACTGCATCCACGCCTGCGCCTCGGCGGTCGAGCCACTGGCGACATTGACGGAGATGAAGGGTTTCGCGCCCACCTGCTCGACGAAGTCCATGAACTCGTGCGTGCCGAAGTGGTTGGACTCGGCCTCGTCACCCCAGGCGGTGTTGACGCCGCGCGTACGTTGCTCGCGCGGGCCGATCCCATCCCGCCAGTGATAGAGCTCCGCGAAGCAGCCTCCCGGCCACCGGATCAGCGGAATCCGAACCTTGCGCAGCGCCGCGACCACGTCGTTGCGAATGCCGCGCGTATTGGGGATCGCCGAATCGGGCCCCACCCAGATGCCTTCGTACACGCCGCGGCCGAGATGTTCTACGAACTGGCCGTAGATGTCCGGATTGATGATCGCGCCGGGCTGGTCGGCCTGGATGGTGATGCGGGCGACGGGTGCCTGCGCGAACGAATACGCGCCGCCCAGGAAAGCCACCGCGGCCGCGAGGACGAGAACGCGCCTCATGGCCGGCGCGGGTAGTTAGTCAGCCGGGTGGCGGGCGCCGGGCGCATGCGAGAACGAAGCTGCATGGCGCGCAGTCTAGGGCCATACTGCGCGGGTTCACGCAGGAATCGGATCAAAATGAAAAATCTGTTTGCAGCGATCATGTTTCTGACATCGGCCATGTTTCTGGCATCGGCGACGGCGGCGGCGCCGGACGATACACCCCGCGTCGAGTTCGTGTTCGAGGAGCGCGTGATGCTCGGTCCCGTGGTCGTCATCGGCGACACCGCGATCGGCTACCGCCAGATCATTCCGATCACGGGCGGCACGGTCACGGGTCCGAAGTTCAAGGGCGTCGTGCTGCCGGGTGGCCGCGACCTGCAGCTCACGTATTCGGCCAGCAATTGCACTCAATTGTCCGCGGACTACTTCATCAAGGCGGAGGACGGCACCGTGGTCCACGTGTTCAACGAGGGACTGTGGTGTCCGGGAACCGAGCGCGCGATCTTTCGCCCGCGACTCGAAGCGCCGAAGGGTCCACACGAATGGATGACGCGCGGCACGTTCGTCGCCACGCTCGAAGTAGAGCCGCCGGAGAACAATGCCGTGCGCATCCGGATCTACCAGGTGAAGTAGGTCATCGAGCTCCGAAGTCGAGGTGCTTGCTGAAGAACGGCAGCACGTTGTTCTGGAAGCGATCGGCGACCTTGCTCGTATGCGTGCCGGAATACTCCTCGAACGTGTTGGCGATGCCGTAGCGATCGAGCTCCTGGTGCAGGCGGGCGGTATCGACGCGCAGGCCGTCCTGGTCGCCGACGTCGATCGAGATCGCCGCGTAGCGCCTGAGATTGCCGACGTACTGGTCGATGAACGCGAGCGGCGCGTTCGCCGTCCAGCGCGCGATCACGTCGGGCTGTACCACGCCGTCTTTCGTCGGCAGGTCGACGTAGAAGGGCGGATTCTTCGGATTCGGCGACCAGGCCGAGGCGGTCGCGAACGTGGCGCGCGCGAAGAAGGGCAGCCCGGCGAAATCCGCCTCCGAACGGATGGCCTCGAGTTTCTTCGAGAACTCCGCGTCCGCCGGCGGCGGGCGCGATGACAGGCAACACGGGCTCATGATGTAGAGGCTGCCGAACACGTCGGCGTGTTTCATGCCGATGCGGGTGGCGCCGTATCCGCCCATCGAGTGGCCCACCAGGCCGCGGCTTTCGCGCGCGGGCAGCGTCCGGTACTTCGAGTCGATGAACGCGACGACGTCGCGCGCGATGAAATTCTCGAAATCGCCGGTCGTCGCCGAACTCGAATAGAACGATCCCATGTGGACCGTCTTCGTGTCCGGCAACACGACGATCATTTCCCTCGCGCCCTGCGCGAACGCGTTTTCGATGGTCCGGGGCACGTGGATCTCGCCGCTCCACTGGTCGGCGCCGATGAAGAATCCGTGCAGCGCGTAAACGACGGGATAACGGCGCTTCTTGTCCTTCGCGTATCCGGGCGGAAGGTAGACCAGCAGATCACGCTCGACGGCGTTGCCTTCGAGATTTCCCTCGAGGTGGCGTCCGTGGATTTTGACCCGCTCAACCGTCACGGGTTGCGCGCCCGCGACGGCGGGCGGCGCCTCGGTCGCGACCTGCGCCTGGGCCAGGGTGCCGATGAGACAAGACAGGACAAGGGCGCGCCCCAGCGCCCGCGGAATCAACGACATGAGTTCCCCCTCCGATCGGTTTGGCGATCAACTTCGTGCGCGCCGGCCGCCTTGTCAAGTTGGTTTCACTATCGCAACTGATTTTTATTGGAGCGAATCCGCAACATAACAAAACCAGTATTGGGTTTTGCCACCATCCGTATCGGTAGCGTTAACGGTGATGTCTTTGTCTTGACAGGGAGTCACCGAGACAAAGAGCCTTGCGAACATAAGAAATACGAAGGCTTGATTAGTTAGACATTTCAAAAATGGGAGGGGAGTAAATGAAGATCGGCAAGAAACGTCTCAAGCGTGCGTCGCAGGCGGCGCTCATTTCCGCAAGTTCGATCATGAGCGTCAACGCGCTGGCACAAACCGCCGAAGCGCCGACGACCGCGAGCCCGAACCGTGCGACGCCGGAAGTCATCGACGAGGAAATCGTCGTCACCGGCACCAGCATCAAGGGCGTCGCGCCCGTCGGATCGAATCTCGTGTCCGTCGGCGAGGTCGACCTGGAAAAGTCCCAGGCCATCAACCTGTCCGCGCTGGTCAACACGATTCCGTCCATCACGACCAACGGTTCGCTCGCGCAGGGCGAGAACCTCTGGTCGTTCTATTCACCCCAGATCCACCAGCTCGGCGGCTCCTCGTCGAACACGACACTCGTGGTCATCGACGGCATGCGCATGCCCGGCGGCGGCGCCCAGTTCAACCAGACCGATCCGAACATCATCCCGACCTCGGCGATGCAGCGCATCGACGTGCTCGCGGACGGTGCCTCCTCGGTGTACGGCTCCGATGCCGTGGCCGGTGTCGTCAACTTCATCACGCGACGAACCTACGACGGTGCTGCCATCAACACCTCGTATGGCTTCGCCGACAGCTACGACGCCTGGGACATCGACGGCATCTGGGGCACGACCTGGGGTGAGGGCGGCGGCGTTTACGTGGCGGCGCAGTACAGCCATGCGGCGCAGCTGTTCGTCAAGGATCGCGACTGGGCGAGCCGTGGCGATTACCGCGACATCGGCGGTTCGAATACCCAGAGCTTCACTTGCGACCCGGCCACCATCCGCGTGACCGCCGTGAGTGGCGGCACGAACCCGGGCGGCGGCCAGATCTTCCTGTCGCCGGATGCAACGACGTCGGTGGCCAATAACGCCGCGCTCAATGCCCCCTGCAATCTGTCCCTCTACAACTCGTTCATTCCCGCGCAGTACCGTGCCAACGGCATCATCCGCGTGGTGAACGACTTCACGGACAAGCTCTCGTTGTCCGCGTCGTTGAATTACAACCGCAACCAGACGCATCAGAACTCGGGGCCGGGCCAGCTCAACAACGCCACGGTGTTCGGAGTGGGTGCCGGTGCGGCGGGACAGCAGAATCCCTTCTTCACCGCTCCCGCCGGTGCGCCGCTTGCGACCACCGAGATCATCAACTGGCTGGCGACCCGCGAAGACGGCGAATACGGGTTCACGGAGTCGCAGCAGGACGTCATCTATGCCAACGTGGTGCTCGATTACGACATCACGGAAACCTGGTCGCTGACTCTCGCGGATTCGATCGGCTGGAACCGTTCCTCGCTCGACGGGTTCAAGCAGTTCTGCGTGCCTTGCGCGATGCTCGCTCTGAACGGCACCACCCAGTCGGGTGGCAGCACGACCGCTTCGAGCGTCCCCGGCCAGAACGTCGTGGTGCTGCAGCTGCCGCTGACCACCTCGAACGCGCTCGACGTGTGGAACTCGGGTAGCGCGAACCGCACCAACCCGCTGGTGATGAACTCGCTGTACTCGAACAACACGCAGAACAACAACTACAACACCATGAATCAGCTGCGACTGGTTCTGCAGGGCGACCTGTTCAACTTGCCCGCCGGCCCGGTGAAACTCGCCGTCGGCGGCGAGCACATGTGGCAGGACCAGCAGTTCAAGCTGAGCGGCGGCAACAACACCGGTCCGACCACCACTGGCTCGGGTTACCGCGTGTACAACTTCGATCGCGACATCGTATCGGCCTTCGCCGAGGCGGTGATCCCGATCGTCTCGCCGGACATGGACATCCCGGCGCTGAACAAGATCGACCTGAGCCTCGCGGTGCGTTACGACGATTTCTCGGACGTGGGTGACACCACCAATCCGAAGTACGGCATCAACTGGAACATCACGGAAGGATTCCGCGTCCGTGCCAACTACGCCGAATCGTTCGTGGCGCCGCCAATCGCGGTCATCGGCGATGCATCGCAGGGTTACCTGTATGCGTCGGGCAGCGTGGGCGGCACAGGCACATTGAACGTGCCGGTCGCGTTGTATCCCGAAGTCGTGAACGTGCCGGGTGCGGTGGTGGCCAACACCAACAACCCCTGCACCGCGACCTCGGTGGAGTGCACCATCGGCCAGAACGGCGCGGCGATGCGTCGTCAGCTCGGTGGCGGCTTCTCGCAGATGGGTCCGCAGTTCGGTGAAGGCTATTCCTTCGGCTTCGACCTGGCGCCGACGGCGATGCCCGGGTTCAAGGCCTCCTTCACGTTCTTCCACAATGACTTCACGGGTGGCGTCAACTCTCCGTCGCCCGCGTCCATCGTGGCGACCGGCTCTCCGCTGCTGACGATCTGTCCCACGGGTTGCACGCAGGCGCAGATCCTGGAGTTCGCCAACGTGGCCAATGGTGCGACGATCGGCGGGTCGATTCCGCCGAACGTGTACTACCTGATCGACCAGAGCGCGCGTAACTGGTTGAACTTGTCGATCGAAGGAATCGACGGCCAGGTGGACTATGGCTTCGACATGGGCGACAGCCTGCGGGCGCGAGTCGGGTTCAGCGGTTCGTACTTCACGAAGTACGATCAGAACTTCGGTGAAAACCCCACGTTCTCCGTGCTCAACACCTCGGGCTTCAACGGTGTCTTCCCGTCGATCCGGTTCAAGGGTCGGGCGTGGGCCGGAATCGAGGCAGCCAAGTTCTCGGCTGACCTGTTCTGGAACCACACCGGCAGCTACCGGAACTGGAGCGGATCGACCATCGAGCCGCTGACCCGCGATGCCAATGGCAATCCCAATGGCGGTGGCGACGTGGTCGATGCGACCAACACGTTCGATCTTCACCTTAGCTACAACCTCGGCTTCGGTGAAACCTTCAAGGACGTGGGCGTGGCGCTGGACATCAAGAACCTCACCGACGAGGACCCGTCGTTCTACAACGGCAATCTGGGTGGGTTCATGGGTGGTGCCTGGGGATACGACAACTACAACGCCAACCCGGTCGGCCGGATGGTCACGTTGGCGGTCCGGATGAACTTCTGATCGTGCATCACGAGGTGGCCCGGCGCGCGCGAGCGTGACGGGCCCTTCGTCTGATCATGGGAGCGTTGAAGCAGATCGTGATCGTGGGTGGCGGGGCAGCCGGATGGATGACGGCCGCCGCGCTCTCCAAACTACTGCGACCGGAGCAGGTCTCGCTGACACTGGTGGAGTCCGACGAGATCGGAATCATCGGCGTCGGCGAAGCGACGATCCCCGACATGCTGCAGTTCAATCTCTTCCTCGGGATCCCCGAGGCGGAGTTGATGCGAGCAACCCAGGCGACCTTCAAGCTCGGCATCGAGTTCGTCGACTGGTCGCGCAAGGGCGCGCGTTATTTCCATCCTTTCGGATTCCACGGCATCGACATCGATGGCCTGGATTTCCATCAGTACTGGCTGCGCTGCCGCGCCAGGGGACACGATCACGGCATCGGCGACTACTGCCTGACCGAGATCGCCGCGCGGCGCGGCAAGTTCGGCTTTCCCGACATGCGGATCGCGGGCGCTCCGGCCAGCTACCTGCGCTACGCCTATCACTTCGATGCGTCGCTTTATGCGGCCTTCCTGCGCAGCTACGCCGAGAAGCGCGGCGTCCGGCGCGTCGAAGGCAAGGTGAGCGAGGTCATGCGCCACCCGGAGTCGGGCGACATCTCGGGCGTGAAGCTCGCGAACGGGCAAGTGGTGAACGGCGACTTCTTCTTCGACTGCACCGGCTTTCGTTCGCTGCTGCTCGACAAGACGCTCGGCGTGCCGTGGGTCGACTGGCGTCACTGGCTGCCCTGCGATTCGGCGCTCGCAGTCGCGTGCCGTCACGACGGCCCGCCGGCGCCGTACACGCGCTCCACCGCCCGCACGGCCGGGTGGCAGTGGAAGATTCCCACGCAGCGCCGGACCGGCAACGGGCACATCTGGTGCAGCGAGTTCATGGGACAAGACGAGGCCACGAGCATTCTCGTCGACAATCTCGACGGCGAGATCCTCGGCACGCCGCGGCTCATCAAGTTCGCGACGGGTCATCGCCAGAAATTCTGGGAAAAGAATTGCGTCGCGATCGGCCTGTCTTCGGGTTTTCTGGAGCCGCTCGAGTCGACGTCGCTGTATCTCATCCGCCAGGGCATCAGCCGTTTCATCGCGCTGTTCCCGGACGCGTCGATGCCGCCGGTATTCCGCGACGAATACAACCGCTGGATGCAGCGGGACTTCGAGCAGGTTCGAGACCTGCTGATCTTCCACTACTACTTCAACCAGCGCGAAGAGCCGTTCTGGCAGCACTGCCGGAACATGACGATCCCCGAGACGCTGCGCCGCAGGCTCGCGCTGTTCGCCGAGGGCGGACGATTCCTGCGCAACGAAGGCGAGCTTTTTCCTAACGCGAGCTGGGTCGCGGTGATGCTCGGGCAGGGCGTCGTCCCGCGCGTGATCGATCCGGCGGTGGCCACGATTCCGGTCGCCGAGATCGAGCCGAAGCTCGCGGCGCTGCGCCGCGCGATGAACGAATACGTCGATGGGCTGCCGACGCACGAAGCGGCCCTCCGCGATTACTGCGCATCCGAGTCGCTCGAAAGTGACCGTTCGGCATTCTCGCTGTCGAACCGGGTCACGCCCGAGGCTGCCGCGTCGGTCCCTTCACCGCGCGGCAGTCTCGTTTCCTGATCCATTCGTTCCCGAGGAGCTTCCATGAAGAGAATCCTGTGTTTGGCCTTCCTGATCGCCGGCGTGTGCGGCGCGCAGGAGCCGGGCGATTTCAAGCCCGCGGAAAGCAACGTGATGAACGCGCAGTACCCGCGCGTCGACTCCGCGGGCCGCGTGCAACTGCGCATCAAGGCGCCCGACGCCAACAAGGTGAAGCTCAATTTCTGGAGCGGCCCCAAGGTCGACATGCAGAAGCAGGAAGACGGGTTCTGGACGTATACCACCGAGCCCATGGCGCCGGGCCTGCATTACTACGTGTTCAACGTCGACGGTGTCGACGCGAGCGATCCGGCCAGCACGGCGTACTTCGGCGGCAGCCGCTACGTGAGCGGCGTGGAGGTGCCGGAGCCCGGATCGACTTACTACTCGATCCAGAACGTTCCGCAGGGACAGGTCCGCGACGTCTGGTATCGGTCGAGCGTGACCGGCACGTGGCGCCACGCGATGGTCTACCTGCCGCCGGACTACGAGTCGCAGCCGAAGAAGCGTTACCCGGTGCTCTATCTGCAGCACGGAGGCGGCGAGGACGAGACCGGCTGGATCCGCCAGGGTCGCGCCAATTTCATCCTCGACAACCTGATCGCGGCGGGACAGGCGAAGCCGATGATCGTCGTCATGGCGAACGGATACCCGCGCCGCGCCGGCGCCACGCCTCCGAATTTCACGCCGGGCAGTCCGGGGGCCGCGCAGGCCTTCAACGAGATGGCGAAGACGTTCGAGGACGAGGTGACCCAGGCGCTGATTCCGTTCGTCGACAAGACCTACCGCACGATCGCCGACCGCGATCATCGCGCGATGGCGGGCCTGTCGATGGGCGGCTTCCAGACCTTCCACGTCACGCTGAACAATCTCGACCTGTTTTCGCACATCGGCGGATTCAGCGGCGCGGCGGGATTGCTCCAGGACCGCAAGCCCGATCTGAAAACCGACTTCAACGGCGTGTTCGCGGATCCGGCCGCGTTCGCGAAGAAGGTCCACGTGATGTACATCGGCGTCGGCACGGCCGAGGCCGAGCGATTCACGAAGCTCATCCGCGAGCTGCACGCCGCGCTCGAAGAGGGCGGCATCGAACACGTCTACTGGGAATCTCCGGGCACCGACCACGAGTGGCAGACCTGGAGACGCAATCTCAAGGACTTCGCGTCGCGGATCTTCCGCAAGTAGTCAGGCGCGGCTCGCCGGCTATTGCAGCCATCCCAGGCCGTGCGATACCTGGCGAGCCGTTTCCTCGAGCATCCGCCGCGTCTGTTCCACGGTGGTGGGCAGCGAGTCGTCCAGCACGTGCAGATAGGGCACGGTGAGCGCGGCGACGACCTTGCCGTCGAAACCGCGGATCGGATACGAAATGTCGGTCACGCCGACCGTCACCGGGCTGCGCTGCAGCTCGTACCCGCGTTTCCTGACGCGCTCCAGGGTCCGCTCCAGGACCGCGCGCGACATTCCGCGCGGGCGCGGCAAGGTCTGCATGAGCTGATCGAGCTCATCGGAATTCATGTGCGCGAGCAGCACGTGTCCCGAGCAACTCGTGGCAAGGCTGATCGTCGCGCCCATGCGCACGGAAAGATTGGCGTGCCGCTTCGGATTCTCCTGGCGCAGGATCACGAGGCCCTGGCCCCCGGAACGGACCACCATGTGGCAGGACTGGTCGATGTTGTTCGCCAGGTTGTCCATCAGCGGCGAGGCGGCCTGCGCCAACGCCTGCGCCGGCGTGCTCCGGTGCGCCAGCTTCAGGACTTGATAGGTCACGCTGTAACGCGAACTCGCGGGATCCTTCTGCAGCCAGCGCCGCTTCTCCATCACGACGATGATCCGGAACAGCTCGCTCATGCGCCGCTTCAGGCACAGCGCGATCTCCGAGACGGTGAGACCGGTTTCGGCCTCGGCCAACAGCTCGATGATGTCCATCCCCTTTTCCAGGGCAGGGGCGGAGTATCCGCGCGAGGCGGGCCTGGAATTCCGGGAGATTGTCTGGCGAGGCATGCGCGCGGAGATTACCTGCGCGCGCGCCTGTCGTCATGCGCTGGTCATGGGCTGGTCATGCGCACGTCGTGCGCTAGCTAGCCTCCGGGAGGCGGAGTTTCCGACGGTGGTGTCTCCGACGGAGGCGTCGTGGAGTCGGGTGTGGTCGGCGACGTATCGGCCGGCGGCGGCATTTCCGAGGGCGGTGGCGCCGTGTCGGGTGTCGTGGTGGTATCAGGCGAGGCGGCCGGCTCGTTCATCGTGCCTGGGGCGTTTTCGTGCCTGCCGCAGGCGGCCATCAGCACGATGACGCCGCACAGGGGAACCAGGAATTTCACGTTCATGCGGTGCTCCGGGGAATGAGGGCAACCGCCCGCACCGTACGCGGTGGTACCAGGCCGGGCAGTCAGTTGCGCGCGGGCGTGGGACGTGCCGATGTCCTATCCAGCCTGGTGAAGCGCCTACAAAGGCGCCGGAGCGTGCGTTGCAACTTCGTGAACCGCTCTGCACGGCTTTCAAATTCGCGCGGTGGATTGCCCAGGCGGGCACTCGAATGCCGGAATGGCGCTGAAGATGCGTGGCACGCCATTTGCCTCTCCTTGCGTGACACTTTTCATCAAGAGGACGGATCATGACGAAAGCATCCAGCTCATTCGCCGCCGGTGTGGCCGCCTTAATGCTTCCCTTCGCGGCCGCCATCGCGCAAGCCCCGCCCCCGGACCAGGGCTCGCCGCAGCAAGGCGCAGCCTCGTTCGAATCGCTCGACACGAACAGCGATGGCCGCATCTCCAAGACGGAGGCCGAGGCCAATGCGAACGTGAAGGCACAGTTCTCGAGTTACGACCTCAACGGAGACGGTTACATCGAACGCTCCGAGGTCGACCGGGCCAACCAGAGCCAGCAGTCGGAGACGCCGCAACGGTAGGCTCCGCGGCAGACGTCCACCTCGGAACGGACAACGTGATGTTCGCGTATGTCGCGGACTGGATGAAGGTGGCGGGCGTCATCGACGGCGTGGCGCATCGTCCCCGATTGCATGGAGGTGTGTGGATGAATGCGGCGTCAGGCGTGTGGATCGGCGGCGCCGCGTTCATTCCGCGCGGCCTCCCAGACTTCTTTCGCCGCGCCCGCATTCAAGATCGCGATCCCGATTCCGACGATGACGTCCGGCCATATCGTGTGGAACACCGCGGTTGTCAGTCCCGCCGCGATGATCGCGACATTCGCCACGGCGTCATTGCGGGCTGACAGGTACGCCGCCTTCGTCAGGCTGCCGCTGTGATGGCGAAAACGCGCCAGCAGGAACGCGCAGCAGACGTTGACAACCAGCGCTCCGAATCCCGTGAGGCCGAGGCCGAGCGGCGCGGGCACGCTCGGAGCGGTCAACTTTCCCCACAGCGCCCATAGAAAGGCGAGCGCCGGCAATAGCAACAATCCCGCGAGGAACATCCCGACTCGCGCGCGCTGCCTCGCGGACCAGGCGAGCGCGATCAGGATCAGCAGGTTCACGGCCGCGTCCTCGAGGAAGTCCACGCTGTCCGCGAACAGCGAGACGGACTTGATGTCGAGCGCGACGACGAATTCGATCGCGAACCAGGCGAGATTCGCCGCTGCTACGATCCCGACCGTGGTCCTGAGATCTTTCATCGCCTGAATCCTGAACGAGGGAGTCGCATGTCGGTTCTGGTTTTCGATCGCCGTGGTTTTCTGCAATCCGCCGCCGCTCTGGCCACCGTGGGAGCGCTTGCTTCGGACGCGATCGCCGCGCCGCGCTACCGGATGGGCCTGCAGCTTTACACCATTCGCGAGCCGATGGCGAAGGATCCGGCGGGCACGCTCGCCGCCGCGGCGTCGATGGGTTATCGCAATTACGAAACCTACGGCTTCGAGCCCGAATCGCTGAAATACTACGGCATGCCGGCAGCGGATTTCCGCAAGCTGCTCGATGACCTGGATGTCACCACGACGACAGGTCACTACGATCTGCACGCGTATCTGGCGAGCCCCGCCACCGCGATGACGGCGTATGTCGATCGCTGCATCCTCGGTGCCAAGGCGCTCGGCCAGAAATACATCACCTGGGCGTGGCTCGATTCGCAGTCGCGCGATCTCGAGTCATTCAAGCGGGTCGCCGAACGGCTGAACCTGATCGGCGCGCAGGCCGCGAAGGCGGGACTGAAAGTGGCGTATCACAACCACGATTTCGAGTTCATCCCGCACGAGGGAGAAATCGGTTACGACATCATCTTGCGCGAGACCGATCGCGACCTCGTCAAGATGCAGCTCGACCTGTTCTGGGTCGCACACTCGTCGGCGCGTACGCCGCGCGAGTTGTTCGAACTACAGCCGGGCCGGTTCGTGATGTGGCACATCAAGGACATGGACGCCGCGAAGCGATATACCGAGCTCGGCAGGGGATCGATCGACTTCACGCGGATCATGCCGGATGCGCAGCTCGCGGGCCTGGAAGAATATTTCGTCGAGCAGGGCGACAATTTCGCGGTGGACCCGATGCACAGCATCGAGACCAGCGCCCGATACGTGAAGAATCATCTCTGATACCGAAGCTTTCTTCGCGGGCGTAATCTCCGGGCAAAACTCCCGGAGGCCGCCGTGCGACCCGCATACGAAACCGCCAACCATCCGGACGACCTGGTCGACTACAACCTGTTCACTTCGAACGCCGCGCTCGTCGATGCACTCGAGCGGGAGGGAGCGGGTTCGGCGCTCGACCGGCTCGCGCGGCTCGGCGAGCGGCTCGGCACGCGCGCGATGTTCGAGCTCGGCGACGCCGCGAACCGCAATCCGCCGGTACTGAAAGTCTTCGATCGCTTCGGCGCGCGGCGCGACGAGGTCGAATTCCATCCCGCGTGGCACGAGCTCATGAGTGCGCTGGTCGCGGAAGGCTTGCACACCTCTCCCTGGGCGGAGCCGCGACCGGGCGCCCACACGGAGCGCGCCGCGGCCTATCTACTGTGGGGAGAGATCGAAAACGGCACGCAATGCCCGGCGACGATGACCTACGGCGCCGTGCCGGCGCTCGCGCGCCAGCCGCACGACTTCGCCGACTGGATACCGCCCCTGCTGTCCCGCGAATACGACGAGCGACTGGTGCCCATCGCGCAGAAGCGCGGCGCGCTGATCGGCATGGGCATGACGGAGAAGCAGGGCGGCTCCGACGTTCGCTCGAACTCGACGCGCGCGCTAGCCACCGGAACTTCCGGTCCCGGACGCGAATACCGCATCACGGGCCACAAGTGGTTTTTCTCCGCGCCCATGTGCGACGCCTTCCTCGTCACCGCGCAGACCGAAAGCGGCGTCTCGTGTTTCTTCGTGCCGCGCGTCCTGCCGGACGGCACGCGCAACGCACTCCATCTACAACGTCTCAAGGACAAGCTCGGCAACCGTTCGAACGCCTCGAGCGAGGTCGAGTTCGACGATACGTACGGCGTGCTGGTGGGCGAGGAGGGACGCGGCATCCCGCGGATCCTCGAGATGGGCGTGTACACACGCTTCGATTGCGCGACGGGCGCGGCCGGCATCATGCACCAGTGTGTCGCGCAGGCCATTCACCATGCGCGCCACCGCTCGGCCTTCGGCAAGCTGCTGGCCGATCAGCCGCTCATGCGCAACGTGCTCGCGGACCTGTCGCTCGAGTGCGAGGCGGCGACGGCGCTGGCGCTGCGCCTGGCGAGGGCGTTCGACGCCCAGAGCGACGAGGCGGAATCCGCACTGCGTCGCGTGCTCACGCCGGTCGCGAAATACTGGATCTGCAAGCGCGCCCCCGCGATCGGCGCCGAGGCGATGGAGGTGCTGGGCGGCAATGGCTATATAGAAGAAGGCCCGGTCGCACGGCGCTTCCGCGAACTGCCGCTGAACGGCATCTGGGAAGGTTCGGGCAACATCATGTGCCTGGACGTACTACGGGCGTTGTCGCGCGAGCCCCGCACACTCGATGCGCTCGCGGTATTGCTGCGGGAGAACCGATCCCGGGACGCGCGCTTCGAAAAATTCGCCGCGAAGTTGCTCGACGATCTGCGGGCGGACCCGGCCGAGGAACAGGCACGCGCGCTGGTGGAGCGGATTGCCCTCGCCGCGCAGGCGGCCATCCTGCTGCGCGGAGGTTCGCCGGTGGTGGCGGAGGGTTTCATCGCGTCCAGGATCGTGGCGAGCCCGCCCGCGGCGTTCGGCGTGCTTCCGGCGGGCCTCGATCATGCCGCGCTGATCGCCCGTTCGCTCGCCGCTCCGGGGGATTAAGATAGCGGCGCAATCTCCCGGAGGAGTCCCTAACATGGTTCGCATTGTCCTGACTACCGCGCTGGCCGCCCTGATGTTCGTGGGGTGTTCGAAGCAGCCCGTCGAAGAATCCGCGCTCGCCGGATCCGCGGAGGTCGCCGAAAGGAAGGCCACCGAGGCGACGAGTACGAATGCCTTCGCCTTCAGGATCGGCGATCTGTCCGCCTTCGCGCTGCGGGACGGTTACTTCGAGTTCCCCAACGATCTCAAGATCTTCGGCCTGGGCCGGACGCAGCAGGAAGTCGACGCGGTACTCACGGCCGAGAGCCTGCCTGCCGACAAACTCACGTTGAGCGTGCAGCCGCTGCTGGTGAAAACGGCGGATCGCGTGCTGCTGTTCGATACGGGCCCGGCGGGCCTGTTCGGTCCGACCAGCGGTCACGTATCGAAGGCGTTCGCCGAGGCGGGAATCGATCCGCAAACCGTCACCGACATCTTCATTTCGCATTCGCACGGCGATCACGTGGGTGGCCTCGCGAATGCGGAGGGCAAGCTGACTTATCCGAACGCGACGATCCACATCTCGAAGCCCGAGTGGGACTTCATGTCCGCGAACGAGCAGTACAAGGCATGGATCCCGACGCTGCAGCCGAAAGTGGATGCGTTCGCGCCGGGCACGGAGCTCGTACCCGGAGTAGTCAGGGCGGTCGAGGTCGGGGGCCACACGCCGGGGCACTCGGCTTACCGCGTCACCTCGGGCGCGGACTCGCTTCTATACGTCGGCGACTCGATGCATCACTACGTCATTTCGGTGCAGAAGCCGGAGTGGCCGATGGGCTTCGATGGCGACCAGTCGACCGGCGCGCAGAGCCGCGCCGCGCTGATCGCCGACATGGAGGCGAGCGGACAGCGGATCTACGCCGTGCACTTCCCGTTCCCGGGCATCGGGAAGTTCGCGAAGCGCGGGGAAGGTTACGCCTGGGTCGCCGAGTAGCTAGCTGGCGGACTTCAGCTTCTGCGTGAAGCGGAACTCCATCTCGCATGGGGTTCCGTGACACATCGCGGGCTTGTACTTCGTCGACATCAGCGCATCCCGGGCGACTTCCGTCATCTTCGCGTTGCTCACGGTGCCGAGGCTATCGACCTTCTTCGGTATGCCGTCGGGGCCCACGGTCACGGTCATGACCAGTTCGCCCACCGCCTGGTAGTTGCGTTGCGCGAGCCTGATCGCGGTGAAGATGGACTTGAGTCCTTTCTCCGGAAACGGCGGTTCGTCGCCGGGCGCGAGCGACGAATACATCGCGTGCAGTTGCGCGCGCTGATCCGGTGTGAGCTTTCCATACGTCCTGTTCAGCGGGATCTCGGATTCCCACTTGATGTCATTCGTCGGGCGGCCCTGCTTGAGAATCGTGCCCGTCGAAGACGTCGCATGATTCGAGTATCTGGTCGGCGCTGACTGGCTGAGCTGGGCGTGCGCGCTGGTGAAAGTGAACGTGGAAATCGCGAGGACGAGACAGGCTTTGTAGGTGTGCATGCGAAAAGTTCAGCATGCGGCACTGCAGCAGTCAATTCGGGGAAAGTAGGATCAACTCCAGGTCTTGAACGCGAACGCACCGTTCGTCACGAGATATCCCGCGACGAGTTGATGCACGATGGCGAATGCAACCGCGTACCAATATGGAAAATTCCTGGGTTCGCGCGCGACGTAGAGCTGGATCAGGGCCCCAAGGGCCAGGATCGGATACGCCATCGACAACAGGAAGATTACGGCGGACAGAGGGGTAATTGCGCCGAGCTGATCGATGAACGCGCCGGACAAGACCAGCAGGATCAGGAAGGCGAAGAGTGCGGCGCTCGCGATGAGCGGCGTGATCCGCAGCCACAGCCTGCGATCGTCGGTCTTCGGTTGTTTGCGGAATCGCCGTGAACACCAGACGAGGAACATCACGAAGCCCGCCAGCGTCATGAAGACCAGCAGGCCAAACACGATGAACCGCGCGAACACGACCCAGGTCGGAATGCGCACGAAGAGATCGCTGCCTGCCTGGATCGCGGGTCCGTCGAGGGGATCCTCGACCCGTGCGATCGCCGGCAGACCATGCCAGGCGTCGATCAGCACTGTCTCGCTGCCTGCGCGATCGCTGCTGACCCACGCGCCGAAGAGCGGCGAGCGGTGCAGGAACTGCTCGTCGTGGGTGATTTTCATCACGGCGAACGGCGCGAGCAGGAATCGCAGCGCGTGCTGCCGATGGTTGACGGCCTGGTAGTGGCCATCGAGTTCCTTGAACGAGGCGGGCAGGACGGAAGCGGCGGGCGTCGGCGGAACGTGTTCCCTGAGTAGATAGCCACGGAGCAGTTCGGAGATCTGGCCGAATGCCGCTCCGTTGCCGCTGTTGATCATGAAGACGTAGCCCTGGCCGAGTTCCTTCGAATAGACGAGCTCGGAAAGTCCGCCCATGACTCCGCCATTGTGCCCGTGGAACGCGACCTGGCTCGCCCGGTATCCGCTCGAGAAGTTGGCGAGCCCGTAGCCGGCGGTGATGCCGGCCGCCGTTCCGAGAGTCGTCGCGGGCGTTTCCATGCGATCGATCGATGCGCCCGAGACGAGCGGCGCGTCCGCGGCTGAGCCACGGCGCAGCAGGAAATGCACGAAGCGCGCCATGTCGCGCGCCGATGAATTGATCGATCCCGCCGGGCGCAGGAGGATGCCCCAGTACGGTTGCGCCGAGATGCCCTGGTAAAGCGTCGCGCCGCGTTCGTCGTACAGCGCGGTCTTGAAGTAGCTGGTCGATGCCATGCCGAGCGGCGCGAAGAATGTCTCGGCGACGTAGTCCTCGAATCGTCTGCCCGTCACTGTTTCGACGATGTAGGCGGCGACGGCCGAGCCGGAGTTGCAGTACGCATGGCGCGTGCCGGGCGGCCAGCGCGACGTGCGCGAGTGCGGATGAACCTCGAGGCCCTGCTTGATGGAAACGGTGTCGGCCGCGGAGTACGAATATTCGGCGAAGTGAATGTCATCCCAGCCGGTCGTGTGCTCGAGGAGGTGCGCGATACGCACCGGGTGCGTGTCTTCCCAGCGATTCTCGAATTTCACGTCGGGAACGCGATCGCGCACCTTGTCGTCGAGCGATAGTCTGCCTTCCTCGACGAGCTTGAGCACCGAGAGCGCCGCGAACATCTTCGAGATCGAACCGATGCGGAACAACGTGTCCGCATCGGCCGCGCGGCCGGATTTCAGGTCCGCCTTGCCCCAGCCCGCGACCCAGTACGGACCGTCTTCGCCGACCAGCGCGACGCCGATGGCCGGAATGCCCGAGGCCTTGCGGATGGTCTCGATGCGCTGCTCGAGCTCCTGGAGATTCCCGGGTGTGTCGGTATCCGCGGCGCGCGCCAAACCTGCGCAGGCGAACAGCGCGATCAGCAGCAGGAGAGCGTGTCGCATGACGAATGGGTTGCCTAGAAACTCTTCTTCTGAAGTCTCGGATGCGCTTCGTTCACCAGCTTCAGCGCTGCCGATCCGTACCAGGGATGGTACTCGGCCATCATTTCTCCATTCATGATCACCGGGTCGGTCGCGGTGAGCGCCTTCGCCTCCTCGATGGTCTTCACGTCGAAGATGAACAGACCGCGCCAATCGCCCGTCGCGTCGCCGAACGGTCCGGCGATCACGAGTTTGCCTTCGGCCGCGAGCCGCTCCATGTTCGCGAAGTGTCCCTTGAACATCGCGTCGCGCTCCGGCCCCTTGGGCACCGGGGTCGGACCGGTCTTGAGGATGACGAGCACGTACGAACGCATGCCGCGCTCGTCTGCGCCTAACTTCTGCGCGAGCTCGGCGTCGAACGTCGGCGACTGCGCGCGAGCGATGCCGAGCGCGAGAAACAGGGTCACGGAGACGAGTAGTTTCATGCTTTCTCCCCAACGGAGCTTGCGGCGCGGGTCAGACCGTGAGCTAGGATACACCGCATGAAAACATTCGCGGGCAAAGTGGCGCTCGTCACGGGCGGCAGCTCCGGTCTCGGTGAGGCGACCGCGGCCAGGTTCGCACGGGAAGGGGCAAAGGTCGTCATCGCCGCCCGACGGGTGGAGCAGAGCGCCGAGGTCGTGCGGAAAATCGCGGCGGCGGGTGGTGAGGCGCATTTCGTCCAGGCCGACGTCAGCCGGGCCGCGGACATCGAAAACATGGTGAGGGCCACGCTCGACCGGTTCGGCCGGCTCGATTGCGCCGTGAACAACGCGGGCATCGCGGGGCCGCGCATGGTGCCCATCGCGGACGTCGAAGAGGCACAGTGGGACAAGGTCATGGACGTGAACCTGAAAGGCGTGTGGCTGTGCATGAAACACGAGATCAAGGCCATGCTCGCGAACGGTGGCGGCGCCATCGTCAACGTCGCGTCTATCTACGGGTACAAGCCGAGCGATGCGGGTCACGGACCGTACGCCGCGAGCAAACACGGTGTCGTCGCGCTCACGCAATCCGCCGCCGTGGACTATGCCCAGATGTCCCTGCGCATCAACGCGGTCGCGCCCGGTTTCACGCGCTCCGAGATGGTGGATCCCGAACGTCCGGGCGCGGCGGAAAACTACCGGAAGCTGGTGGATCGCCACTCCGGGATGAGGCGGCTCGGCGCCGCCGACGAGGCGGCCAACGCCATCGTGTGGCTCTGCTCGGGAGACGCCAGCTTCATCAACGGCGTCGTGCTGCCGGTCGATGGCGGTGGCACGACCCGACTGTATTGAGCTGGTAACGTTTTAGAAATCAACGATTTAGGGTATCTGTTAGCGGTCACAAGATATTCACACGCTTGTGAGTGAGTATTGACAGCAAGGGTTTCCCAGTGGCTCACTCCGCTCCGACGCATCGACACTCGCGCTCGATGCAGAGGGGAGAAAGCGAATGAAGAAGATACTTCTCGCGTCGGTCCTGGCCGCCGCGCAGATCGCGACCTGGCCCGTAACCGCGCAAGCCGCGGAACCCGCCGAAGCATCCGAAAGTACGCGCCACGAGTTCGACGAGATCGTCGTCACCGCGGAGCGGCGCCGCACCGACCTGCAGAAGACGCCCATCGCCGCGACCGTGATGACCGGCGCCGACATCGCCAACGCCGGCGTGACCGTCGTCGATCAACTGCAGTTCATCTCACCGTCGGCCGTGGTCAACAACTTCGGCCAGGGCATCGACTTCAATATCCGCGGCATCGGCAAGGCCGAGCACAATTCGCAGACCACCACCGGCGTGATCACGTATCGCGACGGCGTCGCGACGTTTCCGGGTTACTACACCGCCGAGCCTTACTACGACCTGGCGCGCGTGGAAATCCTGCGCGGACCGCAGGGCACGTTCGTCGGCGAGAACGCCACCGGCGGCGCGGTCTTTGTGACTTCCAACGATCCGGTGATCAACGGCGGCCACTCGGGTTACATCCAGGGCGACGTCGGCAACTTCGACTACTTCGGCGCGCAGGGCGCGCTCAATCTACCCGCCGGGGACACCTTCGCGGCGCGCGTGGCTTTCAACGCGGTCAAGCGCGACAGCTTCCACGACATCGAAGGCCCGTATACGGGCGACGACGGCGTCGAGACCGGCAGCGTGCGCATCGGCATGTTGTGGGAGCCCAGCGAATCGCTGTCGCTGAACTTCAAGGCGGACTACAACTACCTGGATCTGTCGGGTTATCCCGCCGACCCGGTGCTCGCCACCAGCGACATCTTCGACATCACCGCCAACGCCGACATCCACGCGCTCGATCGCTTCGGTCGCGCGGTGCTCAAGGTCGATTACGAGTTCGCGAACGGCACCACGCTGCGTTCGGTATCCGGCTACCAGAAGGGCCAGACCGAATATCGCACCGACCTCGACGGCACGAGCGCCGCCAACTGGTTGTTCGGTGACATCGCCGAGGAGGAGATGTTCTCGCAGGAGATCAATCTCATCTCCTCGGACGCCGGCAGGTTCAAGTGGATCCTCGGTGCCTACTACCAGGAAGACGAAAGTTATTTCCGTCCGGACGGCGGTTTCTACATCATCGTCCCGCCGATGGGCACCTACGTGTTGAGCGGCACGAACGTGCGCGAGAACACCGCGCTGTTCGGCCAGATGAGCTTCGAGCTCGGCGCCGGCTGGGAACTGCAGCTCGGCGCGCGTTACTCGGACCACACGACCGACAACGACATCGACATCAACCAGTACGGCCTGCCGCTCACGCAGCAGCAGGAGGAAAGCTTCTCGAACGTCTCCGGCAAGGCGACGATCAACTGGACCGTGAACGACCATCACTTCCTGTACGCGTTCGTCGCCACCGGCTTCCGCCCGGGTGGCTTGAACGTGCCGGTGGGCCTGGGCGAGCCCGATGCCTTCAAGGAGGAAGAGGTCACCAACTACGAGATCGGCTGGAAGGCGGGCTGGGCCGACGGCCGGCTGCGTACGCAGTTCGACGTGTTCTACAACGACTACGAGAATTTCCAGGTGACCGTGGGATATCCGCAGCTCCCGGTGTTCGGATTCGAACTCAACAATCCGAGCTCGACCAAGATCTACGGCTTCGAAGGACAGATCGAGGCGATCTTCGGCAACTTCTCGATGGACGCCGGCTTCGGCTGGCTCAAGAGCGAGCTCGGCCGGTTCTTCGCGGTCGACCCGCGCGCGATCAGCTTCGGTGCGTGTGATCCCGCGACCGGTCCCGCGAGCCCGTCCTGCATCGATCTCGAAGGCCACGATCAGACCTACGCGCCGGAGTTCACCTTCAACCTCGGCATGCAGTACGTGTTCGGCGCGGGTACCGACAACCAGATCACGCCGCGCATCAATTACGGCCACGTCTCCGAGCAGTGGGCCACGCTGTTCCAGAACGAGGCGCGCGGCGATCGTGTCGAGGAGCGCAATATCCTCAACGCGCAGATCGCCTGGCAGCGCGGCAAGGTCGTGACTACGCTCTGGGGATCGAACCTCACCGACCAGCACTACATGGCCGCTCTGAACTCAGGTTTGCGTTTCGCGGGCCCGCCGCGTCAGTTCGGCTTGCGCTTGGCGGCGTTCTTCTAGGATGCACGCCTCCGTCTCCTCCGCGCCGCTGGCCCGGCCCGGGGCTCGCGCCTGGGCCGTGCTCGCGGTGCTGTGTTTCGTCTACGTGCTGAACTTCCTGGACCGGCAGCTGCTGTCGATTCTCGCGAAGCCGATCCAGGACGAGCTCGGCGTGACGGACGGACAGTTAGGGCTCATCAGCGGGCTCTACTTCGCGATGTTCTACTGCGTGCTCGCCATTCCCGTCGGCTGGCTCGCGGACCGGACGAATCGCGTGCGCGTGTTGTCGTTCGCGTGCGCGCTGTGGAGCGCGGCGACCGTGGCCTGCGGGCTTTCCGCCAGCTACGGACAGCTCGCGGCCGCGCGCATGTCGGTGGGCGTGGGCGAGGCGGGCGGCGTGCCGCCGTCGTACGCCATCATCTCCGACTACTTTCCGCCCGGTACGCGTGGCACCGCGCTCGGGTTGTTCAATTTCGGACCGCCCATCGGCCAGGCCATGGGAGTCGCCTTCGGCGCGTCGATCGCCGCGGCCTACAGCTGGCGCGCGGCATTCATCTGGCTGGGCGCCGTCGGTATCGCGACGGCGATCTTCGTGTGGCTCTTCGTGCGCGAGCCGGTGCGTGGCGGACTCGACGCGGCGTCCATTCCGGCGCCCGCGAATCACCCGGCGCCGGTCTCGCAAGGTTTCTGGGCGGGTTGCCGCAGGTTCTTCCGCGATCCGGTGCTGCTGCGCGTGTCGCTGGCCTGTGGCGCGACGCAGTTCGTCACGTACGCGACGCTCAACTTCACCACGCTGTTCCTTATGCGCGAGAAAGGCATGACGCTCGAGGAGGTCGCGCTGTGGTACGCGCTCCTGGTGCTCGTGTCCGTCTGCGCCGGCATGTACGTGTCGGGCCGCCTGATCGACCGGTACGCGGCGCGCACCAAGCGCGCCTACGCCTATCTACCAGCGGTCGGCCTGACGCTCGCCATTCCGTTCTTCGCGGGTTTCGTGTGGGCGCCGGGCTGGCAGCTCGCGCTGGTGTTCCTCGCCGTGCCGATGTTCTTCAACTACTTCTACCTGTCGCCCGCCGTGGCGCTGGTGCAGGAGGAGGTTCAGCCGCATGAGCGCGTGCTGGCGGGCGCATTGCTGCTGCTGGTGATGAACCTCATCGGTCTCGGTTTCGGCCCGACGTTCCTCGGCGCGATGAGCGACTACTTCCGCGACACGCATCCGAACCATTCGCTGCAGCTCGCGTTCTACACGCTGATTCCTTTCTACTGCATCGCAGTGCTCGGCTTCCTGTGGCTCGCGCGCGCGATACCCGCCCGAACCGGAGGCACGTCCTGATGTCACGCGTCATCCTCGCAACATTGTTGATGATGTGCTCGTCCTTGCCGGCGGCCGCCGACTCGCCCCCTGTTGTCGGCGCGCCCGCCGGCAAGGTGCAGGGTGAAGCCGCGGGCGACGTGCGGATCTTCAAGGGCATTCCATTCGCACAGCCGCCGGTCGGCGCGCTGCGCTGGAAGCCGCCGCTGCCGGCCGCGAAGTGGAAGGGCGTGCGCGATGCGACCCGCTTCGGCCCGGCCTGCGTCCAGCCGAAACCGCGCGCGGCCAGCATCTACTCCTGGGATCTGCCGGCGATCAGCGAGGACTGCCTGACGCTCAACATCTGGGCTCCGGCCGAGGCGAAGAACGCACCGGTGTTCGTGTGGATCCACGGCGGCGCGTTGAGTGGTGGCTCGGGCAGCGAGCCGCTCTACGACGGCACGAAGTTCGCCGAGCGCGGCATCGTGTATGTTTCGATCAACTACCGCCTGGGCGTGTTGGGATTCCTCGCGCATCCCGCGTTGAGTGCCGAATCCCGCCGCAACATCTCCGGCAACTACGGGCTGCTCGACCAGATCGCGGCGCTCGAGTGGGTGAAGGCGAACATCGCGTCATTCGGCGGCGATCCATCGAACGTCACGATCGCCGGCGAATCGGCTGGTGGTTTGAGCGTGATGTACCTGATGGCGACGCGCCAGGCGGATGGCCTCTTCGCGAAAGCCGTCCTGCAGAGCGCGTACATGATCAACGCGCCGGAACTGCGCGCCGCGACGCACGGCGGCTTCTCCTCCGAGGCCGTGGGTGTATGGCTGGCCGAGAAGTTAGGCGCCGGAGATCTCGCGGCCCTGCGTTCGATGGACGCGATCGCGATGGCCGAGGCCGCCGCGCCCACCGGCTATTTTCCGTTCTTCACCGTCGACGGCCGCATCCTGCCGCGCCAGGTCGTGGAGGTGTTCGATCGCGGCGAGCAGGCGAAGGTGCCCGTGCTCGTGGGCTACAACAGCGGCGAGATCCGTTCGCTACGCGTGCTCGCGCCGCCGGTGCCGGCCGATGCGGCGGCCTACGAGACGCAGATCCGCGAGCGCTACGCCGATCTGGCGGATGCGTTCCTGAAGCTCTATCCATCGAGCGATCTCGAGGAGAGCGTGCTCGCGGCCGCGCGCGACGGACTGTACGGCTGGACCGCCCAGCGGCTGGCGGCGAAGCAGACGGCCGCGGGCGCGCCTGTCTACCTCTACTACTTCGATCACGGCTATCCCGCCGCCGAAGACATGAAACTGCACGCGTTCCACGCCTCCGAGCTGCCGTACATGTTCGGCACGGCGCACCGGACGCCGCCGCGCTGGCCGAGGCCGCCGGATACGGTGGAAGAGAAGCGGCTTTCGGATGCGATGATCGACTACTGGGCTTCATTCGCGCGCAGCGGCGTGCCGCGCGCGCAGGGTCAGCCGGAATGGCCGGCCTACGGCGCGGAGCGCCACTACATGAAGTTCGACGGGACGCCGCGGCCCGGCAAACACCTGATGCCCGGCATGTACGAGCTCAACGAAAAGGTTGTCTGCCGGCGCCGCGCCAAGGGCGGTATTCAATGGAACTGGAATTACGGCATCGCCGCGCCACCGTTGCCCGCAGCCGAGGCCGCATGCGACTGAACGACGGCGCGATGCAGGCCTACGCGCTGACCCTCGACAAATTCCTCGAGCACGCCGCGAAGTGGCACTCCCACGCCGAAGTCGTGACGGCGCGCGACGGCGGCCGCCTCGATCGCGTGACGTACGCCGAGCTCGATCATCGCAGCCGCCGCGTGTCGCTGGTGCTCGAGGGATTCGGCGTGCGCGCGGGCGATCGCGTCGCGACGCTGGCCTGGAACACGCAGGCGCACCTCGAAGCCTGGTACGCGATCATGGGCATGGGTGCGGTGTGCCACACGCTCAATCCGCGCCTCACCTGCGCGCAGCTCGCGTCGATGGTGACGCACTCGGGCGCGCGACTCATCGTGACCAGCGCCGATCTCGAGCCGCTCGCGCGCCAGATCGCCGCGGCGGCGCCCGTGGTCGAACGCCTGGTCATCATCGATTCGCCGCATGCAGGAGTCGCGCAGTCTTCCGGCACGCCCATGGTGTGCGCGCTCGAGCCGCTGATCTCGCAGGTCCGCGGCGAAGTAGTTTGGGGCCTGTTCGACGAAGACACCGCGTGCGGCCTGTGTTTCACCTCGGGCACGACCGGCGCGCCGAAGGGCGTGACCTACACGCACCGGGCCAACTACCTCCACACGCTGCGGCAGCTCCAGGTCGACAACATGGCGATCAGCGCGCGCGACAGCGTGCTCGCGGTCGTGCCGATGTTTCACGCGAATGCCTGGGGTCTGCCGTTCGCAGTGCCCGCGTCGGGCGCGAAGCTCGTGCTTCCAGGCCGCCACCTCGACGGCGAGAGCCTCGCGGCCCTGATCAATGCCGAGGGCGTGACGGTCGCCGTCGGCATCGCCACGGTGTGGCTGGATCTCGTGGAACACCTCGAGCGCACGGGCGGCGAAGTGCCGACGCTCGAGCGCATCATCGTGGGCGGCGCGCCGCTGCCTCCCGCGCTCATGGAGCGTCTGGAGACGCGCCTGCGCGTCAGCGTGCAGACGAGCTGGGGCATGACCGAGCTGTCACCCGCCGGGACGGTGGCGTCTCCCGACGCGCCGGCGCGCGCGCCGCACCTGTCGGGCAAACCCTCCGTGGGCATCGACCTGCTGCTCACCGATGCCGATGGGCGCGCGTTGCCGCAACAGCGCGGCGTCGAGGGTCACCTGCGCGTGCGCGGCGCGGCGGTCATCGAACGCTATTTCGGCGAAGAGCAGAAGGCGACGGACGCGAACGGATGGTTCCCCACGGGCGATCTGGCGCGCATCGACGCCGCCGGCAACCTGATCATCACGGGGCGCGCGAAGGATCTGATCAAGTCGGGTGGGGAGTGGATCAACCCGTCGGAGATCGAGGCGATCGTGAGCACCTTGCCTGAGGTGTCGCTCGCGGCCGTCATCGGTCGCCCGCACATGAAGTGGGGCGAGCGTCCGGTCCTCATCGTCGAGACGCGCAACAATGGCAATGGCATCAGCGACGAGGAACTGCTGGCCCCGTTGCGCGGCAAGGTCGCACCCTGGTGGATCCCCGACGAGGTCATCCGGGTCGACCGGATGCACCTGTCGCCGACCGGAAAGATCGACAAGGTCCGTTTGAGGATGGAATATGGCGCTGCCTGACGCCAGGGGAGTTTGGAGAACAAGGGCAGTGCCGCAGAAGGAAAAGACGCGCCGGCGTCCAACCAAGATCCAGCAACGCGCCGAGAAGATGGAGCAGATCCTCGACGCGGCCGAGTATCTCTTCTCGAAACACGGCCTGTACGGCGTGACGCTCAAGGACGTCGCCAAACGCGTCGGCGCCCACCACACGCTCCTCAACTACTACTTCGTCGACAAGAAGAAGCTCTTCGACGCGGTCTGCGCGCGCCGCGCGGTGGTGACGAGCACGCTGCGGATGAAGGCGCTCGACGAGTACGATGCCGCGACCCACGGCAAGCCCACCGTCGAAGGCGCGCTGCGCGCGTTCCTCGACACCGACCTCGACCTCTACATCCAGGGCGGCGAAGGCTGGCGCAACTACGGCGCGCTCGGCGCGCAGGTGGCGAACACGCCCGAGTGGGGCGCCGAGATCATGCACGCGCAGTTCGACCCCGTGGTGCTGCGGCTCATCGACCTGCTCAAGAAGGCGCTGCCCGGCTGCGCGGAAGAGGACATCTTCTGGGGTTACCACTTCGTGACGGGCGCGCTGATGCTCACGCTGGCGCGCACCGGGCGAATCGACATGTTGTCCGGCGGACTGTGCAAATCCGAGGATTTCGAGGCGGTGAAGGATCGCATGGCCTCGTTCATGGCCGCGGGCTTCATCGAGATCTGCCAGAAGCGCAAGAGCGGCAAGGCGTGATCGACGGTCGTGTCGCCATCGTCACGGGCGCGGGCGGCGGGTTGGGCCGCGAGCACGCGCTGTATCTCGCGCGCATGGGCGCGCGCGTCGTGGTCAACGACGTCGCGCAGTCGGCGGCCGAGGCCGTGGCCGCGCAGATCGTCGCGGAGGGCGGCGGCGCGATCGCGATCGGCGCCTCGGTCACCGACGAGGCTGCCGTGGCCGCGATGGTGGAGCGCACGCTTGGCGAGTGGCACCGCGTCGACATCCTCGTGAACAACGCGGGCATCCTGCGCGACAAGAGCTTCGCGAAGATGAGCCTCGACGATTTCCGGCTCGTGCTCGACGTGCACCTGATGGGATCCGTGATCTGCACGAAGGCGGCGTGGGAACCGATGCGCCGGCAGAAGTTCGGCCGCATCGTGATGACCACGTCGTCGTCGGGCCTCTATGGCAACTTCGGACAGGCCAACTACGGCGCCGCGAAGATGGCGCTGGTCGGCCTGATGCAGACGCTCGCGATCGAGGGCGAGAAGTACGACATCCGCGTCAACTGCCTCGCGCCCTCGGCCGCGACGCAGATGACGGCGGACATCCTGCCGGAGGCCAGCCTCAAACTACTCGACCCTGCGCTGGTCAGCCCCGCGCTGCTGGCGCTGGTGCGCGACGACGCGCCCACGCGCGCCATCGTCTGCGCCGGCGCGGGCCACTTCGCGCGCGCGTACGTCACGCTGACACAGGGCGTACAGGTTGGTCGCGGCGACGATGCCGGCGAGCGCGCGATCGCGCAGTGGCAGCGGATCTCGGATCGCGACGGCGAACTCGTGCCGGCGTATGGATTCACGCAAGCCGAGCGCGAAGTGGCCGCGGCGGCCGCCACGGAGAGTTCGTGACCCGCGATGCGGTGATCGTCTCCACCGCGCGCACGCCCATCGGCCGCGCCTATCGCGGGGCCTTCAACGACACCCCGGCGCCCACGCTCGCGGCCCACGCGCTGACCGCCGCGATCCGGCGCGCGGGCGTCGCGCCCGGCGAAGTCGAGGACTGCCTGCTCGGCTGCTCGCTGCCCCAGGGCACGCAACACACGATCGGCCGCATGGCTGCGCTGCGCGCCGGATTCCCCGTGAGCGTGCCCGGCATGACGATCGAGCGGCAGTGTTCCTCGGGGCTCATGACCATCGCGACGGCGGCCAAGCAGGTCATCGTCGATCGCATGGACATCGTCGTCGCGGGCGGCGTCGAATCCATCTCGCTCGCGCAGACGGATGCATTGCGCGTCGAGCCCGATCCCATGTTGCTGGCCTGCGAACCCGCCGTCACGATGCCGATGATCGGCACCGCCGAAGTGGTCGCGCGGCGCTACGACGTTTCGCGCGAGCGTTGCGATGAATATGCGTTGAGTTCGCAGCGGCGCACGGCGGCCGCGCAGGCCGCGAACAGGTTCGCCGACGAGCTGGTTCCCTGCACCGCGACGATGAAGGTCATCGACAAGGCGAGCGGCGAGGCCGGTTTCCGCGAGGTGACGCTCGAACGCGATGAAGGGGCGCGCCCCGACACCACGCTCGCGGGTCTCGCGGCGCTCAAGACCGTGCAGGCCGGTGGCATCGTCACCGCCGGCAATGCGAGTCAGCTATCCGACGGCGCGTCGGCCTGTGTCGTCATGGAAGCACGCGTCGCGGAGCGGCGCGGGCTCGCGCCGCTCGGTCGTTACGTGGGGCTCGCGGTGACCGGCACGCATCCCGACGAGATGGGCATCGGCCCCGTGTTCGCGGTGCCGCGTCTGCTCGAGCGCTTCGGTCTCGAGATGGACGACGTCGGCCTGTGGGAGCTGAACGAGGCCTTCGCCGTGCAGGTGATCTACTGCCGCGACCGGCTCGGGATCCCCGACGAACTGCTGAACGTCGACGGCGGCGCGATCTCGATCGGCCATCCCTACGGCATGTCCGGCGCGCGCATGGTCGGTCACGCGTTGATCGAGGGCAAACGCCGCCGCGCGCGGTACGTCGTCGTCACGATGTGCGTCGGCGGCGGCATGGGCGCGGCGGGATTGTTCGAAGTCCTCTGAGGCCGCCGCTCAGGCGGTGATCTGTCCAACGACCCGGCGCACCCAGGGCGCGATCAACGTCACGGTCGGAAACGCGATCGGCCAGGTCAGCGCGCAGCTCTTGAGCCACTGCGCGAGGAAACCCGCGTGCAGTCCCTGGCTGAACGTCAGCACGAAGGCGGACACGATGCCGGTCATGATGGCCGAGAGCAGGGCGCCGAACACGATCGGCGCGAAACGGGCGGATATACGCATGTGATTCTCCTGGTTCAGATGTTGCGGATGAGTTGGATGACTCCGGCCGCGGCGATGAGGCCGAGGCCGAAGATCGCGTGGGTGACGATGCTCTGCCGACGGGCCGCCCTCGGATCCGGCGTGCGACTCGCGGCGATGCCGGCGCCCATCGACGGCTGCATCACAAGGAATGGCGCGGCCACCGTCGCGATGCCGAGCGCGAGCGCGGGAAGCAGCGTGGGCCGCTCGAACCACGACGCCCCCGCGACCGCGGGCAGGAGCGCCGCGAAGGCGACGCCGATGAGGTAGTGGGCCGTCCAGCCGATGGCGAGTTCGCCGCGGCGCGGCTCCGCCTTCGCGATCGACGCGTGGCGGAAGCGGCCCTGCGGCATGTGGGCGATCCAGCGGCCGACGAGCCCGTAGTTCGGCATCGCGGTGCCGAATACCTTCTTGCGCACGACCGTCCAGAGATCCATCAGCGCCGTCGCGCCGATGCCCGTGAGAATGATGTTGATCTGGGTTTCCATGGCAGGCAGAGTGCCACTTCAAGTCAACTTGAGGTCAAGGGGATGCGTGATCTGGACATAAACGAAGTGGCGAAACTCTCCGGCCTGCCGGCCTCGGCGCTGCGCTACTACGAAGAGAAGGGCCTGGTGAAATCCGTGGGGCGGCGCGGCCTGCGGCGGCTCTTCGATCCCGGTGTCGTCGACCGGCTCGCCTTGATTTCGCTGGGGCGGCTGGCCGGATTCTCGCTCGAGGAGATCGCGCGCATGTTCGCGCCCGACGGCCGCCCGCGCATCGACCGGCAGGTGCTGTCGAGAAAGGCGGATGAACTCGACGGCACGATCCGCAAGCTCACCGCGATGAGAGATGGCCTGCGGCACGCCGTCGCGTGCAAGGCGCCGAGCCACATGGAATGCCCGACCTTCCGGAAACTGCTCGGGATCGCGGCGGGCAGGCGCGTCGCGGGCCGCACCCGTCCCTGATCGCCTAACTACGCGCGATTGCGGGGCGGGCGGAGCCGGCTAGTCCATCGCACCCGCAGCATTCAAGTCTTGTCGCGAACTCGCGGGCTCGTCCGACACCGCGTCGAATTCCTATTAGGGCCGATCGCGCGATCCGATCGCGCGGGGGAGCAGGAAACGGTGCCGGCTGACATCCGCGTCCCCACGAAAACGAGATGGTTCGACCTCGGCCAACACGGAGGAACACGCCATGAGTTTCGTGAAGACCCAGGATGGAACGGAGATCTTCTACAAGGATTGGGGAAGCGGCCCGCCGCTCGTCTTCCATCACGGGTGGCCGCTCAGCGGCGACGACTGGGATGCGCAGTTCATGTTCTTCCTGTCGAAGGGCTTCCGCGTCATCGCGCACGATCGGCGCGGGCACGGCCGCTCGTCGCAGACCTCGGGCGGACACGACATGGACACCTACGCCGCGGACGTCGCGGCGCTCGCCGCCCACCTCGACCTCAAGGGCGCCGTTCACATCGGGCACTCGACGGGCGGCGGCGAAGTCACGCGTTACGTCGCGAAACACGGTGGCGGCGGGCGTGTGGCGAAGGCCATTCTCATCGGCGCGGTTCCGCCGGTCATGCTGAAGAGCGACAAGAACCCGGGCGGAACGCCCATCGAGGCGTTCGACGGCTATCGCGCGGCCCTGGCCGCGAACCGCGCGCAGCTCTATCGCGAGATCGCGGCGGGACCGTTCTACGGCTTCAACCGTCCGGGCGCGAAGGTCTCGGAGGGCGTCATCGACAACTGGTGGCGCCAGGGGATGATGGGCGCCCTCAACGCGCACTACGAGTGCATCAAGGCGTTCTCGGAAACGGATTTCACGGAGGATCTCAAGAAGATAGACGTTCCCGTGCTCGTCATGCACGGCGAGGACGACCAGATCGTGCCCATCGACGATTCGGCGCGGCTGTCCATCAAGCTGCTCAGGAAAGGCACGCTCAAGATCTATCCCGGGTACTGCCACGGCCTGTGCACGATCTACCCCGAAGTGGTCAACCCGGAGCTGCTGGCATACATCCGCTCCTGAGCAAGCAGGATTCGTTGTAGGCGATTCAATTTTCGTGAATCGTCGCCTGGCTAGCTAGTGATATCCTCCCGGGACAACCAGGGAGATGACACTCGATGTACGAATTGCACGCTTTCTCGCAGTCGGGCAATTGCTACAAGGTGGCCGTGCTGCTGCAGGCGCTGAACCAGCCGTGGAAGGCGGTGCACATGCCGTTCTCGGATTTCGTGGCCGGCGTGCCGCGTTCGGATGCGTTCCGCCAGGAGCAGAACGAAATGGGCGAGGTGCCGATCCTCGACTTCGACGGCCGTCGACTGACGCAGTCCGGCGTCATCATGACGTACCTCGCGCGGAAACACGGCGCGTATGGCGGCAGGAACGAAGACGAACAGCTCGAGGTCCTGCGCTGGATCCTGTTCGACAACCACAAGTTCACGAGTTACATGGCGACGCTGCGATTCCTGAAGTCGTTTTCGCCCAGTGAGCCGGATCCCGCGGTCATGAAGTTCCTGCGCGGCCGCGTCGACAATGCGTACGGCATCGTCGAGCGCCATCTCGGGAGCCGGGACTACCTGGTCGGCGACCAGCCGACCATCGCGGACATGTCGCTGTGCGGTTACCTCTATTTCCCGCCCGAGGAAAGCGGCTACGACATCGTCAAACAGTATCCCGCGATGGCGCGCTGGCTGGAGCGGCTGAAACAGCTTCCCGGCTGGAAGCCGCCGTACGAACTACTGCCCGGAGAACGCGTCGCACCGCGGTGGTAGCGGTCAGTTCGAAACGCGCTCGGGGCCCGCGGGAGACTCGGTGTGCATCACGCACTTCCAGCCGCCGCGGTCCCTGACCCACACCGACGAGTCGTTCATCTCCTGCACGGCGCCGTTTTCGCCGCCGCGCTGTGACACCTTCTGCCTGGCGTGATAGGTGACCACCGCGGTCGAGTCGTTGGGGAACACGACGCGCATTTCGCTGAGCTGGAAATCGTCGAGGACCATCGGCCCTTTTTCGACCATCTTCCGGTAGCCCTCGTGGTCGAACTGCATCGTGCCGTGTGAACTGACCATGAGCGCGGGTTCGGTGAGCATTGCGACCGCGGCGTCGGCGTCGTGATTCACGATCGATTGCCAGAACTTCTTCTCGAGCTCGATGATCGCGTCGCGGGGTTGGGGCATGGCGTCTTTCCTCCGTTCCTGGAACCGCCATCCTGCTCGCCTGCGCGTCGGGAGCGATCAGACGATCCACGCACGGCCTGAAAGCAGGGTCCGACAGGAACCTTGAGCGGGCCGGGCCGGTCGACACTCGCACGCACCGTCGCCGGCGGATGCGAATAAGTTCAATGATCGCCACCGCGAGGTATCCGCATGCATCGGAAATTCCTGTTGTCGTTGTTGGCCACGGCCGCGACCGCCGCGGCGGCCACGGAAGCGCCCAATCCGCTCATCGACTACGCGGGATTCAAGGACCAGGTCGCACGGGTAGGCGAGCTCCGAGAGAGCCGGCGCATTCCGCAGGAGGATTTCATCGCCATGGCGCGCGATCCGCACACGGTGATCCTCGATGCGCGCAGCGAAGCCAAGTACAAACTACTGCACGTCAAGGGCGCGCGGCACCTGAGCCTGCCGGACATCACCGAAGAGGAACTGGCGCGGGTCATTCCGTCGAAGTCCACCCGGATCCTCATCTACTGCAACAACAATTTCCTCAACGAGCCCGAAGCCTTCCCTTCGAAGGCGATCCGCGCCTCGCTCAACCTCTACACGATGAACGTGCTGCATTCGTACGGATACACGAATGTGTACGAGCTGGGTCCGCTGATCGACATCGCCGACACCAGGATCGAGTTCGAGGGCAGCAAGGTCACGCGATCCAGCCAGACGAACTGAACGGCGGATGCCCTTCAGAGGCTGCCGAGCCGCACTTTCCTGCGCCAGCTGAACATCTCGATGAAATCCCCGAACACCCGCTCGCTCAGGTGCAATGCGTGCGGAGCATGGCCGTGCGTGTCGCGCAGGATGTGGTCGAGGTGGTGCTCGGGTCCGGCCGCCTCGGCCTCGGCGCGGTACTCGGGCACGTGCAGCCAGCGCTGGATGAGGTGCTGATCCGCCTCGAGGTGGAACTGCAGGCCGTACGCGCGTTCGCCGAAGCGGAACGCCTGGTTGGGGCAGGTCGGCGTGCTCGCGAGATGCACGGCGCCGGGCGGCAGGTCGAAGGTGTACGCATGCCACTGGAATACGTGCTGGCTGCCGTCGAAGTGCCGGCACAACCGGTCCGACTGCGCGGCAGCCGTCGGGTGCAGCCGGTACCAGCCGATCTCGCGCACGTTGTTGGGCCGCACGTTCGCGCCGAGCGCCGCGGCCAGCAGCTGTGCGCCGAGACAGATCCCGAGGATCGGAATGTCGAGCCGCAGCGCTTCCCGGATCGCCGCGATCTCGGTGGTCAGATGCGGGTACTGGTCGGCCTGGTCCACGTTCATGGGCCCGCCCAACACGACCAGTCCGTTGTAACGGCTCACGTCCGGCTGCTGCGACGGATCGCGCGCGAAGTTGATGTAGCGAACCCGGAATCCCGATTTTCTGAGCATCGGATCCAGCAGGCCGAGCGGTTCGCGGGGCGAGTGCTGGAAGACGAGGAGTTTGCGCATGCAGGGCGCCCAACATAGCAGAGAGCGGATGCTTCCAAATGCGAATGATTCGCATTAGACTCCACGCCGTTTCCTGTTAGCCGCCTCGGCGCGGTTTTCGCGCCCGAGGCAGCCACCATTTCCATGACTGCGACCGCGTTCTTGCGCGGACGGCGTCCTTTTGCCTGGAGAAAATGAGATGAATCGGCTGCTGATTTCCTCGACCGTCGCCGCTTTGTGCGCTGCTTTCCCCGTTGTCGCCGAGGAAGCGGTTGAATCTGGCGGCGAAGTAACCGAGGAGCTGACGGTCTGGGGCACGCGCGTGCGTTCCTCTTCCGTCTACCTGGGCGACCGTGACATGTCGCTTCGCCAGGCGGACCACATCAGCGATCTGCTGCGCCCGGTGCCGGGTGTGGATGTGGGCGGCGCGCATTCGCTCAATCAACGCATCACGATCCGCAACCTCGACGACAAGGATCTGCGAGTCAGCATCGATGGCGCGAATCAGAACACCTACATGTTCCACCACATGGGAAATCTGCAGATCCACGCGGACATCCTGAAGTCGGTCGTCATCGACGTCGGGCGGAACTCCGTGCTCACCGGCGGGCTCGGTGGCGCGGTCCGCTTCGAAACCCGCTCGGCGCGCGACCTGCTGGGCGAAGGTCGGAAGTTCGGCGCGCGTGGGCAGGTTTCTCACTCCGACAATGCGTCGGATACCTGGTCGCTCACTGCGTACGGCGAGTTGGGCGATTCGTTCGACTTCATCGCTTACTACAACGACGTTTCGCGCGACGACTACGAAGTCGGCGGCGGCAGGATTCTCGACTACTCGGACAGCGTGATCCCGGGTACCGACGGCAAGGTGCGCGGGCTCGCGGGCGACACGCACGACGCGCTCGTGAAGCTGGGTTGGGACGTGGCGCCGGGCCACCGCCTGAAGCTCGGATTCGAAGCCTATGAGGACAAAGGCAAATACTCGCAGAGGCCCGACATGGGACTCGCCACCGGGCTCGCGATCGCGAATGGCCTCGGCATTCCGTTGCTGTGGCCCACGAAGTTCACGCGCGACACGCTGACGCTCAACTACGACCTCGAGGCGGGCGAAGACCTGAGCGTGAAGGCGAGCGCGTTCCACAACGGTTCGACGTTCTGGCGCGACGAGCGCGGATACATCGACCTGTGGCCCGAGGATGCGGTGATTCGCGAAGGCGACGCGGACAACATTGGCTTCAACGTGCTCGCGCGGTACGCGCTCGGCTCGCACACGCTGACGTACGGCGTGGACTTCGTCGACTACGAAACGGCCTACATCGTCGACGACGAGCAGCTGGCGGGAGAACGGGCGAAGAACTTCGCGGCGTTCTTGCAGAACGACATCGAGTTCGGCGCGCGCTTCACGCTCACGCCGGGCCTGCGATACGAGCGATTCGACCTAGACGCCAACTTCGCCAACGACGTGTACGACGACGTGACCGGCGCGCTGGCGCTGCGTTTCGATGCGACGAACAATCTGGCGCTGCGGCTCTCGGGCACGCAGATCTTCAAGGCGCCGGAGTTGTCCGAGGTGTTCATCGGCGCGGGCCTGTACGACGACCCTAACCCGGGAATCGAGGCGGAGACCGGCTACAACGCGGAATTCGCCGTCAATCACCGGGCGCGGATCGGCGCATCGGGGAATCTATCTACCGGCGTCACGCTCTTCCAGACCGCGATCGAAGACTACATCTACGACTACGCCGAAGCGGCGGACTTTTACGGCAAGGACAACGTCGGCGACATGCGCATCCGGGGATTCGAGGCCTTCGTCGGCTTCGGCGCCGGCGGGTTCGAATCGCTGGTGACGTATTCGCGTTCGCGCAGCGAGCTCGCTGCGTTCGCCGAGTTCGCAGACCTCGAGAACGCGCGCATCGACCGCGAGCAGGGCGACACCATCAGTGTCGAGCTCGACTACGAGTGGCCGGCGCAGGGACTCGCGTTGCACTGGGATTCCCTGTTCGTCGATTCGATGCCGCCCGGCGTCGATCTCGACGGACCGACGCTGGACAACTCCAAGGACGGCTTCGACGTGCACAACCTGTCCGCGAGCTGGACGCCGAACGCGGTGCGCGGACTCACGCTGATCGTCGGCATCGACAACGTGTTCGACGAGTTTTATGCATCGCAATCCTCGCGCACGGGGCTGTCGCGGCATCCGCGCTTCGGACAGCTCTATCTGCAGGATTACGAACCTGGCCGCAATGCGAAGGCGACCGTGACATGGCAGTACTGATGCGCTCCGCGGTCAGGGTTTGTTTGTGGTTCCTGCTGGCGGCGCCGGCAGTGAGTCATGCGCACAAGGTGTGGCTGCTGCCCTCGCAGACGCAACTCGCGAATGCGGGTGGATGGATCACGGTCGACGGCGCCGTTTCCAACGACCTGTTCTACTACTCGTGGTATCCGCTGCAGCTCGACGGGCTCACGATATCCGCGCCCGACGGCGGCGCGCTGGCGGCGCAAAACAACTGGCGCGGCAAGTACCGATCGACGTTCGAGCTCGAACTGAAGCAGCAGGGCACGCATCGCATCGCGGTGGCGAGCGGGTTGTTGATGGCGTTCTACGAGCTGGGCGGCGAGCCGCAGCGCTGGCGTGGAATGCCAGAGGACTTCGCGCGGGCGGTGCCCGCGAATGCGGAGAATCTGGAGGTCTCATTCGACGAATTCCGCATCGAAACCTTCGTGACGGTAGGTAGGCCGACAGGCTTGAAGTCCACCGGTCGGGGACTCGAGCTCGATCCCGTGACGCATCCCAACGATCTCGTCGCGGGCGAGCCGGCGACCTTCCGGTTCCTGCTCGACGGCAAGCCAGCGCCCGACCTGGCGGTCACGGTCGTTCCGGGGAATACCCGTTATCGGGACACTCAGGACGAAATGACCTTCAAGACTGACGCGAAGGGTGAAGTGACGATCCGCTGGCCCGCGGCCGGAATGTACTGGCTCGAGGCCGCGGGCCAGGACGAGAAATCGCCCGTCGCGCAGACGCGCAAGCGTTACGTCACCTACATCTCCACTCTCGAAGTGCTGAACTGAAATCGGCGGTGTCAGTCGCTTGACGCGTCCAGCCGTATATGTGTATATACACATAAATGAATATAATGACGTTCGCGGCATTGTCGGACCCGATGCGACTGCGCATCATCGAGTCGCTTCGCGAGGGCGAGGCGCAGGTCAACGACCTCGTCGAGCGCGTGGAGATCCAGCAATCGGGCGTTTCGCGGCATCTCGGCATCCTCGCGCGGGCCGGCTTCGTGAGCGTGCGGCCGGAAGGGCAGAAGCGCTTCTATTCGCTGCGGGCCGAGCCATTCCAGGAGATCGATCAATGGGTGGCGCAATTCCGCGCCACCTGGGAGGCGCGCCTCGACCGCTTCGACGCCGCGCTCAAGAAGAGGCGCAAGAAATGAGAAAGCAGATCACGATGGAGCGCACGTTCGACGCAACGCTCGACGAAGTGTGGGAGCTGTGGACCACCAAGGATGGCATCGAGTCGTGGTGGGGGCCGGAAGGCTTCGAAACCACGGTCAACAAGCTGGAACTGAAGGTAGGCGGCGCGCTGCACTACGAGTTCACCGCGGTCGGCGCGCAGCAGGTGGAATTCATGAAGCAGGCGGGGCAGCCGCTGACGCAACACATGAAGGCGCGCTACACGGTCGTGCAGCCGAAGACGCTGGCGGCGTGGCAGAACCTCGTGGAATTCATCCCGGGCATTACGCCGTACGAGGTCGAAACGCGGGTCGAGCTCGAGCAACGCGGCAAGCAGGTGCGCGTGAAGCTGCGCTTCGACGCGATGCACGACGAGCAGTTCACCCGTTACGCGGAGATGGGCTGGACGGAAGAGCTCGGCAAGCTCGACAGGCTGCTCAAGCAGCGTGGGAGTCAGCAATGAAAGGTGTCATCCCATTCCTTTGGTTCGGGACGCAGGCCGAGGAGGCCGCGCGCTACTACGCGTCCATCTTCCCTGACGCGAAGATGGGGATAGTGGTGCCGGTGAAAAAAGTGGGGAAAAGCGCCTCCCCACTTTTTACACCGGCACCTAATCCCCAGGCTCGGCGTAGATGATGATCGAGAGCATGCGGATGGGGGTCTTGATGAGCTTCTCGGGGCCGTGCGGGACATCGCCCGCGAAGGTGAGGGCATCGCCGGCCTTGAGAAGATGGGTCTCGTCGCCGTGACGGTAGGTCAGGGAGCCCTCTAACAGGTAGATGAACTCGGTGCCGGGATGTTCGAATCCCGGGAACACCTCGCTCTTGTCGTTGAGCGTCACGAGGAAAGGTTCGAACGCGCGACGCGGGCCGCGTTCGGCCGCAAGCAGGTGATAGGTGTGGCCGCGCTTCGTGCCACGCCTCACGACCTCGAGCCCTTCGCCCTTCGGAACGTGCTGCGCGCCGCCGCGCGGCTTCCCCACGTCGTTGAACAGGTTGGATAGCGGCACGCCGAGCGCGGCCGTCAATGCGCCGAGCGTTTCGAGACTGGGTGATACGTCGCCGTTCTCGAGGCGGCTCAACATCGCCGCGCTGATGTTTGCGCGCCGCGCGACTTCGCCGAGCGTCAATCCCATCGAACCGCGCAGGCGCTTCGCCGCGGTCCCGACCTGGCGGGCGACGCGGGTTCCCACCGCGCCGTCGTCTTCGCCGGTCGCGGCCGACCCTCTCGGTTTCGCCATAACCCACTCCTTATAAGTGTCCGCGCCGGACCCGTTGACGGGCCGCGCGGGCTCATGTTATCCGTGTGCAAACTAATTTACTCGTATGCAACTCGCTTTTCGATGCCTCACCGCCTGTTGAGATTCGCCGTCCGATCCCTGTTCGGCCGGCCACACCCGGAACCGCGCATGTTCCGCGCGCCCGAGCGCCTCAAGGATGGCTACGACGTCGTCATCATCGGCGGTGGCGGCCACGGCCTCGCGGCCGCGTACTACCTCGCGCGCGATCATGGCATCCGCGACGTCGCCGTACTCGAGAAAGGTTATCTCGGCGGCGGCAACACGGCGCGCAACACCACGATCATCCGTTCCAACTACCTCACGCCCGAAGGCGTGAAATTCTACGACGCGAGCCTGAAGCTCTGGCAGGGCCTGTCGGCCGAGTTCGATCTCAACCTGTTCTACTCCACTCGCGGCCACTTCACGCTGGCGCACTCCGACGCCGACCTGCGCACGGCGCGCTGGCGCGCGGAGGTCAACAAGCAATACGGCGTGAAGTCCGAGGTGGTCGACGCGGCCTTCGTGAAACGGCACGTGCCGCGGATCGACCTGGCCTGCGGCGGCCACACGCCGATTCTCGGCGCGCTGTACCACGCGCCCGGCGCGATCGCGCGACACGACGCGGTGGCCTGGGGATACGCGCGCGGCGCCGACCGTCAAGGGGTCGAAATTCACCAGAATACCGAGGTACTGGGGATTGACGTGCGCGACGGCGCGATCGCGGGCGTGCGCACCTCGCGCGGCAACATCGCGACGAAGCGCGTGTTGTGCACGGTCGCCGGCGCGACGCCACGCATCCTGCGCATGGTCGGCCTCGAGTCGCCCATCGTGATCCATCCCCTGCAGGCGATGGTCTCCGAGCCGCTCAAGCCCTGGCTCGATCCGATCATCGTGTCGAGCTCGCTGCACGCCTACGTCTCGCAGAGCGCGCGCGGCGAACTCGTGATGGGCGCGGCGCTCGACGGGCAGGAGCTGCACTCCACGCGTTCGACGCTCGACTTCACCGAAGGCCTCGCCGCGCACATGCTCGACATGTTCCCGTTCCTCTCGGAGGTGAAGGTCAACCGCCAGTGGGCGGGCATGGCCGACATGACGCCGGACTTCGCGCCCATCATGGGAAAGACGCCCTGCGACGGATTCTTCCTCGACGCGGGCTGGGGCACGTACGGATTCAAGGCGACGCCGATCTCCGGCAAGACGATGAGCCACACGGTGGCGACCGACACCAACCACCCGCTCATCGAAAGCTTTTCCCTCGCGCGTTTCGCGAAGCTGGAGCTGACCGGCGAGAAGGGCGCGGCGGCGGTGGGTCATTGATGGACGCGTCGCACCGATGAAACTCCTCGACTGCCCTCTCAACGGTCCGCGCCCGCTGCTCGAGTTCGTCTGCGGCGGAGAGGTGCGTCCGATGCCCGACCCCGATGCCTGCACGGACGCCGAGTGGGCCGCCTATCTGTTCTCGCGGGACAGCGTGCCGCGCGTGCGGCGCGAATGGTGGTGTCACACCCCGTCGGGCTACTGGTTCATCGCCGAACGCGACACCGCGCGCGACGAAATCGTGAGGACCTACGACGCCGCGCAACCCGGGCAGGCGCCCGCATGATGTACCGCCTGCCACCGGTCCCCGGCGAGTGGATAGACCGTGAGCGCCGGGTCGACTTCGAATTCGAAGGCCGTCCGTACTCCGGGTTTGCCGGCGACACGATTTCCTCCGCGCTGGCCGCGGCGGGAGAGATGACGCTCGGCCGCAGCTTCAAGTATCACCGCCCACGCGGCATCTTCTCGTTCGCGAATCACGATGCGAACAACCTGTTCCAGGTCGATGGAGTGCCGAACGTGCGCGGCGACGTCGTGCCGCTCGCGCCGGGCGCGAACGTCACCGCCGTGAACACCTTCGGCGGGCTCGCATCCGACCGCGGGCGATTCCTCGAATGGCTCGCGCCGTTCCTGCCGGTCGGCTTCTATTACAAGGCCTTTCACGGCCGGAGTTTTCCGGTCTGGGAGCGACGCATCCGCGCGATCTCGGGACTCGGCGTCGCCGGCGCGGACCTGCCGCGGCAAAAAACGCCCAAGCGCTACGCGTTCTGCGACGTCCTCGTGATAGGCGCCGGACCTTCGGGCCTCGCGGCCGCGTTGTCGGCGGCGGACAGCGGGGCACGCGTGATGCTCGTCGACGAAAACGCCCGCGCCGGCGGCAGCGCCGCCTGGAGCGGCGCGCTGCAGGGCGAAGTCACCGCGCTCACGAGCCGCGTCGCGCAGAACCCGCGCATCGAGACGCTGCTATCTACCTACGCGGCCGGTTGTTACGCCGACAGGTGGGTCGCGCTGATCGAGCCGCAACGCATGACGAAGGTACGCGCCGGCGCGATCGTGTTCGCCACCGGCGTGATCGAACAGCCCACCATATTCCGCCACAACGATCTTCCCGGCGTCATGCTCGGTTCGGCCGCGCAGCGCCTGTTGCATCGGTATGCGATCGCGCCGGGCAGGCGCGTGGCCATCCTGACCGCGAACCACGAAGGTTATGACCTCGCCCGCGCCTTGCGCGCCCACGACGTCGGAGTCGCCGCGCTCCTCGACCTGCGCGCCGGATCGGTGGGCGACGCGCGCGAGTTCGCGGGTTGCCGCTGCGAGAGCCGCGTGATTCCCGAGGAGGCGATTGCCGGTCGCGACGGCGCGGTGCGCGCCCTGCGCTACCGTCACGTACCGGCCGACTCGAGCGCGCCGCGAACGGAGAAGATCGACTGCGACGCCGTGCTCTCGAGCGTCGGATTCTCGCCCGCGATCCAGCTACTGATGCAGGCCGGCGCCGCTTCCGCCTACGACACGGCGCTGCAGCAACACCTGCCGACCGTGCTTCCGCCGGGTGTGTTCGCGACCGGCCGGCTCAACGGCGTGTACGAGTTCGCGGCCCGCAAGCAGGACGGCCGCGATGTCGGCGCCGCGGCCGCGCAGTTCGCGCGTGCCGGCGTGCGAGCGGAGCATCGCGTGAATCGCGAACACACACGCCAGGTCTCGCATCCGTACCCGGTGTTCACGCATCCGCGCGCCCGCGACTTCGTCGATCTCGACGAGGACATCCAGGTCAAGGACCTGCTGCACTCCGGGCAGGAAGGCTTCGACAGCCCCGAGCTCATGAAACGTTTCAGCACGCTCGGCATGGGGCCGTCGCAGGGCAAACACTCGAACCTCAACGGCGCGCGCGTGCTGGCGCGCGCCCGTGGCCACTCCATCGCGGAAACGCCGCTCACCACGCAGCGGCCGTTCTTCCACCCGGTGCCGCTCAAGCACCTGGCGGGCGCGGGCTTTCACCTCACACGCCGCAGCGCGGTTCACGCGCAACACGCCGCGCTCGGCGCGTCGTGGATGACGATCGGCGGTTGGCGGCGGCCGGAATACTATGCGCGGCCCGGAATCGCACGCGCCGACTGCATCGCCGACGAAGCGCGCGCGGTGCGTGGCGGCACCGGACTGATCGATGTCTCGACACTCGGCAAGATAGAGGTCCACGGACCGGATGCCGGCCGCTTTCTCGATCGCGTGTACACCGGCAGCTTCTCCGACCTGCGGATCGGCGCGACGCGGTACGGACTGCTGCTCGACGAGAGCGGCATCGTGCGCGACGACGGCGTGGTCGCGCGCCTCGGCGAGTCGTCTTACTACTTCACGACCACCACGGGCGGCGCCGCGGGCGTGTACCGCGAGCTGTTGTTGTGGAACACGCGCTGGCGCATGGATTGCGCGTTCGTCAACGCGACCGGGCACCGCGCGGCATTCAATCTCGCCGGTCCCGCGAGCCGCGAGCTGTTGCAGACGTTGGCGGACATCGATGTATCGGAGGCGGCGTTTCCGTTCCTCGGCGCACGCAGCGGCAAGGTGGCCGGGATCTGCGCGCGGATCCTGCGTGTCGGCTTCGTTTCGACGCTCGGCTTCGAGATCCACGTGCCGTTCAGTGGCGCGGCCCGGCTCTGGGATGCACTCGTGCAGGCTGGAGAACGGTTCGGCATCCGCGCATTCGGTGTCGAAGCGCAGCGCCTGCTGCGACTCGAGAAGGGCCACGCGATCGTCGGACAGGACACCGACAACCTCACGAATCCCTTCGAGGCGAATCTCGGCTGGGCGGTGCGCATGGGGAAGCCGTTCTTCGTGGGGCAGCGTTCGCTGCGCATCCTCGAGAAGCGTGGCGCGCGTCAGTCGCTGGTCGGCTTCGAACTACCGGCGGACCACGCGCCCGTGCTGGAGGCGAACCTGCTGATTCACGGTGGCGAGATCGCGGGGCGCGTCACGAGCATCGCGCGTTCGCCGACTCTCGGCCGCACGATCGGGCTTGCAATGGCAGCGCCGCATCTCGCCGTGCTCGGGAGCGAAATCCGGATTCGTTCGACTGATGGCCGGATGGTGCCGGCGCGCGTCGTCAGGACGCCATTCGTGGAGGCGGCGTGAACGCGCGCTTGACTGAATCGTCCGGGCGTCGCTTCGGCCTGAAAGGCCCGCGCGCGGCCGCCGCGCTCGAACAACTCGGAATCACGGTTCCGGCACGGCCGAATACCTGGGCGCCGCTGAATGCGGGAGCGGCCGATATGTCCGCCGATATCGTCGGCCGACTGGGCGGCACGGAGTTTTTCATCGAGGCGTCGGGCGATGCATCGAGCATCGCGCGCCTCGAGGAACTCGCCCACCAGGGCATCGCGGGCGCGTATCCGGTGCTGCGCGAAGACTGCGCGTTCGTACTGGCGGGCGCCGCCGCGGGCGACGTGCTCGCTCAGTTCTGCAACGTGAATCTGCCCGCGCTCGATACCGCGGCGCGGCCGGTCGTCATGACGCTGATGATCGGCGTCGCCGTGCTCGTGCTGCCGCAGGCGTCCGCGGACGGAACCCTCTACCGGATCTGGTGCGACCCGAGCTTCGGGTCGTACCTGCGTGAAGAATTCGAAGAGGCCATCAAGAGACTCGAAACGGGGAGTGCACCATGAACGACGTCGCCAAGAACAGCATCGAGGCCAGCATCGGCGCGGCCCAGGCCATGTTCGCGAAACACCAGATCAAGTACGTGCTCGCGCAATTCGTCGACATCCACGGCGCGGCCAAGGCGAAGGCCGTGCCCGTGGAGCACCTGGAGATGGTGCTGACGGACGGCGCCGGGTTCGCCGGCTTCGCGCTCTGGGGCTTCGGCATGGGGCCGGACGGACCCGACTACATGGCGGTGGGCGACCTATCTACCCTGACGCCGATCCCGTGGATGCCCGGTTACGCGCGGCTGGTATGCAACGGCACCGTGAAGGGCAAGCCCTATCCCTACTGCTCGCGCGTCGCGCTGCAGCGCCAGCTCGCGCGGCTCGCCGAGCGCGGTCTCACGATGTACGTCGGCATCGAGCCCGAGTTCATGCTGCTGTCGAAGGACGAAAACGGCAAGCTCGGCCCGCACGACCCGACCGACGAGCTGGACAAGCCCTGCTACGACTACAAGGGCCTGTCGCGCACGAGCGCCGTGCTCGACGACATCGTGGGGAGCTTGAGATCGGTCGGCATCGACGTCTACCAGATCGACCACGAAGACGCGAACGGGCAGTTCGAGGTCAACTTCACGTACTCGGACGCGCTCAAGTCGGCCGACAACTTCACGTTCGTGAAGATGGCCGCGAGCGAGATCGCGCGGCGCCACGGCATGATCGCGACGTTCATGCCGAAGCCGTTCTCGAACCGCACCGGCAGCGGGGCGCACTTCCACATCTCGATCGGCGACGGCACGCGCAAAAACCTGTTCGAGGACAAGTCGGACAGACGCGGCCTGAGACTTTCGGCGATGGCGTATCAGTTCCTCGGCGGCGTGCTCGCGCATGCGCGCGCGCTCGCGGCGATCTGCGCGCCGACCGTGAATTCGTACAAGCGTCTCGTAGTCGGACGCGCGCTGTCGGGCGCGACCTGGGCGCCGGCTTACGTCGCCTACGGCGACAACAACCGCACGGCCTGCGTGCGTATCCCGGGCGGACGGCTCGAGCTGCGACTGCCCGATTCGGGCTGCAATCCCTACCTGGCGCTCGCGGCCGTCGTCGCGGCCGGACTCGATGGCATCGACCGCAAGCTCGATCCGGGTGAGCCGACCAACATCAACATGTACGAGCTCGGCGAGCAGGAGCTCGCGGCCCGCAAGATCACGCTGCTGCCGCAGAACCTGCTCGAAGCCATCGGCGCGCTCGAGCAGGACGAGGTCGTGAAGTCCGGCCTCGGTCCCGAGCTTTCCAGGGAGTTCCTCGCGCTCAAGCGGATGGAGTGGACCGAATACGCGCGTCACGTCTCCGACTGGGAGACGAAGCGTTACCTGGAGTTCTTCTGATGTGTGGAATAGTCGGGCTGCTGCTCAAGCAGCCATCGCTGCGCGAGAAGTTGGGCGAGCTCATGACGCCGATGCTGGTCGGCATGACCAGCCGCGGTCCGGATTCGGCCGGCGTCGCGATCTTCGGCGCGCCGCCGAAGACGGGGCGCAAGCTCTCGCTGTTCTGGGAAAAGGGCGCGGTGGACTGGAAGAAACTCGAGCGCGACGTACATTCCGCGTGGGAAGGACGGCACCAGATCTCGAGCGTGAACCGGCATGGCATCCTCACCACCGGGACTCCGCCGGAATCCATCCGCAAGTGGCTGGCCTCCGCCGCGCCGGAGATTCATGTGTTGTCCGTCGGCCGCTCGATCGATCTCTACAAGGATACGGGCGCGCCCGCCGAGATCGTCGCACGCTACCGGCTCGACAAGGCGTCGGGTACACACGTCGTCGCGCACACACGCATGGCGACGGAGTCGGCCGTCACGCCGGCGCATGCGCACCCGTTCACGGCGGGCCAGGATTTCTGCCTCGTGCACAACGGCTCGTTGTCGAACCCGCACCTGGTCAGGAAGAAGCTCGAGCCGCTCGGCATCTCGTTCGTGACCGACAACGACACCGAGGCCGCGTGCCGCTTCTTCGAGTGGCGCATGCGCGAGGGCGACGATCTGACTACCGCCGTCGAGCGCGGCTTCTCCGAGCTGGACGGCTTCTTCACGTTCCTGATGGGAACGGACAAGGAGATGCTGATCGTGCGCGACGCGTTCGCGTGTAAACCCGCGGTGGTCGCGGAGACCGACGACTACGTCGCGATCGCGTCGGAATTCCGTTCGCTCGCCCACCTGCCGGGCGTACGCAACGCGAACGTGTTCGAGCCCAAGCCAGAAGAGGTGTACTCGTGGAAGGCGTGAAGCAGTTCGATCTCGCCACGACGCCGCTGCGCGAAGTGAATCGGTACCTGCATTCGACCCGTGCGGACGCGAAGCAGGTGAAGATCCTGAATGCCGATGGCGCGCACTCGATTGCCGCGGGGCTCGACGCGCCTTTCAAGGTCGAGGTGGAGGGACATGCCGGCTACTACCTCGGCGGCATGAACAAGGCCGCGAACATCACCGTTCGCGGCAATGCCGGGCCGGGCGTCGGAGAGAACATGATGTCCGGCACGATCCGCGTCGAGGGATTCGCGTCGACCGCCGCGGGTGCATCCGCGCACGGCGGCACGCTGATCGTCCATGGCGACGCGTCCCTGCGCTGCGGGATTTCGCTCAAGGGCGGCGACATCGTCGTGGGCGGCGACGTCGGCAGTTTCACCGCGTTCATGGCGCAGGCCGGCCGCATCGTGATCTGCGGCGACGCGGGCGATGCGCTCGGCGATTCGCTCTACGAGGCCGTCATCTACGTGCGCGGCAAGGTGCGTTCGCTCGGCGCCGATGCGCGTTTCGAGGATATGACCGAGTCCGACTACTCGGCGGTGCGCGAGCTGCTCGCGCGCGCGGGATTCACGCATGACGCGCGGGAGTTCAAGCGCGTCGCGTCGGCCAGGAGTCTTTATCACTGGAACGCGGATGCGAACCAGGAGTATTGAATGAACGAGAAGATGCCACCGACCTTGACTGCCGCGCCGCGGGTTTCGAAGGAAGAGTCCGCGGGTTACGACCGGCAAGTCATCGATTACATCCAGCGCGCGGCCGCGACCGGGCTCTACGAGATCCGCGGGCTCGGCGCGAAGCGGCGCGTCGCGAATTTCGACGACCTCGTGTTCCTCGGCGCGTCGTTGTCGCGGTACCCGCTCGAGGGATATCGCGAGAAGTGTTCGACGAAGACCGTGCTGGGAACGCGCAATGCGACCAAGCCGATCGAACTCGCGACACCGATCACCATAGCCGGCATGAGCTTCGGCGCACTGTCGGCGCGCGTGAAGGAAGCGCTGGGGCGCGCGGCCACGGCGCTCGGGACGTCCACGACCACGGGCGACGGTGGCATGACGCCCGAGGAACGGCAGTCGTCGAAGACGCTGGTGTACCAGTGCCTGCCGTCGCGATACGGCTTCAATCCGGACGACCTGCGCAAGGCCGACGCGATCGAAATCGTGATCGGGCAGGGGGCGAAGCCGGGTGGCGGTGGCATGTTGTTAGGCCAGAAAGTCAACCCGCGCGTGGCGGCGATGCGCACGTTGCCTCCCGGGGTGGACCAGCGCTCGGCGTCGCGTCATCCCGACTGGACCGGGCCGGACGACCTCGTGATCAAGATCAACGAGCTGCGCGAGATCACGGACTGGGAGAAGCCTATCTACGTGAAGGTGGGCGCGACGCGTGTCGAACACGACGTGAAACTCGCGATCCACGCGGGGGCCGACGTGATCGTCGTCGACGGCATGCAGGGCGGCACGGCCGCGACGCAGACCGTGTTCATCGAACACGTGGGTATTCCGACGCTGGCCGCGCTGCGCCAGGCGGTCGAGGCCATCGACGAGCTCGACATGCGCGGCAAGGTGCAACTCATCATCTCCGGTGGCGTGCGCACGGGCGCGGATGTCGCCAAGGCGCTTGCGATGGGCGCGGACGCCGTGGCGATCGGGCAGGGCGTGCTGATGGCGCTCGGGTGCAACAGCGAGAGCTACGTGACCGCGGACGGCAAACACGTTTCCGCCGTCGACGACTACGCGAAGCTCGGCACCGCTCCTGGCTACTGCCATCACTGCCACACCGGCCGCTGCCCCGTGGGCGTGACGACCCAGGACGCGGCTCTCGAGCAACGCCTCGATCCGGCCATCGGCGCGAAGCGACTGACAAACTACCTGAAGACGCTGAACATGGAGCTCACGACCATCGCGCGAGCCTGCGGCAAGCAGGACGTCCACCACCTCGAGCGCGAAGACCTCGTGGCGCTGACTGTCGAAGCCGCGGCGATGGCGAACATTCCCCTCGCCGGCACGACCTGGGTGCCCGGTAGTTAAGAGGGTGCCTGGCACGGAAAATCCGGGAGAAGCGACGGACGTCCGCTT
>JAFAGC010000066.1 GCA_023423065.1 Pseudomonadota bacterium
GGGTCGGGTAGATCAGCTATCACTGCAAGCCGTTTGCCCTGAGCGTAGGCGCGCAGCGCCGAAGTCGAAGGGCCGCTCAAGGAGGAGCGGGATGTTCTGGACCTACATGCTCGAATGCGCGGACGGCAGCTACTACGTCGGCCACAGCGAAGACCTTGAGTACCGCCTGGCCCAACACGCATCCGGAACATTCCGGAACTGCTACACCTACAAGCGCCGCCCGCTGCGGCTGATCTGGTCGCAGGCGTTCCCCGGCAGGGTCGAAGCGCTGGAAGCCGAGCGCAGGATCAAAGGCTGGAGCCGCGCGAAGAAGCAGGCGCTGGTCGCCGGGGACTGGGGCAGGATCAATCAACTCGGCCGTGGCAAGCATCGGCATGAGAGGGCGGCGGTGTCTTCCTAGACCCTTCGACTTCGGCGCTGTGCGCCTACGCTCAGGGCGAACGGCAGCAAATGACTCCGTTGCCCAAGTGCCGTTCCTCGTGGCTCAAGCATTAACTCTTCAGCAGTCCGTCCGCCAGCGCTCGCGTTCGGCGGCCGCGGGTTAATCCTCCTTTGACATCGCATCGGTATCCTCGCGCGATGCGCTTGTTCCCCCGCCTTGCCGCCATCGCCGTGTTGTCGACCATCGCGATGCCGGCCCTGGCGGTGAAGGTCGGCAAGGTGGACGTGGTCGGCCTGGACGAGGCCATGACCGAGAACGTGCTGGTCAACCTGGGCCTGCAGGACGCAGTGGAAAGCGAGCGCGTGCTGACCGGCCGGCGCATGGCCTACCTGGTGCGCGTGGCGGAGGACGAAACCCGCGAGGCGCTGGAACCGTTCGGTTACTACTCGCCCACCATCACCATCCAGCGCAGCGACCGCAACCGCCCCGAGTCGGCCGAGGACGAGACCGGCAGCGCCAGCACAAGCACCGCGGCATCCACGAGCGCTGGCGCCGATGCGACGCGACGCGACCCGAACCGCGTGGTCAACATCACCATCACCGTGCAGCCGGGCGAGCCGGTGAAGGTCCGCGAGAGCACGGTCAACATCGAAGGTGACGCCGAGGACGACCGCTACCTCAACCAGGAACTGGACGCCTTCACCCCGCAGCCGGGCGACGTGCTGGACCACGTCGGCTACGAAGCCAGCAAGGCCCGCATCACCCGCCGCCTGGCCGAGCGTGGCTACTTCGACGCCGATTTCCTGGCGCACCGCGTGGAAGTCACCCGCGCCGAGCAGGCCGCGGACATCGACCTGCGCTGGAACAGCGGCGACCGCTACGACATGGGCGCGATCACCTTCACCCAACAGCCGAAGCAGATCATCCGCTCGTCGCTGCTGGACAAGCTGGTGTACTGGAACCAGGGCGAGTACTACCACCAGGGCCGCCTGGACCGGCTGCGCGATTCGCTGCTGAAGCTGGACTACTTCAGCGCCATCGACATCGAGCCGCGGCCTGACCAGGCCGAAACGGTGACCGACGAAGACGGCGAAACCAGCCGCCAGGTCCCGGTGACGGTGACGCTGACGCCGGCCAAGCGCGACATCTACACCGCGGGCGTGAGCTACGGCACCGACAGCGGTGCCGGCGTCAGCTTCGGCCTGGAACGCCGCTACGTGAACGATCGCGGGCACAAGGCGCTGGGCCAGCTCGACTGGGCGCAGAAGCGCAAGACGCTCACCTTCCAGTACCGCGTGCCCGCATTCGCCTGGCTGGATGGCTGGTACACCGCCAGCGCGCAGTTCGCGGACGAGCAGACCGACTACATCGACACCCGTCGCGTGGAACTGGTCGCCAGCCGCAGCGGCCAGTACAGCCGCCGCCTGAACCTGGTCGCATCGCTGCACGCGCTGCGCGAGCGCTGGGCCTACGACTACGACGGCGACGATGACAACAGCGACGACCCGCCCAAGCTGTACCGCACCGCGAACTACTTTTACCCGTCGCTGCGCGCGGAGTACGCAGACGTGGACGACGTGTTCGCGCCGCGGCGCGGTATCGGCGGTTCGCTGGTGTTGCGCGGCGGCAGCGGCAAGACGGACGACTCCGACGGCAACGCCTTGTTCGCACAAGCGCATGCGCGCGCCAGCTGGTTCAAGGGCTTGGGCCCGAACGACCGGCTGATCGTGCGCGGCGAACTGGGCCATACCTTCACCGACGCAGTGAACGAACTGCCGCCGTCCCTGCGCTTCTATGCCGGCGGCGACCGCAGCATCCGCGGCTACGAGTGGCGCGAAGTCGGGCCGCGCATCGTGGACGAGGACGGCGACGTCGTCTTCGCGCTCGGTGCCAAGAACGTGGTCACCGCCAGCGTGGAGTACGAGCGCTACTTCGACCAGAGCCCGTGGGGCATGGCGGTGTTCGTTGACACCGGCGACGCCTTCAACGGCAGCGGCGACAAGCCCGACCTGCACACCGGCGTCGGCGTGGGCGCGCGCTGGAAATCGCCGGTGGGCCCGATCCGCGTGGACATCGCGCGCGGGCTGGATGACCCGGATTCGCCGTTCACCCTGCACCTCAACATCGGCGCGGACTTCTGATGGCACTGCGCAGGCGCCAACGCATCCCCGACAACCTCACGCCCGAGGAGCGCGAAGCGCGCATCGCGGAACTGCGCGCCAAGCGCAAGGCGCGCGCGCGCAAGCTGGCAATCCGCAGCGCGCTGGGTTCGGTGGCGGTGATCGTGCTGGCGCTGGTCGTGGGCTGGTGGCTGCTGTCCACGGTGGGCGGGCGCGACTTCCTGCTGGCGCAGGTCAAGGCGCGCTTGCCGGAAGGCACCGAACTGTCGTGGACCAGGGCCGAAGGCCCGGTGCGCGGGCCGATCGTCCTGGAAGGCGTGCGCTTCGTCAGCCGCGGCTGCCCGGCGGTGAACGAGGAACCCGTCGCCTACCCGGACTGCGACGCACCGCGCGTCACCACCTTCACCGCCAAGCGCATCGAGGTGGATCCGGCGATCCGCCCGCTGTTCGGCAAGCGCCTGCGCCTGGACGCGCTGGACGTGCGCGACGCGACGCTCGACCTGCCCGACTCCGACGAACCGTTCGAACTGCCCACCTGGCCCGACGCGCTGCCGCAGGTGTCGCCGCCGCTGGCGCTGCAGGCGGACCGCATCGTCATCGACCGGCTGCGCGTGACCCGCCAGCGCGAACACCTGGTCGACCTGCGCAGCGTGCGCGGCGGGCTGGATGCCAGCGAAGGCCGCGTGCACGTGGAGCAGCTGAAGGTGGACAGTGACCTGGGCCGCTTCACCGCGCACGGCGACTACGCGCCGAAGGACAACTACCGCGCCAACCTGACCGCGACTGCGGTGTTTCCGCGCAAGCCCGGCCTGTCCCCGCTGCAGGCCACGCCGCCGCGGCTGGGACTGGTGGCGCGAGGCGACTTGGACAACATGGACGTGGGCATTGCCGGCGGGGTGCCGAAGCCGCTACGCGCGACGCTGCGCCTGCGCGGCGCGGAAAACCCGGTCTGGTCGCTGCGCGCGAACACCGAGGGCCTGGACCCGGCGGTGCTTGCCGGGGACGAAGCGTCAGCGACGCCGATGGCGTTCGACCTGCGCGCCGACGGCACCGGCGGCCGCGCGAAGCTGCAGGGCAACTTCCAGCAGGGTGAGTTGCGCGCGCGCATCCAGCCGTCGCAGGTGGCGCTGGAAGACAAGGTGCTGGCCTTCCAGCCGCTGGTGCTGGACGTGTTCGAAGGCCGCCTGGTGGTGCGCGGCAGCGGCGACTTCGGCGACCGCGGTGGCGCGGCGCCGCTGCGCTACGGCGTGGTGGCGCGTGGCCTGCGCTTCGGCGGCGGCGTGGACCCGGATGCTCCGACAGCCGAACCGGCGCCATCGCTGGTCGTGGATGCCGACCTGGGCATCGCCGGGCGCCGCGACGCCTGGGCCGCGCAGGGCAAGGCGACCGTGCAGCGCAACGGCGACGCCGCCGAACTGACCCTGGACGGACGCGGCAACGGCGAACGCCTGCAGCTGCGTTCGCTGCAGGCGCGGATGCCCAGCGGCACGCTGGATGCGAAAGGCGTGGTCGGCTGGGCCCCGGCCACCAACTGGAAGCTCGACGCCACCCTGGACGGCTTCGACCCCGGCTACTTCGCACCCGGCTGGAACGGTGAAGTGGAAGCCGTCATCGCCACCGACGGCCGCGCGCGCGACGGCGGCGACGGCTTCGACGGAACGGTCAAGGTCGCCGACATCGGCGGCCGCCTGCGTGGCCGCGCGCTGTCCGGCAACGCCGACATCAAGCTCGCAGGGCAGAGCTACAGCGGCGACGTCCTGCTCGGCGTGGGCAACGGCAGCCTGAAGGCGAACGGCAGCTACACCGCGGGTCCGACGGCGGGCTGGCAGGCGAAGGCAACGCTGGACGACTTCGATCCGTCCCTGTTGCTGGAGGACTGGAACGGCGCGCTGGATGCCGAAATGGCCAGCACCGGCGAAACGCTGGCGGACGGCGCGCTGCAGATCGACGTGGACGCGCAGCGCCTGGGCGGCTCGCTGCGTGGCCGTGCCGTCTCCGGCGGTGGTGACGTGCGCATGGTGCTGCCGCAGGGCGGCGGGTTCGACAACGCGCGTTTCAGCGGCGACATCGACCTGCGCTCCGGCGGCAGCCACCTGGTCGCCGAAGGCAGCGTGGCCGACCGCTTCGACGTGGACGCGCAGTTCCTGCCGGTGCGCCTGGACGACTTCCTGCCCAGCGCCGCCGGCAGCCTGCAGGGCACGCTGCGCCTGAGCGGCCCGCGCAAGGCGCCGGACATCGCGGCAGACCTCAGCGGCAGCGGCCTGCGCTACGGCGACTACCGCGCCGACAGCCTGACCGCGCAGGGCAACCTGCCGTGGAGCGGCAGCGGTGGACAGCTCGCGGTGCGCGCGCAGGGACTGAACGCGGGCGTCGCCTTCGAACGGCTGAGCATCGACGCACGCGGCGCGGTGGAAAACCTGCAGCTGGAAGCGGACGCCAGCAGCGAGGCGCTGGGGGCGCTATCGCTGTCCGGCACCGCGCAGTCGCGCGATGGCCGCTGGAACGGCACGCTGGCGCGATTGCAGCTCACGCCCACGCGCGGTGCGGCGTGGCAGCTGCAGTCGCCGGCGAATTACGCGCAAAGCGGCAGCGGCTTCACCCTGTCGCGCAGCTGCTTCACCTCTAGCGCCGGCGGTTCGCTATGCGCCGACGCGAACTGGCCGGGGCGCGGCATCAACGTCACTGGCGAAGGCCTGCCGCTGAGCCTGGCCGATGCCTACCTGCCGGAACGCGATGACGGGCGGCCGTGGCTGCTCAACGGCGACATCGGCCTGACCGCACAGGTGCGGCCCAGCGGCAACGCATGGGCTGGCAACGTGCAGGTGCGCTCGCCGCAGGGCGGCATCCGCACCAGCCGGCGCTCGCGCAACGACCTCATCGGCTACCGCGGCCTGTCGCTGGATGCGGAATTCAACGCGCAGCGTATCCAGGCCAACCTGGCCTCGGGCCTGTCCGATGGCGGCCGCGTCGCTGCGCGCATCACCACCGGCTGGGACGACCTGGCGCCGCTGTCCGGCGAAGTGTCGGTGAACACCACCGAGCTGACCTGGATCGAACTGTTCTCGCCGGACATCGTCGACCCCACCGGCAACCTGCAGGGCCGCATCGCGCTCAGCGGCACGCGCGGCAGCCCGCTGCTTGGCGGGCTGGCCGCGCTGACCGGCTTCAACACCGAAGTGCCGTCGCTCAACATCGAGCTCACCAACGGCGACATCCGCATGAACGCGCAGCCGGATGGCAGCGCGCGGATCACCGGCGCGGTGCGTTCCGGCGACGGCGTGCTGAACGTGGACGGCAGCCTGAACTGGCGCACGTCCGACGCGCCGCTGGTGCTGAACCTGCGCGGCGAAAACGTGCTGGCCTCCGACACCCGCGACGTGCGCGCGGTGATCAACCCGGACGTGGTGGTGCGCTACCAGGCCGGGCAGCCGATCACCGTCACCGGCACCGTGACCGTGCCAGAGGCGCTGCTGGAACTGGAGCGCCTGGACGACGGCGTGTCCGCGTCGTCCGACGTGGTGGTGCTGGATCCGGTGAAGCCGGAAGCCGAACCGTCTTCGCCGCTGGCCATGGACCTGACCCTGGCGATGGGCGACGACGTGCTGCTGAAGGGCTTCGGCCTGGACGGCCAGCTCGGCGGGCGGCTGCGCGTGCGTGCGGTGCCCGGCCGCGAAATGACCGGCAGCGGCGCGCTGGAGATCGAAGGCGAGTACGAAGCCTACGGGCAGGAACTGCAGATCGCGCAGGGCCAGCTGCTGTGGAGCAACTCGCCGATCTCCAACCCGATCCTCAACGTGCGTGCCGAACGCGAGATCGGCGACGTCATCGCCGGCATCCGCGTCACCGGCAGCGCGTCGGCGCCGAAGGCCGAGGCCTACAGCAACCAGGGCGGCAGCCAGTCCGACGCGCTGGCCTACCTCACCCTGGGCCGGCCGATTTCCGGCCTGTCCAGCAGCGAAGCCAGCGACGTCAGCGCCGCGTCGGCCGCGCTCACCGCGGGCGGCGGCATGATCGCCTCGCAGCTGGGCGAGAAGATTGGCCTCGACGACGCCGGCGTGCTGCAGTCGCGCACCGCGGGCGCCGTGTTCGGCGTGGGCAAGTACCTGTCGCCACGCGTCTACGTGGGCTACGGCGTGTCGCTACTCGGTACCGGCCAGGTGATGATGCTCAAGTACCTGCTGCGCAAGGGCTTCGACATCCAGATCGAATCCAGCAGCGTGGAGAACCGCGGTTCGGTGAACTGGCGCAAGGAGAAATAGCGCGCGTGAAACTGCCGACGATTCGCTTCGCCTCGCGCGCGGAGGCGGTACGCGACCTGCGCACGCGGCTGGAAAGCGGCAGCTGGCCGCGCCTGCAGATGATGCTGCTGGTGATGCTGACCGGCGCGTCGGGCTTCATCGCCTCGGTGGTGATGCTGGCAGTCGGCATGCAGCGCATGGGCCTGCGCTACCTGCTGGCCTGCTGCGTGGCTTACGCGTGCTTCCTGGGCCTGCTGTGGATCTGGATCCACTGGCGCAAGGGCGACCACGTGGACCTGTCGCACCTTCCCGACCTGCCCGGCGACGGCGCAGGCTGGCGCGGAGGCGGCGGCAGTTCGGGTGGCGGCGGCGCCAGCGCCAGCTTCGATGCACCGAACGTGCCCACGCCGTTCTCGTCGCCTGCGTCGTCGTCTTCGAAGTCCGGCTTCGACCTGCCCGACGTGGATGCCGACGCGGTGCCCGTGCTGCTGGTGTTGATGGTGGCCGCGTTGCTGCTGTCGTCGCTGTTCGTGGTCTGGACCGCGCCGGTCCTGTTCGCCGAACTGCTGCTGGACGGCGTGCTGGCCACCGGCCTGTACCGGCGGTTGCGCCACATCGAAACCCGGCACTGGCTGCAGACCGCGCTGCGCAAGACCGCATGGCCCTTCGTGCTCACCACGGCCGTGCTGGCTGCCTGCGGCTACGGCTTGCAGGTGGCGATTCCGGGCGCCGATTCCATCGGCGACGCGCTGCGCCTGGTCCTCTAGGTCGATCTCCGCCGCGCGCCCATGTGGCGTGCGGCGTGCAAAACAACACTCAGCCTTGTGGCGCTGCGCTTCCCGGCTTCGGGGTGAAGATCGCGCCGTGCAGGCTGCTGGTCTTGTCGACCACGTCGGTCCAGACGATGTAGCCGCGTCCGTACCCCCCCACCCGCGGCCCCAAGCCGGTGCCGCGGCCCCTGCCCTGCAGTTTCGCGATTTCCACTTTCTCCAGTTGCGCCGACAGATCCGGCGCATAGCGCGCCAGCCAGAGCGACTGTCCGCTCGCGTCTTCGCGCGTCCACAGCACCCACGCGGCGCCCGCATCCAGCGCCACGTCGACGCGCCCCTGCACGGCCTCGCCCTGTTCCAGCACCACCGGTGCCCCGAAGCTGTCGCCGGCATCGGTGCTGTGCGCCAGCTTGACCGCAGGCGTGTTGCCGGCCGCCGTGTACCAGCCGACGACGGCAGCGCTGCCGCGCGCCGCCACCGATGGACCGTTCACCGGGCAGGCCGGCATCTTCCAGTTGTCGGACGACACCGGCTTCGACGTGCTCCAGGCGCTGCCGTCGAAGCGGATCGCATGGATGTCGCGGATTTCCTCCGCGGTGCGGTCGCGATACACCAGCAGCGGACCCTTGTCGGTCAGCGCGGCGTCGGTCTGGCAGCAGTCGCAGACCGAGGCATCCAGTTCGGTATCGCCACCGGTACGCAGCGTACTGTCGAAGACGCCACTGCGCAGGGTCATCGCCCCGCCGCCGTGGCCTGCGTGCCCACCCTCGCCTTGTGCCGCCGCGGTATTGCGGCCGTCCAGCCAGGCGATGCCCAGCTTGTCGTTGCCCTGCGGCCACAGCGCGGCGAAACCGTGCTCGGTGGTGGTGCCGTCGGTGTGCGGGCGCACCGGCTCGCTCCAGTTCATGCCGTCGTTGCGCGACGTGCTCAGCACTACGTCGTAGGCGTAAGGCGCCGCGCCCGACTTCTGCAGCCATTGCACCCACAGCGCGCCGTCCGGTGTGGCCAGGATGTGCGGCGTGTCGGCCCAGTTGGCGAAGAACGAGTTGCCAATGGCAATCGTGCGGGTGACGTCCCACGGCCCGTCACCACCGAACTGCGCGAACTGGAACCGCGTGCGCCGGCCCTCCTGCACGTCGAGCCAGCTCAACAGCAGGCGGCCGTCCGGTGCCAGCGCCAGGTCAGGCTGCGCGGCGCCGGGACCGGCAGGCAAGGTCCACGGCTGCAAGCCGGGTTGCGCGGCGGCCGCGGCAGGCGTTGATGCTTCCGAATTGGTCGCGTCACGGCTGCAGCCGACGGCGGCGAGCGTGGCCGCGAGTACGGCGGTGAGTACGCGAAGTTGCAGGATCGTCTTCATGCGCGCAGGGTACTCCCACGGCATTGCCGCCGTGAACGACGCGTCGCCCTTCCACCGCATGTTCACCACCCTTGCCCGCTACCACGACCCCATCGAAGCGCACATCGCCTGCGGACGCCTGCGTGCCGAAGGCATCGACGCGCACGTGGCCGATGACCAGCTGGGCCTGGCCAACTGGGAATGGCGGCTGGCCGTCGGCGGCATCCGCGTACGCGTGGCGGATGCGGACGTGGAGCGCGCGCAGCACGTGTTGAACGAGATGGACGCGGGCGGTTACGCGCTGGAACCCGAGTGCGACGAGAGCTCGCTGTCCGCACCATCGCGCGAAACGCTGTCCAGCCGCATCGCCTGGATTGCGCTGATGCTGTTCAACATCCCCCTGCCCTGGCGCCGCCGCAACAGCGACGACGCCGTGCGAGAAGTCTGACGCGACATGCAGGCGCGGCTATTGTCGCGAGCTTTCGCGGCTTCTTGTTGAATATCGCAGGCGCGACGGCAGTCGCGGCTCTATGGTTTGGGGTCGCGACTGCCGTCGCTCCTGCGGTGGTGTCACGGGCGAAAAGAGCCAGCGGCAGCCGCTCTTACTAAGCCGCGCGTCCGCGCTGTGCGCGCGTGAGATGCACTAGCAATAGCGAGACGGCCGCTGGCGTCATGCCGGGGATGCGCTGCGCCTGGCCCACGGTTTGTGGTTGTACCTGCGACAGTTTCTGCCGCACTTCGGCGGACAGTCCCGGCACGGCGGCGTAGTCGAAACCGCTCGGGATACCCGTTTCTTCGTTGCGGCGCGCGCGCGCGATGTCCTCACGCTGGCGATCCAGGTAGCCGGCGTACTTCACTTCGATCTGCACCTGCTCGGCCACCGCCGGATCGTCCACCGCAGGGCCGAAGCCGGGCACCGCGGTGAGGCGCGCATAGTCGAACTCGGGCCGGCGCAGCAGGTCCAGCGCGTTGTTCTCGCGCGTGACTTCCACGCCGGTTGCCTCGGCGAAGCTGCGGCCAAGCGCGTTGTTGGGCGCGGCCCACAGTGCCTTGAGCCGCGCGGTTTCGGTTTCCACCGCGTCGCGCTTGCGCGAGAACGCGGCCCAGCGCACGTCGTCCACCAGGTTCAGTTCGCGCCCGACCGGGGTGAGTCGCGCATCGGCATTGTCCTCGCGCAGCTGCAAGCGGTATTCGGCGCGACTGGTGAACATGCGATACGGCTCCAGCGTGCCCTGCGTGACCAGGTCGTCCACCAGCACGCCCAGGTAAGCCTCGTCGCGACGCGGTGACCAGGCATCCTTCTGCTGCACGAACCGCGCGGCGTTGACGCCCGCGAGCAGGCCTTGCGCCGCCGCTTCTTCGTAGCCGGTGGTGCCGTTGATCTGGCCGGCGAAAAACAGGCCGCCGAGCGACCTGGTTGCGAGCGAAGGCAGCAGGTCGCGCGGATCGAAGAAGTCGTATTCGATCGCGTAACCCGGGCGCGTGATGTGCGCGTTCTCGAAACCCTTGATGGTGCGCACGAATTCGCGCTGCACGTCGTACGGCAGGCTGGTGGAGATGCCGTTGGGATACACCTCGTGCGTGTTCAGGCCCTCGGGCTCGATGAAGATCTGGTGCGAGGCCTTGTCGGCGAACCTAACTACCTTGTCCTCGACCGAGGGGCAGTAACGCGGGCCCACGCCTTCGATCTTGCCCGTGAACATCGGCGAGCGGTCGGTCGCGGCGCGGATGATCTCGTGCGTGCGTCCGGTCGTCGCCGTGATGTGACAGGGCACCTGGCGCGGATGATCGGACTGCCGGCCGAGGTAGCTGAACAGCGGATGCGGCTCGTCGGAGTGCTGCACGGCGAGACCGTCGTAATCGATGGTGCGGCCGTCGATGCGCGGCGGCGTGCCCGTCTTCAGTCGCCCCGTGCGGAACGGCAGCGCGCGCAGGCGCTCGGCGAGTCTGTTCGATGGCGGGTCGCCCGCGCGGCCACCCGCGTAGTTGTCGAGCCCGACGTGGATGCGGCCGCCGAGGAACGTGCCCACCGTCAGCACCACCGCGCGCGCGCGGAATTCGATGCCGGTCACGGTGACGACACCGCGCACGACGTCGTTCTCCACGATCAGATCGCCGCACTCCTGCTGGAACAGCGTGAGATTCGGCTGATTCTCGAGCGTGTGGCGGATGAAGGCCTTGTAGAGCTGACGGTCCGCCTGCATGCGCGTGGCGCGCACCGCGGGACCCTTGCTCGCGTTCAACGTGCGCGACTGGATAGCCGCGGCGTCGGCCGCGCGCGCCATCACGCCGCCGAGCGCGTCGATCTCCTTGACCAGGTGGCCCTTGCCGATGCCACCGATCGCGGGGTTGCAGCTCATCTGTCCCAGCGTCTCGATCGACTGCGTGAGCAGCAGCGTGCGCGCACCCATGCGCGCGGACGCGAGCGCGGCTTCGGTGCCCGCGTGGCCACCGCCGATCACGATTACGTCAAAGTCGCTCGCTGAAGCCACGGAATTTCCGCCAGATCAAGGAGTTAAGGCCGCGCATTGTAGGCTCGCCCCAAGGTCAACGCCACCGCGTGCGAGCCGTTGTTCGGCCCAGGGAGCGCCGATTTCCGGCCTCCATGGAACAACGGGAGATCAAAGGATGAAAACAAGCACCCTGGGCGCCATCAGCCTGTCCCTCACCCTCGCTTTCGCGGGCATCGCCGCCGCGGGTACACCGAACGTCGATGCGCGCCAGGAGAACCAGCGCGAGCGCATCGAGCAGGGCGTCGCGAGTGGCGAGCTCACACGCGCCGAGACCCGCCGCCTCGCCGCCGGCCAGGTCCACCTGAATCGCGTCGAGGCTCGCGCCAAGGCCGACGGCGTGGTGACCGGCCGCGAACGCGTTCATCTGCAGCACGAAGCCCATCAGCAGTCGCGCCGGATTCATCGACAGAAACACGACCGTCAGGAGCGCCGCCGCTAGCCGCGCGCGATTCGCGGGCGCCGCTCACACGTGAGCGGTGCCCGTTTTCATTTGTGCGTGTCGTGTATCCTGCGCGCCGCATGATGCGACTTCGCCTGCTCGCAGGGCTTCTCACTCTCGCACCTCTGGCGCTCGCGCAGGCCGAGCCGCCGGCGAAGCTGACGTTGAAGCCGTGCCGCCTCGAACATCCCGCGCGCATCCACGCGTTACCCGCCGAATGCGCGACGTTCTCGGTTCCGGAAAATTACGACGCGCCGGATTCCAATGAGCCCGGCCGCTCGATCGAACTGTTCGTCGCGCGCGTTCCGGCCATCAGCCTCAACGCGGCGAAGGATCCGCTGTTCCTGATCGCGGGCGGTCCCGGTGGATCGGCCGTGGACATGTACACCGCGGCCGCCGGGGCCTTCGACCGGGTGCGCCGCGATCGCGACATCATCGTCGTGGACCAGCGCGGCACCGGGCGATCGCACCGGCTGGACTGCCCCGGCATGGACGGCGACCTGTTCCAGAAATTCTCCGACATCGAAGTCGGGCCGGAAGCGAACCGCTGCCGCGACAAATTGCTCGAGGGTTCGGACCTGCGCCAGTACACGACGAGTGTCGCGGTGCGCGATCTCGACGCGGTGCGACGCGCGCTCGGCTACGCGCGCATCAATCTGTACGGGCAGTCGTACGGCACGCGCGTCGCGCAGCACTACGCGCGCCGTTTCCCGGAAGCGACTCGCACGGTGATCCTCGATGGCGTCGTCGACCCGGCCACGGTGCTCGGTCCCGCAACCGCCGTGGATGCCGAACGTGCGCTCGAGCGAATCCTCGAGCGTTGCGCGAAAGACTCCGCGTGCGCGAACGCGTTCAAGGATCCATCCGGCGATTACCGCGTGTTGCGGGCGAAACTCGCGGCGAATCCACCGACCGTCACCATCAACGACGCGAGCGGCAAGCCGCTCGAATTCGAGTTCACGGCGCGACACATGTCCGCCGTGCTGCGATTCGCCAGTTACAACGACGATCAGGCCGCGTTGCTGCCGCTGTCACTGCACCTGGCCGCGCACGAGAGCAACTACATTCCGCTGGCCAACCAGTTTCGAGTTTTCGCGCGTACGCTGGACGAGGCGTTCGCGTACGGAATGCACAACAGCGTCGCCTGCAGCGAAGACATTCCGCTGATCGAATCCGGCAATCTCGACCGGGCGGCGCTCGAGGCGACCCACATGGGCGCGGAGATGGTCGAGCAGCTCATCGAGGCCTGCCGCGATTGGCCGCGCGGCGTGGTCGACGCGGACCTGCACGCGCCGCTTCGGAGCAAGGCCGCCGCGCTGCTGCTGTCCGGCGCCGACGATCCGGTCACGCCCCCCGAATATGCGTCGCGCGCGCAGGAGGCCTTCGCCGACAGCAAACACCTGGTCGTCGCCGGACACGGCCACGGGCAGCTCATCACGCCGTGCGTGGATCGCATCATCGCGAGCTTCGTGGCCGCGGGCACCGCGAAGAACCTCGACACCTCGTGCACGGAGAAGCTCCGGCCGATGCCCTTCTTCATCACCCTTTCCGGCCCGTCGCCCTGAACGATGCTGGAAGCGCGCGAACTCACCAAGTCCTTCGGCCGCGTCGCCGCCGTGCGCGGCGTGAGTTTCACCGCGCGTGACGGACAGATCACCGGGTTGTTAGGCGCCAACGGCGCCGGCAAGTCGACCACGCTGCGCATGTTGTACACCGTGCTGCGGCCGAACTCGGGCGACGCCTTCGTCGACGGCGTGAGCGTGCTCGCGGATCCGCTGACCGCGCGGCGTTCGATCGGCGTGTTGTCGCACGGCGCGGGCGTCTACGCCCATCTGACCGCGCGCGAGAACATCGAGTATTTCGGCGAGCTGCACGGCATGTCGCGCGAGGATCGTTCGCGGCGCGCGGCCGAGCTCATCGAGCTGCTCGAGATGCAGCCGTTCGCGAACCGGCTGGCCAAGGGCTTTTCCCAGGGCCAGAAACTCAAGACCGCGCTCGCGCGCGCGCTGGTGCACAAGCCGCGCAACGTATTGCTGGACGAGCCCACCAACGGCCTCGACGTGATGGCGGTCCGCGGGTTGCGCAAGCTGCTCGCGCAATTGCGCGACGCGGGGCACTGCGTGCTGTTCTCGAGCCACGTGATGCAGGAAGTCGAGCAGCTCTGCGACGAGGTCGTCGTGATCGCGAACGGCCAGGTCGTGGCCGCCGGCGCACTTGCCGAGATCCGCTCCCGCGCGGGCAACGCGCAGCTCGAGGACGCGTTCGTGAGCCTCATGAACGATAACGGCGAAGGAAAGGCGCCGTGAGCCTGCAGGGAATCTGGGCGGTCTTCCGCAAGGAATTTCGCGAGAACCTGCGCGACCGGCGCACGTTGTTGTCCGCGCTGGTGTTCGGTCCGGTGCTCGGCCCCGTGCTGCTCGCCTGCCTCGTGCAGTTCATGATCACGCGGTTCGAGGTCCAGTCCGACGAAAACATCAGCGTGGCCGTGAACCATGCGGACCGCGCGCCCAACCTGCTCGCCTACCTGGAAGCGCGCGGCGTCGACATCGAGAAGGTGACGTTCGACGAAGCCGGCGCGCGCGCCGCGATCGTCGCGCAGACCCACAAGATCATCCTCGACATCCCCGAGGACTTCGGCGCGCGCCTGCAGGAAGGGCAGCCCGCGCCGATCGCGCTCTACTCCGACAGCTCGCGCGGCTTCGACCGGCGCGGCGTGAATCGCGTGCGCATGCTGGTCGCGCAGTATGGCCTGGACATCGCGCAGCTGCGGTTCCTCGCGCGCGGCATCGATCCGATATCGGTGCTGCCGATCTCGGTGCAGGAGATAGACGTCTCGACGCCCTCGAGCCGTTCGGTGCTCGTGCTCAACATGATGACCTACCTGGTGCTGCTGTCGATGTTGTTCGGCGGCTTGTACCTCGCCATCGACGCGACGGCCGGCGAACGCGAGCGCGGCTCGCTCGAAGTGCTGCTGACGACGCCGGTGCCGCGCGAGAATCTCGTCTACGGCAAGGTGCTGGCCGCCGCGGCGTACATGTTCATCTCGCTGGTGCTGACCGTCTGCATGTTCGCGGTCGCGATGAGCTTCGTCGGGCTCGAACAGCTCGGCAGTTCCGCCAACCTGGGGCCGTCCGCGGTCCTGCGCATGATCGCCTGCTGTGCGCCGCTGGTCCTGTTCGGAGCGGCTTATCTCAGCATCGTCTCGGGCTTCGCCAAGAGTTACCGCGAGGCGCAGACCTATCTCGGCCTCGTGATCACGATCCCGACGCTGCCGCTGATGTTCGCGGGCATGCTCGGATTGCAGGCCAAGACGTCGCTGATGTTCGTGCCGTTCCTGAGCCAGCACCTGCTGCTCACGACACTCGTGCGGGCGGAGGAAATCCTGCCGTCGCACGTCGCGATTTCGGTGGTCAGCACGATCGCGTACGGCGTGCTGCTGACGTTCGTCGCGGGCCGGCTCTACCGGCGCGAAGGCCTGCTGGGCTAGGGCCTGGCCGGCTCGTCAGGCGGTGCGGCGGCGCAGCGCGCGCACGCCGGGCGGCAGCTCCGCGGCGCGGTGCTGCGCGAGCAGCGAGCGGTAACGGAAGATCTCCGTGGACGTGAATTCGCGCGCCTCGACCTCGAAACGGTTGTCCCAGTAGCCACGCCGGAAGCATTCCATCAGGTAGGCGGCGATGGTCAGGTCGCCCGTGGCCCATTGCCTGAGGACGTGGAAGTACTCGTGCAGCACCAGCGGCGCGTCCGCGAAGAATTCCTTGCCGCTGCCCCGTAGATAGATGCGGTTCGGTCGCGTCGTCGCGATCGCGCGCCAGTGGAAGCGCACGTAGATGGAGTACTGGATCACCTTCACGTGGCCCACGGGCTGGCCGAACAGGCTCTCGAGAGCCAGTTGCACGTCCTTCGGGGGCTGAAAGGGATTACCTACCGACACACGCCTATTTTCCTATGCAAAACGATCCGAAGATACGGCCTAACAAGTCATCCGCGGTAAAAATTCCCGTTATCTCCTCGAGCGCCTTTTGTGCAGCGCGTAATTCCTCGGCGACCAGTTCGCCCGCGCGGCGCTGCTCGAGCTCGCGCGCCGCGGTTTCGACGCACTGCCGCGCGCGCGCCAGCGCATCCAGGTGGCGGCGCCGCGCCGAGATGCTGCCACTATCCGCGCTCTGGAAGTTCACGCAATCCTTGAGGTGCGCGCGCAGCATGTCGAGGCCGGCGCCGGACAGCGCCGACACGTGCACGCGCGGTGGTCCTGAAATGGTCTCACCTACGGGTAAACCCGAGGCGAGGTCTATCTTGTTGAAGACCAGCGTGACGGGCACTTCCGCGGGTAGTCGGGCGCGCTCTTCCGCGAACGCGCGCGCGTCGGGATCCTCGGCCGCGTCGATCACGAACAACACGCGGTCGGCGCGCGACATCTCGGCCGCGGCGCGTCGCACGCCTTCGCGTTCCACGACGTCGTCGGAATCCCGCAAGCCCGCGGTGTCGAGCACGTGCAACGGCATGCCGTCGATGTCGATGCGTTCGCGCACGATGTCGCGGGTCGTGCCCGGGATGGCCGTCACGATCGCCGCGTCGTAGCCCGCCAGGCGGTTCAGCAGGCTGGATTTCCCGGTGTTGGGACGCCCCGCGAGCACGACCGTGATGCCGTCGCGCAGCAACCGGCCCTGGCGCGCGGCCGCGGCCACCCCGTCGAAGTGGCCGCGCACAGTAGTTAGGCGGTCGGCGAGCTCGGTGTCCGCGAGGAAGTCGATCTCCTCCTCGGGAAAGTCGATGGCGGCCTCGACGTAGGTGCGCAGGTCGATCAGCGCATCGGTCAGGCCCTGGACCATGCTGGAGAATTCGCCCTGCAGCGAGCGCATCGCGGCGCGCGCGGCATCGCGCGAACCGGCGTCGATGAGATCCGCCACGGCTTCGGCCTGCGCCAGGTCTATCTTGTCGTTGAGGAACGCCCGCTCCGTGAATTCGCCAGGACGCGCGCGGCGCGCGCCGAGTCCGAGGCAGCGTTCGATCAGCCGCTCGATCACGACCGGGCCGCCATGGCCCTGCAGCTCGAGCACGTGTTCGCCCGTGTAGGAATGCGGTCCCGGAAAGAACAGCGCGATGCCGATGTCGATCGCGGTGCCGGCTTCGTCGAGGAAAGGCGCGAGTGTGGCCAGCCGCGGCTGCGGCAGGTCGCCGAGAATGATGGCCGCGATTTCCGGCGCCTTCGGGCCCGAAAGCCGCACCACTCCCACGCCCCCGCGTCCGGGAGGCGTTGCGGCAGCGACGATGGTGTCGGGGTGGGTCATGCGCGTGGACGCGGCTTCGTGCCGCGCCACGCGAGTCTACTCCGACGGCCGGCGCGCTACTTCTTGCGCGCCTTGTCCTCTGCCGCGATGCGGCGATTGATGTTCCACTGCTGCGCGATCGAGAGGCCCGTGTTCGTGACCCAGTAGAGCACCAGGCCCGCCGGGAACAGCGCGAACATGACCGAGAACACGATCGGCATGAACTGGAAGATCTTCGCCTGCATCGGATCCGGCGGCGGCGGGTTCAGCTTGTACTGCGCCCACATCGCCAGGCCGTTGAGAGCCGGCAGGATGAAGAACGGATCGCGCGCGGACAGATCGTTGATCCAGCCGAAGAACGGCGCCTGGCGCATCTCGACGCTCTCGAGCAGCACCCAGTAGAACGCCAGGAACACGGGCATCTGGATCAGCATCGGCAGACAGCCCGCGAGCGGATTCACCTTCTCCGCGCGGTACAGCTCCATCGTCGCCTGGCCGAGCTTCGCGCGGTCGTCCTTGTAGGTTTCCTGCAGCGCCTTCATGCGCGGCGCGAGCGCGCGCATGCGCGCCATCGAACGGCCGGCCTTCTCCGACAGCGGATAAAACGCGAGCTTGAGCAGCAAGGTCACGAGGATGATCGCGAGACCCCAGTTGCCCACCCAGCTGTGCGCGTGATCGAGCAGCCAGAACAGCGGCTTCGACAGCAGGTGGAGAATTCCGTAGTCGGCGACGCGATCGAGCTCGGGATGTAATGCCTGCAGCTGCCGCTGCAGTTTGGGCCCGACGAAAACCGTTTCCTTGATGACGGCGGTCGCGCCCGGCGCGACCGACTCGCCGTTGGCTTCGAACACGCCGAGGATGAACTGGCGATCGTTCACGCCCAGCGAGAAATCGTATTTGCGCTTCGGATCCGGAACGACGGCGCTTACGAAGTGATGCTGAAGTCCCGCGATCCAGCCGTCGACCACGCCCGCGGGCAGCTTCCACTTGTGGGCATCGTCGAGCGGGACCTTGTGGTAGAGATTGTCGTCACCCGGATTCTTCGGTCCGAAGAACGCGGGACCGCGGAACGAGAAACTCTCGACCTTGAACATCGAGCGTTCGACTTCCGGGTCGGTGCGCACGATGCGCGCATACGAGTGAGCGACCCATGGCGACGTGCCCGCGTTGGCGACCTGGTACTCCAGGCCGACCGCGAAGTTGCCGCGCTGGAAAACGAACGTCTTCGTGACCGTCACCCCCGCGTCGTCCGTCCAGGTGAGGGGCACGCGCAGTTCCTGCTGGCCGGATGCCAGCGCGTATTTTTCCTGGGCGCTCGAGAACTCCGCGAGGTGGTTCGGGTAGTTGCCCTCCGGCTTCGCGCCGGTGAGGCCGGACTGCAGGACGTAGGCCGTCGACGGGCTGTCGCGATTGAACAGCACTACGGGGTCGGGCTGGCCTTTCACCATCGGATAACCGGGCAGCTCGGCGCGGACCAGCGTGCCGCCCTTCAGATCGATTTCGAGCACGAGCACGTCGGTCGTCACGCGAACGACGCCGCCGGTCTGCGCTTCGACCGCGGGCGCCACGGACGGCACTTCGGCGGCCGGTGCCGCGGGCGTCGGGATCGCATCGGTCGGCGATGACGTCGGGTTGGATTGTGCCGCTTGAGGAACAGTATCCGCGGGAGAAGCCGGGATCGTCGCGGATCCGCTGGCAGTCGTGGCCGCATTCGTGGTCGGCTTGGGACCGAAGTCGATCTGCCATTGCTGGTAGTTCAGGAACAGGGCGAGCGCCAGGCCCAGCCACAGGAAGACGCGAATGTTGTTAGTCATGGGAATGCTTGTGACAGGCCGGGACCGGATCGAATCCGCCCTCGTTCCAGGGATGGCAGCGGGATATGCGCTTGATCGTGAGCCAAGCGCCGCGCAGGGCGCCATGCTCCTCGATCGCCTCGAGCCCGTAATGCGAACACGAGGGATAGAAGCGGCAGCTCGGTCCGAGCAGCGGGCTCAACACCAGCTGGTACGCACGAATCAGGATCTTCAGTACGAAACGCATCAATTTGCGACACGTTGCCAAAGGGCCGCGAGGCTAGCACGCAACGTAGCCGCGGGTGCCTCGCGCGCCGGATTTTTTGCGGCGACCACGATGTCGACCGGCGGCAGGTCGTGTTGTGCGAGGCGGAAGCTTTCACGCACCAGGCGGCGCACTTTGTTGCGCGCCACTGCGGATCCCATGGTTTTTATCGCGACGGCGAGGCCGATGCGGGGATGATCGAGACCATTGGGCTTGATGCGTAATCCGAAGTACCGGTCATCGACCCGGCGACCTCCGGCGTAGATCGCATCGAATTGCAATTTGCTGCGCAGGCGCAGCTTGGTGCCGAACCGCAATCGTCTGGCGCTGGGCTTGGGGCTGGGCTCCATGGCGGCCCGCGCTCACACGACGCTTGCGCGTCAGGGAACGATCTTCTTGCGTCCCTTGGAACGGCGGCGCGCGAGAACCTTCTGACCGCCGGCGGTTTTCATGCGTGCGCGAAATCCGGTGGCGCGTTTGCGCTTGATCTTGCTCGGCTGATAAGTGCGTTTCATGATGACCGGCCCCGAAGCCGCTGATCTCTCGAAAAAAAGGGCGGGAAGGGTACGCAGCGGGCCCTGTGGGTGTCAATACAAACCCCCTCCAGATCGGGCAACGGAACGGCTAGACTTCGCACCCCCTTTTTCCCCGCCCCCAAGAGACGGAACGACACCCAGCGTGAACGCAGCCTCGCGTCCTTCGACTTCGGCGGAAGCCACGACCGCGGACAGTGGTCTGTGGGCGCGCTGCGTGCGCGCGCTCGAAGAAGAATTGCCGGGCGAGCAGTTCAATACCTGGGTGCGTCCGCTGCAGGCCGTCGAGAGCAGCGGCTCGCTGAAGCTCCTGGCCCCCAACCGTTTCGCCGTCGACTGGGTCAACGCGCATTTATTGTCGCGTCTGGGCGAGATCGTGCGCCGCTTCGTCGAGGGCGACGCGCCCATCGTCACGGTGGAAGTCGGGTCTCGTCCGGTGGACAACATCCGGCCGGCGGACGTCGAAGCCCATCCTCCGGTAACCCGGCCCAAGCGCAGCGAGGGCATCGTCGTCGGAGTCCGGTTGAATCCGGATTTCACGTTCGACGGGTTCGTCGAGGGCAAGAGCAATCAGCTCGCGAAGGCGGCGGCCCTGCAGGTCGCCGAGAATCCCGGCCGCGCGTACAACCCGCTGTTCATCTACGGCGGTGTCGGTCTCGGCAAGACACACCTGATGCAGGCCGTGGGTCACGCGATCAAGGCGCGCGATTCCGAAGCGCGTGTCGCGTACATCCATTCCGAGCGATTCGTGAGCGACATGGTCATCGCGCTCCAGCACAACAAGATGAACGAGTTCAAGACGGCGTATCGCTCGCTCGACGCGCTCTTGATCGACGACATCCAGTTCTTCGCGAACAAGGACCGCTCGCAGGAAGAATTTTTTCACACGTTCAACGCGCTGCTCGAAGGGCAGCAGCAGGTGATCGTCACGTGCGACCGATATCCGAAGGAAGTGTCGGGTCTCGAAGAACGCTTGAAATCCCGCTTCGGATGGGGCCTCACGGTCGCGATCGAACCGCCCGAGCTCGAGACTTGCGTGGCGATCCTGATCGGCAAGGCGCAGGCCGCGAACGTGCAGCTTCCCGAAGAAGTCGCGTTCTTCATCGCGAAACGCATTCGCTCCAATGTCCGCGAGCTCGAAGGCGCGTTGAAACGCGTGGTCGCGAACTCGCGTTTCACGGGCCGTCCGATCACGCTCGAATTCACCAAGGAAGCGTTGAAAGACCTGCTGACTTTGCAGGCGAAATTGATCACTATCGAAAACATTCAGAAGACGGTGGCTGACTACTACAAAGTGCGCGTCGCAGATCTGTTATCCAAACGCCGTAGTCGCTCCATCGCTCGTCCGCGCCAGGTTGCGATGGCGCTCGCGAAAGAATTGACGACTCACAGCCTGCCGGAGATCGGCGATGCGTTTGGCGGGCGGGATCACACCACCGTGCTGCATGCCTGCGGTCGCATCAAGGACTTGCGCGTCGCCGAGCAGCGCGTCGGTGAGGACTATCAAAACCTGTTGAGAACCCTGACGGGATGACGGTGGAAAGCTTGTGGATACTTTTGGGGACAATTTCATCCACAGGTCCCACACAGCGTACCTTCAGGCTGTGGGTAAGTTGATTCAGGGAGTTCGTTGAGTGCAAATGTCTGATGGGTCTGTAGGAATCCGTGTAATCCCCGTCGTCCACAGGCTCTATAGCTGCTACTACTGACTTTAAATCCTTAAGAACAGAAGGCATCCGCATGAAGCTGTCCGCGACCCGTGAGGAAATCCTCGCCCCTTTGCAAAGTGTCATTGGCGTCGTCGAACGTCGGCAAACGATGCCCGTTCTCTCCAATGTCCTGCTGGCTGCGCGCAATAACCGCATCAGCATCACGGGCACGGATCTCGAGGTTGAACTGGTTGCTTCGAGCGCCTGCCAGGTGCAGCAGCCGGGGGACATCACTGTCCCGGGCCGCAAGCTGCTGGATATCTTCCGTGCATTGCCGGAGAAAACACAGGTAACGGTTGCGACCGACGGTGAACGTGTGTCGATCAAGGCCGGAAAGTCGCGGTTCACGCTGTCCTGTCTGCCCGCTTCGGAGTTTCCGGTCGTCGATGAGATCAATGCCCAGCAGACGCTTACCCTCGCCCAGGGAGATTTTCGGCGTTTGATCGACAAGACGCACTTTTCGATGGCGCAGCAAGACGTTCGCTACTATTTGAACGGACTTCTGCTCGAAACCGATGGCAAGACGCTGCGCGCGGTCGCCACGGATGGGCATCGCCTGGCGCTGTCCGAGGCCGAGCTCGAATCGAAGGCCAAGAACAATCAGCAGGTGATCCTGCCGCGCAAGGGTGTGCTCGAGCTGCAGCGCATCCTGGGTGGAGACGGCAATGTGGATCTGGCCATCGGTTCCAGCCACGTTCGTGCTCAGATCGGCGACATTCGCTTCACTTCGAAGCTGATTGACGGTCGGTTCCCCGAATATGGTCGTGTTATCCCGACGAACCCGACCAAGGAGGTCGAGGCGGATCGCGAAGGCCTGCGCCAGGCACTGCAGCGTACCGCGATTCTCTCGAACGAGAAGTACCGCGGAGTTCGCATCAATTTGAAGCCCGATCTCGTCACGATCCAGGCACATAACCCCGAACAGGAAGAAGCCGAAGACCAGGTCGAGGTCACTTACAAAGGCGACGAGGTCGAGATCGGCTTCAACGTGACCTACCTGCTCGATGCCCTGGCCGCCGTCGATTCGGAGAAGGTCGTGCTGGGGCTCACGGACGGGAACAGCAGTTGCCTCGTACGCGCTTCGGGCACGCCGAATTCGAAGTACGTCGTCATGCCGATGCGTCTCTGACGCCCCGCGCCGCGGCTTTGCATGTCGCTTGCCGAGCTGCGGATTCAGAATCTCCGCTGCGTTGAATCCGCGGAGCTCCGGTTTGCGCCGGAGCTTAACCTCATCGCCGGCGAGAACGGCGCCGGCAAGACTTCCATTCTGGAAGCCATCTTTCTGCTCGGGCGCGGCCGCTCGTTCCGGACTCGAAGCAGCGAGCGACTCATCCGTCATGGCCAGGCTGCGCTGACCGTATTCGGTCGCACCGACGATCAGCCGCCACAGCAGGCCGGAATCGAAATCTCGTCTGACGGCGGCACGCGCGCGCGCATAAACGGTGAGAACGCGCCATCCTTGCTGGCGCTGTCGGGGGTGCTCCCGGTTCAGGCCATCGATCCCGAGATTCACAAGCTCGTTGACCAGGGACCGGAGCGACGCCGACGCTGGCTGGACTGGCTGGTGTTCCACGTGGAACCAAGCTTCGGGGCCCACTGGGCCCGATACAGTCGAGCGCTCAAACAGCGCAACGCGGCGCTGCGCTCTGGGGTGGGGGATGTCTCGGCCTGGGATGCCGAGCTGATCCGAAATGGGGAGGCCATGACCGAAGCGCGGCAGAAAACCGTCGAACGGCTGGCGCCGCGGCTCGAGCGAACCTTCGAACGCTTCGGTGGGCTCGGAGTGACCGCGAGCTTTACGACGGGGTGGGCCGCGGGTACGTCGCTCCAGGATTCCCTACGTACCCACCTAGAAGGCGATCGTGCGCGGGGCACGACGTCCTCGGGCCCGCACCGCGCCGACGTGACTCTGCGTCGTAGCGGGCGTATTGCCCGCGAGACGCTCTCCCGCGGGCAACAGAAGCTGACGGCCGTGGCGATGATCGTCTCGCAGATGCAGCTCCTGCAGGACGAGCTCGGGTTGCGCGCGACCTTGCTTCTTGACGATCCCGCCGCCGAGCTGGACGACAGAAACCTGCACCGTCTGTTCGACGAATTGAGCTCTCTTCGCTGCCAGATGATCGCGACTTCGTTGACTCCGGAAACCGCGCTTTTCCAGGCGCCAAAGGCCACGTTTCACGTGGAACAAGGGCGTGTGAAACAGCTATAATTTCGGCCCGTTTTTCCGAGTCAGTCATGGCCAACGACGACGTCTACGACTCAAGCAAAATCAAGGTCTTAAAGGGTCTTGATGCAGTGCGCAAAAGACCCGGCATGTACATCGGTGACACCGATGACGGAACGGGCCTTCACCACATGGTTTTCGAGGTTGTGGATAACGCCATCGACGAGGCGTTGGCCGGCTATTGCGACCGCATCGTCGTCACGATCCACGCGGACGAATCGGTAACCGTCTCGGACAACGGCCGCGGCATCCCTACCGATATCCATCCCGAGGAGGGCCGCTCCGCGGCCGAAGTCGTCATGACCGTCCTGCACGCGGGCGGCAAGTTCGACGACAGCTCGTACAAGGTCTCCGGCGGTCTGCACGGCGTGGGCGTCTCGGTGGTCAACGCGTTGTCGGACAACCTCTGGCTGACGATCAACCAGGACGGCAAGACCCACAGGATGGAGTTCCGCCTGGGCAATCCCGTGGCGCCGCTCGCGGTTACGGGCGAGACCACCGAGCGTGGTACCACCGTACGCTTCAAGCCCAGTCCCACGATCTTCAGCAACATCACCTTCGACTACGAGATCCTGGCGAAGCGGCTGCGGGAGCTATCGTTCCTGAACTCCGGTGTGCGCATCGAGCTCATCGACGAGCGCGAGGCCAAGTCCGACGTGTTCGAACACGCCGGCGGACTCCAGGAATTCGTGAAGCACCTGAACCGCTCGCGCACCGGGATCCATCCTTCGGTGTTCTGGTTCCGTACGCAGGAAGGCCCCATCGGCGTCGAAGTCGCGATGCAGTGGAACGATTCGTATACCGAATCGATGTTCTGCTACACGAACAACATTCCGCAGAAGGATGGCGGCACCCATCTCGCCGGCTTCCGCGCGGCGCTCACGCGCACGTTGAACGATTACATCGAAAAGGAGATGGCGACCAAGAAGGAGAAGATCCCGACCACGGGCGACGATTCGCGCGAAGGTCTCACGGCGATCCTCTCCGTCAAACTACCCGATCCCAAGTTCTCTTCGCAGACCAAGGACAAGCTGGTCTCGTCGGAAGTGAAGGGCGTCGTCGAAACCGCGGTGGGCGCGAAGCTCGCCGAGTTCCTGCTCGAGCATCCGAACGAAGCCAAGGCCATCGTCGGCAAGATCATCGAGGCCGCGCGGGCGCGCGAGGCCGCGAGAAAGGCGCGCGAGATGACTCGCCGCAAGGGCGCGCTCGACATCGCGGGTCTGCCCGGAAAACTCGCCGACTGCCAGGAGAAGGATCCGGCGCTCTGCGAAATCTTCATCGTCGAGGGTGACTCGGCCGGCGGCTCCGCGAAACAGGGCCGAGATCGGCGCACGCAGGCCATCCTGCCGCTCAAGGGCAAGATCCTGAACGTCGAGAAGGCGCGCTTCGACAAGATGCTGTCGTCGGCGGAAGTCGGCACGCTGATCACCGCGCTCGGCTGCGGCATCGGCAAGGACGACTTCGACATCACGAAGCTGCGGTACCACCGCATCATCATCATGAGCGTCGACGGTGACGACCATGTGTTCGTTCGCGACTCATCTCGGATGACGCGCATGGTTCGAATCGGCGAGTTCATCGACAAGGCGTTGGCATCACGCGCGCCCTCGGGCGGCGTCGACAAGATCACCGGTGGCGATCTCGGCGAAGTGTTGTGCTTCGGCGTGGACAATCGGCGGATCCGCTTCCGCCCGATCAAGAGCGTCATTCGTCATCCGCTCGAGGAGAAGCTGTTCCGAGTGCGCACGACGTACGGTCGCTCAGTGCGCGTAACCTCGAGCCATAGTGTCTTCGTGCACGAAGACGGCGCCATCAAGCTCAAACGCGGCGCTGACCTCAAGCTCGGCGATCGCCTCGTCGCGCCGCTCACGCTAGACCTGCCGGCGACTGCTCCCGAGCGCATCGACCTGCTGACGTCCTTGCACGCCGATCCGGATTCGGCTTCGCAAATCTGGGTTCGGGGCCAGGCCGTCGAGGACTGGAGCAAGGACCGGGTACGTCGTCGGTACGCCGCGAACAAGGACTTGACCGAGCCTCGTGTCGAAATCCCCGCCGAGATCCGCAACGAGCTGGCGGCGAGACGCAGAGAGGTCGGCATAAGCAATCGTGCTCTCTGTGAATCAATAGGCATCCTGCAGCCCGTAACGTTTTACGGGTGGGAAAAAGGCGAGTCGCGCCCAACTGTCACGAATTTCCGTGCGTACCTGAACGCCGTCGGCGCGGATGCAAATCACTATTTCCAGCAAGTCGCGATCGGTGGCAGTCGCCTGGAAAACGTGTGGGCCAGGCAGTACCAAGCCTCCGGCGCGAATGAAGTCCGCCCGCTCGTTCGGCTATCCGATCTCGACCCTGCAGACTTGGAGTTCTTTTCGGCTCGTGAAGACCTCGAGCTGACCCCCGAGCACTACGCCGACCATGGGCTTCCCCGTCACATCCAGGTGGACGAGGACCTGATGACGGTCCTGGGGTTCTTCGTCGCAGAAGGTTCGTGCTCCGACCGCAACGGAATTCGCCTTTCCATCGGCAAGGGCAACCAGTTGTTTGCCGCGGAGATGCAGAGGCGCCTGGCGAACGTTTTCGGCATCGAGCCTGTTTTGTATTCGTCGGCCGACCGCTGCTCGGAGCTGAAGCTCGTCAACCGCGCGGCAGCGCGTGCGTGGCAGCGCCTCTTTGGATTCGAAGGCTGCGATTCGTTGACCAAGCGCATCCCGGATCTCGTTTTCAATGTGAGCCGAGAGCTTCGCACCGCGTTCCTGCGGGGCTATCTACTCGGCGACGGCACCGTCAGCAATGGGCGCGTCGCCTTCTCGACCAGTTCGTACGATCTGGCCAGCGGCGTGATGTACGCGCTGAGCTCCCTGGGCGTCGTCGCCTCGATGTCGGAGATTCAGCCGGATGGCGTCGTGCGCGAGATTCGTGGCGAACCCTGCCAGACGCGTAACCGTCACTGGTCGATCACGATCACTTCCGGCGAAGATCTGCGCAAGCTGGAACCTGTCTGGGGCGATCACGCCGGTGCGGCGCAACTCCGCGAATACCTTTCCAGTTCGCGAAACATCGCTCGCCGCTTCCAACGACTCGACGGCGATCTCATGTCACTTGAGATCACAGACATCGAAGAGGTGACGCCGAGCAACGGTAACGTCTACGACTTTTCTGTCGAAGGTGACGAAAATTTCGTTGCCGGCATGGGCGGCATTTGCTGTCACAACACTGACGCGGACGTCGATGGATCGCACATCCGCACACTGCTGCTGACGTTCTTCTACCGCCAGATTCCCGATCTCATCAAGAACGGGCACGTCTATATCGCGCAGCCGCCGCTGTACAAGGTGAAGCGCGGCAAGCAGGAGATCTACGTCAAGGACGATTCGGAGCTCAATCGCATGTTGCTCGCCTCCGCGCTCGACGATGCGTCGCTGCATGTGAATTCGAACGCGCCGGCTCTCGCCGGCCAGGGTCTCGAGACGCTCGCGCGGCAATACATGGAAGTGCAGGGGATCATCCGTCGCTGGGCGCGCCGCTACGACGAGCGCCTGCTCGAGCAATTGATCTACATGCCCGCGGTCACGGCCGCGGAGTTCGATCGCGCGGACTGGATGCGCGGCTGGGCAAAGGAGTTGGCCGAGCACCTGAACACGCTCTCGGACAGCCCGCGCAGCTATCACGTCGACTATCAGATCGCGACTAACCATCCCGCCCGTGTAACAGTCTGCAAGACAGAGCACGGTTCTGTAACAGAAAAATACCTACCGAAGGAATTCTTCGAGTCGGCCGAGTACCTGCGCATCGTCGAGCTCGGCAAGACGCTCGCCGGCATGATCGGCGAGGGCGCGTACATCCAGCGCGGCGAAGCACGCGAAGACGTCGGTTCGTTCAAGCAGGCCATGACCTGGTTGCTCGATCAGGCACGCAAGGGCCAGTCGATCCAGCGCTACAAGGGTCTCGGGGAAATGAACCCCGAGCAGCTCTGGGACACCACGATCAATCCCGAGACTCGCCGGCTCATGCAGGTGCGCATCGAGGACATCCTGGCCTCGGACGAGATCTTCACGACGCTGATGGGCGACCAGGTGGAACCGCGCCGCGAGTTCATCGAGAAGAACGCGCTGGCGGTGTCGAACCTCGACGTCTAACTATCTTGCGACCTCGCTTCTCCGGATCGGAAAACCATGGCGAAGAAGTCGGTCCCGGAGAAGCGATCAGAGGTCATCCGTGGCTTCACGATCAAGTATCACGCGAACGGCAAGACTCGCTGGTCCAAAGGGAAGATCGTAGACGGCCAGCCCCAAGGGTATTGGGAGTGGTATCGGCCTGACGGCACGCGCAAGAGGTCGGGCCATTTCGAGAAGGGCGAACCCGTGGGCGCGTGGACGACCTACGACGCACGCGGACAGGTTTACAAGATCACCGAGAAGAAGTCGTCGACCTTACCCGCCCGACGCGAGAGTGTCGGCCGCCAGAAAGCGAAGCGCCCCGCCACGAAGCGCACGGGATAAGACGCCCGCCACCACCCGTTCGACGTCCAGCCCGGCAAACAAGATGTACCTCGAGCCCGGGAAGCGCGTGCGCATTGGGTAGCGCGGTATAGTGCGGGCCATGCCCGCCAAGGCGAAAAAGAAGACAACGGCCGCAACGAAGGACTGGCGTGATGAGACAGTCGCGCGCATGCGCGCGCTGATCCTCGCGGCCGATCCGAAGATCGTCGAAGAGCGGAAATGGAAAAAGCCGTCCAACCCCGCCGGCGTTCCCACCTTCTCGCGCGATGGCATCATCTGCACGCTCGAGACTTACAAGAACGCCGTGAAACTCACGTTCGCGAACGGCGCGAGCCTTTCGGATCCGAAGCGGTTGTTCAACGCGGGGCTCGAAGGAAACCTGCGCCGAGCGATCGACCTGGCACAAGGCGACTCGGTCGACGCGACGGCATTCAAGGCATTGATCAAGGCCGCGGTGAAGCGTAATGGCGCAGCAAAAAAGTAAGGCCGCGGCAAAGGCCAGGGTGAAATCGAAAAGCGGGTCGCGCAAGCAAGGGACGCGGAAGTCGCCGATGAAGAAGGCGGCGCCCCCACGCGCGAAGAGCAACAAAGTCGTCCTTCTCTCGGGCGGCAACCCGCAGATTCCCAAGGGCGATGGCGACGCGCCGGTGCAGGCGTACATCGCGGCGATGCCGGCTTGGAAGAGCGGCATCGGCAGACGTGTCGACGCGATCGTCGCGCGTACGGTCCCCGAGGTGCGCAAGGCCGTGAAATGGAACTCGCCGTTCTACGGCGTCGAAGGCAAGGGCTGGTTTCTCGCCATGCACGTGTTCACGCAATTCGTGCGCATCACCTTCTTCAAGGGAGCAGCGCTCGAGCCTCTGCCTCCGGGCTCCAGCAAGGTCAAGGACGTCCGCTACTACGACATCCGCGAGAACGCCTTCGACGAGAAGCAGATGGCCAGTTGGGTGAAGCAGGCCACCGCGGTTCCAGGCTGGCTCGCCTGACAGGAAAACCTCCCCGGGGGTGGGAGGATTCGCCGGCTCGTGACAGTATGTTGTTAGAACAACAACGGATGGCGCGGGTATCCGCTCAGGAGCCATTGTTTGACGAGTACCGATCCGTGGGACGGACCCCTGAAGCCGGAGATCCTCGAGCCCCCTGTCGAACCGCTCGACGCCAAACAACTCGACACCCTCTGGCAGATGTTCCGGGGCATCGCGACCCACTGGAAGCTGGATATCGAAGTCGAACTACTGCGCAGTCGCTGGCTGGACATGCTCGAGGCCCGTGGCGCGGGCGAGATCGACTATCGCGGTGAATACGCGAACGCCGCGCAGGTGTACGAGGCGCTGGTCGCGAAGCTCGGCGAGTCCGCGGCGATCGACAAGCTCTACCGTCAAACCGTGGTCACGGACCCCGGTCAGGCGACGACGAAACTCACGCACGCCAAGTTCCACGTCGCGAACGACTTCATCCGCTGCTTCGTGGCGACCGGCGGCTTCAGGGGCTTCGTGCCGAAAGCCCGCAACTACACGGGATACATGGGTGGTTCGCGCTTTCGCGAATGGGATCCCGTACGCACCGGAAAAAGGAAATGAGCCGCGACTACGACTACGTGATCGTCGGCAGCGGTGTCGCGGCGACTCTCGTGTGCGACCGCCTGCTGGAGGCGAACCGGCTCGCTTCGATCCTCGTCCTCGAAGCGGGTGACCGCATCCCTTCGCGCGACCGGCGCAGCTGGTGGGATCTCGTCCTCGACAGGAAGAAGACGCCGTACGCCAGGACGTACGACGACGACAAGAGCGATGGCGATGCGCGGGAAAGTTTCTCGACGGGAAACACGCCGTGGATCTTCGAGGAATCGCGCGTTCGCGCCTACGGCGGCTCGACGATGCACTGGGGCGGCTGGTCGCTGCGCTACAAGGAAGAGGATTTCAATTGCCGCTCGCGCACCGGTCGCGGGGCGGACTGGCCGTTCGGCTACGAAACCCTCGAGCCTTGGTACGGGCTCGCGGAGCAGGTGCTCTCCGTTTGCGGCGACCCTTCCGACGAAGGCCCAGGTCGCACGGGCCGCTATCCACTTCCCCCGTATGTCTGGTCCGCCCACGAATCGAGGCTCGCGGATGCCTTCGAGAAGATAGGGCTCAAACCCGGTCACATGCCGATCGCGCGCTTCAAGCGCTGCATGACCACCGGAACCTGCAAGTACTGCCCGATCGGCGGCCGCTACTCCGCGCAGGATCACTTCGACGAACTGCTGCACGACGCCAGGCACCGCAACCTGCACCTCAGGATCAACGCGCCGGTACGGCGGGTCATCGCCGAACGCAACCGCGTGCACGGAGTCGAGTTCCTCGACGCAGCCAGCGGCGAGTGGACCAGGGCTTTCGGCGACAAGGTGATCGTCTGCGCGGGCACCTACGAATCGACCAAACTACTGCTCGCGTCGACATCGCCGGAATGGCCCACGGGCCTCGGCAATCGTTACGACCAGGTGGGGCGCCACATCGTGACCCATCTGCTCTTCAGCGTCGCGGGCAGGCGCACCGACAACCGCGACAGACTCTTCCAGGAATACGACTTCCCGACGTTGATGTCGCGCAGCTGGGATACGCCGCAGCTGCAGGCCGACGGCAAGATGTTCGTTTTCAACAACCGCGCCCTCCCGGAGTTCCGCTTCGAGGACCAAATGGTGCTGGGTAAGACGCGCGAGGAGATCGATGCACTTTCCGGCGCAGAGAGCCGCGCCGGACTCAGCGCATTCATCGAGGAGTTCGGCGATCCGGCGAACCGACTGACACTGGCTCCCGGCACCGGAAAGGCAGGTCTTCCCAAGACCCGGATCTGCTTCTCGCGCCGGGAACCGCCCAAGTTCCAGCAGACGATCGCGGCGGCACAGGAGAAGTTGTTCCAGTGCCTCGAGTCGATCGGCTACACGCGGGAACAACCCCGCAAGGAGAATCCGCGCGGCGATCACGCTTCCGGCACCTGCCGCATGGGAACGAGTCCCGACGCGAGCGTGACCAATGCGGATCTTGCCGTGCACGACATCGAAAACCTGTTCGTCTGCTCCAACGCGGTCCTGCCGAACGCGGCGGCCGTCAATCCGACGCTGACACTCGCCGCGCTCGCGCTTCGGCTCGGCACGCGCCTGGGCGCGGGAGAGCTGCGATGAGCGAAGCCGCGCAATTCGATCTCAAAGAGCTCACGGAGCGGCTCGAAGCCGCGGCGAAGCGGCCCGTGATTCCCGAAACCATCGAGCTCGGACGCCGGACGTCATTCGGAGCAGATGCGTCCAGGAGAATGCTCGAGAAAGTCGTCGACGACGCGGTGAAGGAAGCGGTGGCACGGACCACGCCGGCATCACTCGTCCCGCCGCCGACGATCGACGATCTCAAGGAAGCCCTGCGCGCCGCAATCCAGGTCGAGTTCGCGACCATCCCGCTCTATCTGACCGCGCTCTGGTCGATCATCGACCAGGCCCACCCCGTCGCGAAGTCGATTCGGGCCGTCGCGCACGAAGAGATGCTGCACCTCTCGCTGTTGTGCAATCTGCTGTCCGCGCTCGGCGAACGGCCGATTCTCACGGGAGCGGTCGTTCCCCGGTTTCCCGGGCGCTTTCCGGGTGGCGTCCACCCGGAGCTCGAGCTTCGGCTCGAGGGCTACGGTCCATCATCGCTTGCGACCTTCATGGAAATCGAGCGGCCGGAGACGCCGATCCAGATCGACGACGATCCTCTCGAAGAATTTCCGCACGAGGACAAGACGATCGGACGCTTCTACATCGCCTTGATCGATGTGTTCAGGAAACTGAACCCGAAGCTCGATCCCCGCTGGCAGATCGCGGGACCGTTCACCTGGTTCGTCATGACTAAGCTCGAGCACGTCGAGGAAGCACTGACCGTCATCATGGCGCAGGGCGAGGGAGCGAACGGTCTGCCGTATCCGCGCTACGCGAAGTACCTGTCTCACTACTACCGGTTCAAGTCGCTGGACATGCAGACCGAGCTCGTCTGGGACTCGACGGAAAAGAAGCTCAAGCGCGGCAAGCCGATTCCGCAGCCGCCCGTGTTCACGCTCGCGCCCGCGTCGCCGAACGGATACGGACTTGCCGCGCCGCGCGAGCTGCGCGAGGCGAGCGACCGTTTCGAAACGACGTACTCGCGGATGCTTCGCCTGCTGGAAGGCAGTTGGCTCGAGGGCGGCGACAAATCTTTCATCAAGGCTCTCGAGCTGATGTTCGACCTCGGGTCGCTGGCGCAGGCGATGATGCACATCGGCACGCCGGACGGGCGCGGCTACTGCCCGAGCTTTCGCTATCGTCCATAAGGGCCATGAGGGCCATAACGGCCAGGTCCGATTCCACGGCCGAGCTATCGCGCACCGGGACACGAGTCCGCCCGGCGCGCAAGCGGGCGAATGCGCCGAATAAATACAGATACGGAAGCCATCTCCGCTTCGCAATGCGGCAGTCTGCCCTTGGGTCTGGGAAATGTGCCGGACAGTTGCGCGAAGGATTCGCGCGCGGGAACTCGCCGGGGCCGCGGGTGGACAGATGGATGAACAAAGACTGGAGCCAGCGATGAACGATGCAACGTCCACTCGGCGTCGCCTTATTCAAGGGCTCTCTCTAGGACTCGCCCTCGCATCCATCGGCAAGGTTCCCCGAGCAAAGGAGCGACGCGTGCGCCGCATCTTCATCACCGGATCTACGGACGGCCTCGGCCGAGGCGCGGCACAGAAGCTGATCGCCGACGGTCACCAGGTCGTGCTGCACGCACGTTCGAAGGAACGCGCCGCCGCGCTCGCGAATCTCGCGCCGCGCGCCGCGGGCGTCGTGATCGGCGATCTCGCGAGCGCCGCGCAGGTCAACGCGCTCGGCCGCATGGATGCCGTCGTTCACAACGCCGGCATCTACCGCGAACCGAACCGCGGCTCCACGCCGGAGGGCCACGCGAAAGTCCTCGCGGTCAACGTGCTCGCGCCCTACATGCTGACCGCGCTCATCGGACGTCCCGATCGGTTGATCTATCTGAGCAGCAGCATGCATCGCAGCGGCGAGGGAACGCTCGACGACATCGACTGGACCACGCGCCACTGGGACACGCACCGCGCGTACGCCGAAAGCAAGCTCTACGTCACCGCGCTCGCCTTCGCGGTCGCGCGGCGCCGGCCGAAGGTGTTCAGCAACGCAGTCGATCCGGGCTGGGTGCCCACGAAGATGGGCGGCGCCGGTGCGCCCGACGATCTCGAGCAGGGATACCTGACGCAGGCCTGGCTCGCGGTCAGCGATGACCCGGACGCGAAGACCAGCGGTGGACTCTGGTTTCATCGCCGGCGACAACAGCCCGCGGCGCAATCCCTCGACACCCAATTTCAGGACGAGCTCGTCGCGAAGCTCGCCGCGCTCACCGGGATAAAGCTCCCTTGAGCGCCGACGTCGACGTCGTGATCGTCGGAGGCGGCGCGGCGGGCGTGGGAGCGGCGCGCCGTCTCGCCCGCAGCGGCCTGTCTACCATGCTGCTCGAAGCGCATTCGCGTCTCGGCGGGCGTGCCTGGACGCGCAGCGTCGCGGGCCAGCTGCTCGATCTCGGGTGCGGCTGGCTGCATTCGGCGGAAAGCAACGCGTGGGTTCACATCGCACGGGAAGCCGGCGTTCAAATCGATGAATCTCCCGCGGCCTGGGGCGTGCAGTATCGCGGCCTTGGATTTTCACGCGAGGAACAGGCCGAGGCGCGCAGGGCATTGAACGAGTGGAACGAGCGACTCGCGAAATCACCGCCGCCCGGCGATCGCGCGAGCGACGCGCTGATCGCGAATGCCCGGTGGAACAACTACATCCGGACGATCGTCGGTTTCATAAGCGGCGCGGTTCCCGAGCAGCTCTCCGCCGCCGACTACGTGAACTACGACGAGTCCTCGACGGAAACCAACTGGCGCGTGACGACCGGGCTCGGCGCGCTGGTCGCGCGCAGCGTACCGCCCGGAATTCCCGTGCACCTGGCCACGCCGGTCGAATCGATCGCGTCCGGATCCGGCGGTGTGACGTTGACCACGCGCGTCGGCGTCGTGCGCGCACGTTCCGCGCTGCTGACGGTGTCCACCGAAGTGCTCGCGAACGGGACTATCAAACTACCTGCCGGGCTCGACGCCTGGCGCAATGCCGCCGCCCGGCTGCCGCTCGGCCGCAACGAAAAGCTGTTCTTCGAGATCTTCGGCGACGCTGCCTTCGAGCCCGAAACGCAGGTCATCGGCAATCCGCGCGATACGTCGACGGCGGCCTACTACCTGCGGCCGCTGGGACGGCCGGTCATCGAAGCATTTTTCGGCGGCGATGGCGCGCGCAAGGTGGACAGGGACGGCATCGACGCGGCGTTCGCGTTCGCGCTCGACCAGCTCGCGGCCCTGTTCGGCGCCGACATCCGCGGCAAGCTGCGCCCGCTGGCCGCGTCCGCGTGGAGCCGCGACAGCCGCATCGGCGGCGCGTACAGCTATGCGGTTCCCGGCAGCGTGGAAGCACGCGCGGAACTCGCGCGGCCCTTCGAGGAGCGCATCTTCTTCTCGGGTGAGGCGACCAGCCGCTCGGAGTTTTCCACCGTGCACGGCGCGCACGACAGCGGCGTACGCGCCGCGGAAGAGGTGATCGCCGCGCTGGCGTGACCAGGCCGCGCGTCCTCGATTGCCGCCGCTCCGTGCTTGCGTGTACCGTGCCGCAGGCAGGCGGGCGTTCGCCGAGGGAGAAACAAGATGAAGATGTCGTCGCCGCGTTCGCTCGGGTCCGCGCTGCTGCTCGTGTGCGCCTCGTGGCTCGCGCCGGCGATGAATGCCTCGGCACAGACGCCGCCCGCGGAATTGGTCGCGCTGATCGAACAGGGCAGGCAGGCGCTCGCGGCCGACAAATATGCCGAGGCCTCCAGCCTGCTCGAGCAGGCTCTCGCCGAGGATCGTTTCGCCGAACTGCCCCGCGAACTTCAGTACTTCACGTTCCTGCTCGCGTCGTACGCGGCGGCCGGCACGGACGACAACCTCAGCGCCCACGAATTCGTGGTTGCCGCGACCCGCTATCCCGATGCCGAGGGCGACACCTGGATGCATCGCGCGGAAACCGCCGCGTCGATCGACAACTGGCCGGACGCCGGTCTCGCGCTGACCGCCGTCGCGAAGAAGTGGCCCAAGGAGCTGAAGAACACCGAGTATCACGACTGGCTCGTCAACCGGACGACGCGGGAGCTCGGAAAGCCGCAACTACGCAATCAGCGACTCGAGCTGCTCAACGCGTTGTTCGCGGCGAAATACAAGTTCCGCTACGACACCGAACCCAGCCACCTCTGGATGCTGCTCGCCGCCGATGCACTCGAGCGCGAGGATCTCGCGCGCGCGCGCGAAGTCGCCCGGAGGATCACCAACAGTTCGGTTCTCGTCGCCATGCGTATCGACCGGACGTACGACCGCCTGAACGCGGCCGATCCCTCCCTATTCGATGTCCAGAGCGCGGCCGAACGCGAGCTGAAACACGCCAAGAGGGCGATGAACGAGAACCCCGAGCTCCTGAACGCCGTCGTCCATTACGGATACGCGCTACACACCCTCGGCCGTTTCGAGGAAATGCTGAGGCTGTCCGACGACATCATCGCCAGGGTGGAAAAGTCGTCGGACAAGAAGCCCCCGTACTCCGACCTGGACGATAGCCTCAACTGGATCTACAACCACAAGGCGACGGCCCTGCGCGCGCTGGGTAGATGGGACGAAGCCGCGGCGGTGCTCGCGGCCTGGGAACGCAGCGACCGCAATCGCGAAGACAAGGTGAGCCAGGCCATCAATCTCGGGTTCTTCTACAACGAGCTGGCCCGTCCCGAGGAAGCGCTGAAGGCGGTGGACAGCCTCGACTGGTCGCGCGGCATGAGCGAGTACGGACGCACGCAATGCCAGTTCGTCCGGTTCCAGGCCTACCACCAGCTCGGAAACACGGACAAGGTCGAGGAGATCGTCGCCTGGATGCGCCAGAACCAGAAAGACTCGATGCAGACGGCGCAGGACACCCTGCTCGAAGCCGGCGACGCGGATGGCGCCGCGGCGTTGCTCATCTCTCGCCTGAAAGATGCCGAAGAGCGCGCCGAGGCGCTCGCCGAAATCCAGCTCTACGCCGAGACCCCGCGAACCGAGCGACAAAAGAAGCTGGCCGCGCTCAAGGAATCGCTGCTGGCGCGCGCCGACGTGGCGGCCGGGATCGCCGAGTACGGACGGCGCGAGAAGTTTCCTATCTACTCGCTCGAATACTGATCCGCGTACAGAACCATCAGAGGCGCACATGTCCGTGACACACGCCGTCCGCCCGAACAGGTATCTCGTTCCCTTGCTCGCATTCGCCGCGCTGGCGATGTCGTCGACCGGTTGGGCCGCCATCTCCTGCGACAAACCCGCGAAGGCCGGAAAGTTCGACCTCGCGAACGCGACGCTCGAGGACCTCTCGGCCGCGCTCGCCGCAAGACGCGTGACGTCCGTCGAACTGGTGCGTGCCTACCAGCAGCGCATCCGCGATTGCGACGGCGAGCTGCATTCGATCATCTCGCTGAATACCGCCGCGCCCGAAGAGGCGAAGCGGCTCGATGCCGATCGCGCCGCCGGCAAGGTGCGAGGGCCGCTGCACGGCGTGCCGATCGTCATCAAGGACAACATCGACATGGCCGGCATGGTGACCACGGCCGGCTCGCTCGCGCTCGCCGAAAACCTGCGCGAACGCAATGCGCCGCTGGTCGACCGGCTCGCGGCGGCGGGCGTCATCGTGATCGCGAAGACCAATCTTTCCGAGTGGGCGAACTTCCGGTCCATGTGGTCGTCGAGCGGCTGGAGCGCGGTGGGTGGCCTCGCGGTGAATCCGCACGATCCGCGCCGCACGGCGTGTGGCTCGAGTTCGGGTTCCGGCACCGCGGTGGTCGCGGGTCTCGCGCCAGCCTCGATCGGCACCGAGACGAACGGTTCGATCACCTGTCCGTCGTCGATCAACGGACTCGTCGGCATCAAGCCCACGGTCGGCCTCATCAGCGCCGACGGCATCGTGCCGATCAGCCACACCCAGGACACGGCCGGCCCGATGACGTCGACGGTCGCGGACACGGCGTTGCTGCTCGCGGCGCTCGCGGATCCGAAGCGCCCGGTCGAGGATTACCACGGCGCGCTCGATCCGGATGCGCTCAAGGGCTTGCGCCTCGGCGTCGCGCGTTTCATCAACGGATTCACGCCCCGCACCGACGCGGTCTTCGACGCGGCGCTCGAGGTGCTGAAGGCGCAGGGCGCGGAGCTGGTCGAGATCGAGGAGTTCGACTTCGCGGATATCGGCGAACACGAGCTGACCCTGCTGCTCACGGAGTTCAAGGTCGGGCTGAACGCCTATCTCGCGACGACGCCGGCGGCGGTGAAGACACGCACGCTCGAGGACCTGATCGTGTTCAACGACGCGGAGCCGCGCGAGACCGTCCACTTCGGCCAGGAGCTGTTCGTGCAGGCGCAGGCCACGGCAGGCCTCGACGACCCGAAGTACGTGAAGGCGTTCGAGCACGCCCGGCTGATCGCCGGAAAGGAAGGCCTGGACAAACTACTCGGCGGGAACCGCGTGGTCGCGCTGATATCGCCGACCGTCGGCCCGGCCTGGTCCATCGACCTCGTGAACGGCGACCCCTCGTCGATCGCTTCCTCGACGATGCTGTCGGCCGTCAGCGGCTATCCGCATCTCACCGTGCCGATGGGCGAGGTGTCCGGATTGCCGGTGGGCATTTCGATCATGGGTCCCGCCTGGTCGGAGAAGACGCTGCTCGCGATCGGCCACGCGTTCGAGAAGGCGCGGACCCGGCACAAGAGTCCGTGATCAGTTGAACGAATAGCCCACCGAAGTAGTCAGGCCGTAGTCGTCCTTCTCCGCCGCGGGATCCGGCGGATTCGTGTCGTAGCTGTGATAGAGCGACACATCGACGAACAGGTCCGAGACGATCTCCTGCCGCAGCGAGAAGTTGAGCTTGGTGCGATTTCGGTCCGACTCGGTGAGGCTGTGAAAGAGCTGCAGCGTCGAGTTCAGCGAAATCTTCGGCTTGTTGAATTTGAAGATCCGCCAGCTCCCGCCCGCGAGCGCCTCGAGGCTCTGCTGGCTGTCGTTGATCCCGGTGGCCCACTCCTCCAGCGCGACGAGGCCGAGGAGTCCCGACAATTCGGCGCGCGCGCTCTGGTAGAAGTACCGCCCCACGCCGCCACCGAACGTGAAGCGCGCCTCGATGCCGGTTTCCTCGTTGCGCTCCAGCGAAGTGAGGCCGGACCAGAAGCGGCGATTCGGCCGGAACCACTGGTAGTGAAAGCCCGCGTTGCTGCGATCGAGCGTTCCCTGCCGCGGATCCTTGGTCGAATGCGCGTCGAGATCGAGCGCCCACGCGAAGGTCGGCGCACGGTACGCGAAGTTGGCCGAGCCGCCGAGCGTCATGATGTCGCTCGCCTTCGCGTAATCGAGCCCGACGGAGAACGAGCCTTCGAGACGCCGGAGGAAAGTCTTTTCGGACGGCGCGATGCGCGTGACACGGGCCATCTCGATCGGCCGATCGTCTTCGGGAGAAAACCGCACGGCCAACTGCCCGCGCGGCGCCTCGCCGAGCGAGCCATGGAACCTTCCGCCCGCATCGTCCTCGACGACGAACATCTGCGCGCTCTCGACGTTGACCACGTCCAGCCACTCGATGGCGACGGTCGACATCGAGTCGGTGCTGAGCCTGAGTTCGCCGTACTCCAACCCGACGATCTCCCCGGTCACCCGGTCGCCGTTCCTCAGGTGCACGACGTCGACCTTTTCGCGCGCCGCGCCGAACGCGTCGGTAGCTAGAGCCGTCGCGAGACAGATTCCGACGACCCCGACCCACGAACGGTGAATCCTGGAC
>JAFAGC010000079.1 GCA_023423065.1 Pseudomonadota bacterium
CGCCAATTTAAATCAAACGGCCCTGGCGACGTCATCGTCTACTGGGCCTTTTCATTTCAATTCGGGTGTACCGCGTGCAGGCTACGAAGTGCTTCTGGCCAATACAGGTTGTGGTCGGTGAGTTCGACAACTCGGGCACGGCGCTTGGTTTTGCGCCACCGGTCACCCCGAGTTGAACCAACGCGCGTAGCGCGTTGGGCCCCGAGCCGGCCGTTATGAATCCGACAGGCGATCACCTCTATCCGGCGAAGGGCGAGCCCGCGTAGCGGGCGAGTAATCTCTCCGGGCGCGCCATTTCTTTTTCGGGCAATCATCGCGCCCCGCATCCATTCGCAATTTCCCCGCATCTTGGGGTACATGGATGGCAATTCATCGGGAGGCGATCATGGTTCTGGGGGAATTCGGCGCGGTGGGGTTCTGGATATTCGTCTCGGCCCTGGTAGTTGGGGGCATGTGGAAAGAGGCGCGCCAGCAGGCGGAGAAGCATGAAACGCTGCGGCGGCTCGTGGAAAAGACGGGCACGATCGATGAAGCAAGGTTGAAGGAACTCTTCAGTCCCCCGCCCGGCGAGGAAACCAAACCCGGCAGTGGCTACCGCGCCCTGCGCATCACCGGCACGATCATCATGTTCGTGGCTGCGGGACTCGCGATCGTGTTTGCCACCCTCGGAATCGTGTTCGAAGACCGCCAGGCGTTCGCGGCTCTTGCGATCGCGGCTGCCATCGCATTGGCGGGGCTCGGAGTATTTTTCTCATCCCGATTCGCCGAACCGCCTCCTGGTACTCAGCGCGAACCCAAGTCTTTCTAGGTGGAGAGCCGTCTCGCGGTCGCCGACCTGCAAAAGGCGGCCGACAACCTGGTGATCGCATTGGCGTGCGCCGGCGACGACAGCGCCTTTGCCGAGGTGCTGCGCCGTCGACAGGCGCGTGTACGAAAGTTCATGTATCACCTGTGTCGGCAGTCAGCGCTTGGCGACGATCTCGCGCAGCAGGTCTTTCTCTTGGCGTGGCGTTCGATCGGGCGACTGCGCAGCGCCGCGGCATTCGACGGCTGGCTGAAGCAGATCATGGTGAACGTGTGGCTGCAGGAAGTCAGGCGTGGCAGGGTCACGACGGTCAGCGACGTCGACTATTCGTCTCTCGCGGTCCATCACGATGCCACTGCCGCTCGCATGGATCTGGACGCCGCCCTGTCGACGCTGCCACCGGACGTGCGCGTATGCGTGGTGCTGGCGTACAGCGAAGGCCAGACGCACTCGCAGATCGTTCAACTTACCGGCCTGCCATTGGGTACGGTGAAATCCCACATCGCTCGAGGCGCCGCACGATTGCGGGAAACACTTGCCGGCTATGGAGAAGAGTCATGAGCGATCACGATGATTTTGATGTGCGGCTGGCTGCCCGCTTCGAGCAGGCGCACCGTCAGGTTCCCGCCGACGACTTCGTCGCCGCCACGATGCGCAAGGTCCGCGCGGGACGCCGGCGCAGGGATTTCATTCACCTCGGTTTACGCCTGGCGATTCCGGTCGCCGCCGTCATGGCGTCACCCTGGCTGATCGCGGGTGTCGGGCGCATCAACGCCGCGCTCGAGTCCTTCCTGTCCTCGGATGCAGGTCAGCTCGGCGCGACGGTTCTCGGCGCGGTGGCTGTCCTCGTGGTCCTGGCAACTCGAGTGCGCAGCCGATGAGGGAAATGCCGCCGGACTAACCAGTCGGGGTGCGCGGAGCGGTTCTCACCGCCCAAACGACTGCTGCGCAAACACCCCGGTCTCCAGATCGCTGTATTCCGACTCCGCGGCCAGGTGTACGTTGTCACGACCCCGAACCTTCGCCGCGTACAGCGCCTCATCCGCCAACTGCAGCGCCCCGAGCGGCCCACGGCTGGCCAGCGGCTGGATCGACGCGACACCGATGCTGACGGTCACCACGCGCGCAGTGCGCGATCCGCGGTGCTCGATCGCCAATGCGCTCACGGCCAGGCGCATCCGCTCGGCGACTTCCCGCGCCTGCGCGTTGTTGACGTCGTACAGCAGCGCCGCGAACTCCTCGCCACCATAACGCGACAACAAGTCGAGCGGTCGGTGGATCTGCGCCTGCACGGCCTTCGCCACCTGCTGCAACGCGACGTCACCGGCCTGGTGTCCGTAACGATCGTTGTAATCCTTGAAGTGATCCACGTCGATCAACAGGATCGCGAGAGGGCGCCGGTCGTCGACGGCCTGATGCCACAGGCGCGTGAGTTGCTCGTCGAACACGCGCCGGTTCTTCGCCCCGGTGAGGGCATCCTGTTCCGCGAGCTGCGCGATGAGCCGACTCTCGAGGAAGCTTCGCCGCGATTGTCTTTCGATCTGCCACGCGGCCAGCGCGCTGACCGCGGCGGTCACGACGAGGAATCCGCAAGAGCGCACCAGCGCAGTTGACGGCATCGCGAAGACGAGCGCCGAACCGACGAACGAGACGATCGTGAGCGCCACGCTGATCAGCGCCGGCCGGAACTGCAGTCCCAGGAAGAAGAACGGGCTGAGCACCATGACGGGCATGATGATCAGCAGCTCGACCTGGCCGCGCGCCGCCAAAGCGGCGACGGCGATGCTGGCGAAGACGTTTCGCGTCGGCACGGCGAAATTCGCGAGCGGCAGGTATCGACGCAGGAAAGAAGGGTGCCACGCGAACCATGCCAGCAGCGCGGACATCGAGGCCACGACCACCGGGAAAACGATCACGATCGGATGTGCGCGAACGAGGTCTCCGCCGTCGGTCATGGCGAGCTCGCCGATTCGCAGGAACGTGACGAGCAGGCCGAGCAATGAGGCCATGCGGAACAGGGTGCGGTTGTTGATCAGCCGCGCGCGAACGTACTCGGCTTCCAGCTCCGCCTCGAAACGCGCCGGCGGCTCCGCGCCCAACGCCTGCATGTCGTGGGCGGGCGCCCAATACGCGCGCGACTGAGGGCGGGACGTTTTTGTCATAAGCGGACCTTAGACGCATTCGGACACGTCCGATGTGACCGGACGCAAGGAACCCGTCGTGCCTCTATCGACCGTCTTCCGGGTCACTGAAGCCGCACATCCAGGCGGAATGTTTTTGCCGTAGGGGGTCAGCGCCCAAAGGGCTTATTGCGTGGATGAATCGGGCGCCCCAAGCTGACATTTCGTCGAAGTCGCGACGCGTTGACGCGTTCGCGGCTGCCGCCAACGAGGAGATCATCGTGTTTTCCAGCATCCTTTCGCGCTACTGGTGGATGATGCTCCTGCGGGGCGTGATCTCGATCGCCTTCGGCGTGCTCATCTTCACGCAGCCTGGCATCTCCCTGAAGGCGCTCACGCTGCTGTTCGGCGCCTTCGCATTCGCGGACGGCATCACGAGTCTCATCAGTGCCTTCGGCGGCAGGAAGCAGAACGAGAACTGGTGGATCCTCTTGCTGGTCGGGCTCTGCGGAATCGGCATCGGCGTGCTCACGTTCGTCTCGCCCGCGATGACGGCCATCGTGCTCCTCTTCTACATCGCGGCCTGGGCCATCGCGTCGGGACTGCTCGAGATCGTCGCGGCCATCCGGCTGCGCCGCGAGATCGAAGGCGAGTGGTGGCTCGCGCTCGGCGGTCTCCTGTCCGTCGCATTCGGTATCTTCCTGATGGCGCGCCCCGGTGCGGGCGTACTCGCGTTGCTCTGGATGATCGGCGCGTTCGCGATCGCGTTCGGCGTCGTGTTGATCGGTTTCTCTTTCCGCGCGCGCAGCTTCCTCAAGGAAGCGCACACCCCATTGAGCGTCTGAAATTCGGACGCTCGATTCGCGCCGGTCGGCGGATGGACCTGCCGGCCGGCGCTGGTTGGTCAGGCCGCGAGCGAATCGATCTCCTTCTTGATCTCCTCCACGTCGGTGCGCAGCCGCGCCTTCACGCGCCGCTTGGCGCGCCTGATCGCGGTATTGACCTTCTCCTCGACGTCCGTCGCCGCGACGACGATCAAACCACTCGAACCCTTGTCGAGAGTGTCGCCGAGTTCCTTGAGTTCGCTGCGCGGGATGCCGCCCGCCACGTGCCCCGCGACCGCGCCGAGGCCCGCGCCCATCGCTGCGCCGCCGAGTGCGCCAGCGAGGAGGCCGATGCCCGCGGCCGGAAACAGCGCGATCGCAGCGCCGGTGGCGAGGCCCGTCTTGAGGCCGATCACGCTGCCGTGGCGCGTGGGCTCTTCGACGCGCTTGACGATCTTGACCTTGCCGTTCGCCTTGCGCGTGATCACCGCGGCGTCGTACGTGTCGATCAGGCCCAGGTCGCCGTACATGTCGCGGATCGCCCCGTAGTCGGCGAGGGCGTCCTCCTCGGAGTCGTACTGGTTGGCGAGCACGAGAAAGGTGTCGAGCATGGCGCACTCCTTGTCGCTTATATGCCGGGTGAGCCGGGCAAGTTAGGACGGCTCCTGGACAGCGTCCATCCGGGCGCCGCGGGAGGGCCGGATTTCCTACGGACGGCCGACGCAAGGCTTAGGTGAATCGACGCCGCGCAACAGGGAACATTTGCGCGGAAAGGCGCATTGTGCGCGCATGACCGCAACCGCCGAACCCCGGTCTCTCCCGGAAACTCCTCAACGCGTGGCGGCGCGCGCGCTCTCCGACCTGTCCGACGACTGCCTCGTCGAGCTGGCCTGCGGGAAGAATCGCGCCGCGTTCGAGGCGCTCATGCGCCGGCACAACCGGCGCCTGTTCCGCGTCGCGCGCAGCGTGCTCCGCGATGGCGACGCCGCGCAGGACGCCGTGCAGGAGGCCTACCTGCGCGCCTTCACGAAGCTCGACACGTACAAGCCCACCGGGAAGTTCGGCGCCTGGCTCGCGAAGATCGCGTTCAACGAGGCGCTGATGATGCGCCGGCGGCTGCGTGGCGACACGGTGTCGCTCGACGACGTCTCGCCGGGTAGTTTGACCGTGGAGGAGCCGGTGTCCGGGGAGCCGACCGCCGATCAGTTCGTCGAGGCGGCGCATGCGCGCGCGCTGCTCGAACACGCCGTCGATGCGTTGCCGGAGAATTTCCGCACGGTGTTCGTGCTGCGGCTGGTCGAGGGGCTGGACGTACGCGAGACCGCGGAATGCCTCGAGATCAATGCCGCCACGGTGCGCACGCGGCTGTTTCGCGCGCAGCGGCAACTGCGCCGCGACCTGTCGCAGGTGATGCGCGGGGAGAGCGCGGAGATCTTCGATTTCGGCGCGGAGCGCTGCGATCGCGTGGTCGAGCACGTGCTCGCGCGCGTCGCGTGAGGGATCAATCCGGCGCGAGTTCCTCGAGGGGAATCACCGGCGAGCGTTTCACGGTCTCGAGCACGATGGACGACGTCACGTCGCGCACGCCCGCGACCCGCAGCAGTCGCCGCATCGTGAAATCCGCGAGCGCATCGATGTCGCGCACGATCACGTGCAGCAGGAAGTCCATCTCGCCTGTCATGGTGTAGCAGGCGAGCACCTCGGGGCGGTCGATCAACGTACGCCGGAAGCGCTCGACGATCTCGTCCGAATGCTGCTCGAGCTTGATCTGCACGATGGCCTGGATGGTCGGGCCCACGCGCTTCGGGTCCACGATGGCGCCGTAGCCCTGGATGAGGCCCGACTCCTCGAGCTGGCGCAGGCGCCGGGCGCAGGGCGTGGCCGAGAGCCCGACCCGCTCGGCCAGGTCCGTGACGCTGATGCGGCCTTCCCGTTGCAGTACGTCCAGAATGCGGCGATCCGTCTTGTCCAGCTTCATATGTGGCGGATTTAACCACAATTGCATGTGAAATTAGTGAAAGATAGCAATTAATGCGATTTACACCGACAGAATTGGCTACTTTTCGCCCCGCAGTGCGGCGGAACATGACGCCATGCCTCGCGAACCCGTCGCCCCAACGCAGACGGCCGTCAAGCTGCGCGGAAACTACGCGCAGGCTTCGGCCGACTTCCGCGTGACCCAGGTTTACTCCAGCTATTCGCCGGAGGAACATGCCATCTGGCGCACCCTGTTCCAGCGCCAGTCGTCGCTGCTCAACGAGCACGCCGCGCCGGAGTTCATGGCGGGCCTGAGATTGTTAGGCGTCGACGCGCACGGCATTCCGGTGCTCGAGCAGGCCAGCGAGCGCTTGCGTCGGCTCACGGGCTTCGAGGTCATCGGCGTGCCGGGCCTGATTCCCGAGGCGGACTTCTTCGCGCATCTGTCCGAGCGGCGCTTCCCGGTCACGGTGTGGATGCGCCGGCCCGAAGAGCTCGACTATCTCGTCGAGCCCGACCTGTTCCACGACTTCTTCGGTCACCTGCCGATGCTCGCGCACACGGTGTTCGCGAACTTCATCCAGGCGTACGGCGCGCTCGGCGCGCGCTCGCAGGATCCGGCGGCGTTGAAGATGCTCGCGCGACTGTACTGGTACACGGTCGAGTTCGGCCTGGTCTCGACGTCGCGCGGGCTGCGTGCCTATGGCGCCGGCATTCTCTCCTCGAGCGGCGAGACGGTGTACGCGACGCGCGCCACGGGTCCCGCGCGCATCGCGTTCGACCTGCAACGCGTGCTGCGCACCGACTACCTGATCGATTCGTACCAGAAGACCTATTTCGTGCTGGACGACATCGAGCAGCTGTTCGACAGCGTGCTCGACGCGGATTTCGACGAGCTGTTCAAGCGGGCGCATGAGCCGGCCCTGCCGCCGGATGCGCGCCTGTCGACCGACCGGCCCGCAGCGCTCGCACTGTCCTGAAATCCCGCTGGGCGCGACTCGCGCCTGCGGCCCATCGCCGGTAAGCTGCGCGCCGGCATGCACACTCGCGCGCGCGCTGCGAAGTCACCTCGCTCCAATTATCTCGCGGTAACCCTGCGACGCATCGATCTCGATCGCGGCGGTCGGGCGGTGCTGCGCGACGTGGAATGGACCATTCGGCCCGGGCAGCGCTGGTTGCTGATCGGCGGGAACGGGGCGGGCAAGACCCAGTTGCTCAAGCTCATTTCCGGCGCGGTGTGGCCCACGCCGACGGATCACGAACTGCGCCGTTACGTCTGGCGCGGCGAGAAGTTCGATACACCGGCCGGCATTCTCGACGAGATCGCGTACGTCGGCGCCGAGCGGCAGGATCGCTACGAGCACTACGAATGGAATTTCCGCGCGAGCGAAGTCGTCGGGACGGGGCTGCATCGCACGGACATCCCGATGCATGCATTGACGGTGGCAGAACAAGAACGCGTTACCGGTTTGCTGCGCAAGCTCGGCATCGAGGCGCTGGCCGAGCGGCGGTTCCTGACCCTGTCGTATGGCGAGCGTCGGCTGGTGCTCATCGCCCGCGCGCTGGCGAGCCGGCCCAAGCTGCTGCTGCTCGACGAGGTCGCGAACGGTCTCGATGCGTGCAACCACGCCCGGCTGCTTCAGTGGTTAGCCGGCACCGCGGGCTCGGCGCTGCCGTGGATATTCGCCACGCACCGGCGCGGGGACGTGCCGGATTCGATGACGCACCTGCTCGAACTCGAGAAGGGCCGCGTGGTGCGCGCCGGCGCCATGCGCCCGGCGGGCGCGCGCGAGCTGCTGCGCCAGGAGGAAGTCGCGTTCTTCCGTGGGCGCGCGCCGCGCCGGAAGCGCTCGCGCAGCAAGCCCTTGGCCGCGATGCGCAACGCCCACGTGTACGTCGACGACGCGCACATTCTTCATGGCATCGACATCGAGGTCCGCGCGGGCGACTGCTGGGTCGTGCACGGGGCGAACGGCTCGGGCAAGTCGACGCTGCTGCGCACGATCTATGGGGATCACGGCGTCGCGGCGGGCGGCGAGATCCGGCGCGCGGGCATCGTGCCCGGCGTGCCGCTCGAGAAATTCAAGTTGCGCACGGCCTACGTCGCGCCCCACCTGCAGACCTGGCACGTGCCGAAGATGCCGGTGATCGAGGTGGTCGCCTCGGGACGCTATGCGAGCATCGGGCTCAACGACGAGCTGACGGCGGGCGACCGCAAACATGCCGAGCGCGCGCTGCGGCGCTTCGGGTTGTTTGCGATGCGGGCGCGCACGATGGCCGAGCTGTCGTACGGGCAGGCGCGCCGCGTGTTGTTCGCGCGCGCGTGGGCGCGCGAGCCGCGCTTGGCGCTGCTCGACGAGCCGTTCGCGGGGCTGGATCGCGCGACGCGCGCGGATCTCGCGCATCGGCTCAACGAATGGCTGGAAGAGGGCGGAAGCTGCGTGATTGCGACTCATCATCGCGAGGAGTGGCCCGCGCATACGACGCACGTCATGGAGCTCGCGAACGGACGCGCGGTTTCGACTCATGCCGTAGGTGAAGCATGAAGAAGTGGTTAGTGGTGGCGGTGCTCGTCGTGCTGGCGGCGCTCGCATTCGGGTGGTTCAGGACGGGCTCCGAGCCGGCGCCCGTGCAGGTGACCGTGGAGCCCGGTCCGCCGCAGCCGCGCGTCACGCCGCAGGAGGCGGGAATCGATCCGCGGGCGATCGAGGCGGCCGTCGAGTACGCGGGCGAGCGCAACACGCGCGCGCTGCTCATCGGTCATGGCGGGCACGTCGTGTTCGAGAAGTACTGGGGCGACACGACGGCGGATACGCCGGTGCGGATCTCGGGATTCACCCCCACGCTCGCGGCGCTGCTCGTCGGCACCGCGATGAACGATCGCGTGATCCGCGATCTCGATGCGCCGGTCTCGGCGCTTGCGAAGAATCTCGTGGCGGATCCGCGAGCCGACATCAGCTGGCGGCAATTGCTGTCCCAGTACGACGCCGAGACCGCGGCCGACGCGAACACGCTGGCGCGTGCGCTGGAAGGCGCGCTGGGCGGTTCCTACGAGCAACTCGTGGCGGATCGATTGTGGAAGATGCTCGGCGCCGGGAGTTTTTCGATGGGCGGCGCCGAGGTGGATGGGGCGCTCCGGGTGCGCGCCGACTGCTGCTTCACCGCGCGCGTCGCGGACTGGATGCGCCTGGCCGAACTACTCGCGCACGACGGCGTGTTCGAGGGCAACCAGTTCACGCCCCCGGGCTACGTGAGCCTGATGTTCTCGCCCGTGCGCAAAGAGGCCCCGCACGGGTTCTTCACTCGGATCGATGGCCAGTTCGCCGCGCGCGACGTCGGCTGGCTGGAGGCGGAAGGGAAAACGAGGCTGTGGATCGTGCCGTCGCTGCGACTCACGATCCTGCGCGTGGGCGACGAGCCGCCGGCATCACTGGGCTTCGACGAGGCGATGATCCCCGACACGATCATCCGCGGCACCGCGGGCTGGCAACCGGCGCGCGCGAACGAAGGGATCGATCCGAAGAATTTCGCGCCTCACTAGGCGAAGGTCATCGAGGTCTCGAAGAGTTCGACCGCCTGGCCGACGATCCACACGCCGTCGAGTTTGCCGTCGGTGAATTCGAGCTCGACGTCGACGCGGCCCGCGCGATGCAGGTGGTGGCCCTGCGCGCCCGTGAAGCGCGCGATGTCGTCCGGGTGGGCGAGCAGGCCCTGGTCGGCCAGGTAGGCGCCTAACAACCCGTGCGCGTTGCCGCTGACCGGATCCTCGGGAATGCCGAGCGCCGGGCAGAACATGCGCGACTCGGTCAGGCAGTCCGCGATGCCGTGTGACAGCGTGAAGACGAAGAAACCCGCGGCGCCGAGCTGCGCGGACAGCGTGGTCAGGCGCGAGAAATCCGGCTTGAGCTGCTTGAGCTGATCGGTGCTGCGCACGCCGATGAGCAGCCGCGTGCCCGCGCCGCCCACGATGCGCAGCGGGCAGCGCGTGTCGATGTCGCCGGTGGAAAGCGCCAGCGCGTCGAGTACGGCGAGACGTTCGCGGTCGTTGAGCTGGCGGCCGAGCGGCGGTGCGGGTTGCCGGATCGCGATGCGGCGGCCCGGGCCATCGCCACGGATTTCGACGTCGACATTGCCGGTCTTCTGCCGCTGCCGCACGCGTCCGCCGTTCCGCACGCCATCGCGCGACAGCACGAAATGCGTGGCGACGGTGGCATGCCCGACGAAACCCGCCTCGGTGCGTGGCGTGAAGAATCGCACCCGCAGGTCGTGATCATCCGAATCCGGCTTGAGCACGAAGGCGGTATCGGCATTGTTGAGCTCGCGCGCGATCGCGAGCATTTCGGGGTCCGTCAGCGTGTCCGCATCGAGCACGACGCCCGCGGGATTGCCGGTGAAGCGTTCCGTCGTGAAAGCGTCGACCTGGAAGATGCGGATTCGGCGGCTCATGCGGGCGGCGAATTCTAGTCTCTTTCGTACAACGCGCAACACCGTCTTTTCCGTTACCATTCGCCCTGCCTCGGGGTGGCGTGTGCGTCGTGCACTCGCCTGAGATGCGGATGGGCCGCGAACCCGTAGAACCTGATCCGGCTAGTACCGGCGGAGGGATAGGAAATGCACGCTTCACTGCGCGCCATCGGCGCGATTTCTCTCTTTGTTTCCAGCGCGGCGATCGCCGGCGAGTCCGACCAAACCACTCTCGACGAAGTCGTCGTCACCGCGGAGCTGCGCGATCGCGCGCTCGACGCGTTGCCGATGAGCGCGACCGTGCTCGAAGCGGACACGCTCTCGATGGCCGGCGTCACGCACTTCCAGGACGTGATCGGTCTCGTGCCGAACCTCAACTGGTCCGCGGGCACTTCGCGGCCTCGTTATTTCCAGATCCGCGGCATCGGCGAGCTGGAGCAATGGCAGGGCGCGCCGAATCCTTCGGTGGGATTCCTCATCGACGGCGTCGATTTCTCCGGCGTCGGCATGCCCGCGACACTATCCGACGTCGAGCGCATCGAAGTGCTGCGCGGCCCGCAGGGCACCGCGTACGGCGCGAACGCGCTCGCGGGATTGATCGCCATCAACACGCGTGCCCCGACGCGCGAATACGAACTCCAGGCCGACCTCATGTTGGGCGACTACGGCACGCGCGGCGCGACCGGCGTGATCGGCGGACCGATCGGCGAGGGCGAGACGGCCTGGCGACTCGCCGCCGGCAACTACCGCAGCGACGGCTTCCGCCGCGACACGTTCCTCGGCCGCGACGACACCAACGGGTACGACGAAACCAGCGCGCGGCTGCGGCTGCGCGCGCAACCCTTCGACGACCTGCGCGCGGACTTCGTCGCGATGTGGGTCGATCTCGACAACGGTTACGACGCGTTCGCCATCGACAATTCGCGCACCACGCTGTCCGATCAGCCCGGCGAGGACGCGCAGATCGCGCGCGCCTTCGCGATGCGGCTCGATTACACGGGCGCCGAAAGCTTCGACCTCGTCAGCCGGACCACGATGGGGACATCGCGCAGCGTGTACTCGTTCGACGGCGACTGGGGCAACGACGAGAGCTGGGGCAGCTTCGCTCCGTACACCTACTTCCAGCGATTCGATCGCGAGCGCCGCACGCTGAGCCAGGACTTGCGCCTGGTTTCGCGCGACAGCGTCGATGCCGGGGCGGGATTCGCCTGGCTGGCCGGTGTCTACGCGTTGCGCACCGACGAGGACGTCGAGCAGCTCGACACCTGGGAAGACAGCTTCGGCCCGGGCGAGGCCCACATGGCGAGCGAGTATCGCGCGACCAACCTGGCCGCGTACGGTGAACTCGAGTGGCGCGTGGGCGAGGCAACCGTGGTGTCCGCGGGCCTGCGCGGCGAGCGCCGTGGCGCGGACTACGAGGACACCAACGGCGCCGCATTCTCGCCCGAGGAAACCATGTTCGGCGGTAGTTTGAGCGTGCGGCACGTGCTCGCGCTCGGCACCGTGTACTCGCGCCTCGCGCGCGGCTACAAGGCCGGCGGCTTCAACATCGGCGCGGACGTGCCCGGGGAATCGCGCACGTTCGATACGGAAACCCTGGACAGCTTCGAGCTCGGATGGCGCGGCGCCAATGCAGGCGCCACCGTGGCGACCGACGTCGCGCTCTTCTATATGCGCCGCAAGGATCAGCAGGTGCCGACGGGCGAGCAGCTGGTACCCGGGGATCCCCTGAGTTTCGTGCTCTACACCGACAACGCCGCGCGCGGCGAGAACTACGGCGTCGAGGCGACGTTGCGCTGGCAGCTCACGCAGCAATGGCTGCTCGATCTTCGTGCAGCCATGCTCGAAACGAAATACATCGATTACCAGTACGGCGATCGCGACCTCGACGGTCGTGAGCAGGCGCACGCACCGCAGTACATGTTCGACTTCGGAGTGGAATACCGCGCCCGCGGCTGGTTCGGGCGCGTCGATTTCGCCGGCGTCGACGACTTCTACTTCGACGCATCGCACGACGAACGTGCGCCGGCCCGCGTCCTGACACATCTCAAGGCGGGTTACTCGAGGAATCAATGGCGCGCCGAGATCTGGGTGCGCAACTTGTTCGACAGGTATTATTCGCAGCGCGGATTCCAGTTCGGTCTCGAACCGCCGGATTACCCCACGACGCGCTACACGCAGGCCGGGGATCCGCGCCACGTGGGTGTGACGGTCGCTTATACTTTTCGTTGACGGTGCAACATGAACATCGGCGTCGAGATCAGTCTCTATCCACTGACCGAAGATTACATTCCACCGATCCGCGGTTTCATCGAGCGCCTCAACGCGGACGGGCGCTTCAAGGTCATCACGAACGACATGAGCACCCAGGTTTTCGGCCGCTACGAGGAAGTGATGGAAGCGCTGACGCGCGAGCTCAGGCCGACCTTCGAACGCGACGGAAAGTCTATTTTCGTGATGAAGGTACTGGGTCCGCTGGGTTAGCCGCGTCTTATCTCTCGTGACGCTATCCGAAGGAACGCTCACCGCATTCCAGGTGCTCACGACCGTGGCGGGCGCGGCGTATGCCGTGCTCGCCGCGCGCCGCAACCGGTTGTGCTGGATCGCGGGCGCCATCGGCGCGGGGCTGCTTGCGCTGCTGTCCGCGCTGCAGGCGCTGCCGATGCAGGCCGCGCTGAACGTCTTTTACGTCGGCATGTCGGTGTACGGGTGGCTGAGCTGGACCCGCGCGAGCTCCGAGGGGAGTCTGCCGGTAGGCTACTGGCCGTGGCAGTGGCATCTGGTCGCCGCGGCCGTGATCGTGCTGGTGTCGTATTTGAACGCACAATGGCTGGTCGCGCGCACCGAGGCGCAGTGGCCGTTGCTCGATTCGCTGGCCACGTGGTTCAGCCTGTTCGCGACCTGGCTCGCGGCGCGGGCGCGGATCGAGAACTGGATTTACTGGATAGTCATAGATGGAGTGCTGGTGTACCTGTACTACATGCAAGGCTTGCCGTGGATCGCCGCCCAGTTCGCGGTGTTGGTCGTGATCGCGGCCGCGGGACTGGTTTCGTGGCGCCGTCGACTGGTTACGCAGGGGGCTCCCGCATGATCGACGGAGTCACGCTGCAGCACGTGCCGGGATGCGAGAACGGCGACGCGCCCTATTCGCAGGAGCTCATCGGCGGCGGCAAGGTCAATCGCAGCTTCCTGGTACGCACGCGCCGCGGCAAATTCGTCGTGCGGCTGAACGAGAGTTCCGAGGTGGATGCGGGTCTCGACCGCCAGCGCGAATTCATCCTGCACACCGCGGCGGCGAACGCGGGCATGGCTCCGCACATCATCTATGCCTGCCCCGACCACTCCTGCCTGGTCACCGACTACCTCGAGGGACGGCTCTGGACGTCTCACTACTTCACGCGCATGCGCGACCTGCGCTCGCTCGGGCAACGGCTGCGCACGCTGCACGCGATAACTCCCCCGACCATGCCGCGGTTCGATCCGCTGGCGGCGGCGCGGCGCTACGCGGACGCGATCGTGCAGGACGATCCCTCCGAAGCGGCGCGCCTCGAAGCCCTGCTGGAAAGTGGCGCCGCTTCGCTGGCGCGTTCGGGATCGGCCCGGCGTGCGCCGGCGATCGTCCACAACGACCTGCACAGCGGCAACGTGATCACCGCCGACCGGCTGTACTTCATCGATTGGGAATACGCGCAGGTCGGCGACCCCTTGCTCGACCTGGCCGCGTTGATCACCTACTACCCGCGCGCGAGCGCGCACGCGTCGCTGCTGTTGTCGGCGTCGGGGCTGGATTCGCGCGGCGCCACGCCTGTCATGCTCGAGGAGCTCACGAACGTCTTCACGCTGCTCACCTATCTCTGGTACCGCGCCCGGCGCATCACCCGCGCCGTCGCGGGTACGGACCTGGCGCTCGAATTCGCCGCGCTCCGCCGGCTGCAACCGCTGGCGCCCGGCGCCGAAGGTCGGCACACTTGAGCGGCGCGGATCCCGCGCGATTCCCCTGATACGGTTGAGCTCTGATGGCGATTTTGCAAGTGATTGATCGGGACGGCGTTTCTCACGATGTGGAGTGCAAGCCGGGCCTGAAGGTGATGGAAGTGCTGCGCGAGCTGGATTACGGTGTCGCGGCGATCTGCGGTGGCATGTGCTCCTGCGCCACCTGCCACATTTACGTGGATCCGGAGTGGGCTGGAAAGCTGCCGGCTCCGATGTCCGACGAGCGCGAACTGCTTTCCGAGCTCTCGCACTACCAGGAGAATTCGCGGCTGTCCTGCCAGGTCGAGATAACTCAGGCGCTCTCGGGACTCAAAGTCACCATTGCCGAAGACGAGTAACGAACATGTTCTCCTCCACCAACTGGATGATCGCCTTCGCGGTGCTTGGTGGACTGGTCGCGGCCTGGCGCATTTACCAGAACCTGCAGAAGCTGCGGCGCCAGAAGAACGACTCCTGGGACGAGCGGCTCATCGACCAGTTGCGCAAGCGCGGCACGGATCCGTTCAAGCCGCACGACGTGGATTTCTTCTTCGCGTTTCCGAGCGCGCAGTCGGCCGAGGAACTGGCGACGGAGCTGCGCGGCGATGGCTTCGATGCCGACGTGATCGACACGCCGGACGCCGGTGAGCTGCGTTTCAGTCTGCACGCACACAAGTCCATGCAGCTCACCGTCCCCGACATGCAGGCGCTGAGCCGCCGGCTGTCGGATGCGGCGAACATCCGCAAGGGACGTTACGACGGCTGGTCGGCGAAGCAGGTGCCGAGGGATCCGGGTCCCCCGGCCTGAACGCCGCTAACTACTTCTTCTTTTCGGTCTGCTTCTTGACGGCCTCGGCCGCGGCCTTGATGGCCTCCGGGTCGCCGAGGTAGCCGCTCTTGAGCGGCTTCAGGTTCGAATCGAGCTCGTATACCAGCGGCACGCCGGTCGGAATGTTGAGTTCGGTGATGTCGGCCTCGCTCACGTTGTCGAGCATCTTCACCACCGCGCGCAGGCTGTTGCCGTGCGCGGCCACCAGCACGTTCTTGCCGAGCTTGAGTTCGGCGGCGATGCGATCGTTCCAGAACGGTAGCACTCGCGCGAGCGTGTCCTTGAGCGATTCGCTGGCCGGCAGCACGCGCGGATCGAGGTTCGCGTAGCGGCGGTCGTTGATCGGGTGACGCGGATCTTCGAGGGTCAGAGCCGGCGGCGGAATGTCGTAACTGCGGCGCCAGATCTTGACCTGCGCCTCGCCGTGTTTCTCCACGGTCTGCGCCTTGTCGAGTCCCTGCAACGCGCCGTAGTGGCGCTCGTTCAGACGCCAGCTGCGCTCGACCGGGATCCACATGAGATCGAGTTCGTCGAGCACGCTCCACAACGTACGGATCGCGCGCTTGAGGACGGACGTGAACGCGATGTCGGGCACCAGTCCGGCCTTCCTGATCTCGACGCCCGCGGAACGTGCCTCGATGCGACCCTGGTCGGAAAGATCGACGTCATGCCAGCCGGTGAAGAGGTTTTCCACGTTCCAGGTGCTCTGGCCGTGACGAACGAGAATGAGCTTTCCGGGCTTGCCTGACATGCGTCCTCCAAAAAATGGGGCGCCATGTTAACCCAAAAGATTTCGGCCCAAATGCGCATCGAGCCCGGTTTCACAGCGCTTTTTGCGCCCTCGAAGCGTGTCGATGAGCACCGCCCGGTTCTCCGCGAGCCGCTCGCGGGCCGCGGGCGGGTGCTCGAGATGAACGGCGATCCCACCGAAGAGCAGGGTCTGCCGCCGCACCCCCGCGTAACGGAGTCGCGCGCACAACTCCTTGTCCTCGGGCCCCCAGCCCTGGATGGCTTCGTTGAAGCCGTTGACCCGGACGAGGTCCTCGCGCCAGTAGGCCTGGTTGCACCCTTTTATGGCAATGAACGTGTTGGCGAGGCCGCGGACGAGGGAGGCGAGGGCCGGAGAACGCAGTAGATAGAGCCGGCGCAGCCCGCCGAGCCCCTTGCCGGAAATGGTCACCGGCGTCGCGGGGTCCGCGATGAGCATCCGGGTCAGCCCGGCATCGGCGCGCACACGCACGCCCTGGGTGAACCATCCGGCGCGTGCCAGGCGGGCATGATCGGCGACGAACCGCGGGTCCAGCACCATGTCGCCGTCGACGAAGACGAGATAGTCGGCCGTGGTCGCCGCGATCGCGAGGTTGCGCAGCCGGGTCAGCCTGAAACCTTCGTGCGGCTGCGACACGAAGCGCACCGGCACCGGGGAGCGCGCGGCGAAGTCCGCGACCAGCGCGCGCGTGGATTCGCCGGAGCCGTCGTCGGCGATCACGATCTCGTACGGCCCGAGCGTCTGTCGCGCGGCGCTGGCGAGCACGGCCGCGAGCGCATCGGGCCGCTCGTAGGTCGTGATCACCAGCGCGATGCGCATCCGGTCAGGCGGACGCGAGGCCGCGCACCGCGTCGACACCGACCGTGAGCGTGGCGAAATCCGCGGGGCCCGCGCGCATCTCGGCGAGCGTGCGCTTCCAGCTCGCGAGCTCGTCGCCGCGCTGCGCGCTCCAGCGCGCCACGCGTTCGGACGAGCGGCGCGCGCCGCGGGTGCGCAGGATCTGGCGGGCGAGCTGCCGATGCGCGCGCATGGCCGCATCGCGCAGGCCGGTGCGCGCGGTGGCCTGCCAGGATCCGTCGACCGTGAGCCGGTCGATTTCCGCGTGCAGCCAGTCGAGGCCGATGAGTTCCCCGAGCTCGAAATACGCGCGTGCGACTTCGACGACCGGCGCGCGCTCGGAGCTCGCCAGCGCGACGATGTCGAGCGCGGGCTCGAGCAGGAACAGGCGTGCGACGCGTTTCGCGAGACTCTCCGGCACGCCGCCTTGCGAGAGTTCGACGAGCACCGCGTCGTACTGCGCACGCACCGCGGTGCCGAGTCCGACGTCGGTCGCCTTGTCGAGCTCCTCGATGCCGGGCTTGAGCTCGCGCACCGCGTTCTCGATGTGCAGATCCTTGCCGCGCTCGCGCAGCAGCCAGTAGCTGGTATGCCGCAGCAGTCTGCCCGTGCGATAGAACATGCCGTACTGCACGTTCGCGGCGACCTTGTTGTCGAGCGCCTCGATATCCGCCCACAACGCGCGCATCGAGAAGACCTCGCGCGCGATGGTGTAGGCGCGCGCGATTGTCGCGGGTCCCGCCTCGGTTTCCTCGAGCGCGCGCGTGACGAATACCGGCCCCATGCGGTTCACGAGGCTGTTCGTCGTCGCGGTCGCGATGATCTCGCGGCGCAGCGGATGCCGGCCGATCTCGCGCGGATATCGCCGCTGCACGGCCGACGGGAAATAACGCTGCACCTCGCTCGCGAAATACGGGTCGTCGGGCAGGTCCGAATCAATCAGGTGATTGCTGAGCCAGAGCTTGCTGTAGGCGAGCACGACCGCGAGTTCGGGCCGTGTCAGGCCGAGACGTTGTTTGCGACGGTCGAGGAACTCGTCGTCGCCGGGCAGGAATTCGATGGCGCGATTCAGGTGGCCGCCGCGCTCGAGTGCGCGAATGAGGCTCTGGTACTCGGTGAGCCGTTCGGGTGCGCGCTGCTCGAGCACGGACAGCGCCTGGCTCTGCAGGTAGTTGTTGCGCAGTACCAGCTTCGCGACTTCGTCCGTCATGCTCGCGAGCAGCTTGTCGCGCGCGGCGCGTGTCACGCGGCCCCTGCGTGCCACGTCGGCCAGCAGGATCTTGATATTCACCTCGACGTCCGACGTGTTGACGCCCGCGGAATTGTCGATGAAGTCGGTGTTGATACTGCCGCCGAGATTCTGCAGTCCGCCGGATTGCGCGTATTCGACGCGGCCGCGTTGCGTGCAGCCGAGATTGCCGCCCTCGCCGATGACCTTGGCGCGCACCTCGCGGCCGTCCGCGCGGATCGCGTCGTTGGCGCGGTCGCGCGCCTCGGCCTGCGATTCGTCGTGCGCCTTCACGTACGTGCCGATGCCGCCGTTCCATAGCAGGTCGACGCGCATGCGCAGGATCGCGCGCATGACTTCGACGGGCGTCGCCGAGGTCGAAGGCAGGTCGAGCAGCACGCGCGCCTCGGCGGACAGCGGGATCGACTTCGCGGTGCGCGGCCACACGCCGCCGCCGCGCGAGATGAGCCTGCGCGAATAATCGTCCCAGCTCGAGCGCGGTAGTTTGAACAGGCGCTCGCGCTCGCGGTAGCTCGCCGCCGCGTCGGGCTCGGGATCGAGGAAGATGTGGCGATGATCGAAGGCGGCGACGAGACGGATGTGCTTCGAGAGCAGCATGCCGTTGCCGAATACGTCGCCCGACATGTCGCCGATACCCGCGACGGTGAAATCCTGCGACTGGATGTCGACGCCGAGTTCGCGGAAGTGTCGCTTGACGCTTTCCCAGGCGCCGCGCGCCGTGATGCCCATGCCCTTGTGGTCGTAACCGGCGGAACCGCCCGACGCGAACGCGTCGCCGAGCCAGTGGCCGTATTCGATCGAGATGGCGTTGGCGATGTCCGATAACGTCGCCGTGCCCTTGTCGGCGGCGACGACCAGGTAGGCATCGTCTCCGTCGCGGCGCACGATGCCGGGACGCACGACGACCTTGCCGTCGACGATGTTGTCGGTGACGTCGAGCAGGCCGCGGATGAAGGTCTGGTAACTCGCGACGCCTTCCTTCATCGCGTCCTCGCGCGACAGGCCCTGCAGTCGCTTCGGATAGAAGCCGCCCTTCGCGCCCACCGGCACGATGACGGTGTTCTTCACGTTCTGCGCCTTCATGAGGCCCAGCACCTCGGTGCGGAAGTCCTCGCGCCGGTCGGACCAGCGCAGGCCGCCGCGCGCGACGTATCCCATCCTGAGGTGCACGCCTTCGACACGCGGGCTGTAGACGAAGATCTCGAACTTCGGGCGCGGCAGCGGCAGCTCGGGAATTCTCTGCGGATCGAGCTTGAACGACACCCACGGCTTCATCGCGCCCTGGGCATCGGTCTGGAAGTAGTTCGTTCGCAGCGTGGCGCGGATCACCGACAGATAGGCGCGCAGGATGCGGTCCTCGTCGAGGCTCGAGACACGGTCGAGCGCGCGCAGCACGCCGGCTTCGATGCGCTGCGCGGCGCTCTCCCGCGCGTTGACGCTGGGGGAGAACTGGGTCTGGAAGAGTTTGAGCAGCGCGCGCGTGATCGGCGCCTGCGCGACCAGCACGCGCTCCATGTAGGCCTGGCTGAACGGGATGCCGGTCTGCAGCAGGTACTTGCAGTACGCGCGCATCACGACGATCTCGCGCGCGCTCAAGGACGCGCACAGCAGCAGGCGGTTGAACCCGTCGTTCTCGATGTCGCCACGCCACGCGGCCAGGAAGGCTTCCTTGAACAGCGGCTCGAGCGCGGCGACGTTCGCGCGGCGCACGTCGCGCGCCTCGAGCTCGAAATCCTGGATCCACACGCCGCGTTCGGCGACGTTCACGTGATAGGGACGTTCGGCCACTACACGCAGCCCGAAGTTCTCGAGCATGGGCAGGATGTCCGAGATCGAAATCGGATCGCCCGCCTGCAGCACGCGCAGGTGCAGGCGGCTGTCGCGTTCGCCCGCCGCGCGTTCGGTCAGGTTGAGCCGCGGCATCGAGGCGTTCGCCTCGAGCGCCTGCAGGTCGGCGATGTCCTCGAGCGCGAGCGCCGGATTGATGTCGGCGCGATAGGCAGCCGGAAACGCGCGCGAGTAGCGCTCCGCGACTTCGACGGTTTCTCGTCCGGCGCCGCGCGAAATCAATTCGTTCTGCAGCCGGTCGTCCCAGGTCTCCGCGGACGCCGCGATCTCGGCTTCGATCGCCGCGAAGTTTTCGACGGGCTTCGCGCCCTGCGGCGTGCGCACCAGCACGTGCAGCCGCGCGAGCATCGAGTCGGAGATCTGCACCTGCGTCTCGATGTCGGTGCCGCCGAAGCGCGCGCGCACGATGCGTTCGATGCGCTCGCGCACCTCGGTGTTGTAGCGATCGCGCGGCACGTACACGAGACAGGAATAGAAACGCTCGTAGCTGTCGCGCCGCGCGAACAGGCGCACGCGCCGGCGCTCATAGAGGTTCACGATGCCGCGCACGAGCGCGATGAGCTCGGGCACGCTCATCTGGAACAACTCGTCGCGCGGAAAGGTTTCGATCACGTGCACGACGGACTTCGCGTCGTGGCTGTTCTCGGGCAACCCGAAGTGCGCGATCACCGCGTCGAGCTTGCGCCGCAGCAGCGGAATCTCCGACGGCGCCATGTGATAGGCGCTCGAGGTCCACAGTCCGAGGAAGCGATGTTCGCCGGTCACGTTTCCCGCGGCGTCGAAAGTCTTCACGCCGACGTAGTCGAGGTAACTGCCGCGATGCACCGTGGATGGTGTGTTGGCCTTGGTGAGCACCAGCAGGTCCGCCTCGCGGGCCTGGCGGCGCAGTCGTCCGGTGAGCACGATGGGCGGCGGTGCCTTGCGCCCACCCCGGATCTTCGAAGGATGAGATCGCAGGATACCGAGGCCGCTCCCTTCGTCGCGGATCAACGCGTCGCGCGCGCGGCCGCGCTTGAGTCGATAGTGACGGTAGCCGAGGAACACGAAGTGACCGTCGTGCATCCAGGAGAGCAGGGCGCGCGCTTCGCTCGCGTGGGAGCGGGGGACGGGCAGCTTCGCCTTGTCGAGTTCGTTCGCCACCGCCCGCAAGCGCTCGAGCATTCGCGGGAAGTCTTCCACCGCCCGCCGCACGTCTTCGAGCGTGGCGCGCAGGCGTTGTTCGAGCTCGCGGGCATGCGCCGCGTCGCGCGGCCGGTCGATCTCGACCAGCTGCCAGGACTCCGCGCGCATGCCGCCGTCCACCGCTGCAACATCGCCCGCCACGTCGGTGAGCTGGCCGCTCGCATTGCGCTTGACCGCGAGCACCGGGTGCACGATCAGGTGCACGCCGATGTTCATCTGGCTGAATGCGACGCCGATCGAGTCCACGAGGAACGGCATGTCGGGCGCGACGACGCGCACCAGCGCGCGGTGCGACGCGGTCGGGGCGTTTTCGTTGAGGGGGCCGACGAGACCGACCAGTACCTGGCGGCCACTACGCTTGCGGCCGAATTCGAGATGCGCGAGCGCCGCGGCGGCCAGATCCTCGGGCCGATGCGCGCGCAGGTCCTCTTCCGCGACGCCGCGGAAGTAGCCGCGCAGGAACTCCGCCGCGAGCTTGCGTCGCGTGGCGGGCAGTTGCCTGCGGGCCTGCTCGACTATCTTCTCGATCAGGGCCAACCGTGCGGCGGGAATCTTGCCGAGCATTCAGGGACCTCTGTGGTTGATGCGCATTTCGGTCACTCCGCGTGGGCGGGTCCGAGTTCCACGGCCCGGCCAAGCAACACCCGAAGCAACCGGTCGAGTGTCGCGCGATCCTGTTTCGAAAGGGAGGCGAGCAATCCGCGTTCGTAGGACAGCGCCATCGGCACGACCTGCGCGTAGACGCGCGTGCCGGCGCTCGTGAGCCTGAGGTGAGTGCGCCGCCGGTCGGCGGCGGCCGTCGTGCGCCGCAGGCGTCCGGCCGCGAGCAGCGCCGCGACCGCGCGGCTGACCGCGACCTTGTCCATCGCCGTCCGCGCAGTGACTTCGGCGGCCGACAGGCCGGGATTCGAGGCGAGCACTGCCATCACCCGCCATTCCGGGATCGACAGGCCGAAATGCGCGAAATAGGCCGCCGCAATCGCGGAACTGACGGTATTGGAGAGCACTGACAGCCGAAAGGGCAGAAATCCTTCCAGGTGGAGCTTCTCGCGTCGCGACATGTCGGGTCTTGCGCCTTTCGGTTCCGGGCGGAATGGTTACAATTGTAACTAAATCAATTTCCCTCCGGAGGCCAGTAATGGCTGCCGCTGTCGATACCAATCCCATGGGAACCGACGGATTCGAATTCGTCGAGTACACCGCACCCCACCCCCGGCAATTGCGGGACCTTTTTGAGCAATTGGGCTTCCCGGCGGTCGCCCGCCACCGCTCGAAGAACGTCACGCTCCACTCGCAGGGCAACATCAACTTCATCATCAACGCGGAGCCCGATTCCTTCGCGCAGAAGTTCGCGCAGGCGCACGGGCCTTCCGTGTGCGCGATGGCGTTTCGCGTAAGGGACGCGCGCGCGGCATTCGAACGCGCGGTGGCGCTCGGCGCCGAACCTCATCGCAACAGCGTCGGGCCGATGGAGCTCAATATTCCCGCGATCGTCGGGATCGGCGGCTCGCTGATCTACTTCGTCGACCGCTACGGCGATCATTCGATCTACGACGTGGATTTCCGTCCGGTGGCGGCAAGGCCGCTCGAGCCCGCGCGGCTCACGATCATCGACCACCTGACGCACAACGTGCACCGCGGCAACATGGACAAGTGGACGGGTTTCTACGAACGCCTGTTCAACTTCCGCGAGATTCGTTACTTCGACATCGAGGGGAAGAAGACCGGCTTGTTCTCGCGTGCGCTGACGAGCCCGTGCGGCAAGATCCGCATCCCGATCAACGAGTCGCAGGACGACAAGTCCCAGATCGAGGAATACCTGCGCGAATACCGCGGCGAGGGCATCCAGCACATCGCGCTCGCGTCGGAGGACATCTTCAGCACCGTGGACGTGCTGCGCAGCCGCGGCGTCGTGTTCCAGGACACCCCGGACACCTACTACGAAGGCGTGGACTCGCGCGTCAAGGGACACGGGGAGGATATCGACGCGCTTCGCAGCCGTCGTATCCTCATCGACGGCAACGGCACGACGGACGAAGGGCTGCTGCTGCAGATCTTCACCGCGAACGTGATCGGGCCTATCTTCTTCGAGATCATCCAGCGCAAGGGAAACCAGGGTTTCGGCGAAGGCAACTTCAAGGCGTTGTTCGAATCCATCGAACTCGACCAGATGCGAAGAGGTGTCATTTGAGTCTCGAGCTCCATACCTACTGGCGCAGCTCCGCGTCGTACCGGGTGCGCATCGCGCTCAACCTGAAATCGCTGCCGTACGAGACCCACGCGGTCAACCTTGTGAAGGACGGCGGCGAGCAGTGGAGCGCGAAGTACCGGGGCGTGAATCCGCAGAGTCGCGTGCCGACGCTCGTGCACAACGGCCAGCGCTTCGCGCAGTCGCTCGCGATCATCGAATACCTCGACGAGGTGTTTCCCGGAGCGCGGCTGATCCCGAAGGATCCGGTGGACAGGGCGCGCGTGCGCATGTTGTCGCAGATCATCGCCTGCGACATCCAGCCGATGCAGAACACCAGCACCACGAAGTACCTGAAGGAGAAGCTGCATCTCGGCGACGCCGCGATCAAGGAATGGATGCAGGAGTGGATCACGCGCGGACTCGACGCCTTCAACGCGCATCTCGAGCACGACCATCTATCGGGGAAGTTCTGCCACGGTGATTCGCCCACGATGGCGGATTGCTGCCTGGTGCCGCAGCTGTATGCGGCCGATCGTTTCGGGGTTGCCGCGACGAGGTATCCGCGGCTGGCATTGATCGCGGAGAACTGCGGCCACCTGCCGGCGTTCCAGCACGCGCATCCGTCCAAGCAGACCGATGCCGCATAAGGTCTATCCAGATGCGGCCGCCGCGCTCGCGGGGCTCACGCGCGATGGCATGACCGTGATGTCGGGCGGCTTCGGCCTGTGCGGCATCCCGGAAAACCTCATCGTCGCGCTGCGCGATTCGGGCGTGCGCGACCTCACGGTGGTCTCGAACAACGCGGGAGTGGATGGCTTCGGACTCGGCCTGCTGCTCGAGACCCGGCAGATCCGCAAGATGGTTTCGTCGTACGTCGGCGAGAACAAGGAATTCGAACGCCAGTACCTCGCGAAGGAACTCGAGCTCGAATTCAATCCCCAGGGGACCCTGGCCGAGCGCATCCGCGCGGGCGGCGCCGGCATATACGGGTTCTACACGCGCACGGGCGCAGGCACCGTGGTCGCCGAGGGGAAGGAGACGCGTCAGGTGAACGGCGAAACCTTCGTGCTGGAGACCGGCCTCACCGCCGATCTGTCCATCGTGAAAGCGTGGAAGGGCGACACCGAAGGCAATCTCGTCTATCGCAAGACCGCGCGGAACTTCAATCCGATGATGGCGACGGCGGGGCGCGTGACGGTGGCGGAGGTCGAGGAGCTGGTCGAGCCTGGAACTTTCGATCCCGACCAGGTGCACACGCCGGGCATCTTCGTCCAGCGGATCTTCCAGGGAACGAACTACCAGAAACGCATCGAGCAGCGCACCGTGCGCAAGCGGGCGGGTGGTTAGGCGCATGGCCTGGACACGCGACGATCTCGCCAGGCGCGCCGCGAAGGAACTGCGTGACGGCTACTACGTGAATCTCGGCATCGGGATTCCGACCCTGGTCGCGAACTACATTCCCGACGGCATGAGCGTGGTGCTGCAATCCGAAAACGGCATGCTCGGCATGGGGCCATTCCCGTACGAGGGCGAAGAGGATCCCGATCTCATCAATGCCGGCAAGCAGACGATCACGCAGCTGCCGATGTCGTCGTTCTTTTCGTCGTCCGACAGCTTCGGCATGATCCGCGGCGGACACATCGATCTATCCGTGCTCGGCGCGCTCGAGGTCGCGGAGAACGGCGACCTCGCGAACTGGATGGTGCCCGGCAAGATGGTGAAGGGCATGGGCGGCGCGATGGATCTGGTCGCCGGCGTGCGCCGCGTGGTCGTCGTGATGGAGCACAACTCGAAGGACGGCTCGCCGAAGTTCAAGCCGCGCTGCGATCTGCCGCTCACCGGCGCCAACTGCGTCGACATGCTGATCACGGACCTCGCCGTGTTCGAGCGGCCGGATCGCGGGAGCCCCTTCAAACTACTGGAGCTGGCGCCCGGCGTGACGGCGGACGAGGTCCGCGCGAAGACTTCCGCGAAATTCGTCGGCTGAAAACGCCTACGCCGCGTCCGCGTCGAATCGGCGGGCGGTCACCGACATGCGACGGTAGTTGTTCGTCACCCAGTTCTCGATCTCGATCACCAGCGCCGCAAGCGATCGCCCGAGCGGCGTGAGTGAATATTCCACTCGCGGCGGCACTTCGCCGTAATCGCGCCGCTGCACGATCCCGTGACGCTCCAGCTCGCGCAGCGTTTGCGTGAGCATCTTCGCCGATACGCCGTCCAGGCGGCGCTTGATCGCATGGGTCCGGCACGGGCCGGCGCGCAGCGTGCACAAGACGAGCATCGACCACTTGCTGCCGATCAGCGCGAGGATGTCCCGCGAAGGGCAGGCGCTGTTGTAGACTTCGGCGGACTTGTCGGACCTGGTCGGCATGGGCGGTTACCAGAAGGTGCGTACTTATCAAGCGGTACGCGGGCGTCTATCGTACGCGCCATGCTCGGCATCGACTATCCAATCATCCAGGGTCCGTTCGGCGGTGGCTTGTCGTCGGTCGATCTCGTGGTCGCGGTGAGCGAGAGCGGCGGACTCGGTTCCTTCGGCGCGCATCATCTCGACGCGGCCGGCATGCGCGACGTCGCGGCCAGAATCCGCGCGCGGACGAACCGGCCATTCGCATTGAATCTGTGGATTCCGCACGAGGGCAGCGATGACCCGCCCCTCACGGACTCGCAATGGAGCGCGGCCTGCGAGCTGCTGAGGCCGTACTTCGCCGAGCTCGACGTGCCCATGCCGGTCCGGCCCGGGCGCTTCATGCCCCGTTTCGACGAACAGGTCGAGACGTTGCTGGAATTGAAGCCGCCGGTATTCAGCTTCGTGTTCGGCCTGCCGGAGTCTTCGATACTCGATCGCTGCCGCGGCGCCGGAATACTGACCGTCGGCACGGCCACCACGGCGGACGAGGCCAAACTACTCGCGGATGCGGGCGTCGATGCGATCGTCGCGACGGGATTCGAGGCAGGCGGTCATCGCGTGTCCTTTCTCGATCAACCGGAGAACTGCCTGACCGGCACGCTTGCGCTGGTTCCGCAGGCCGTGGATGCGGTGAAGGTGCCGGTGATCGCGGCCGGCGGAATCGTCGATGGCCGCGGTATTGCCGCGGTGAGGAAACTCGGTGCGTCGGGCGCGCAGATCGGCACGGCCTTCCTTGCCTGCGAGGAATCTGGAGCGCACGAGTTGCATCGCGCCAGCTTGTTCGGCGCCGATGCGCGTCGCACGACGCTGACCCGCGCGTTCTCGGGCCGCCTCGCGCGCAGCGTGCACAACGATTTCATCGAAGCGATGCGCGGCCACGAAGCGCGGCTCGCGCCTTATCCGGTGCAGAGCTGGTTGACGGCGCAGTTCAGGAAGGCCGCGCTCGCGGCGGGACGCACGGACCTGATCTCGCTGTGGTCGGGGCAGGGCGCGCCGCTGCTGAAGCACCGGCG
>JAFAGC010000124.1 GCA_023423065.1 Pseudomonadota bacterium
CCCCCCCCCCCCCCCCCCCCCCACCAACCGATCAGCCAACCCACTTGCGCGCGTTCGCGAACATCCGGTACCAGCCGGAGTAGTCGCCCGCGTTGTCGGGGCGCCAGGAGTTCTGTGTGTAGCGGAAGGAGCGTTCGGGGTGCGGCATCGTGATCGTCACGCGGCCGTCGGCGTTCGTGATGGCGGCGATGCCGAACGGCGAGCCGTTCGGATTCGCCGGGTAGGTAGTCGCGACCGAGCGGTCGCCGTTCACGTAACGCGCGGCGACGAGGCCGCTGCCGTTGAATGACTTCGCATCCGACTCGCTCGCGAACTCGGCGCGACCCTCGCCGTGCGCGACGGCGATCGGCAGCATCGAGCCGTCCATTCCTGCGAGCACGATCGACGGCGAGCGCGCGAGCTCGACCAGCGAGAAACGTCCCTCGAACTGCTCGCCGCGATTGCGCACGAAGCGCGGCCAGTTGGCCGTGCCGGGCACGATCTCCTTGAGCGCGGCGAACATCTGGCATCCGTTGCAGACGCCGAGCGAGAAGGTATCCGCGCGATCGAAGAAGCGCTGGAACTCCTCGCGCGTGGCCGGGTGATAGAGAATCGACTTGGCCCAGCCCTCGCCCGCGCCGAGCACGTCGCCGTAGGAGAATCCGCCGCAGGCCACGAGCCCGCGGAATAGATCCAGCTTCACGCGGCCCGTCAGCACATCCGTCATGTGCACGTCGTGCGCTTCGAAGCCGACGCGTTCGAGCACCGCCGCCATTTCGATCTGGCTGTTCACGCCCTGCTCGCGCAGCACCGCCACGCGCGGCCGCGCCTTGCCGATGTATGGCGCCGAAACGTCTTCGTCGGGATCGAACGTCAGTGCGACGTTGAGACCCGGTGCGCCCGGATCACAGGCGGCGGCGAATTCCTCGCGAGCGCAGGCGGGTTCGTCGCGCCTCTCGCGCATGCGGAACGAGGTCTCGGACCAGGCCCGGCGCAAATCTTCCCAGGATTCATCGACGCGGCCGGTGGCGGCCTCGATGCGAATACGCATCCCGCGCGTGGTGTTGCCGATGGCATGCGCATGCTCGCCGAGCCCGTGGCGCGAGAGGATTTCACGCGCGGCGTCGAGATTCGCCGTCTTCACCTGCAGCACGACGCCCAGCTCCTCGCTGAACAGCGCGCCCGCGGCGCCATTCGCGCCCGCCGGTAGTTTGACGTCGACGCCGCAATGTCCGGCGAACGCCATCTCCGCGAGCGTCGCGAACACGCCTCCATCGGAGCGGTCGTGGTACGCGAGCACCAGCCCCTGCGCGCGCAGCTCCGCGAGCGCGGCCGCGAGACCGAGCAGGCGGTCCGGCGAGTCGAGATCCGCGGGCTGTGCGCCCAGCGATCCGTACACCTGCGCGAGAGAAGAGCCGCCCAGGCGGTTCTTCCCGAAGCCGAGATCGACGAGCAGCAATGTGGTCGGGCCAAGGTCGGTACGCAGCTGCGGCGTCCAGGTCCTGCGCACGTCGCCCACCGGCGAGAATGCGGACACGATCAGCGACACCGGCGCGACGACCGATTTCTTCTGCGCGCCCTCGCTCCACACCGTCTTCATCGACAGCGAGTCCTTGCCCACCGGAATCGCGATGCCGAGCGCGGGGCACAACTCTTCGCCGACGGTGCGCACCGTCGCGTACAACGCGGCGTCCTCGCCAGGCTCGCCGCATGCAGCCATCCAGTTCGCCGACAGCCGCACGTTCGACAACGAACCGATGTCGGCCGCCAGAATGTTGGTGAGCGATTCGGCCACCGCGAGCCGGCCGGACGCCGGCGCATCGAGCACCGCGACCGGCGTGCGCTCGCCCATCGCCATCGCCTCGCCCGTGTGTCCGAAATAGTCCGAGATCGTGACGGCCACGTCCGCGACCGGCACCTGCCACGGACCCACCATCTGGTCGCGGCTGATCATGCCGCCCACGGTGCGGTCACCGATCGTGATCAGGAAAGTCTTGTCTGCGACGGCAGGAAACTTCAGCAGCCGGTATGCCGCATCGCGCAGCTCGATAGACGCAAGCTCCAGGGGCGACTGCGTTGGCACGACGATTTTCACGTCGCGCAGCATCTTCGGCGCCTTGCCTAACAAGACATCGAGCGGCATGTCGACGGGACGCGTGCCGTTCTTCTTGTCTTCCAGCACCAGCACGCCCGTGTCGTTCATCTCGCCGATCACGGCGAACGGACACCGCTCGCGGCGGCAGATCGACTCGAACTCGTCGAGCCGAGCCGCGTCGATCACGAGCACGTAACGCTCCTGCGACTCGTTGCACCACAGTTCCATCGGCGACATGCCGGGCTCGTCGTTCGGAATCGCGCCGAGGTCGATGACCGCGCCGCGCCCTTCGGTGTGCGCCACCGCTTCGGGCACCGCGTTCGACAAACCACCCGCGCCGACGTCGTGGATCAGCAGGATCGGATTCTGGTTCCAGCGCGCGCTGCAGCGGTCGATGACTTCCTGCGCGCGGCGCTGAATCTCGGGATTGCCACGCTGCACGGAGGCGAAGTCGAGGTCCGCACTCGAACTACCGCTGCCCATCGACGAGGCCGCCCCGCCGCCGAGGCCGATCAGCATCGCGGGGCCACCGAGCACGACGATCTTCGCGCCGACCGGGATCTCGCTCTTCTCGACGTGTTTGCGCCGAACGTTGCCGAGACCGCCGGCAATCATGATGGGCTTGTGATAGCCGCGCACGCGATTGGGCGCATCGCCTTCCGCCGCCTGCTCGAACGTGCGGAAGTACCCCGCGATGTTCGGCCGGCCGAATTCGTTGTTGAACGCGGCGCCGCCGAGCGGCCCCTCGATCATGATGTCGAGCGCCGAGACGATGCGATCGGGCTTGCCGATGTTCCTCTTCTCCCACGGCTGCTCGAAGCCCGGAATGCGCAAGTGCGACACGGAGAATCCGGTGAGACCCGCCTTCGGTTTCGCGCCGCGCCCCGTCGCGCCCTCGTCGCGGATCTCGCCACCCGAACCCGTGGCCGCGCCAGGGAACGGCGAGATCGCCGTCGGGTGGTTGTGGGTCTCCACCTTCATCAGGATGTCGATGGGTTCATCCACCGCGCCGTAGATGTCGTTCTCGGGATTCGGGAAATAACGCTTGCCGAGTGGACCTTCGATGACCGCCGCGTTGTCGCGGTACGCGGAGAGCACGCCCTGCGGATTCTTCGCGTGTGTGTTGCGGATCATCGCGAACAGCGACTTCGGCTGCTCCTTGCCGTCGATTATCCAGATGGCGTTGAAGATCTTGTGACGGCAGTGCTCGGAGTTCGCCTGCGCGAACATCATCAGCTCGACGTCCGTCGGGTCGCGCCCCAGCGCCGCGAAGTTCCTGACCAGATAGTCGATCTCGTCGTCCGACAGTGCGAGGCCGAGCTCGGTATTGGCCTTGACCAGCGCCGCGCGGCCGTCGGCGAGCGAGATCGTTCGCAGCGGTCGCGTCGCCTCGTGCGCGAACAGGGACGCCGCATCCGCGCGGTCGAAGAGCGCGGTCTCCGTCATGCGGTCGAAGAGCGGCGCGGCGAGTTTTTCCAGCGCGTCGCGCGACAGCGGCTGCGCGGCGGAGACGCTCCACGCGATGCCACGCTCGATGCGCAACACGGCGTCGAGCCCGCAGACGTGGGCGATGTCGGTCGCCTTGCTGGACCAGGGGGAGATCGTGCCGAAGCGGGGCACGATTACGATTTCGGAGGCTCCCGCAAGCGTCGCGGACGAATTTCCATCCTCGCGCGGCCCGTAGGTCAGGAGTCGTTCGAGCAGTGTCCGTTCGACCGCGTCGAGGTCGCGGGCGAGATCGACGAAGTGGAGGTAGCGCGCGCGGATGGCGCCGAGCCCGGGCTGCAGTGCCTCGAGCGCTGGGCGCAGTTTGGCGATGCGAAAATCGGAAACTGCGGAGGCGCCTGGAAGCTCGATCATTGGAGGGCGCGCATTGTAAAGGGGACACCCGGTATTGCCTAGAAAATCGGCAATCCGGAGCCGCGATTCCCTGCCAGGCGATCCTTGTTCCTACGAAGTTGCCGGAATCCGCGCTCGCCGATCCGCGTTCAGCGTCCAGGCCTGTCCCCGTTTGCTAGGAAACGAGGAATGTCCCCATTATTTCTTCGGCCCGGAATCGTTGCCGGCGGGCGTGTACATCGACATCGGGAACTGGGTGATGTTGCCGCCCTCGAGCGCGCTGATCTTGGCGGTGCCCTGCTTCTTCACTTCGTCGATGCGCAGGATCGAGTGCATCGGGATCATCGTGCACTTGACGCCGGTGAACTCGGACTTGATGCGTTCCTCGCCCGGATCGAGCACGACCGTCGAGCGCTCGCCGAACACCAGTTCTTCGACTTCGATGAACCCGAACAACCGACCCTGGCTCACCTTACGGGCATAAACCTCGTAAACCTTGCCCTGGTTCACGAACATAATCTTGAAAATGTGACTGGATGCCATCTGGCGGACTAAGGGGACGTTAACCTGCCTCTTCATACACGCATGGGCAGCGGGAAGCTAGGGCCCAGAGGGTATTCCATGGCGCTCAGGCTGCGCGTCATCAGTGAACATCGTCACCGGCTGGGTGACCGGAGCACATTCGTACTTGGGGTATCGGGCGGCAGCATTGGACGCTCCTCCGAGAACGACTGGGTATTGCCTGATGAAATGCGCTACGTCTCGGGCCGTCACGCGCGCATCGTTTTCCACAACGGGCGATACCTGCTGCAGGACACGAGCAGCAACGGCACGTTCATCAACGACGGCGACCGTCCGCTCGGCAGCCAGAATCCGTACGAGCTCAAGACGGGCGACATCCTGCGCATCGGCGAATACCACGTTCAGGTGCAGATCGATTCAGCCACCGATTTCAGCCTGGACGACAGCGCGCTGTATGCGAAGCCCGGTACTGGAACGACGAGCAGCCGTCGTCGACCTCCGGCTATCGGCGATCTCGGCGCTTCGCTGCGCCTGGAAAACCTGCTCGAAGCGAGCCAGGACACTTCGAACGACCAGCTCAAGCCGGTGAACGCCTTCGGCCAGGCGGTCTCGGCGCGCACGCGCGCTCTGCATCAGACGCAGGATCTGCCCAAGGAACCGCCCACCGCGCCCGAGCTCGAGGTGAATTCCGATGCCGTCGCACGCCGCATCGCGAGGCTCGCTCGCGCGGCCGAAAAACAGCAGAAGGAAAAACAGCAGAAGGCGGTGCAACAGCCGGCACTGCCGATCACGCAGCCCGCCACCGTTCCCGTCGTGGGCGGCGCCCCCGATATCGCGCCGGGGCTGATGGCGTTCTGCCGCGGCGCGGGCATCAGCGCCGAATCGCTGCCGGCCGATGCGCATTCGCGCATGCTGCACCTGGCCGGCCAGCTCCTGCGCGAGAGCCTTTCGGGGCTCAAGGAAAGCAACCGCACGCAGCAGGCGCAACGCAACGAGTTGCGCGTCACGTACGAGAAGGACGCGAGCGATCTTCTACCCTCGCTCGATCGTCACAGCATCGAGGAGCTCATCCAGGAACTTCTCAAGGCGCACGACAGCCGGCGCTTCGATGCGGTCCAGTGGATGCGCGAATCGTTCGCGGGCGCGCGACGCCACGATGCGGCGCTGATCGACGCCATGCGCGCGGCCTTCGTGGATTTCGTGGGCCGGCTCGACCCGCGCGACCTGGCCACGCGGTTCGAACGCAGCGCGCGACGCAAGACCCTGGGCAACTGGGAACTGTACGGCGAGTTCTACCGTTCGCTGTGCGAAATGCCGCCCGGCACGCTGCCGCACATCTTCCTCGAGGTCTTCGCGCAGAACTACGAAAACGCCGCGCGCGAAGCCGACGACGCCTCGCAGCACGACGCCGCCTGATCGATCCCGGGCGAGCGGCCGGCCGCTTGCATCCATCCCTGTCGAAACCCACTCTCGCCGTTCGTATAGGCGATGAACCCGGCATGTCGCCGGTCGAGGAATCGTCATGAAGCAGTACCTGCTCACCATCTGTTACCCCGCCGGCTCCACGCAGCCCGAACCCGAGAAGCTGCAGAAAATCATGGCGGACGTGACGGCGCTGCACGCGCAGATGCAGGCGGCCGGCGCCTGGGTGTTCGGCGGAGGCCTGTATCCGGCCAACACGGCCACCGTCCTGCGCCACCAGGGCGGCGACATCGTGACCACCGACGGCCCGTTCATCGAGAGCAAGGAGCAGATCGGCGGCATCACGATCCTGCGCGCGCCCGATCTCGACGCCGCGCTCGGCTGGGCGCGCAAGCTGGCGCGCGCGACGACCACCCCCGTCGAAGTGCGGCCCTTCTTCGAACACTGATCCACATTGAGCGGCGAGATCGAACGGATCTTTCGCGCGGAGTACGGCCGTGCCGTGGCCGTACTCACGCGCCAGCTCGGCGACATCTCGCTCGCCGAAGAGGCCGTGCAGGATGCGTTCGAAATCGCCTTGCAGCGCTGGCCCGCGGGCAGCGTGCCGCCCGCGCCCGCCGGCTGGATCATCACGACGGCGCGTAATCGCGCCATCGACCGGTTGCGGCGCGAAGCGAAGCGCGATGCGCGGCAGGAAGCCGCCATGCAATTGCTCGAGCGCGACGAGCCCGCGGAGCACGATGTGAACGACGATCGCCTGCGACTGATCTTCACGTGTTGTCACCCCGCGCTCGCGACGGAGTCGCAACTTGCCCTGACGCTGCGGCTGCTAGGCGGCCTCACGACCGCCGAAATCGCGCATGCCTTCCTCGTTCCGGAGCCGACGATGGCGCAGCGCATTTCGCGCGCCAAGACGAAGATCCGCGCGGCCGGCATTCCGTACCGCATTCCAGAGACGAACGAACTTCCGGCGCGACTCGCGAGCGTGCTCGGCGTCGTGTACCTCGTGTTCAACGAGGGTTACAGCGCGAGCGGTGGCTCGGAGCTCATCCGCAATGAGTTGTGCGACGAGGCGATCCGCCTCGGGCGGCTGCTGGTCGAACTGCTGCCCTCCCAGACGGAGGTGAAGGGATTGCTCGCGCTCATGTTGCTCGTCGATGCGCGCCGCGCCGCGCGCACGGACGACGACGGAGCCTTCGTGCAGCTCGCCGCGCAGGATCGCGGCCTGTGGGATCGCGCGCGCATCGAGGAAGGCCAGGCGCTGCTGCGCGAATGTTTGCGGCGAGATGAACCCGGGCCGTACCAGCTGCAGGCCGCGATGAATGCGGTGCACAGCGATGCGCGCACGGCGGCGGATACGGACTGGGGGCAGATCGTCGCGTTGTACGACCTGTTGTACGCGTTAGTCCCCAGCGACGTGGTCGCGCTCAATCGCGCTGTCGCCGTCGCGGAGGTCGAAGGACCCGTCGCGGGGTTGCGACTGCTCGAAGCGCTGCAGCTTTCGCGGTATCACCTGTTTCACTCGGTGCGCGCCGATATGTTGCGGAGGATGGGTCGGGATGCGGATGCCGCGGAGGCGTATCGCGCGGCGATCGAGTTGTGTGGAAACGAGAGGGAGCGCGCGTTTCTGGAGCGACAATATCTGGGGATGTTGCGGAATTAGGAACTGGGTCGTGGTTTGGGGGACACGCAAGGATGCGAATGGACCAGTGCGAGAAAATAAGAGCATGATCCTTCGATCAGTAGCTAGTGCCACATTCGCCGAAGAGGCGGACAGGGTGAGATTGTTCGCGGCGGGGGACCGCCGCTCATCCCGCGCTGCGCGCGGGACCAGATTCGCTGCGCGAATCTGTCCAACTTTGCTCTGCAAAGTTGTCGAACTCGCCTCTTCTCATGCACGTGAGTTCGAATCTCACGAAGTGAGTCGCAAGAAGATTGGCGGACAGGGTGAGATTCGAACTCACGTGCCGGAATTACCCGACCATCCGATTTCGAGTCGGCGCCGTTATGACCGCTTCGGTACCTGTCCGCGGGAAACCTTCAAAATTAGGGCGGCCCCGCGAGGGGCGCGTATTCTAGCCGAACGATGCTGAGAGCCAAGGGGAGGAACAACCTGGTCAGCCGTCGCGGCTTCGTCACCTTGGCGATTGCAGCGTTTTCCCCGCCATTTTGGGCCAATCGCGCCCTCGGGCAGGAGAAGCCGGTAAAAACGAGCGGCAAGACCCCTGCGGATCCCCCTCACCGGACCGCCCGGCTGCCCAAGCGCCTCGCGGCGGACTTTCACAAGCATATCGAGTCCCGGCTCCCGCACCTGCGCCCCGCCTTCGAGGCCGCGGAGAAGGAAACGGGCATCGACTGGCGGGTGCTGGCGGCCCTCGGCTACCAGGAATCGCGCTGGCGGCCCGCGGCCGTCTCGCCGAAGGGTGCCCAGGGCGTGATGATGCTCATGCCCGTCACCGCGAAGAAGATGGGCGTCGAGAACGTGTTCTCGCCCGACGACAACATCATGGGCGGCGCACGCTACCTCGCGTACCTCAGGGGACGCATTCCGGCCCGCATCCTCGATCCGGACCGCACGTGGCTCGCCATGGCCGCGTACAACATCGGCATCGGCCACCTCGAGGACGCGCGCATCATCACGCAGATGCGCAAGAAGAATCCCGATCGCTGGGCCGACGTGCGCGCGAACCTGCCGCGCCTCTCGGATCCGCACTGGTATTCGCGCGTGAAGCGTGGCTACGCGCGTGGCGAGGAGACGGCGCAGTTCGTCGAACGCGTTTCACAATTCTCCGCGCTGCTCACCGTGGCGATCCCGACCAACACCGTCGTCGACGCGGGATCCAAGCCGCGCTAGGGACTTGCCGACCGCAGGAATCTAGTTCAGCGGCCGGATCTTGATGCTGCGATAGGCCACGGCGTCGCCGTGGTCCTGCAGCAGGATGCGTCCCTTCTGCGCCTCGCCGAACCCCGGCGTCGACTTGAACTTGCTCGCGGCCACGCGCGCGCGGAAATCCTCCGAGCCGCGCTTGAACTCGAGCACCTTCACGCCGTTCAGCCAGTGCTCGACGGTGCCGTCCGCCTTCGCGACGATGCGCGCGTGCTGCCACGCGCCGACCTTCGGCGCGATGCCGACGTTGGTCATGAGCTTGCCGCGCGGCAGGATGTCGTACAGCGAGGCCAGCGTGCGATTGCCGTCGACACCACGCTTGGCATCCGGATGATTCTCGTCGTCGAGTACCTGGTACTCGAGACCGAGCGGCGCGCCGCTGGCCGGATCGTGTGGCGAGGTCAGGAAATAAAAGATGCCGCTGTTGGCGCCCTTCGTGACCTTGAAGTCCATCTGCAGCTCGAACGCCCCGAACTCCTCGGTCGTCATGATGTCCCCGCCGCCGCCCTGGGCGATCACCGCGAGCTCGCCGTTCTCGAGCGACCAGCCTTTCGCGGGGAAACCTTCGCCCCGCGCGCCGACCCAGCCGTTCGCGGTCCTGCCGTCCCACAGGAGACGCCAGCCCTGCGCCTTCTCGTCGACATCGAGGTTGTTGGGCAGGTTGTTGCGGATGAAGATGCCCATCGGCGGCGCGGGCTTCAGGTCCTTCGTGCGCACCACGATGTTCTTCCAGCTCGTCTTGCGGCCGGCATCCTCGGGCTTGTCGATCGAATGCACCTGCAGGCCGAAGAACCCGGACTTCTTCGCGTCGTCGATCACGTCGGCCGCGGGCTGGCCGTTGATCCACACGCGCAGGCGCGGACCGATGGCCTCGATGCGGTAGTGGTTCCACTCCCCGAATTCGTAGAGCGCCTTGGCGGCCGGATTCGTCTCGCCGGTCGAGAACCAGCCGCGCTGAGCCTCCTCGTAGATCTGCCCGCTCCACTGCCGCGGCGACGGGTCGATGTCGGCCTGGTAGCCGTGCACCCGGCCGTCCTCGAAATCGGGGGTAGACAGGCTGCGGAACTGGATTCCGGAGTTCGTGGGACCGACGTCCTGGCGCACGTCGACGTCGAGCACGAAATCGCCGTAATCCTTCGTCGTCACGAGAAAGCTGTTCGGCACCCCGGGACGCGACGAGCCGACGATGGCGCCGTCGATCACCTGGTAATCCGCCGCTCCGCCGAGTTGCTTCCAACCGTTCAGGGTTTTCCCGTCGAACAGCGGCGTTCCCCTGTCGGCCGCACTCACACTCATTCCAAACGCCAGCAACGCCAGCGCCAACTTCGTCTCTCGCATGCCGCCCCTCGATTTTCGATTACTTGGCCAGGTGAGCCTCGACCTGGATCTGCAGCCTCACCCACATGTCGAAGCCGAAGCTCTTGCCCCACGAGATTTCGAACTCGTCGCGGTTGAACGTTGCAACAGCATCGGCACCGCAGAATTCGGTCTTCGACATCGGGTGCGGCATGCACTTGAACGACCTGATCTCGAGCTTCAGAGGCTTGGTGACACCGCGCAGGGTCAACTCGCCCTGCACTTCGGTGGGTTTACCGTCCTTGAACGCCGCCAATTTTCCGCGATAGGTGGCGGTCGGATATTTCTCGACCTCGAAGAAGTCCGACTTCCTGAGGTGATCATTCAGTTCGTCGAGCCCCGTATCGACCGAGGTCGTGTCGATGACGACGTCGACGCTGCCGGTGTTCGCTTCGCGATCCAGCACGATGCTTCCGGTGGTCTTGTTGAATTTCCCGCGCCATACCGAGACGCCGCCGAAATGGTCGGCCTCGAAACTCGGATACGTGTGCTTCGGATCGATTTCGTACTTGACCGGCGCAGCCGGCGCGACCGTTGCACCCAGGGCGAATACCAAGCCCGCGAGCGCGGAAATCGACTTTGGTCCGTACATGTTCGATCTCCCTCGATAAAGCGACGTCACACGCTAACACAAAGCGTGTGCCGCGCCTCCTCAGTCCGCCGCGCGTCGCCGGGCCGCGAAGAAGCCGCTCAAGAGACGCGAGCTCTCTTCCGTCAGCACGCCGCCGAAGACGTCGACGCGATGATTCATCGAGGGCAGCTTGAATATGTCGATGGTGCTGCCGGCGGCGCCGGCTTTCGGATCCCAGGCGCCGAACACGAGTCGCGACACGCGCGCGTGCACGATCGCGGCCGCGCACATCGCACAGGGCTCGAGTGTCACGTACAAGGTCGTACCGGAAAGCCTGTAGGAACCCACCGACATTCCGCCGGCGCGCAGCGCCTCGATCTCCGCGTGCGCGCACGGATCGTGCGTCGTAATCGGGCGGTTCGATCCCGTCGCGAGGATGGTGTCGCCCTGGACGAGCACGGCTCCCACGGGCACTTCTCCTGCGGCCTCTGCGCCGCGGGCCGCCTCGAGCGCGAGGCGCATGTAATCGACGTCGGTTCTTGCCGGCATTCGACCGGCAAGCTAACCGATTCGCCCGCGCATGCACAGGGCCCCGCGCCCGCGCCCGGCCGGCTAACAAGTGCGAGCGCACGCACGTGCCCTGCGGGAAAACACCCGTGCCATCCGCGACCTGTTCCGACAGTCCGCGATGCGCGCTACCGGGACAGTGCAGGCATGGGCCTCGTGCGAGTGGGAATCTCCGGCTGGCGTTACGCGCCATGGCGAAGAGTCTTCTATCCCGACGACCTCGCGCAGCATCGCGAGCTCGAGTTCGCCGCCCGCGCATTTCCCACGATCGAGATCAACGGCTCTTTCTATTCGCTGCAGTTGCCGTCGAGCTACGTCGCGTGGCGCGAGTCGACGCCGCCCGATTTCGTGTTCGGCGTGAAGGGCCCGCGCTACATCACGCACATCCTGAGACTCAAGAACGTCGAGCGGCCGCTCGCGAATTTCTTCGCGTCGGGCGTGTTCGAGCTGCGCGGGAAGCTGGGACCGATCCTGTGGCAGTTCCCGCAATCGGTGCACTACGACGCGCAGCGCTTCGCGGAATTCTTCGCGATGCTGCCCCGCGATACGCGCGACGCGCTCGCGCTCGCGCGGCGGCGCGACCGCCGCCTGCACGGCCGCTCCAGCCTGCGCATCGACGCCAATCGGCCGCTGCGTCACGCCATCGAGATCCGCCACGAGAGTTTCGCGACGCCCGAATTCGTCGCGCAGCTGCGCAAGGCGCGCGTGGCGCTGGTGGTTGCGGACACGGCGGGCAAGTGGCCCTACCTCGAAGACGTGACCGCCGACTTCATGTACCTGCGGCTGCACGGCGACAAGCAGTTGTACGCGAGCGGCTACACGGAGGCGGCTCTCGATCGCTGGGCCGAGCGCATCCGCGCCTGGTCGCGCGGCGGCGAAGCGCGCGACGCGCGCCGTGCATCGGAAAGTTCGCCCCGCAAGGCGCGCTCGCGCGACGTCTACTGCTATTTCGACAACGACGTAAAGGTGCGCGCGCCTTTCGATGCGGACCGGCTCATGCACAAGCTCGGAATCGCGCGCGAGGATGCGACCTTCCGATTCCCCGCGCGCTCGCGGCTCAGGCTCGCGCGGCCTGTCACGCCGCTGCCTCCGTTTCGCTGGCGCGACCCCCGCAATTCGCGGAAAAACCGTCCGGTCAGGAAGGCAACGCGAGGCTGACGACCCCGCCGACGATGAGCGCGGCGCCGACGATGCGCCACGGCCCGGAGGTCTCGCGCAACATGCGTGAGCCGACCCACGCGCCGACCAGGGTGGATAACTCGCGCGCCGGCGCGACGTGGCTGATCGGCGCGAGCCGCATCGCGTACAACACCAGGATGTAACCGAGCGGACCGAGCACGCTCACGATGATCACCGGCTTGCGAAACACGCGCGCCTCGAGCGCGAGGCGATCGCGGTCGCGCCAGGCGCGCGGCGCGAGCACCAGCATGCGGAACAGGTTGCCGGTGAAGTCGATGACGAACGGCGAGATCAGCAGGACCTTGACCGCGTAGCCGTCGTTGAGCGTGTACGCCGCGATGAACGCGCCGGTGCCGAGTCCGTAGAACACGCCCGCGAGCGGCTTGCGCTCGTGGTGCCCGACGAGCCCGGCCACCAGCAGGATGCCGACGACGATCAGCACCAGTCCGATCACCGACTGGATGGTCGGCGCCTCGCCTAACAACAACACCGCGCCCAGGAACGACAGCAGCGGGCCCGTGCCGCGCGCGATCGGATAGACGACCGACAAATCCGATTGGCGGTAACCCGCCTGCAGCGTGACCGAATACGCGAGGTGCAATACCGAGGTCGCCGCGAGCGCCAGCCAGTGCCGCGCCTCGAACACCGGTCGTTCGACATACAGCACCGCGGCGACCACGGGCCCGTAGATGAGCACCGAACCGAACGAGAACAGCCACACGAAGTGGCGGGACTGCGCGGCGAACTTGGCGGAGATGTTCCAGCTTGCGTGGGTGAGCGCGGCGAGCAGGACCAGGGCGAGTGCGAGGACGGTCATGTGGGGCGCGCATCTTGAGTTCCGCGCGACCGGGCCGCCAGCACGTCGACTGGGATTGCATACGTGACAACCGATTCTCTAATGAAATCGCTCACTTCCGCTCGAAGACGAGCACGAAACATACACAAAATGATATGAAAACCCTGTTGACACCGGGCGCCAGCCCGCGTGAACATCCAAAAGCGATCAAAAACAATCATTCGTAGTCGCGCCGTGACGCGTTCAGCGGCGCCGGCTGCGTCCAGACAAGAACGCATTGCACTCGGGGGAGGGCAGCAAATGCCGATTGAATCGCGCAAGCGCAAGCAGGGTCAGCTCATTGGGATTTCCACGGGTCTAACCGCCGCACTGGTCGCATCGGGCGCACTCGCCCAGGAAGCCAAGCCGGTCGCCGCCTCCGCCGACGCGGCGGACGAGATCGAGACCGTCACCGTTCGCGGCACCCGCGCGAGCCTCAAGTCCGCGCTGGAGCGCAAACGCGCCGCGGACACCGTGTCCGATTCGATCGTCGCCGAAGACATCGCCCAGTTCCCGGACAAGAACGTCGCCGAGGCGCTCTCGCGTGTCACCGGCGTGCAGCTCTCGCGCGACTTCGGCGAAGGCGTGCAGGTCTCGATCCGAGGCGTGGCGCCGGACCTGAATCGTGTCGAGATCAACGGCATGAGCGTGCTCACCGCGAACGGCGCCAGCCAGCGCGGTTCGGACCTGCGCGAACTCGCCTCCGAGCTCGTCAAGTCTATCGACGTGGTCAAGGGCTCCACCGCCGACATGACCGAAGGCGGGATCGGCGGCACGGTGCAGGTCGAGCTGCGTAAGCCGCTCGAGCTCGAGCGCCCCCTCTTCTCGGCCGCGTTCTCCGGACAGCAGCTCACGACGCAGGGCGGCTGGACGCCGCGCGCGAACATCACCACCGGCACGAAGTTCTTCGACGATCGCGTCGGCATCCTCGCGAACGTCACCTACGATGAAGTCATCACGCGCCAGGACTACCTGCGCAACACCGAGTGGGTGCGGCTCGGCGACTGGGACGAGTCTCCCGAAAAGACCATCGAGAGCCTCGATTCGCGCTTCGCCGCCCAGGCGACCGAGGCGGATTGCGTCAGCGCGTTCACCGTGCAGGCCGACCGCGACCTGTGCCGCCAGCAGTGGTGGGACTACAGCCCGCGCATCGCGCGCTACGGCATCTGGTACCGCGAGGACAAGCGCCTGTCCGCGCAGCTCACCGGCCAGGTGCGCATCAACGAGGAAAACGACTTCTTCGTCGAGGCGACGCGCACCGAGCGCAAGCAGTTCCTCAACGATCACAACTACGGCACCGACTTCACGGCCGTGAACCGCGTGTCGACGGTGACCAACAACGTCTACGACTCGCTGGCCGCGAATTCGGTCGTGACCGTCGACGAGGGTCACAACGTCACCGCCTACACGGTCGCGAACAATGCCGCGGGCGCCGCGCTCGCGTTCGGCACCAGCTCGCGCGGCTTCGACCTGCGCAACACCACGGACTACCTCGGCGCCGGTTACAACTACCTCGGCGAGCGGCTCGAGGCGCGCCTGCGCTGGGGCAAGACGGAGAGCGAGCGTTACGACGAAACCAACGCGGCCAACTTCACGGCGAACGTGCCGGGACTGCGCGTCGAGCTCGACAACAAGGGCATTCCGCGCTTCATCTTCCCCGACGGTTTCTCGATGGAGGATGACAACGTCTACACGACGATGCAGCTGCAGTACCGCCCCGCCGAAAACGATCTGACCGAGGATCTCGCCCAGGCGGATTTCGACTTCAAGACCGAGTGGCCCTTCCTGACGAAGTTCGAAGCCGGCATCCAGATGCGCGACACCCGGTCGCTGCAGTACGCCGGCGGCGGCTATCTCGACGCCGCGACGGGCGTCAACGTGCCGAGCAAGAACATCAACCTGACCGCGAACCTCGTGAATGGCACGCAGGCCAACGTCACGACGCCCGGCACGGGCATCAACGCCCAGCACATCACGTACACGTGGAACACCGAGACGTTCCGCCAGGCGCTGGCCAATTCGGCGCGCAGCCCCGGCACGTTCTACGACGGCTACGGCGGCATCCCCGACCTGCCCGGCAACTGGCGCGTACCCGTGTTCGCGGATGTCGCGACCATGATGGACACCTCGAACTTCTCGCACGAGGGCCTGCGCGAAATCATGGTCAACGGCGTGTTGTACGACCAGATTCCCGCGCACGAGATCACGGAAGAAACGCTGGCCCAGTACTTCAAGATGAACTTCGAGCACGAGTTCGGGGCCGTCAGCCTGCGCGGCAACGTCGGCGTGCGCTACGTGAAGACCGAGACCAGCGCCGCGGGCGTGCTCACGCGCCGCGAGCGCCGCCCCACCGGCGAGACGACGTTCACCGACGTCACCGTCGGCAACGCGTACGTCGCGATCGATCGCGACTACACGGACACGTTGCCGAGCGCCAATCTGCTGATCGGATTCGGCGGCGAAGGCGCCCAACCCTTCAACGTGCGGCTCGGCTTCGCGGAACTCATGGCCCGCCCGCCGATCACGGACCTCGCGCCCGCGGCGAACTGCCTGTTCGACCTGCGGCCCGGATTCGACGGCGACACGGACGCGGACGACTGCACCGCGGGCAATCCGGCGCTGAAGCCGTACCGCGCCAAGTCGTACGACCTCGAGTTCGCGTGGTATCCGACGGATGAAATCGAAGTGCGCGTCGGCGGCTTCTACAAGGACGTGGAGACGTTCGTGCTCGCGCGCACCCTGGTGCGCGACGTGGACCTGTTCGGCGACGGCGTGTTGTTCGACGTGACGCAGCCGATCAACGGCGACGGTGCGAAGACGCAGGGCCTCGAGGCGTCGATGCAGGCGCCCTTCACGTTCCTGCCGGGCTGGGCCGCGGGCTTTGGTGGCGTGGTCAATTACACGTACAGCGAGGCGAAGGATGTGGGTCTCTACAGCCAGCTCGACGGTTCGGCGCTGCCCTTCCCGGGTCTCTCCGAGCACACGTACAACATCGAGCTGTACTACGACCGCGGTCCGATCAACGCGCGCGTGGCCTGGAACTCGCGTACCGACTGGCTCGCCTCGGCGGCGGATCGCAGCGGCAACCCGGTGTTCCGCAAGGGCGAGGATTATCTCGACGCCCGCTTCCAGTACCGCTTCCTCGACGATCGCATGTCCGTCTTCGTCGAAGGCAAGAACCTCACCGACCAGGCGATGATCTCGACGGCGGGCGCCGACATCCGCCTGTCGGAGCTCGGCTGGCCGGGCCGGCGGTACTTCATCGGACTGACTTACAAGAACTGATCGCACGCATCGGGTTGTCCTGAAGGCGCGCGCGGGGAGACCGGCGCGCGTTTTTTCTTCCGCCGTCCCCGCGGACCGTGGTACACGGGCGTCGTGAACGCCCACGCAGAACAACTCGACGAACGCTGGACCCAATGGCTGCGCACGAACGTGCAGATCAGCGCGGATTTCGCCGCGCTGCATCGCACGTTGCGTGAGGCGGGCTATTCCGACAAGGCCATCGCTCACTCGCTGGAGATCATCCGGCCGCGTGACGACGCGTTCGAAGGCGGCCTGCTGAGGCCGCCGCCGCTGATCCGACGCAATCCCCCCAACCTGCGGCGGCTCGATAATCCGCTGGTCGAGCTCTACACACTCGACGATTTCATGGATGCCGACGAATGCGCGCGGATCATCGAACTTTCCGATCGCAACCTCGGTCCCTCGCCGCTCGCCCATTACAAGGTAGAGAAGGACTTTCGCACCAGCCGCACGTGTTCGCTGTCGCACCTGCCCGATCCTCTCGTCGCGCAGCTCGACGACAAGATTTCGCGCACGCTGGGCATCAACGTTTCCTACGGCGAAGGCATCCAGGCGCAACGCTACGACGTCGGCCAGCAGTTCAAGTCGCACTGGGACTGCTTCGAACCCGGCAGCCGCGAGTACCTGCGTTTCGCCGGGATCCGCGGCAATCGCACCTGGACGTTCATGGTTTACCTGAACGAAGGCATGGAAGGCGGCGCGACCCGTTTCACGGAAATCGATCTTGCGGTCGCGCCGAAGCTCGGCATGGCGCTGCTGTGGAACAACCTGCACCCGGACGGATCGCCTAACATCGCCACCAAGCATTGCGGCGAACCCGTGACCCGCGGCCACAAGTGCATCATCACCAAGTGGTTCCGCGTTCACGGCGATGGCCCGGCATACATGTAGAGGTAATCCGTGAACGAAGCTGTCCATTCGGCGCAAACGCAGTCGCCGTCCTATCGCCTGGCCGCGCTCGACCAGGATTTCCTCCTCGGGGAGTCGATGCGCGGCGTGCGCTTCCTGCTCGAGTTCGCCAAGTCGGACGAGGCGTTGCGGGCCGAGGGCGTCCGCTCGACCATCGTCGTGTTCGGCGGCGCGCGGATTCGCGAAGACGGCCCCGGGCGGCAGCCGTTCTGGTATGCGCAGGCGCGCCGCTTCGGGCGCATCGCCTCCGAGCGCGGCGGAGCGCTGAGGAATCACGGCGTGGTGCTCGACAACGTCATCGCGACCGGCGGCGGTCCCGGCATCATGGAAGCCGCGAATCGCGGCGCATCGGAAGCCGGAGCGCCGAACGTGGGTTTCAACATCACGCTGCCCCACGAGCAGCTTCCGAACGTCTATTCGACCCCTGAGCTCACCTTCCGCTTCCACTACTACGCGATGCGCAAGATGCACCTCGCAATGCGCGCCAACGCACTGGTGGTGTTCCCCGGCGGATTCGGGACCTTCGACGAGTTGTTCGAACTACTGACGCTGCGCCAGACCGACAAGGCGCCGCGCATCCCGATCGTGCTGTTCGACCGCGCGTACTGGAACTCGGTCGTGAACTTCGAGAGCCTGATCGAGCACGGCATGATCGACCGTGCCGACCTCGACCTCTTCGGCTACGCCGAGGATGCCGAGCAGATCTGGAGCGAGCTGCTCGCGCGCGGCCTCAAGCCCAACGAGAGCATCGAGCTCGCGGCCGAGCAGTCGGTCAGTTAGTGGGCGCCGCCGCCGGCGCGGCCTTCGCTTTCTCGACCTCGGCGGCGACCAGTTCCATGAGCGGCCGCGGACCGAACGTGGCCGGCTGACGGCCGTTCACGAAAAACGTCGGCGTGCGCCCGATCTGCAACGCGATGATGTCCTCTTCTTCCATGCGCAGCAGCTCGTCGACCGCCGCGCTGCGTGCGTCGCGGCGCGCGCGCGCGACGTCGATGCCGGCATCGGCGGCGATCCTCCACGTCACATCGATGTCGGGCGCGTGATGCGACGCCCATTCCTCCTGGCGATCGAACAGCGCGGACAACACTTCCTCGAACTTGCCCTGCTTGCGCGCGGCTTCGATCAGGCGGATCGCCTCGTCGGAACCCTTGTGAAAAGCCGCGAAGCGAACCACGAGGCGCACGTCCTCGGGATGGCTGAACAGGATCTGTTGGACCACCGGCGCGAACGCGCGGCAGCCCTCGCACGCCGGATCGAGGAACTCGACCAGCGTCACCGGGGCATCGGGCGGACCCACGATGGGCGAATGCGGCCGCACGAGCCGTGCGACCTGCTCCGCCGTGAGTTCCGGCTGCGCGGGTTGCTGGGCGGCGGGCGCGGGCGCCGCGGTCGCGGGAGCCGGCGCGGTTTCTTCGGCGTCGCGCTTGCCGCAGGCGACCAGCACCGCGGCAGTCAGCACCATCATCGCGAGCAGCACGAGGCTGCGATCGAGGCGGATCGATTTCGACATGGACGGTTTCATCATGACCTCAGGGCTCTCCGGCGTGCCAGGCACGCAGATTGAGAAATTCGCGGCGCGTGCGCGGACCATGCGTCGCGAACGAGGGATTCGGCCGCTCGGCATACTCCAGGCGGGATTGCGCCACCTTGTCGCGCCGGATGAATTTCTTCAGTTCGTCGGCCGCGAGATTGTACGGCTTCGTGGCGTTGAGACCGAACACCTTCGCGCGCAGCGCGGGTGTGATCGTCGGGTAACCGAACTTCTCGCGCAATCCTTCCGAGATCTGGAACGTGCGGAAAGCCTGGATCTGGTCCTGCGGCGAGCCGTACCAGATCGAGTCGGTGCCCCACAGCACGTTGTCCTCGCCGACGTACTTGAATAGTTTGCCCATCGCATGCGCGGCGGAATCCGGATCGCGCATCGACAGGAAGCGCCAGGTGGAACCGAGCTCCGCGAACACGTTCGAGTTCGGCTTGATGCCGCTGCCCAGCATCGAGGTCACCAGCGCGTCGATGCCGTCGGTGCGCTTCGGATCGTAGGGACCTTCGGGTTTCGACGTCACGAAACCCGAGTGGTAGATCAGGAAGTTCATGTCGGGGAACTGCTTCGCGATCGGGCCGATGTCGCGGCAGGTCGAGTGCTCGTAGCTCTTCGGGCCGAAGTCGAGCCCCTTGTGGATGCAGATGTTGCGCACGCCGAGCTTGCGCGCCTTTTCGACGAAGGCCACGCCCACGTCGTCGGTCATCCAGAAGCCGGCGCCGTCCGGGCCCCATTGCGTGTACGTCTTGTAGGCGACGACACCGAATTCCTTGAGCCGCTCCATGTCCTCGACATCGCCCTTCTGATTCGGATTGACCCGGCCGTGCAGCATCAGGCGCTGCGAACCCTCGAGCTTGTCGACGATGTCGCGCGTGGCCGTGGCCTCCTCGATCGTCAGCGGCTCGTCCTCGCGCGTGGATGGCACGAAGCTCAGCACCATGAGATCCGTGTCCGAGTCGAGGAACACGTCCTTCACGAACTGGTCGGGTCCGATGCAGTCGAGGTAGGCGCGTTCGCCCGGGCCCTTCGCCAGATCGCATTGCGTGGACGGGAACTGCAGCGGCTTCGCGCCGGGCGGCAGGCGCTTCGTCCATGCGCCCGTGGGATTCACGAAGTGCCCCTGCACGTCGAAGATGAATTCTCGCTTGCCCAGCTCCGCGGCGGCGAGCGCCGCATCCGTCTTCGCTTCGTTCGAGATCTCGAAGAATCCGCCGTTGCGACCGGCGAGCGCGTGAGCGGCGTTGAACGCCAGCAGCGTCGATGCCGCGCCGCTCAGGGTGGTGAGGAACGCGCGCCGGCTCTGGCCGAGCTTGTGGGCCAGCTCGCTGGCCCATTCGCGCGCGAGGTGGTTCGCATGACGATGGGAATGGTCGAGAGGCACCGGCGCGAATTCGCCGTTCGACGTGCTGTCCAGTTTGACCGGGAGTTTCCGGCCGTCCGGATCGAGATCGGGCAATGGGGGTACGAGGGTCATGGCTCGGCCTCCGGCAGGTTTGAAACGCGAGTCTGCGACATGTGCGGTGGCGATGGCAAAATGCGCCGCACATGAATACGGGCAAACCGCTCGACGAACGGCTGGTCAACCTGCTGCGCGAGCGAATTCGACAGGCGAACAACATGTACGAGACGGTCGCGGAGGCGCGCCAGCTCGGATATGGCTATGAAGTGATCCGCGTCGCCCTCGACAGGGCGACACCTCGTGGCACCGCCCTGCAATCCGGCAAGCTGCCCCCGCCGCCGCTGTTGCGGAATCCGCCCGCGAATCTGCGCAACATCGGCGCGCCGCACCTCGATCTCTACACGCTGGAGGGATTCCTCGACCCGGGCGAGTGCGAGCGGCTCATCGAGCTCGTGGGAAATCACCTGCGGCCGTCGAAGGTCTCGCACGATCTGGGAGATCCCGAGTTCCGCATCAGCCAGACGGCGCACCTGTGTTTTCTGCAGAGCCCCCTCGCGACGGAAATTGACGACAAGATCTGCCGGACGCTCGGCATCCGGGCCGAGTACTCCGAGGGCATCCAGGCGCAGCGTTACGACGTCGGGGGTCGGTTCAAGCCGCATTTCGATTTTTTCGGCGTGGGCAGCGACGAACATCGCAGCGCCTGCAGCGTGCGCGGCAATCGCACCTGGACCTTCATGGTCTATCTGAACGAGGACTTCGAAGGCGGCGCGACGCGCTTCACGAAGTTCGACTGCGCGATCAAGGCGAAGACCGGCATGGCCGTGTTCTGGAACAACCTCAACGAGGACGGCTCGCCCAATCCGGCCTCGATGCACTGCGGAGAAACCGTGACGCGCGGGCAGAAGGTCATCATCACCAAGTGGTTCCGGCTGCGCGGCGACGGGCCGCTGTTCCACGCATAGGCAAACGGCGCCGGATCGGATTCGATTTCATTATGCCGACGTCATGGATTCTGACGTTGCGTGCCGCGGCCCGGTGTTAGTTTGCCCGCAACACCCGGAGGCACCATGGAAACGAATGAACTGCATCGCGGCCGATTGATCGACCACGTACAACTCGTCGTGAAGGACATCGCCGCGAGCAAACGCTTCTATCGCGCGGTGTTCGGAGTCCTCGGTATTCCGCTCGGCGGCGAAGCGGACGATCACATCTGGGCGGACGAATTGTTCATATCCACCGCGCAGAGCGAGGCGGCGCTGGGCGAGCTCACGGGCCGCGTACACCTGGCATTCCAGGGCAAGGACCGCGCCGCCGTGGAGCGTTTCCACGAGGCGGCGCTGGCCCCCGGCGGGGCCACCCCCCCCGGGCGGCGTCCGAAGATCGACCGTGAGGTCGGGGAGCGCTACCGGTCCGTCAGGCTGTCCCACGCGGAGCGGACCGCCTGTTTCGCATCCAGCCACGCGAGCTTGGACTTGCCCTTGGCGATGTCCCAACCCGCTTCGAGCCGGTCTTCCAGGTCTTCGAACGACTGGTTCGGGTTCTCTTCGCGCGACTTGTACGCATAACGATACGCGGGATCGTAGTCATCCCACGTGTAGCGCTTGTCATAGTAAGGCTCGTTCTCGAACGTCCTCTGCCAGTGCGTGGTGAACTTCTCGATACGGTTGTCTTTCATGCTCGACTCCAGTGAGGCATCCGCGAAGGTCGCGGCGGAGCGCCTACTGTGGGGATGCAGGCTCGACTCCTGCGTAGGCGTCGACGCCGGATTCGCGCCGGACATCCCTACCCCGCGTTTCGGCGTCCGTCGCTCGCATGACGACGCGCGACCGGTGAAAATGCTTACATGACCAAGCTCATCATCGCGCTCATCGTCGTCGCCGCGATCCTCATCGGCGGACTCGTCAAGCTGCTGCGCAACGCGAACCAGCCGATGGGCTCGCCCGAAGCGCTCGAGCGCGCGAAGCAGCGCAACCGCGAGCTCGAGGAACAGGAACGACGCGAGCGGGAGGAATAGCCCTGGGCCGCCTTGACTCGGCGCGGCAACTTACTATCCTGCCCGTCGATGAACACGATGCGGCCCACACCCCATGTTTTCCGGGTTTTCCCGACGGTGGGTCTCATCGTGCCGGGTATCGGGCTGCCGACGCCCAGCCCGGGACGAGGAATCGTCCACTAGCCCTCTGACGCCGGCCTCGCTGCCGGCGCCTGTTTACCCTCGATCCCCGGATCCTCCGGATCCCCAGCTTCTTTCGAGAACCAAATTGCCCCAGATCCGCGTACGAATCGATCAGATCATCGACGATGTCATCCGCCGCAACCGCGGCGAAGCCGAGTTTCACCAGGCGGTTCGCGAAGTCGCCGAGACGCTCGGACCCGTGCTTCGCAAGTATCCGCAGTACGCCGATCAGAAGATCATCGAGCGCATCTGCGAGCCGGAGCGGCAGCTCATCTTCCGCGTGCCGTGGCAGGACGACGAAGGAGCGGTGCAGATCAACCGCGGCTTTCGGGTCAACTTCAACAGCGCGCTCGGACCGTACAAGGGCGGCCTGCGTTTTCATCCGTCCGTCTATCTAGGCATCGTCAAGTTCCTGGGGTTCGAACAGGTCTTCAAGAATGCGCTGACCGGCATGCCGATCGGCGGCGCGAAGGGCGGCGCCGATTTCGATCCGAAGGGGAAGTCCGACGGCGAGGTCATGCGCTTCTGCCAGAGCTTCATGACCGAGCTGTATCGGCACATCGGCGAATTCACCGACGTGCCCGCCGGCGACATCGGCGTCGGCGCGCGCGAGATCGGCTACCTGTTCGGACAGTACAAGCGCATCACGAACCGCTACGAATCCGGAGTGATCACCGGCAAGAGCCCGAACTGGGGCGGCGCGCTCGTGCGGCGCGAAGCCACGGGCTTCGGTCTCGTGTTCTTCGTCGAGGAGATGCTCGAGGCCCGCGGCGAATCACTCGAAGGCAAGACCTGCGTGGTTTCCGGATCGGGCAATGTCGCGATCCATGCGATCCAGAAACTGCAGATGCTGGGCGCGAAGGTCGTCGCCTGTTCCGACTCGGACAGCACGGTCTACGACCCGGCCGGCATCGACGTTCCGATCCTGAGCCAGCTCAAGGAAGTCGAGCGCCGGCGCCTGCGCCATTACGTGGACCATCGCGCGGGCGCGAAGACGCTGCCCGCGAATGCGTTATGGACGATCCCCTGCCAGGTCGCACTGCCCTGCGCGACGCAGAACGAGCTCGATGCCGCGGGCGTGCGCAGCCTGATCGCCAACGGCTGCATCGCGGTCGGCGAAGGCGCGAACATGCCGACCACTCCCGAAGGCATTCGTCTGCTTGCCGAGGCGAACGTGGCGTTCGGCCCCGGCAAGGCGGCGAACGCCGGCGGCGTCGCGACTTCCGCGCTGGAGATGCAGCAGAACGCCAGCCGCGATGCCTGGACATTCGAACACACCGAACTGCGCCTGCACGAAATCATGCGGCGCATCCACCAGGAGTGCCATCACGCGGCCGAGGAATTCGGCAGCCCGGGCAACTACGTGCTCGGCGCGAACATCGTCGGCTTCCGGCGTGTCGCGGAAGCGATGCTGGCGTTCGGCGTGATCTAGTCAGTCCACGTGGACCCGGCGGGCGCGCTCAGATCATTTCGAGCGAACGCTTCTTCTTCGGCGGCGGGAACGCGGTGTCCAGCTCGGCGAGATCGTCCTTCGTGAGCTCGATCGCGGCCGCCGCGGCGTTTTCGCGCACGTGTTCGGGCGACGCGGTGCGCGGGATCGCGATCACACCTTCCTGCCGGATGACCCATGCGAGCGCGATCTGCAGCGGGGTGGCGGCGTGCCGGGCGGCGACGCGTTCGAGCGCCGCGTTCTTCAGCGTGCGCGCCGGCTCGATCGGCGTATAGGCCATCACGTTGATGCCACGACTGCGCGCCTGCGGCAGCAGGTCGAACTCGATCCCGCGGCGCGTGAGGTTGTACAGCACCTGGTTGCTCGCCACCGCGCCCGAGCCCGGTATCGCGGCCAGCTCGTCGAGATCGTCGACGTCGAAATTGCTGACGCCCCAATGCCGGATCCTTCCGGCGCGGGTCAGCTCGTCGAAGGTCTCGACCACGACCGGAAGATCCTCGCCCGAGCGCCAGTGCAGTAGATAGAGATCGATGTACTCGACGCCGAGACGGCGCAGGCTCGCTTCGCACGAAGCGACGATGCTCTTGCGATCGCGCGCATTGCCGGGCAGCACCTTGGTGACGAGGAAGACCTGGTCGCGGCGCCCGGCGATCGCCTCGCCGACCAGGCGCTCGGAGGCGCCGTCGCCGTACATCTCCGCGGTGTCGATCAGCGTCATCCCGAGATCGATACCGAACTGCAGGGTCGCGATTTCCTGCGCCCTCCTGCCTGGCCGGTCGCCGAGCTGCCAGGTGCCCTGTCCGAGCACCGGCACGGTCGTGCCCGAGATTTTCGTGGTGCGTATCTGCACGGTGCGGGGGATGGTACCCGGCGCCGATCGGGCCGTGGACGCCACGCCGCCCCGCGCTTCGAGGGCGGGCGCCGCTCGCGCGGCGCCCTGTCCTCCTACCCTCAGAGATCCGGGCCGCTGAACAGCGGAACGTTGACCGGGACGGACTTCGCCCGATCGGCCGCGCCCGCTTTGCCGTAGAGCGTTGGAGCCCACCCGGCATCCGGGATCAGGTCCGGATCGTTGGCCGCGTTCCACGCGCCGACGAAGTCGGCGAGCGCGCAACCGCCCCCGGTGACGACGCAGTTGCCGATGTCCGTGATGCGCGTGCCGTTGAAACGATCGATTACGTCGGCGAGCGAAATCGAGGCGTCGATTTCGAACGCGTTGTTTTCCGCGTAGATCTGCGACTCGATGCCCACGCCCCAGCTGTAGCCGTAGTTCGTTTCGGCGCCGATGCGGAACAGGTTGTTGTAGACGTGGACCTGGCCGAAGCGCACGCGCGGCACTCGCTGGCCGACGTTCTCGAACAGGTTGTGATGCAGCGTCACGCGCAGCTTGTTGCGGTCCGCGCTGGCGCCGTCGGAGCTGCCGATGAGCATCGTCTTGTCGTGATCGAGGAACTCGTTGAACGAGATCGTCACGAGATCGGATTCGTTCGTCACGTCGAGATGGCCGTCGTGCACCTGGTAGACGCGGCCGAACAGCACCGGCAGCGTGTGATCCGCGGACGTCACGTCCGCGAAACGGTTGTGGTCCACCCAGACGTGCGTCGCGTTGCGCACCGAGATCGAGTCGTACGCGGAGTTCCAGTTGCCCTGCGCGCCGTCGTTGGGCGCCCACACCGGGAAACAGTCCACGGTGTCTTCGAATGAAAGGTTGCGGATGATGACGTTCATCGGCTGGTTGCCCGACGTGGAGCTCGGGCGGATGTCGAACCATGCGCCGCGGATGGTCGGATTCGCGCCGATGCCGTAGAGGGTCGTGTTCGCCGGAATGCGGATTCGCACCCGCGCCGCCTGCGCGGCGGCGGACGCGGCGCGCGCCCGCTCGAGCGGCCCGCTCGGGTTCACGCGACCCCACGGACCCGCGGGATCGAATTGCGCGAGGAACGCCTCGAGCGAATACGTCACCGGCGTCTCGCCGGCCGGCGGCGACGGATCCGCGCGGTAGTAACTCTCGCAGGTCAGCGGATTGCCCTGGGCGTCGACGTTCGCGTCGATCGTACCCTTGACGTAGATGAGCTTCGGTGTCGAGCTCGGGAACGCGAGCGCGGCCACGAGCTCGTTGCGGTTCGTCACGAGGTAGACGTTTTCGGGTGCGGCAGCCGAGCCGCCGGTCGTGCCCTCGGGCAATGCGGTGGTGGGCGTCGATGCCCAGCCGTCGTTGGTTCCGATGATCTGCCGGCCCTTTGGAAAATGGACGAGCTGGGACAGCGAGAGTGGATCGCCACCCTCCGCCGCGGCCGGCAATACGAATACGGACAGCGCCCATGCGGCGCACAGCGTGTCGAAACGCGTCATACGAGTCCCCCTTGGTTTTTCTTGTCCGGCGCCCTGGATGACACCGGTGGACAGAATGCGACCGGCCGAACCTCCATGCAACAGGTTTTTTACACATGCGCTCAGCGGGGGATGTAATCGAGGCGCACGGCGCGGGACACGATGCCCGTCGCGGTGCCGCCGCCGAACGCCGGATCGACGCGTCCGCGCAGCTCGTGGCTCACGATCACGTCGATCCCGCAGCGGGTCACGGGCCGCAGTGCGTTCGAGGTGGCCAGGTCCACGATGGGATCGATGCGCACGAACTCGCGGCCGTCGGCGTCCGGGTCGCCACCCAACCTGCCGACCGAAACGCTCGGCGACCCGGAGGCAAACGTGCATTCGGCTTCGTATCCCAGTGCCACCTGGGCCGGCGCACCGGTCGGAGCCCAGGAGACCAGCACGGTTTCCCCGTCGGTCACCTGCTGGCGATCCGCGGGCGTCACGATGGTGAACGCGGGCGGCAGCATGACGCGCGAATCCGGCGCGGAACGCGCCTCGCGACGGTTGAGCTCCACCACGAAGTCGACGCCGGGCTGGTAGTCGAAGCGGGCGATGTAGTCGGGCGTGAACACCGAGTCGTTGTCCGCCATGCTGCGGCACACACCGTTGACGCAGGTGCGGAAGTAGTCGCCGCCATCGAGCCGGTACGAGACTCCGAGCGCGCGGCCATCGTTCACGTTCGCACGCACGACCGCGGTTCGCAGATCGGTCGATTCGACCGTGAGGAACAGCGTCATCCGGCTCGTGGGCACCGGTCCGCCCTGGGGTCCGCTCGTGGAGCTGCTCTTCGGACCGCCGCAACCCTGCAGCGCCGCGACCAGCGCGGCCAGCCACAACGCTTTTCGAATGCTTCCCGCCTGCATGACACGCCCCTATCCACCGGATCTTCGCCGGTTGCCGCCGGCAAACTACTCCGGTAGTCAGGCAAGGCAATCCCGCCGGGGCGGGTAGCGGAAGCCGATACCCGGGGCGGCGGCACGCGCTACCGCGGGTCAGTGCCCTCCCTCGACGCGGATGCCGGCATCCGCCAGCGCGCCGGCCAGTGCGATCTCGATACGGGCCGCTTCGGCGCGCCGTATGTGCTGCAGGTGCAACGTCGGCCCGGTCAGCACTTCGATGCCGCGCTTGAGCACGCTGCCGGCGGCGCGGATGCCGCTCTTGTGCTGGTCGAAGCGCTGCGCGGGCGAATAGCGGCTCATGCCGACGTACAGGCCGTGATCGTTGCCGCGCCGGTCGGAGTAGTCGAGCAGGATGAGGTAGACGTTCGAGCGGCCGCTCCCGCCCGCGGTGAAGCGCGCGGCGACCTCGTACGCGATGGGCAGCCAGCTGATGTAACGCATCGGCAGCCAGTCGGGGATGGACGCGCCCGCGCGTTTCCACAAGAGCTCGAGGTCTGCCTCGATGTGCGCGGGATAGTGGCCGCGCATCCAGCGTTCGTGGATGCAGTGAGCGCCGGCGAGCCCATCGCCTTCGGCGAGCGAACGTGCGAACAATCCGGCGAGCTCGCGATCCGGATGCGCGCGGAACGGTCTCTCAGCCGGCCGCGGCGATGTCGTCACGACGCCTCGTTCACCTCGAACAGGCTCACGATGCTCTGGTACTTCTCGATGTACCAGCGGTTCTCGTTGTTGTAGCGCGGGATCGATATGGGACGCGCCGAGTCGCCCTCCGCTTTCCAGACGCAGGGGCATCGCACCGACGTGGGGGCGAGATCGCCCTGCGGACGGCTCAGCTCGTCGAGACCGACATTCATGCGGGTCAGGACCCGGTAAAGCTTGGTGACGTTGCGCGGTCCGCCGTTGTACGCCGCGACCGGGAAGATGCCGAGCACGACCGGGTTGTCCTTGTACGCGTTGCGGATGTCAGCCCGCATCCCGGCGAGTTCCAGGTCGAGCAGGCAGATCGCCGCCTTCATGGCGTTCAGCAGGTTGGTCGCGCCGGTCTCGAATATCGGATCGAGCCTGGCGCCGGGGCAGCGCCTGACCACCAGCGAATACGTGCCGTTGCCGCGACGGTTCGTGAACTGCATCGGGCCCAGCGCCTTCGCGACCGACACGCTGTATCGATACGCCTCTTCGCGCTTGAGTCCGTACTGGCTCAGCACCTCGTCGAACGCGAGCGTCTGCTTGTGCACGTAGTCGCGATCGTCGGTCTGCTCGATCACGGCCAGCGTGGTGATTACCTGCAGTGGGATGATGTCCGCGAGCAGCTCGCCCGGATACGCCGTGCTCGGTACGCGCGCGAGGCGCAGCTCCTCGAGCGCCTGCGTGGCGGTCGCGACCAGGAATTCCCTGCCGCCGGTGACGAAGCCCTCGTCGAACGTGTCCTCGGTGAAGGGTAGATAGACGATCGGCTTCGCGGTCGCGACGACGGCATCCCACTTCCGGCGCTTCACGTAGTCGTTGTCGAACACCGGGAACTTGCGCCCATAGACTTTGAGGGGCTCTCCATCCCGGGAGAACGAGAACATCAGCCGCTCGGCGCCCGTGCCCTTGACGTGGCGCGCTTCGATATCCGGCGTGAGCAGCCGGAACGGCAGCGGCTTCCTGCCGGGTTTCCACCTCAGGGGCGGGCGCGGTAGTTCGATCCGGGCGATGGTCCAGTCCTGGCTGGCCTCGCTCCACAAGGCGAACGCGACCGGCCGTCCGCGCAACGCGCGGCGTTTACCCTTTCCGGTCAGTACGTATTCGAGATCGACGTCGCGCAGCATCTCCTGCGCTTCGGTCACCAGGTCGTGGATGGTCTCGTGACGCGTGCGGATTCGGCCCTGGACCACGACCTCGGCGACGTCCTCTTCCGGTTGCTCGGACTCGGCGACCGCCAGTGGCACCTCGCCTTCTTCCTGCTTCGACTCTTCCTGCTGTTTGGGATCTTCCGCGGCGATCGTGGCCGCCGCTTCGCCCGACGCATCCGGCACCACGACCAGCGTCGGATCGGCCTCCTCGTCGGCGCCGCCCGTCGTCGCGCATCCGGTCAGCGAAAGCGCGGCGAGCAACAGCAAAATTCGTATCACTAATCCTCCGGATTCGGCGAGGCGCCATTCTAGAGGAATTCGCCCTCCGCTCCCTGTTCAGCCTCATCACCTTCGTGTTCAAATCGGCCCCGAAATGGCTGACGAAACATTGCCCCCGGCCAATCGCCGGGAGAGTCTGCGCGACGAAGCTCTGGCCTACCACGAGCTTCCAACCCCCGGAAAACTCTCGGTCGTTCCGAGCAAGAAACTCACCAACCAGCGCGACCTGGCGCTCGCGTATTCGCCGGGCGTCGCGATCGCCTGCGAGGAAATCGCGGCCGACCCGCTCGCGGCGCAGCGTTACACCACGCGCGGCAATCTCATCGGCGTGATCACCAACGGCACGGCCGTGCTCGGTCTCGGCGCCATCGGCCCTCTCGCGGCGAAGCCCGTGATGGAAGGCAAGGCGGTGCTGTTCAAGAAGTTCGCCAACATCGACGTGTTCGACATCGAGATCGACGAACGCGACCCGGACAAGCTCGTCGAGATCGTGGCCGCGCTGGAGCCGACCTTCGGCGGCATCAATCTCGAGGACATCAAGGCGCCGGAGTGTTTCGAGATCGAGCGCAAGTTGCGCGCGCGCATGAAGATCCCGGTGTTCCACGACGATCAGCATGGCACCGCCATCATCGTCGCCGCCGCGACCATCAACGGCCTCATGGTGGTGGGCAAGAAACTGCGCGACGTGAAACTCGTCGTGAGCGGCGCGGGCGCCGCGGCGCTGGCCTGCGTGGACCTGCTGGTCGACCTCGGACTCCCGATCGAGAACATCTGGCTCGCGGATCTCGCGGGCGTGGTCTACCAGGGACGCACCGAGCTCATGGATCCGGACAAGGCGCGCTTCGCGCAGAAGACCGGACAACGCACGCTGGCCGAGGCCATCGTCGGCGCGGACATCTTCCTGGGGCTTTCGGCGGGTGGCGTCCTCAAGCCGGAGATGGTCAAGGCCATGGCCCCTCGCCCGCTGATCTTCGCGCTCGCGAATCCGACGCCCGAGATCCTGCCCGCCGAAGTGCGCGCGGTGCGCGACGACGCCGTCATGGCGACCGGTCGCAGCGATTTTCCGAACCAGGTGAACAACGTCCTGTGTTTCCCGTTCATCTTCCGCGGCGCGCTCGACGCCGGCTCCACGAGCATCACGCGCGCGATGGAGATCGCCGCGGTGCGCGCGATCGCGGAGCTCGCGCGCATGGGTCACAGCGACGTGGTGGCGACCGCCTACGGCATCGCAGACCTCACGTTCGGGCCCGAGTACCTGATCCCGAAACCCTTCGATCCGCGGCTCATCGTGCACGTCGCGCCGGCGGTGGCGAAGGCCGCGATGGAATCCGGCGTGGCCACGCGGCCGATCGTCGATTTCGACGCCTACGTCCAGCAGCTGCAGCAGTTCGTGTACCAGTCGGGCACGATCATGAAGCCCGTGTACGCCTCGGCCCGGCGCGCCGAGCTCAAGCGCTCGCGCATCGTGTTCGCGGAAGGCGAGGACGAGCGCGTGCTACGCGCGGTGCAGATCATCGTCGAGGAGAAGATCGCGCATCCCATCCTCGTCGGACGCCCACGCGTGCTCGAAACGCGCATCAGGAAGTTCGGCGTGCGGCTGCGTCTCGGCGAGGACTGCACCGTCGTAAACCCGGAGCAGGACGAGCGCCATCGCGAATTCTGGATGGAATACCACCGGCTCATGAGCCGCCGCGGCGTGACCGCGCAGTACGCCAAGCTCGAAATGCGCCGGCGCACCACGCTCATCGCGGCGATGCTGCTCCGCAAGGGCCATGCGGACGGCATGATCTGTGGAACCATCAGCACCGCGTCGCGGCACCTTCAGTACATCGACCGCGTGATCGGCAAGGCCGAAGGCGCCACGGTATACGCCGCGATGAACGCGCTGATCCTCACGAACCGGCAGGTGTTCATCGTCGACACGCACATCAATCTCGATCCGACGGCCGCGCAGCTCACCGAGATCACGCTGCGCGCCGCGCAGGTGGTCCGGCGATTCGGTCTCGAGCCCAAGATCGCGCTGCTCTCGCACTCGAACTTCGGCACGCACTCGGACGATTCCGCCGTGAAGATGCGCCAGACGCTCGCGCTGCTGCGCGAGCGGGATCCTTCGCTCGAAGTCGACGGCGAGATGCACGGCGACTGCGCGCTCGACGAAACCATCCGCAAGCAGATCCTGCCCGACAGCACCTTGAGCGGATCGGCGAACCTGCTCGTGATGCCGAGCCTCGACGCGGCGAACATCTGCTACAACCTGCTCAAGACCGCGGCCGGCAACAACGTGGCCGTCGGCCCGATCCTGCTCGGCGCGGCGGCGCCGGTGCACATCCTCACGCCCTCCACCACCGTGCGTCGCATCGTCAACATGACGGCGCTCACGGTCACGGAGGCGAATTCGGTGGAGCGCTGAGGCGCGACACCGGCCGCCCGCCGCGGACGTTACTCCGCGGTGAATCCCTTGCCGGTCGCGGCCCAGTAAATGCCACCGTAGATGTGGTGCATGAAATTCTGGTCGCTGAAGGTCGCCGGCAGATGCCCGAGCGCCGTGTAGAACGCGCGGCCGCCGTCGTATTCCTGGAACCACGCGACCGGGTGGAACTTGCCCATGCCCTTGCCTTCCTTCGGGCCCCACTTCGCGTACGGCGCGTAGGTCTTCTCGTCGACGGAGAGTAGATAGCTCAGCTTGTCCGACCGGGAGGCGTCGAACTCGTACCACTCCTCGGTGAACAGGAAGCGCTTCGCGAAGCGATCCATGCCCGGGAAGTTCGGGTTCTCCACCTGGATCGTCGCGGTCTGAACCGCGGGATGGATGTGGAACATGCGTCCCACCATCTTCGTGTACCACGGCCAGTCGTATTCGGTGTCCGACGCGCTGTGTATGCCGACGAATCCGCCGCCCGCCTTGATGTAGCGCTCGAACGCCGCCTGCTGCTGGTCGTTCAGCACGTCGCCGGTGGTGCACAGGAAGATCACGGCCTTGTACTTGGCGAGCTCCCTGTCGTTGAACACGCGATTCGCGTCATCGGTCCAGAACACCTTGAAGTCGTGCAACTCGCCGAGCGCACGGATCGCGGGCACCCCCGCCAGGATCGACTCGTGATGCCATCCGGCCGTCTTCGAGAAAAGCAGCACGCTGAATTGTTCCGCGCGCGCGGTACTCGCGGCGAGAGTGGCGGCCAGGGCGAGCAGGAGTAGTTTGAAGCGGTTCATCGTGTCTCCGTCGTGTGAGTCTCCACGGCCGCACCGCGGCCGCGACTCAGCGGAGTATACGCGCGCGGCGGCCCGATCTGGCCACCAATGCAGCCTGCGAACACCTGGCGAATACCTGGCGAATACCTGTGCCACGAGTAGTCGATCGTGACACGCGGGAAGAAGCAGAATTGGCCGGG